>NZ_CM001373.1:474303-1074303 GCF_000236165.1 Fluoribacter dumoffii NY 23 | reverse complement strand
AGGCATATAAATGACTTATATAGAAAATCACGTCTTTGATGAATTAATAATTGGCGAATCGGCCAGTCTCACACGCACACTAACCCAGGAAGATATTAATCTCTTTGCAGTCATGTCTGGAGATGTAAATCCTGCACACGTTGATGCAGAATATGCCAAAAATGATATGTTTCATAAAATAATCGCCCATGGGATGTGGGGGGCTTCTCTTTTGTCTACTGTTCTGGGAACCGAGTTGCCTGGGCCTGGAACTATTTATTTAGATCAGACGTTAAAATTTGAACATCCTGTTGCATTAGGTGATACAGTTACTGTTACCCTTGAAATAATCAATAAACTCCCTGAAAAACACATCGTTGAGCTTGATTGTAGATGTGTGAATCAATATGGGACAGTAGTGATTCGAGGGCTTGCAACCGTTATAGCACCGACTACCAAAATCAAAAGAGAACGTGTGGAATTGCCCACGGTAGAACTCAAACCCAAACAAGAGCATTGGTATCACCGCTTAATAAAAGCTAAAAATTCATTAAAACCTCTCAAAACAGCTGTCGTCCACCCAGTAGATATCCTCTCACTTAAGGGGGCAATATCTTCTGCCCAAGAGGGATTAATTACTCCAGTTCTTGTTGGACCAAAACAAAAAATTTCTCAGGCTGCAAAAGAAGCAAATATTGATATTTCAGCATATGAACTGATTGCTACCGAACATAGCAATGAAGCAGCTGATATAGCAGTTAAACTGGCTGCGACAAAGAAAGTTGAAGCAATAATGAAGGGAAAAATTCACACCGAAGAATTGATGAAACCCATTGTTGCCAAAGAAAATGGCTTACGGACCGGACGTCGTATGAGCCATGTGTTCTCTCTGGATGTGCCTAATTATCCCAAACCGATTTTTTTAACTGATGCAGCAATTAATCTTTTTCCTACCCTAAGAGAGAAGTGCGACATTGTGCAAAATGCAATTGATCTATTCCATGCATTGGAATTAGGAACACCAAATGTTGCTATTCTTTCAGCCGTAGAAACTGTAAATGAAAAAATTCCCTCCACATTGGACGCTACGGCGCTTTGCAAAATGGCTGAACGTGGTCAGATTACTGGCGGTGTTTTAGATGGTCCTTTAGCATTTGATAATGCCATTTCCATGGAATCAGCACGTGAAAAAGGCATTTTTTCCCCTGTTGCCGGTAATGCAGACATCTTGGTAGTCCCTGATGTTGAATCCGGGAATATGCTTTACAAGCAAATGACCTATTTATCAGGTATAGAAGCTGCAGGAATGGTTCTGGGGGCTCATGTTCCTATTATTCTGACCAGTCGAGGAAGCGATGAACTTTCACGAAAAGCATCCTGTGTTATGGCTTTATTGTATGCGCGAAGACAAAAATGAAATCAAACCACGCCAATGAAGTCCTTCTGGTAATTAATGCAGGCTCATCCAGCATTAAGTTTAGTCTTTTTATTTCTTCTTTAACTCTAATTTATCATGGGGAAATAGAGAGTATTTTTGATAACCCGCAAATAACCGTCTCCAATGCCCAGCAAAAACAAATAGTTAAGAAATCTATTCCATCAACAGGGTATGATGCGGCGTTAAATTATTTATTTGACTGGATTCAACATTTACCCTCTCGTTATATTTTAAAAGGAGTCGGACATCGGGTAGTTCATGGAGGCCGTTTTTTCGAACTTCCTATTTTAATCACTCGGGATTCCATTGCAAAACTTTCATCTCTAAATCCTTTGGCGCCACTTCATCAGCCTCATAATGTTGCCATTATCGAAAGCATTTTGAAACTTTACCCTGAACTGTTGCAAGTAGCTTGTTTTGACACATCTTTCCATCGAACCCAAAATAAATTGGCTACCCTCTTTGCGATACCTAGGGCATTGAGTGAAGAGGGGATTATCCGCTATGGATTCCATGGCATCTCTTACGAATACATTGCTTCCGTATTACCGGAACAAATTAAATATAAAAAAGTAATTGTTGCTCACTTGGGGAATGGTGCGAGTATGTGTGCCATGGAACACGGTAAAAGTGTTACGACTTCTATGGGCTTCACAGCCTTGGATGGTTTAATGATGGGAACACGGTGTGGAGTGATTGATCCTGGCGTCCTTCTGTATTTACTTCAGGAAAAAAAGTTATCTATAGAAGAGCTAAACACTCTTTTATATAAAAATTCTGGCCTTTTGGGTGTTTCGGGAATAAGCAGCGACATGCGTGAATTACAAGCCAGTAAAGAAACCCATGCACTTGAAGCTATTGATTTATTTTGTTATCGAGCAGCACGAGAACTGTGCGCATTAGCCAGTAGTTTACAAGGCTGTGATGCAATTATTTTTACTGCAGGAATAGGTGAGCATTCGGCACCTGTTAGAAAAAACATATGTGAACGTTTGGCCTGGCTAGGAGTCATACTGGATGAAAGTGCAAACCTTCGAAATGCGGCTGTGATCAGTCAGGTGCAAAGTAAGGTTTTTGTGGGGGTTATTCCTACTAATGAAGAGTATATGATTGCCCAACATACATTGAATTTAGTGTTAAACACATAAATTAATCGGAGTATTATTTATGTTTCAGTTGCTCTTAAGATTACTTTTAGTAATTTCCGGATCCATTGCAGGCTGGTTTATTGCACGCGATGAATTGAAATTCCCTATAATTCAAATGGTCATAGCGGTCATCTTGTTTACTCTGGTCATAGTAATTATTGCTTTTTGGCCCGAGTTAAAAAAATTGATTAAGAGAAAAAAAGGTTAGGGAGTGATTTCTCGCGGTGCTTATGAAATCTCTCCCCAATGTATCGACAACAAGAAAAGTGTTTACTCAACCCCTTTACATGGTTTTGGGGCCTTTGGGCTCTTCCTCCGTAATTTCCTCTATAACAGGCCCAGTGTCTGATTTTTGCTGAGGCTCTTCATCTGTAATCTCTTCGATCAGAGGTCCTTCATTTACCGGTTTTACATTGGGTAGTGCTTCAATAGTTTCCCTGATATATTCAATGATTCCTTCTATATCGTTTACGGGAATGGAGCTTGGGACATGTGAAAAAACATAAGTTTCATCACATTCAAACGCATCATTAAGTGCATCCAACAAGCCTGATCGGGCTATTTTTTTGGCTTCACGTAAAGTAATTACCCGACCCTCAGGAGGAATGAGTCCCATATCAATATTTCGTCTATTAACAAGTTCAAATTCCTCTGCAAGATAATTATCATGTGCTACAAAGCCCGTTTTAATAGCGCATACTCTGGGTTTATATTCCGGATTTTCAAAACTTATTTCATGCAAAGGAGTTTTTATACTGGTCCATTTCCATAATATTTGTCCAGGAACGGTTAATAAATGAATGGTTTTTATATCTTGCATCCCTAAACCGACATAGGTTTTACCAAAATTCCTAATCATGGTAATTTCTGAATTTCGTGCAGCAATTTCCATGACATTGTCAATCCCTGTAAAACCGGATCTGCTTTCAACTGCAATGTCGTCACGTTCTTTGCGTTTAGCGTAACGCTCGAATAATTCAGGATGTGTTCCAACTAGTTCTTTGGGATTAATAAAAAAAGGTGGTACATTGGTATCTATGATTGCTCCATTGCTGGGTATGATACTACTCATACTTGCATAGGTGGTCCCGACCAATAATTCCGGGGTAAAGCCAAGATATCTTGATGAATTGTTCGCTATGACATGTTCAGCAATATCGTAATGATCTTGTTTTTGTTTGGGGGGGCATAAAAATTTTGTGTTACGTAATACATCTATTAATTCGGTAAGGCTCATTCCTCTATAAATTGAACGTCCCTTGCCCTTATTTTCTATGCCTGATGCGATATTAGGAAAGATATCAAAACGGGTGGAGGTAATTATTTTAAGAGATTGAAAATATTTTGGAATCGAAGGGTTGGCTCCTTCATGCCACTTATGTTCAACAAAGTCTAAAACCTTGCGTGTAAATTGGTTTTTGCGGAATTCATTCCTCCGACCCTGACCTCCATGTGCATGTTTAGACAGTTGACCCGTAAAAAACTTGGATTTCATATTAACACTCCGGAGTGAATTAAATCATTAGGACTGCATCGCGGTCTTATTGTGTATAATTATACCATAAAAAGTTAAATTTAAACAGGAGGATAATTTATGAGCATCCGATGAAAAATAAGTGTGAATTATGGAGAAATAGGATCATTAAAATAATTGGGAGTATTGAATGAAAAAACAACATTCACAGGGATTTTTAGCGCTAGTAACCGATTCTAAAAAGCGAGTTAAGGAAATAACGCCAAAAATATTAAAGGAAAAAATTCATCGGCAAGAACCTATGTATGTCATTGATGTGCGTGAAGTTCATGAGTGGGAATCAGGTTTTATTCCAACGGCAATTCACTTGAGTAAGGGAATTATTGAGCGTGATATAGAGAAGAAAATATCTGATTTGAATACACAGATTATTGTTTATTGCAGTGGAGGTTTTCGTTCTGCTCTGGTTGCAGACAACTTACAAAAAATGGGCTATTTGGCTGTTTACTCTCTGGAAACCGGGTTGCAGGGTTGGCTTGATGAGGGCTATTTATTAGAAAAATAATGATCTTGAGTTTTTAGTTCAGTGAATCTGCTCTCTCCAGGAGAGCAAGATCTCATATTTAAAATGAGGAAAAGGCATTAGTGTAATCTCTTCTCAATAATCAATTTGCCTCAAGTTGATGGTATATGAATTATTCCAATTCCAATTTTTTTCGTGATTTGTCGTAATTACAAAAGATTTAACTTCATTGTCATTGAGTTCGGAAGTTTTTTTATAAAGTAATGTAAATTCTGTTGTGTTTTCAATAAGGGGCGAAACGAGAAATGTGGACTTTGCCATGTTTGCGACGAGCCGATAGTGTTTGATATCGCCATTGTTTAGAGTAAAGGTAATTTTTAATTGCTGTGGTTTGTAAAGCAGAGTTGCCAGTTTGCCCCAAAAATTGGGTATCATGTTAATTTCTGCAAACAGAAGTCTATTTTTTGCCAATAATTCAACGCGTTCACCAAGAAAGTGAGTCTCGCTTTTTAATTTTGATTGGTTCAATGAAATGGGAATTTCTCTTTTTTGGAGGAATAAAAAATTGTTCGCAAGCCGAGTAGGTTGATAATGAGTTAACAGTAAGGGCCAACTTGCTCCGTCTTCCAGAGAAGGCAGGCGTTGATCTATAGGCTCTACTTTAAAAATAATATTATCAGGTTTATGTTTTCCCTGGAGATGTCTTGTATTCTCCTCTGCTAACCCCTGGTTAAATACAGAGTAGCTTTGGAAAACAGGACGTGGAGCCCAAATATTTTGAGAAGAAATCAAGTAAGTTTGATCGTATGAATAAATATCAGTTGTTCCTTGCAAAACAGGAAAGTCTGCCTGTTCACGCAAGAAGTTCATTGTAAATATGAAGTTCGTTTCAAGCCAGGAAGGGTCCTGGATTCTGTTTTTTAACCCATGCCAAGCCGAGGAATATGAAGATATAAAGTTATTTCTTATTGAAATGTTGGTGTAGTGACTATTAATAAAATACCAACTACTTAATGAAATGAGGATGAGGGGACCACTAATCCAGAATTGGGTAATAAAAGCTAAAAACAGTGTGGCTAGCAAAACTGAAGTCCCTGGTATGAACGCATGGCCCACATGACGGGTAAATCCTGTTTTAAAAGAAACAAACAAGAATACAAAATAAATTCCCAGCAAAAATAGTTTAGCTTTACCTGATGTTTGTTTCTCCTGAGAAATAACCAGAAAGAGTAATAAGCAACTCATTAAATATAAAAGGATTTCGCTAATACTCCCATCAGTAGACATGGCTTCTGTAAAGCCGGAGGCTATCCAAAGTGTGCTTGTGAGGTAATCAGGTAAAGAGGCAACTGGTTGTTTTGCTGCTAACCAAAATAGGAGGATGGATACGGATGGAGAAATTAGGCAAATTAAGGCCAGTTTTTTTTGATTACTGATGATAAAAAAAACAAAGCACAAAAAAAGTACGAGAAGACAAAGGATAAGCATTGACCCCTTGATAAGCGCGAGTAAACCAAAAGGGGCAAAAATAAAAAAAACTAAAGATAATAGGGATGAATTTGAGAGTTGGATCCGATCATGCGAGATGATTTGGTGGCTTATTAATCCCGTAAGTAATGGATAAGAAAAAAATAAGGAATCTCGGGCGTAAATCATCCCTAAAAAGGGGATGCAAAGCATGAAGAACCAGAGCCACCGGGTTTTTCTCATCAAAAAAAGAAGGCAAAACCAATAGGAAATTGCTAAATAAAAACATCCAGCCATCATTAGAGAATCTGTAGCCGGATGATAAGCTTTTGTGTATAGGGAGGAATAGGGGCCAAGAGTGAATATTATGTCCTTTCCAAATGCCAAACCTTGAGCAACTGCCTGGTTTAGTCCAAGAGCCCATGAAGGATCTATCCCAGGAGCTGGCAATTTTGGAGAAAAAGGAATAAAAATAGAAGTGATAATCAAAAAGAGGCTCAGCTTACCTAAAAAAAACAGTAATTCTTCCTTTTTTTTGAGTGCAATTATCCTTGGTGTGGTAGGCAATTTTAGCATGCATAGTCCTAATTCAGGCTAGTGTAACTTAACTTAATTTTGTAGTGGAGAGTAAATAGTGGCCTGACGAGTTATACTCGATGACAATTTACTTCTCGCCCTTATAATTCCCTGTGAAACAGGGCTTAAAAAATAAAGGTTAATCCTAAAGAAACAGTATTCGAGATATCCGTTTCTGTGCTTGCATCTTCAAGTCTTTTAAACGCGCCGTAATCATATTCATTTTCATATTCAACAAATAAATTAATCCCCGGAATCAAACGATAATAAGGCCTTATTGCATAACGCATTTGATTCAACCCGCTGCCAATTTGAGCATTAACTACAGTTTTAGTTGCCAGAATACTTCGAATACCTGTTCGAATTAAAAGATTATTGGTAATTTGGGTATCTCGCGAAAGTTCTACATCAAATTTGACGCTTCCACCATAAAAATAGGTTCTAATATTGGTATCAATAAAAAAGGGCATTAACCCCTCAAGGCCGATACCTGCTTGCCAATAAGGTCGATTGGCAGGTTGATTGAAATAGTTCACACCACCTTTGATAGCCCAGAATTGGCTAATTAAATGCCAGTAAAAAATATCAATATCTGCATTTTCAACGATTCCTTTATAAATTTCTGCATCATTTGTAAATAATTGCAGTTTATGATAATCAGGACCATACATACCTTTGTAGGTAACCCTTTGGGAATTGTGTATCGGATCCCCGCCTAAATCCAGAAAGGTTGCTAACCACAAACCTGCACCATGAGCCATCGGATGTTTCACTAAATGGTAGTTAATTGGTTTAATTGCTTCATCCACTCGGATTATAGGGCGGTTATAATAAGGAGTATTTGTTATCGTATTTTCGGGTTTGATTTTGCCTTCAGCTATTTCGATTATGGTCGAATATTGGAAGATCCTGTTCATCCCTGCCATCATATGATAAAGCATGTGGCAATGGAAAAACCATTGGCCGCTTGCATCAGTATCAACATCAGCAGTTACTGTTGCTCCTGGCGGAATATCAAGGGTGTGCTTTAAAGGGTCAAATGCGGCTTTACCGGTACGTAAAATAAACCAATGACCATGAATGTGCATGGGATGATGCATCATTGAGGTATTCGTAAATACAAAGCGATACCGTTTACCTGGTTTTAATGGTATTGGTTTGGCTTTATATCCAGGAACACCGTTAATAAACCAAATAAACTGTCCCATATATCCAAATAATTCCAAATTTATTACTCCCTCCACTGGTTTATTTGGGTTATTAGTAGGAACGGCTGCTTGTAAATCACGATATTTTGTTTCCAGCGAAGTCATAAAGGAGGCGTTAGAAGAAGCTATGGTATCTTTAAATCGCGTTGGTTCCGTGGGCATGTGCATGCTCATGGAGTTACCCATATGCATTTGATGCTCCATTTTCATAGAATGCATTCCTATTGGCGCTTTAGCCTTTGCACTATCTTGTTTATTGTGGTTTTCAGGTAAGTTGCCATGCACCATGCCGCCCATCATGATGTTCATCATCTCTCTGGTAACGGGAATGGGCTCAGGGAATGGTTTGACCCGCTCATAATTGACTTTTTGGGCTGGGTCGGTTTTTAAAGCGCCATAAGCAGCACCTAGCGTATCTCTTGAGCCTGCATAAATTATGTAGGGCTTATTTTTTCCAATGTTCACCAAAACGTCATAAGTTTCCGCAGGTGAAATTGCCAATTCCTTAACGGTATAGGGCTTGATGTCATTTCCATCAGCCTGGACTACCTTCATTGTAGAGCCAGGAATTTTGATACGAAATAGGGTACTGCTTCCAGCATCAATAAATCTTAGCCGTACAATATCTCCTACTTTGACCGCAGCTGTCCAGGGAGCTTTTTTAGAATGGCCGTTCATTAAAAATGCATCAAATGCAACATCGCTTATATCATAAATCCCCATACGCATTTGTTGCATGCTTTTATAATCATCTAAAAGCTCTTTGCGTTCTTTCTTGGATCCTTTTTTATAATCATGAATAAATTTCATCAAGGATGGTTGAAGAGGAAAGCGAGGGGCATAATAATCTCCGGATTTTTTAAGATTAGCTAAAACCTGTTCAGGTTTGGTGTTAATCCAATCCGATAAAACAACTACATAGTCCCGTGTGTAGGTGTAATGGGGTGGTGTTTTGGGATCAATTAAAAACGCCCCATATAGACCCTGTTGCTCTTCAAGACCTGAGTGTGCATGGTACCAATAGGTTCCAGATTGTTTTAAAGTAAACTGATAATGAAAAACACCTCCCGGTGGTATTTCGGTTTGAGAGACACCTTCCACTCCATCCATCTGCCAAGGAACCAAAACTCCATGCCAATGTATGGCGGTTGCTTTATCAAGACGATTAAATACATTTATAGAAACCTGATCCCCTTCTTTAAAATGTAATGTCGGCGCAGGGATTTGATTGTTAACTGCAATAGCTTTGGCGGGTTTGTTGTTAAAGCGAACCGTTTTATAACCGACTTCCAAATTAACCACTTTATGGGCGGCGCATGCAGGAAATGCGAGAATGAAAATGCAAACAATTAAAGTAATAAAGATAGGTTGGCGATGTAAGTTATGTGTTTTTTTTAGCATAATGCTTTCCATCAATGTTGGGTTGAAGTCCTGGTTTTAAACCCAAGCCTAAAGTTTTATAAACTTGCACAATGTCCTGGAGAACAAGAGATTGTTGATTTGCAAGATTATAGTCAGTCTGGAGTGCACTAAGACTTATAGTTAAGTAACTTCCCTCATCGGAAAGTCCGCTTTTGAATTGTGCGTTACTAATTCTTAACTTGTCTTTGAGCAGAGACGATTGATGTCGGTAAGCTTGTAACGCCATATAATCTTTTTGGTAGGAAGATAAAGCATTATCTACCTCGCCAATCGCACGAACTACCGTATTTTTGTAATTTAAAAAAGCTGCTTCAAATTGATATTTGGATCGCTTGTACTCGCTCATTCTTAGACCAAAATCAAAAAGGGGTTGCAAGACATTTGTACCGTAATTCCAAAAAATACTTCCGCTGGAGAGAAAGTTTTTTAAATTGGGACTAGAAAATCCATAATTACCGGTTAAATTAAATGAGGGTAAAAAATTAGCTATATTTTGCTTTTGGAGATAACCATAAGATACAGTTTGATAAAAGGCCTCACGAATGTCAGGGCGTCTGCAAAGAACGGCAGAAGGGATGTCTTTTGGTATTAATCCTATAAGGTCCTTGTTGGGTAACACATTATCGATTTTGAAGTGAAACTGCTCTGGATATTGGCCAAGCAAATAAGCCATTGTATTTGAAAGGATTGATTTTTGTTTTTCAAGATTGGCTATATTGATTTTTATCGATTCAATTTGAGTTTTTACATCATCAAGAGATTGTGCATCAACAAGCCCCCCCTTAAATTGGCTCCTGGTCAATTTTAAAAGCTGGGTGGAAAAATAAATTTGTTGGCGTAAATTGACTAAATTTGTATTTAAAACAAGAATCTGAAAATAAGTATTCACTACATTACTGATTAAAGTCAGTTTTACTACATCGCTATTGGCAGCACTCACTACAGCATTGGCCTTAGCCTGCTTGACGCTATTATGAATCTGATTCCATACATCGAGCTCATAGCTGGCTGAAATAAAACCTTCTATCGAAGTAAAAGGACTCGAAAAATTTCGTAAAGGGAAAGATGCATTGGTTGAACCTAAATTATTTGCAGTGCCGAAGGTATTAATTGCATTCCGTGATAGCTTGATTCGCGTAGCATCAAAATTCAAATTCACTTGGGGTAACAATGCAGAGGCTGCTTGGGTAATATAGGTTTGTGAAATCTGAATGTTTTTAATTGCAATTTGATAATTAATATTTTCTTTTATTGCCCAACTCACCAGTTGATTCAACTTCACATCATGAAAATTCTTCCACCACTCGTCTCGAAGTCTTTTATCAGTGGTTTTGACAGAGGTTTTAAAGTGTTTTGGTACATCCAAAGGAGCAATTTTCGGTTTTTGGTAGAGAGTGCAACCGCTTAGTATTAAGATAAATGAGAGGAAAAAGAATGATTTTATGTTGTTCATTTTTTTCCTTTAATATAAATGTCAACCAATTGTCCCGGAAAAATATTAATATCCTCAGGCTTGGTGAATTTGAAGATAACAGGCAAAACCCTTACATCAACTCGCTCCGTCCTCTCATTTGAAAGTTGAATGTTCGGGATTAGATACGGTTGTATTTTAATAAATTCGAGCGGAATTCCTCTATTGGATATGCCGCGTACGAACATTGTTGCTTCCAGATGTGAAGAGCTTGGCAGAGTAGGAACCAGAATTTCATCGATAAAACAGCGAACTTCGAGAAAGGGTTTGGTGATACCCATTTCAATTACAGGCAACATGGCTTGGGTGTAAGTATCAAAGCGACCCAAAGGAGATCCATAATCACCGACGGCTACTCCTACACGGAGAATAACTCCATCAATAGGGGCCCTAACAGTATATTTATCAAGAAGAGCCAAATCGGCCGCGTATTGTTTTTTTGCTATCTGCACATTTTCTATTTGAATTCTAACTGCATTAATTGCATTATCCAGAGCGTTTTTACTTACTGATTTGGTATCAATTAAATAAGATTTCCGGGTTTTTTCTAATTGTTGCCGCAGGTTAATCAGGCTGGCTTGTTGGTAACGTATTTGAGCTGCATCCTTTGCAACCAATTCCTTTTGAATTGAATCATCAAGCTTTAAGATCGGTTCTCCTCTTTTAAGATGTTCTCCCTCCCGTGCAAAGACAGCAGTGATTTCCCCAGAGACTTGTGGGTAAATATTCACATTTTGGCCTGTAGGCTGATGACTTTCCACTATTCCTGTAGCATAAATTCCCTTCTCATAGGGGTTATAACTTACAGTTAGAGGATGTTCGGGCTTTATTTTTTCGTTATAAATGATAACGCTTGCGACACCTGCTAAAATTCCCAGGCAAGCGATGATAAATAACGTTCTTGTCTTCATTGAGAACCTTCCGATATTCTGCCATCTTCCATAGTGATGATTCGCGTAGCGAAATCAAAAATTCTATTATCATGGGTCACAATAATAATTGCACGCTTGTCATTTAAAATATTTTCCTTGATAAAGGTGATAATGTGTTTCCCGGTTTCTCCATCTAAAGAGGCAGTGGGCTCGTCGAAAATAAGTAACTCTGGCTCTGTAATTATTGCCCGGGCAATGGCTATGCGTTGTTGTTCCCCTATACTTAATTTATAGGGTGGTACTGAAATGCGGTGACTTAGTCCGACAATGTCCAGAGCATTTTTTGCTTTCTCAAGTGCTGTATCCCAGGAAGTTCTCTTCAGAATTAACGGTATAGCAACATTCTCTTGACTCGTTAATTTAGGGAATAAATGAAAATCTTGAAAGACAAAGCCTAAGGAATACAATCTGAAATCTGCTAATGCATCATCATCCAGTTGCCAAATATTTTTTCCTTTGACTAACACATATCCTTCATTAGGGCGAAGGATACCTGAAATAATACTCAACAGGGTTGTTTTTCCTGAACCTGATGGGCCAATGATGTAGAGCATCTCCCCAAAATCAAGTTCAAAACTGACATTTTTAACAGCATAGGTTTTACTGTTGTCAGTAGCAAACCATTTGGTTAAGTTAAGAGCCTGTAGAATCATACTTATCCTCTGAAAATATCAAAGGGATCAATACGCGTCACTTTTCTTATCCCCAAATAACTTGAGAAAGCAATAATAACAATGACCATGAAAAAAGAAAAAAGTAAACTTGGATAAGTGACTAACGAGGCATAGTTAGACAACCTGAGTTTTGCCAGGGCGATTAAAACAGAAGATAAAAGAACGCCAAACCCGTACCCTAGGAATCCAATAATACCTGATTGAAAAAAAATCATTTGAATCAGTTCATTCTTCTTTGCCCCAATTGCTTTTAAAGCACCATACTCCTCAAGGTTTTCCAGGACAAATGTGTAGAATGTTTGTCCTGCTATGGAAAGACCTACAATGAAACTGATGAGGGTCATAATTAACAGGTTAGTCCCTAAGCCTGTTTTATAAAGATAATAATTTTTATTTTTGTCTATAAATTCCTGGCGAGTTACTGCTGAGTACCCCAATTTTTCAACTTGCTCCTGAATGTAGGGAATATCTTGCGGGGATTTGGGTTCCACCAATATGTAAGAAATGGTAAAACGGGTTGTAGGCAAGTCGGAAATGGCACGCGAATAGGTAGTGTATAATGTGGGTGTGCCAAATAGTCCATTCACCAGGGCTTTACCTAATGCGATAATGATCGCCCTATGATCATTCACTTCAAAAGTTGTACCTATTTGAGGGTTGTCCAGTTTCGAGTATTCGGTATCTTTAATGGCTATATATGCATCATTATTAAAAATAGCATTTATATTGCCATCGATCAGTTTGGGTCTACCCAGCAATGTAGAATCATCCAGTCCAATAATTGTAGCCGCCTGATAAGTTCCTGTGCCTAACTTCACAAGACCTTGACCCGAGTAAAGCGGTGCCGCATATTTTACCCCGCTGATACTCCTTACTACGTCAAGAACATAATTCGGCATAGGAATATTATCAGTCTGAATATTGACTGAAGGATCCATGACCCAAACAGAAGATCCTATATTAATAATGGTTGCAGAAGTTCTTTGCATGATTCCGGAAAAAACGGAAGTCATTTGCATCATAAGAAAAACGGCGAATGTTATGCCAACAATTAAGGTAAAGAATTTTCCCCTATCATTGATTAAGAGTTTCATAGCGATCTTTAAAAGTCCATTTTTCATCTTTGAAACATCCTTAAATCTCACTAAGGGATGATATTTTAAAATTTCATTAGCATATTCGTTATTTTGTCCAATTGCTACTTAATGATCTTTAGAAACCCAAGCTTGTACCCTGATTTAAAAATAGAATTTCCAACATGCTATTTTTAATATCTGTGAAATGTAGGAGAAGGAGTATCATTGTCCTCAAAAGATTTAATTTCAAGTTGATATGAACTTTTTATGAGAGTTGCTTCATGATTTGCTTCCATCATAGCGATCTCAATCTCACCTGCGGATAAGCCCAGATAGGTTTGTAATCGGAATAGTGCTTGTGAAAAACTGGATAATTTCCCATTACTGGCTTCTGATAATGTTTTTCCTTGATAAGCATTATTCAGCATGGGTCCAGAATAGGATTCCAGCCTTTGTGCAACACTCATTGCTTTAAATGATAGGAGACGTAAATTTAATCCCGTCAAGTTGCTTTGGTCTTGATATTTTAATAATTCTTGATAGCAGTTTGCCAAGAGCAAATAACCTGGTGATAAATAATATTGCGCTGCGATCTGGGCGTAAAAAATGATTTTTTTGGCGATTTCCTCATTGAATTCCTGACTTAATAACTCAAAACCACCCATGCATAAAGCATTTAAAGAAAAATAACATCCATATAAACCTGAGGTTGCTAAATATTCTTCTGCATCTTTATAGAATTCGCTTTTATCTTCTTTATTCTTTAAAACCTTCCTGTAAGTCTCATAAAGATAAAGTCCTTTTAACAAATCAAAACAAGAGGGGGTCGTACACATCGGTTGATATTCATGAACGGGTTTACCATTTCCTTGCGCATATTCTTTAGGATTAAGACCACAAAGCCTCCATAAATCCTCCCAGTGTGATTCTAATTCCTGCGATTTACAGATTTTATCGATTTCCGGATTCGCTATTGCAAGCTTTAACAGCAATTCCTGATCAAAGTTTTTTATTGTTCGATTAAAAGAATCCGGATCTATATTTTTCTTCAAACTTAAGATTTTAATTTGCTGATGTTCTTCTTGAGTGTTCAACTCAAGAAATTGAGCTAACTTCATGTTTTCTTCCGAATTGATTGACCGATTTATAAATGCCATAAAAGATCATAAGAAAAATCTTATGATCTAATTTCAGCAATTAATTGTATATTGGGGTCTCTTTTTTCCATAGTATCTTTAGATGTTTTTTCAGCTTTTGTTGATGAGACAAAAACTGTTGCATCTTCTGTTGCTCTTTGGGGGCCTAGCCAGGATAAAAGCTGGTGCTTGGGCTTAGGTGGAGCATTGGGGCTAATTGTTTTTAGAACCAAATGTCCATGTCCCTTAATTTCAAGAACATCATTCAACTCATATTTTTTCAAAAGTTCCACAATCATGGAATGGGAGGCACCACAGGTACTGGATTTTCTCGCTTGCAACAAATCTTTTACAAAGGCAGTAGCAATTACACTATCAATGCCTGCTTTTTCAATGTATTTGACAATGAGGTAATGGCTATCCATATTCGCATTAATACTGGTTGGCAGCATACCACGCCAAAAATTATCACATCGAATTTGCGCCCTTGTTGGAGGCATTGATCCAGGCCCTACGTCTCCGCCAATATTTTCTGAATGAAGCCATTTCCAGGTCGCTTCCATATATTCTTTTTCTCGAACAGCCATTGCGGCTGCTCCATAGAATATTACTTTTTTATCAGCAGAGCATACATTCAATACCATGTTATTGTGGTCATAATTTAGTGCCAGATCCGTTTCTACCTCTTTAAACAGGCTTCTTGTCAGGGTGTCATCCTGACCCACAGAGTAAATCAATTGATCACATGCAATCTCAACGAATGTTGGTTTGTTACCTGGGGCTGATGTTTTAAATTTTAACGATAGCTTTCCATCGGATTGGGGATTAATCTCAATCAATTCGGCTTGGATTAATTCGTCACGGTTTTTTGCAGTGGATAGTGCTGTTGTAGCAAGTTTTCCTGTACCGGCTTTATCAAATTGTTTTGCTACCCAAACCACCGAATTTTTTTGATTTTTTTCATTAAACTCCATATGTTCCGTATGGATATCATGTCCGAAAAACCCTTTTCTATAACAAGCTGCAGCAGTTCCACCGCCCCCATAAATAACAATTTTTCTTGGGGTGGGACAGCGTTCTTCCGTAGGTGCCAGAATAAATTGATTGCCATCAACAATCGGTGTGAATTTTTTCTTAGGATCAAATTGGTTCAAGCGTTCGAATTGAATAGGGGTAAGCATCGATCCTGCAAGTATATTTCTTGCAGGGCCAAGACCGGTACAGATATTTAATTCGTTGGTATAAATGGTTTTGATGCCGCCAGGTGTTTTTACAACAATGCGATATTCCTGATCCTTGACTTCCCAGTCAGCCAAATGATTGATTTTTTTTTCGACCCTCAATATAGAGGCTTGTAACCAGGGAGCTTCAGTCAAAGCCAGGCTGGTTTGATTTGCTTGGTAAATGTGGCGCCCATTAGCATGAGGGTTTTTTTGGTAATAATCAGTTGATAAATAAGCGGAAGGATTTTCTTTGGCTGTTGTACGTTCAAGAATGCTATGAGGTTGTGCAAGCGTGTAATTATGTTTCCAGTTACCTGCATGCTCACCAATCATTAACACTGGAGGGAGCTGATCTTTTCTTAACTGTGCATCACAGGTTCCATGATGATCTTTAAATTTTTCAAGCCAAATTGTAGTCCCAGTATCACCTGAACCAATAATCACCTGAGGAACAACAAGAAATTCTTTATCTTTTACTACGCGTAAAATACTTTTATGGATGTCCTTTTCTTTTTCATAGGATTCCTCAAGACGATCATAACTCTTGGTTACTTTGGTTAAATCATCTTCAACTGAAGCTGGATTTGCTTGAAGTTGGCTTTTTTTCTTGCCGTATTGGAAAATTTTGTATTTAAGCTCTTCTTTGAGAGTAATTTTATAGGCATAGAGATCAGTGTAAACTGCTATTGCTTTTTTTAAGATTTGAAAACATTGTTCCAGACTGTATTTTTCTTTGAAAATCTCTGGATTTTGATTAATTTGATTGATGAGATCCTCAAATTTATCTTCCAAATCCATGGTAGTGGCAATTAAATTATGATTTAGCAGGCGACAAATATAATTTATTTCGTTTTGTCTAATATCTTTGGGGATAGAATTTTTACCCATTACATACCTCAAAATGAGCATTAATTAAACACATGGCTTTCAATTGTACCAAAGAAGTATTAAGAGACTATTAATTGAGCATGGAGTTAGTTATTTTTACTTCCATGTCGAATTTTTGGATTTAAACACGAATTTAAATAGGTTGGCTTTCCTATATATCTTGAATAAGATAGCATTAATTTTTTTACCTATTTCATCAATTATGTCCCGAACTGAGCGGCTATTGGATTTAATTCAGATTTTAAGACGTCACCGGTTTCCCGTCAGCGGTGTCGCCCTTGCACAAGAGTTAGGAATTAGTCTTCGCACCTTGTATCGGGATATTTCCATACTAAAAGGACAAGGGGCTCCGATCGAAGGGGAGGCGGGAATAGGGTATGTATTACGTCCGGGATTTACTCTCCCTCCACTCATGTTTACTGTAGATGAAATTGAAGCCATAGTACTCGGATCGCGTTGGGTTATAGATAGGGCAGATTCTCAACTTAAATTTGCTGCGCATAATGCTTTGGCTAAAATTGCAGCAGTTCTCCCAAATGAATTACGGGAACAGCTGGAACTACCAGGGCTACTTATTGCTCCAGGTCAAGTTGCTGAAAGTAAGGATTCTGATTTGATTTTAATTAGAAAAGCGATGCGTTTAGAAAAAAAACTTCAATTAATTTACCAGGATGTAAATGACAACTCATCCGCGCGAACAATTTGGCCCTTGGCTTTGGGTTTTTTTGATCAGGTGCGCATTCTTATAGCGTGGTGCGAATTAAGACAGGATTTCCGCCATTTTCGAACCGATCGTATTGTTGAAATAAATTTGCTGGAAACGGGTTATCCTGAGCGCCGCCAATCTCTCTTGAAGAAATGGAAGAAAACTACCTTGAACAAGCCGCATTAGTGGCAAATGGATATGCTAGCAGATTTGCCCATGTACTCTTTGTACCAGAATAAGGTACCCATTGATTTATTCTCCTTAAAGGCTACTATAAAATCATGCTTTTATTTCTTAGGGGAATTTTATGCTGGATGTATTCAAACACACATGTAATCACGTCCATATCCCGGCCTTTCTATACGGCACTGCCTGGAAAGAAGAAAGAACCCAAGAACTAACTTTTCAGGCATTAACCAGTGGGTTTGCGGGGATTGATACAGCAAATCAACGCAAGCATTATTTTGAAGAGGGCGTTGGAGAAGGGATACAACACTACTTAAACACAACAGGCAAGAACCGTGAGGCTCTTTTTTTACAAACAAAATTTACCCCTGCATTGGGTCAAGACCATCGCAAACCCTATGATGAAGCGGATTCATATAGAAACCAGGTAAGACAATCATTTATAAGCTCCCTAAATCATTTACAAACCGATTATATTGACTCCTATATTCTTCATGGTCCCTCCTTTAACTCGGGGATTGTGCAAGATGATTTGGAGATTTGGTCTGCAATGGAAGAATTATACAATGAAGAAAAAATCAAATTACTTGGCATTTCCAATGTAACACTGGAGCAACTTGAAACGCTTTATCGGGTGGCTTCTGTTAAACCTGCTTTGGTACAAAACCGATGTTTTGCCAATACTCAGTGGGATTTACCCGTTCGAGAGTTTTGTAAAAAAAATGGTTTAATCTATCAGGGGTTTTCTTTACTTACCGCAAATCAAGGTTATTTGCTCACTGAAAAAATACATGCGCTTACCAGAAAATACAAGAAAACAATACCACAAATTGTCTTTCGATTTGCAATGCAAATCGGGATATTGCCTCTGACAGGTACAAGTAATCAACACCATATGAAAGAAGATTTGGATCTGGATTCATTTGAACTTTCGCCAAATACTATGAAGCTCATTGAGAAAATTGGTCTTGCCTAAAGTAGATTCCTACTGACAAAAACTGTCACTATAAAAATGTATACTTCCATTACATTAAAAAAAATGACAAGAACATGAGTAAAAATTGGTTGGCTGTGGCTTCGGCTGAGCATGTGCGCTTAAGTAAAAAAATGGGAATAATGCAAGTTTGCAATGGTAAACTTGCGCCGTTAAAGCGAATTACCCCCAATGACTTTATCATTTACTATTCACCAACAGATACTTTCAAAGGAAAGGACAAGCTGCAATCATTTACAGCGATAGGGATTGTTAAACCTGATGAACCTTATCAAGTAGTAATGGATAATTTTTTTCGTCCTTTTAGACGAAATGTCCAATGGGCAAGGGCGCGGGAAATTCCCATTGCACCCCTTTGTGATGAGCTTGAGCTTACCTGGAACAAAAAGGGCTGGGGATATCAATTGCGTTATGGCTTAATTTCCCTTAGCGACCACGACAAATCAATTATTGCAACAGCCATGCGGGCTCAATGGCTCAAACCAGAAGGAGAAATAATGATTCACATTACACCGCAACTTATCAAAGTAAACGCCTTTACAGTTATGGGATACAGTGAACGGACTAAAAATTCCGTTGAGTTTGATCCCCAAACAGCAAAATTAGCTCAATTGTGGAAAAAGTTTTATTCAGCACAAATACCGGGCCATAAACCAGATTCACCAGTGTATGGGGTTTATTCTGGTTATGAATCAGATCATAACGGTTTTTATACAGTAATTGCAGGAGTAGAAATTTCTCTTGGAGGGGAGCTTGTTGGTTTTGAGACGGTAGGTGTGAAAGAAGGAGATTATCTGGTTTTTAAAAACTCAGGTTCCATGCCTCAAGCAATTATCGAAACATGGCAAGCAATTTGGCACTATTTTGATAATAAATCAGATTTTTCCAGAACCTATGAGACCGATTTTGAAATGTACATAGGGCAGGGACAATGTGCGGTCTATATTGGGGTAAAAAGGTGACGTCCCTAATGGACTTAAAGGCTTAATACAGTCTAATTAAATTCGCGATAGTAGGAATGGGTGGCATAATTTAAAATTTCCCTATCCCCACTACTGTCGCCATATGCATAAAGTTTTTGTGGGTTGTCAATGCATTCCAGTACGCGCCTTAGTTTTTCGGGGCCATTACAGCTTTTACCTCGTAATGTCCCTGTAGCTTTACCTTGATGATCAAAATCAATTTGTGTGGAAACGATTTGGTTAAATCCATTATTCTTACCCCAATAATCGACATAGATGTTGTAAGCAGCAGTAGCCAGTATACAATAATGTCCTTGCTCCAGGTGCCAATTCAGCCGTTGCATCGCTGTTTTTTTAATGAGGCGGGGCACTATTGAATCAGCAAAAATTTGCCCGCTTTGATAAAGAAATTCTTGAGATAAATCTTTAAAAAAGTGTTTCACGATAATATTATTCAAACTATCAACATCGATTATCCGAAATTGATAGGCTACTGCTTGAGGGATTTTTTGTAAAAATTTCCAGAAAAATTTTTTTTCACTAATGAATTTTAAATAAGGAATAGTAGTATTCCTGTAGGTAATGGTGCCATCAAAATCAAAAATGGCGACAGTTTCCACTTCTTTTATCAGCTTTTTCATAGGAGGAGCCATCAAATCCATTAGAGTAATTATTATTAATTTTAGTAAACTCAACAAAAAGAACCACTATTGAATTTAAATAAAAGTGTAAAATCAATGAAACCTAGTCATTTATTAAAAGTAATTCTAGCCAGTGCCTCGCCCAGGCGTTTACAAATATTAAAAGAGCATGGATTGGCTGCAGTAGTTATGCCTGCCAATATCGAAGAAATTCAACAAAAAGATGAGGCAGCTAAAAACTATGTAACCCGCCTGGCAAGAGAAAAAGCCCAAGCTGTTTTTTCACAAATCGAAGAAGGGACAGCAGATATAATAATCGCAGCAGATACAACTGTTTCTTATCAGAATCATATTTTGGAAAAACCACGTGACTATGCGGATGCATATAGAATGTTAAGTATGCTTAGTGGCAAATCACACGAAGTCCATACTGGCTATGCTCTAATTTTTTTACAAAGCCAACAATGGTGGATTGATTGTGTGACAACCCATATTACATTTCATTCACTGACTGAGCAGCAAATAAAAAGTTATATTGAGTCAGGAGATCCTTTTGATAAAGCAGGAGGGTATGGAATTCAGAATGTGCATGAGACGTTTATCAAAGAAATACAAGGATCTTTTTACAATGTTATGGGGTTACCCATTGATGAGATACTGGAAAAAATTTCTCTTATTGGTTCTATAGGTTGTTAAGTCCAGGCTAATAAAAAATTTCACTTAGCCCCTAATGCACAAATAAGACTTTAGTAGCTTTAAATAACGCGCCCAAGATAAATCCTTTACAAATGTTATTTGATTTCACTTAGGCGCGATGATTAATTCTAAAAAACATGATTAGGCAATCGTTCGTACAATACCTCCATCAACCCTGATTGCGGCTCCGTTTGTGGCGGAGGATAATGGACTGCATAAAAAAACGACCATATTGGCAATTTCTTCAGGAGTAGTAAATCTTTTGATGAGAGAGGAGGGACGTAGGCTTTCAAAAATCTCGTCCTCTATTTGTTGTGGTGTTTTATTTTGTTCTTTTCCCAGATCCGTTACAAATTGATTTACCCCCTCGCTGCGGGTAGGGCCAGGCAGGATTGAGTTTACGGTAACCTGTGTTCCCGATGTATTTTCAGCAATACCGCGGGCGATTGCAAGTTGTGCAGTTTTACTCATTCCATAATGCACCATTTCCTTTGGAATTTGTAATCCTGATTCACTGGAAATAAAAATGATTCTGCCCCAATTCTGTTTTAGCATAGGAGCCAAATAGTGGCGGCTTAAGCGAACCCCGCTCATTACGTTTACTTCAAACACTTGCAACCACTCCTCATCAGTGATGTCCATAAAAGATTTCGGATTATAAATACCGGCGTTGTTAACAAGAATATCAACGGTAGGAATTTGCTGAAACAATGCTTCTACTTCATTTTTTTTACTTAGGTCAGCAGGTGCTGCAATCAAATGAGCCTCGGGATTTTTCTCTTTTATATGTTGAATTGACTCAGCTACTCTCTCCTGAGTTCGTCCATTAATGATTACAGTTGCACCCTCATCAGCTAAAATGCGTGCTATTGCAAAACCTATTCCTGCAGTTGAGCCAGTGACCAAAGCAGTTTTATTTTTGAGTTTAAGATCCATAATTTATTTCCCTATAATCAATTTTGTTAACCAAGTGAAGAAACCCATTTGCATTTTAATCAAATGGGTTAGAGTATCAATCGTTTTTTTCTAACGGTCACGAATGTTGGCAAATACCTTAAGGTATAGTTGGGAGCGTGCTGCTATTGTCCTCTCCATTCTCTAGCTCTTCAGTTTGTTGTTTTATGCTTTGCCCGTCCGGATTACCCTGAATTCCTTTTTGGGGATCCTCTGGGGGACTTAGCTGATTTTTCATGTAGTCCATTGTCCGTTGTAATGCTGCTCGCGAATCAGACTCCCATCCTGCTTTAAATGTGGCCCAGCCACTGGAGAGTATGTCTACTTTACCTCGAGTTAAAGCATACACAATAGCACCCGCAAAGCTTTTCATTAAACCACCTAAAATATGTAGCCCCGGATAAATAGAGAGTTTATTATGAAGCTCTTTGTAACGCTCGCAATTATGAGCCAAGTCTTCTTTCGATAACTGATCACGATTTAATGCCATAGAAGTTGTTCTTATAGCTGTTTCCAGTAGCAATCGTTTCCCACTCACTCCCTGCGATGTTTGGTTTTGAATCTCAGTTATAACATCGAGTCCTTGTTTAACGAGTAAATCTTCGGGATTTTCTCGGTGTTTCTCCTCAAGTTCCCTTTTGCATTCACCTACACGCCTCTCTAACAAACCTTTAACCCGTTCATGAGGACAATTTAAGTCTCTCCATTCGATTAGCCATTGTTGACCAGACTCTTTTTTTAATGATTCATAATTTTTATTAACGTATGCATCAACAGCATTCCAGATGAGGTTTAAATGATGGTTCATCCCGCGGCCTTTCACCATGGTTGGGGCAGCATGTAACGCCTGATCGAATTCTTCGCGGGTCATAGGAATTTTTACTTTACCTTCTTCTTTGGTAAATGATTTAATTAAATTGTAATAAGCAGATGCAACTCCGCCTCGATCAATGGCATCTTTACATGAAAAGTTAATACTTTTGGGTGTTAATGAGTCAATGATGTAATTTGTGAGTTGATATTTTATAAAATGAAACCAGACTGCTTGGCGCTCGGCATCGGATAGTTCCTTTTTATCTGAATACCCTAATTCCTCAAAACTCTTTTCGAGTAAATCGTTTAGGATTCGAGATTCCACCTCCGGTGAGAACCTACCATTTTTATCACCAAATATTTTCGTACGAACCCTTTCACTGATGTGAAAATCTTTTAGTTCAAAAGGAGGGGAAAAACCTCCATTTTCGGTGATAAATTTCTTAACATGCTCATTATTAAGACGAATTGGAGTGGATCCAAATGGATTAATGCTCGCAATGTTCCTATCAAATTGAGAGAAATCCTTTATATTTACTTCTTTTGCCTCAGCATTTGTTTGGACATAAAATAGTTTTTTACTTTGACCATTATCGAGGTATATATAGTTTCCCTTATACACCGTAAGATCTTTTGGTAATTCTCGCATCAAATGAAGATCTGGGAGTTCCTGCGCAATCCGTAAAAAATCATTTTTTACGTCATTGATTTTATGCTTGGAAGCAGTGCTCTCATAGGCATGTTGACTCATTATTCCCTTATCAGCAGGAAGAGTAATTACCGCTATATTTTTATGGCCTGTTTCAGATCCATCTTCATGCAGTTGGTACTCAAGTCCTTCCAATTGTTCTGTTAATGCTTTTTCTTTCTTTCCTTCCATGTCCTCCCTATCACGACCTAATAAATTAAAATAAATGTGTGTAATGGGATCATCATCGATTTCTTCTGTCGTTCCTTGAGCCTTAGCTTGCTTTCGTTGAACCTCATCTCTTTGGGCTTCAACCCTTAAAAAGCGTTCAAATAGAGGGCTTACTCGTGCGTTACCTTCATGACGTTGCCCCTGAGTTCCGAAACGATATTCAATAGGACCGTCTTGATTTGATCCGTAATGACGTATTGTTGATAAACTGGTTCCATGTTGTGATTTATACGTATCTGAGAGGAATGCGGAAACTTTTCTCACTGTAGTTTCTTCATCAGCTGGAGAGTAAGATTCACGGTTTATTGATTCTCCTTTATCTTTCACATGGCGGGAAATTGCTCCTTTAATACCTGGTGAGCTGGGAGTATGCCGACGTGTAATTTCTTTAATATTCGCAAATGTGTCTTCTAAAATGTGATTGTCATTTGCATAAAGTGAATAAATAAACTCATCCAATGCCTCGACTTCTTCTTCAAGACGCCTCACTTTATATTTAAGGGCTTCATCAGAGAAAGAATGGCCTCCATTCAAATTTATTAAATCTTTAACTTGCGTATTAGTGAGAAATAATTGATTACTGTCTTCTTGTTTATGCACCCTGATATAGTCATCAATTATGGAAAAATCATTAATATTTACCTCTTTAGGTTGCCCATTTCCCTGAATAAAATAGAGTTTTTTGCCTTCACTATCATTACAATATATATAGCTCCATTTGTATTGGGTCAAATCTTCAGGTAATTCCGACATTAAATGAAGGCCACATCCTTGTTTGTTATTAATTTCAGCTAAGGAGGGTAAAATGTTGCCTTTTATTCTTTTAATGGTTCTTCTGTTGAATTTCTCAATTTCTGAGAGTTCACCCCACTCCTTTTCGGGAGTTTTCAGGTATTCTTTGATGTCTTCGGCGTCTTGATGCATTTTCTGTCTAGGAACATCATAAATCTTGGTGATATTTTCCTCGAGGTGACCAAAAAATTTTGAGTACAAATCGGCATAGGGATAACTGAGATCATAAGGGATGTGGCCGCCATTTGAGGTAATCAATGATTCAACCTGTCCATCATCAAGCCGTAACTGCTTTGCATTTTTATTATTTATATCTTTAAGGTTTTGAATAAATAAAGAAAAATCTTTAATTTTAACTTCTTCAGCTTTCCCATTTGATTGAATAAAATAGAGCTTTCGACCTTCGTCATTATCGCAATATACATAACCCCCTTTATAGCTTGTGAGATCATCAGGTAATTCGTTCACAATATGGAGTTCGTGGTTGTGCAATGAGGTGAGGGCTGAAGCAATATCAGGGGGAAAACGATTTAATTCCAATAGGGAATTGGGCAACTTAACATTTCTTAAATAATTAAAGCAGTTTTTATTATGCAGCTTGTCACTAGTTATTAGTTCATCAGTTTTTTCATTGGGATTAGACACAATATATTCTCAATAGTTACAGTCTACATAGTAATTTTAGCTCTAAACGTGAGTTCTGGGGAGTTTCTTTTGTAAAAATTTGGTTTTTATTTACAAAAAGGATACAAAAACGTTGCTTCATGCTTGTTATAATACATATTAGTAATATAAGAGTTAGGTATATTTTGAAATTGCTTTATTGTAGACAACTCAATTTTACCTTGTAATTTTATAGTAAATATCATTTGTTTTGCTTTTTCAGACGCAATCCATTTCATGATGAGAGCATAGGCACGATCGGGATAACATGCTACATCGGATAACACCCAATCATAATGGTGCTCTGATTTGAGAGGATCTATCGCAAAAGCACTTTGCTGTACGTAAGTGATGTTTGGTCGTTTTGCTATTTCAGGATCTAATGAAGCTTTATCAACCGCAGTCACCGATGCTCCTAATGATTGCATGACGTACGTCCATCCCCCTGGAGAAGCCCCCAGGTCCAGATCCTTATCTCCGGGTTTGGGATATTTCCCCAGTAAGGTTAGCGCTTCCCATAGTTTTAGATAAGCCCGATTAGGGGGATTTGTTTTATCTTCAATAAATAAGCATTTTCCTTGCGGCCATTTTTTTTGGCGGGTGGCACTATAAACCATTGTATTTTTATCCAATAAACCAAAAACACCGACTGAGGGAATTTCACATTCAAAAGGAAAGTGGCGGGCAAGCTGAGGGAGATGGCGTAATTGCTCTTCAATTAACCGGGAGCGTCTTATATGCGAAATAGGGTGCAAATACCAGAACTTTCCAGCCTGACGTAGAATCCTCACCCCTTCGGAAATGGATTGAAAAGTAACCACCTGAGGATCCATCCAAATATCTTGTGCAAAACAGACGTCAAGATTTTTATGGGGGGAGCAGACTAAATCTTCTCCGATATATGTACCCTCTCCCAGTTCTTCAGAAAGTATTGAGCGAAATTCGGGTTTAATGACATAAATTGCGGCAATTTTGTTTTCCATGCGGTGAACCTAAAGAATAGTTTAAAAACTTCGCTATCTTACCATTATGAGTTTAGGAAATGAGTAGCCTGAGTTAAATATTGCAGAATGGAGACAAAAAAGGGGTAAAGTACTCATTCAAAATACAAATGTCAAAATTGATAATTTTAACCTTCAAGATATGCCATAATGCTCCCTTGTCAAAGGCCTAAAGCTGCGCCAAATTGTTCAATAGCAGAGATAAAACTGCAAAATGTTCATTACTTTTGTAGCAGGGGTCGTGTGGAATAACCACCAAATATGAAGTTGAGTGCATCAGAATTCATGAAGGCAAAATGGCCTATAGTTTAAATGAAGACCATTATTGCTAATAAGCAAAAAACCATAGGGTGTCATTTATGTATATTCAGCTAAGTCAAGAAAATATTTTTTATGAAGAATATGGGGAAGGCAAGAATATTTTTTTGCTGCTTCATAATGCTGGTGGAAACCGTAGATTTTTTGACTATCAAATTGACATACTGAAAAACATTTGTAGAGTTATAGCCATAGACTTGCCTGGGCATGGTAAAAGTAGTGCAAATCTTCCAACCTATTCTATAAAAGAATATGCAGATGTTATCATACAATTCTGTTCAAAATTAGGCATTGAGAAAATCAATATTATCGGTTTGAATAACGGGGCAAACATAGCTGTTGAAATTGCCAATTTAAATACCTCCCTGGTGAAAAATTTAATACTTATCGATCCACCTCTTTTTATGAATGAGCATTTCATTGGTGAAATTAAAACATTCATTACTCAATTAAGTAACTCAACCCTAAACGAGTTTATTGAGACCCTGTCATTCAATTCGTTTATCAAGGGTACTGAAAAAACCAAAAAAATTGCGGAAGCTGCTTTTAAAGCAGCTTCCCCAAATATTCTCGCATCAATTTTTAGTGACTTAATCGAATGGGATAAAACTGCTTTAAAAAAGATAGCGAATCTTACAATACCAGTACTTTGTATAATAACAGATGAACATCATTGTGCATTCAACAAACTTCAATCATGCAATAATAAGATAGAAATTGGAAAAGTGGTTTACTCACGATGCTGGGCGACACTAGAAGTACCTGAACAAGTAAATCCCATGATCCTGAGATTTCTTGAAATACAGGGTTTCAATCAGAATTAACATTTTTGGTGGTTATTCCACACGCCCCCTAGTAATGGGTTCATGAGAAACTGAAAATAAATTGGCGAATCACATATTTAATTCGGTCTCTTTTAAAACTGAAGATAAAAGAGTAGGGAGATAAATTGGAAGAGGGGATTAAATCGTTGATGAAAAAGACACAAGGTCTTTTTCATCAACTTCGATTATTTAACATAAACTGTGCTTGCTGCAGGGCCATCGTTACTTTTTGCTTCAACAAAAGTAACTCGTTCACCAACTTCTAACTTGCTAAAATCATAATCAATTACACTTTTACTGGTAAAGCGAAGTCTTCTTCCATCAAGGGTCTCAATAAACCCATAATCAGCAAGAGGTGCTATTTCGCGGATCCGTCCTTCAGGTGGTAGTTCATGATATTTCACTTCCCCACGTTGCTTGTCAGCATATTTTTTTATTTGACGTGTCATGGCAAGGAACGCATCTCTGATTGCGACATAGACGTCCTCATGAGCATGATTATCTGCTAGATCACGATTTGCTACTAACTCTGCATTGGGAACGATAATATCAATTCGAACATGATAAATTTTACCTTTATAATGATGTCGATGTGTTTCTATACATACTTTACAACTCATGATACGGTCAAAATACTTTCCTAGTTTTTCAGCGTGGTTACGTACATTACTTTCAAGAGATCGAGAGCGCCTTAGATTGTTGAAAATTATTTGTATAGGAAAATGTACTGAATTGTTCATTGCTTGCTCCTTATCACATACATCAAAATCGTTTAATTAACACTATGTTCTCTGTTTCGCTTCTTTTTTTTGTTGAAGCTTAATCACATCAACAACCTGGATCATTGTCTCAGTCAAAATTTCTATAAAATCATCTAAGGTAATAATGCCTATGAGCGTATTGTCTTCCTTGATAACAGGTAAGCGGCGGATTTTTTTGGAATGCATTACTTCCAGAGCATCAAAAAGGCTGTCCTTTTCAAAAACACTAAAAAAAGGCTCTGTAAGTATATCGCGGACTAATAATGATTCAGGTGTAACTCCTGCTGCCATGACTTCAACAACTAAATCACGGTCGGTAACTATGCCTATGGGCACCTTTTTGTTGTCAGTTTCTTCAACCAAAACCAGGTCTCCAACATGATAGGAGCGCATGAGTTCTGCAGCTTTTTTTACAGATTCATTGCTGTTGATAACAACTACATCCCGGTTACAGTATTCGCCAACTCTCATAGAGGTCTCCCCAGTACTAGTTGTTTTAGTCTTTGCTTGTAAAATAAAGTGTTTTTTATGGAAAACCCTTTAAATTCACTATTCTTCAACTACGAATTGACCGCAGGATAATTAATGTTATATCTCTATTCTAAGTATAGTATATAAAAAACAGATACGGCTGGGTCCCTGCTTTTGCTCAAACTGAAATAGAGGGTGTATAAGAATGATTCTGAGTAAAGTGGGAAGAGAACAAGCGTAAATTAATGAGTAAAAACAATAAGCTTATCAATAGAGAAAGGAATAAATTAATTTTGAATGCAACCAGGGTAAACAAAACTAAAATAGAGCGTGAAAGTTCAATAAACAGAATCTTTTGTTTACCATTGGCAACTGCTCCAAGTATATACAGGGTAAATAATATAAATGCGCCAATAAGCCAGGAGTTCAGTGAGTTTAATTTGAATATAAATGAAAGGTAGGCATACAGGGCAATGGCAAGTGCAGTATTAAACAGTAAATATAATTTAGGGGAATTGAAATTTTTTTGGGGGACAGCCTGTTTTGAAACGGTTTGACCTTCTTGTTGAAGGCGGTTCATTATCCATTCAGGCGGCATAAAAAAAGCACGAACAACATCCACTTTATTTTTCAGATTTTTTCCATAGTACATAACATCCTTAATTACTTTGATATTCGCATAAAAAGGGTTCCAGGAGTCAAGAGGCTCAGTAACGCCATATTCAGCAGGGGTTTCTTCCGGTTCGAAAGTACCAAACAGTTTGTCCCATATAATTAAACTTCCGGCATAGTTTTTATCGATATACTGCGGGTTTTTACCATGATGTACCCTATGGTGGGAAGGAGTATTGAATATTATTTCAAACCATCCCATTTTATTGATGGACTGAGTATGTATCCAAAACTGATAAATAGTATTGCATGAAGAAACTATCACAAACATCCAGGTTGGAAATCCAATTAATGCCAGCGGGAGATAAAACACCCAGGATGTCAAAGTCTGCCAATACCCCTGTCTTAAAGCAACGGATAAATTATAATGTTCGCTTTGATGGTGTACTGAATGGCCAATCCAGAAAAAAACACACCTGTGGCTCGTTCGATGATACCAGTAATAGCAAAAATCAACGCTGAGCCAAAGTAAAATCCAGGAAGAAACTAAGTTGGGCTTAATATGAAAAAACGCAAAATGCTCATATAAATAATAATAACTGAAAATTACCAGTCCTCTGACGGGTAATGCTGCAATTTCTTCGAAAATACCAGCACTGAAATTATTTATTGAATCATTGAGTTGATAAATTCCTGATTTTTTATGATAAGTTAGAAAAAACTCTAAGCCAATCAGGACTAGAAACACAGGGGCAGCAAAAACAGTTAAATTAATTTCCATATCAATCCCATATCTTTTAAGGCCAAGATAAATTTATTTTCTATATAATTACAACATAACTACGAATACTAATCTTAGTTTATCTGGGAAAAGAGCTTAAAGAATTACGAAGTTCGGAGCAAAAAATATCAATCTCTGTTTCGGTATTGTAATAATGTATTGAGGCTCGCACCAAGGCGGGTAAATTTCTTTTTACCATATCAAGTCGGGCGTACTCTTGCAATGAAATTGAAATATTAATTTTTTTACTGGCAAGATATTGTTGAATTTCCTGATGTTTTTTTCCTGGTAAGCTTATACGCTTACTTTTTCATCCATTGTTGAATTTAAAAACTGCATGTATTCAGTTTCATATCCTAAGTAGGCAGGCAGACGGGCAACAGAATTGATGTTGTATTTAATAGGAATTTCCTGGGTAACCTCATCTTCTGCTTTAGGATTAATAAAACAATAATCAATGCCAAAATTTCTTGCGCCATAACCATCGTTAATAATTGAATCACCTACCATTAATACCGAATGCTTGTTGATTGACTTTTTGTGTTTATTAGCAAGTTCTTGCAGGGCAATCTTAAAAATTTCACTATTTGGTTTGGAAACCCCCACTTCATCAGAAACAATATAACAGTCAAACCAGTTACTTAAGTTAAGCCGACGTTGTTTTTTACCCTGCACTTTAACAAAACCATTGGTAATAATCCCTAAAATATGTCCTTTTTTATGTAAAAACTCTACGGCAGTTTTAACTTTTGGGAGCCATCGAGTATGCAAGCATATATTTATATCATATTCTTCTGCTATCTCTTCTGCAGAAGAAGTGCTTGATATCATTTGATTTAAGCGTATAAACCGTAAAACCCTTACTTCACTTGGCATGAGCGCGTTTGTTGTAGCTCCTACTTGCGCCCATAAACGAGTATTAATTTCTATGTATAGGCGCTCAAAAAAAGACCGGTCAATGAATGAATAATATTTTTCATAAATAGACTTTAGTCCCATTTGTTGGGAATAAGCAAAATCAATAAGTGTATCGTCTAAATCAAATAAGATAACTTGATAAGGCATTTGTGAATCCTGTTATTCATCCTACATCCAAAGATGTAAATACCAGTTCACTATACTATGTCCCCAAAATATAGAAATTAAGCCACTAATGCATAAAAAAGGACCAAATGGAATCGTGGTATCTTTGGATTTACTTTGAACATGTAAATACAATAAGCCAATAATTGTACCACTAATTGAAGAAAGGAGGAGAATAAGGGGTAAGAAAATCCAACCCAACCAGGCTCCAAAGGCAGCAAATAATTTGAAATCACCATGGCCCATTCCTATCTTACCCGTAAATAAATAAAATATTTTTATAAACAACCACAATCCTATATAGGCTCCTGCTGCACTCAAAACAGATTCTGGTAAAGGGGTAAAAATATTTTCGGTATTGGCAATAAGTCCTACCCATAACAAGCTCAAAGTCAGACTGTCGGGTAATATTTGGTGGTCCAGGTCAATAAAAAATAAACAAATCAGGATCCAGATAGCGATTAAAACAAAAAGGAGTGCTATGGTAAATCCGAAATGCCAGCTTGCATAGAGTGAAAGGAGCATGGTCCCCAGTTCAATTAAGGGGTAGCGAACGGAAATAGGGCTTTTGCAACGATAACAGCGTCCACGTAGGAATAAATAGCTTAGAATAGGGATATTTTGCCATGCTTTGACCATTGCTTTGCAGGAAGGACAAAATGATCGTGGAAAAAATAAATTGATTGGTTGTTGTTCCTCTTCCTCAATTCCAGCCAATTCATTATATTGTTGCTTGCACTCCCTTTCCAACATAATGGGCAAGCGGTAGATAATTACATTAAGCAAACTACCTACTGCAAGGGAAAAGAGGGCAACTACAACATACATAAACCAGGTATGGTTGGCAATTAAGTCATCTATCATTGAGTGATCCCAAATAAAGTGTAACCCGGATAACAGGGCACCAAGAAATATCGAGCGGTACCTTAAATTGCAGACCCCAGCTTAAAGATGGGTAAATACATAGCCACAACAAGCCCACCTACCAAGACTCCCAATATTGTCATAATAACGGGCTCTAATAAACTACTTAGTGAGTCTACTGCATTATCTACATCTTCTTCATAAAAATCAGCTACCTTGCTTAACATTTTTTCCAAAGCACCGGACTCTTCTCCAATGGCGACCATCTGGATAACCATGTTGGGGAATAATTGGGTATTTTCCATTGCCTTATTCATTTGTTGCCCGGTAGATACTTCCTCTCTGATTCGATCGGTAGCTTGGGCGAAAATAATATTGCCAGTAGCCCCTGCAACCGATTTAAGTGCCTCAACCAAAGGTAAGCCTGCAGCAAAAGTAATGGACAACGTCCTTGAAAATCGGGCTATCGCCGCTTTTTCAATAATGGGTCCAATTACCGGAATTTTTAACAAAGTCCTATCCACATTTTGTGCAAATTGTGGGGAATGCTTTTCTGTATAAATAAAAGCATAAACACCGCCGCCCAAGGCACCAAAAATTATATACCAATAGGATTGGAAGAATTTGGACATACTTACTACCGCTTGAGTCATAGCGGGTAAATCTGCGCCAAACCCTTTAAAAAGGGCTTCGAATTGGGGGACAACAAAAATCAATAAGCCTGTGGTAACAATAAAAGCAACCACCATAACAGCAATAGGGTAAGTCATGGCTTTTTTTATTTTCTTTTTAATGGTTTCAATTTTTTCCTTATAAGTGGCAATTTTATCCAACATGATGTCAAGAGCACCTGCCTTTTCTCCCGCTTCTACCAAATTACAGAATAACTCATTAAAATAGGCTGGATGTTTTTTCAATGCCTCCGAGAGAGTGAGCCCTGTTTCAACATCACGTTTAATAGTTTCAATTAATTCTTTAAGCCGTTTATTGGATTGTCCTTTGGCTACAATATCAAATGCCTGTATTAGAGGTATACCCGATTCAATCATGGTAGCTAATTGACGGCTGAAAACAGTAATATCGGCAGACTTTATTTTTTTACTTTTGAAATTGAGGATAGGTGCGCGTTTTTTAGCAATTTTGCTTACAATAATTCCTTGCCTTCTTAATTCTACTTTAGCTAAAGCAAGACTTCTTGCATCAATATCCCCGTTGATTTTTTGGCCGGCTTTATTCACGCCAGCGTATTGGAAAGTTAAAGTGGTATTTGCATTTTGTTTCATTTATCCGCCGTTAATCAACGGTTACCCGGTTGACTTCCTCTATGGTAGTGATACCTTGTCTTACCTTCTCAAGTCCAGATTGATAAACAGTAATCATCCCTTCTTCTTGGGCAACTCTTAAGAGATCCAGGGAGTTTCCCCCAGACATGATTACCTGGCCAAGCTTCTTTGTCATGGGCAATACCTCGAATAAACCAATTCTACCGCGGTATCCACTGGTGCATTTTGCACAACCAACGGCTTTATATAATTTGATTTCTTCGAGGTCTACTTCACTAAAACCCAATTCCAACAGTCCCGGTTTATTGAAATCATCCCGCAGAACTTTACAATGTTCACATAATTTCCGAGCTAAACGTTGGGCGATAATAAGTGTTACCGAACTGGCTACATTAAATGTGGCAATTCCCATATTGACCAAACGATTAAGTGTTTCCGCGGCACTGTTTGTGTGTAATGTCGAAAGGACCAAGTGTCCAGTTTGCGCGGCTTTCACAGCTATTTCAGCTGTTTCCAAATCCCGTATCTCCCCAACCATGATGATATCGGGGTCCTGGCGTAAAAAAGAGCGTAACGCATTAGAAAACGTTAATCCTGCTTTAGGATTTATATTAACCTGATTGATTCCTGGTACTTTAATCTCTACTGGGTCTTCAGCCGTAGAAATATTTACCTCCTTGGTATTTAGAATATTCAATGCCGTATACAACGTTACGGTTTTACCACTACCTGTTGGGCCGGTTACCAAAATCATCCCTTGAGGGCGCTCAATAGCATGTATAAAATGTTCCTGTTGAACAGGACTAAACCCTAAAGCTTCAATTCCCAGTTTTGCCGAACCTGGATCGAGAATACGCATTACCACTTTTTCACCGGAAGTAGTAGGGCAGGTGCTGACACGAAAATCAATGGATCTTATTTTGGAAATTCTCATCTTGAACCCACCATCCTGGGGTATTCGTCTTTCAGAAATATCCAAATTAGACATGATTTTTATACGAGCTGTTATTCGTGCAGCTAAACTACTTGGAGGTGTGGCAATTTCATGCAAAATCCCATCTTGGCGATAACGTATTCGATATTCTTTTTCATAGGGTTCAAAATGGATATCAGATGCACCTTGTTTTATGGCATCAAGAAGTATTTTATTAACGAATTTTACAATAGGCGCATCTTCAGTGATGGAAGTAGCAATAGCTGCATCGTGCTCCTCTTCCTCGTTAATAATAAGACCATCAAATTCGGCATTATCTCCAACAAACTCCGATAAACCCTGCGTTTCTTGTACCGAAAGCAAATGATCAATTAATGCACCAAGCTTATCTGCCTCAACCACAATTGCATGAGTATTAAGCCCTGTATGAAATTGTATTTCTTTTAAAGAAGCCTGCTTGCTGGGATCGTCTGTAGCTAGGTATAAATTATTACCTCTTGAAAGTATGGGGACCATTGAGTGGCGACGAATTAACTTTTCATTTACCAGATTACTGGGGAGCGAATCAATTTCAATAGAATCCAAATCAAGCATGGGAACACCAAAATTACGCGATGCAGTAAGTGCAATTTGTGTTGCTGATAAAATGTTATTTTTGACAAGGTATTGAACTAAAGAGATTTTTTCTGCAGCAGCCTGCTTGCTGAACTCAACAGCTTGTGGTCTGTCTAGCAGCTTTTCTAGAACAAATAATTGTCCTATTCCATGCAGTTTAAATTCATCCGTTCCTAACATAGGTCTCGATTGGCTCGTAATAATATTAAATATAGTTAATCCATTTAATAAAAGCACGTGTTTCCTGTAACATTGTCTTTTATATCGTAGGGGTTGGACGAAAACGATGTGAAACAATTATTACTAAATTTCTTTTGTTTCGTTAAAAAAGAAAATTGATTGTATGTGTAGGAAACTCGTTGTATTGTAGTTTAATTCAGGATTAACTATTTTAAAAGGCATAATTTTGTTAATTGAACGACAATTAAAACAATATCGCGCCCTAAATAAATGGTTTCAATCACCTCTGGGTCTTTTTGCTGCACATGAATTTTTAGTTAATCTTGAATCTGAAGGTGATTATTTATTTGGTGAGACCTTACTGCAATTGGGAAATTGTGGGGACAATATCTGGTTAAAAAAATTTAAATACATCCATAAATGGATTGCCTCCCCTTTTTCCTTGCCAAATAAAGTCCAAATTGAATGTGCTTTGAACCATTTACCTCTGGACCGTAACAGCGTTGATTGCATTATTGTCCCTCTGACTCTTGAGCCTTTTGCCAATAGCTTTAGTTTGCTCGATGAAATCGATCGGGTCCTCAAACCCATGGGTTTTGTCATTTTCTTAAGTATTAACCCCTGGAGTTTTTGGGGCGGGGCATTAAAAATTGGGCTATTGCATTGTTACAGTGATCAAAAAGTTAAAATGAGAACTCCTTTTACTTTAAATCGAATCTTATTACAAAGAGGGTACAAGCAGTATTCTCTGAGTAATTTTTGTTATATCCCGCCTGTAAATAAGCCAGATCTAATCAAAAAATTTACATTTTTGGATGAAATAGGCAAGATGCTTTGGCCTTTTCCTTCGGGTTTTTATTGTTATATTGCCCAAAAGTACCAAGTTATTGAGCCCAACTTGCAATTGAAGCCCGAGGAGTCAGTAAAGGATTATCAGACACCTTTGCCAGCCACTTATTTTTCTTCCCCAAGCAGAAATTTATATCCTTCCGAAAAATTAAAAAAGGACATAATTTGTTAATGACTATTCTTTTCGCTTAAGGGTTGTGTCGAATGGAGTAGTGGGGCTTTTCATTTCAGTTAATACAGGTGATTCTTCTGCTATCGTAATAGAAGATTGATTTCTTTGAGCTACTGCATTATCGAATATTTTTAACCCATCCATCAGGGCTTCCTGGCTTGGGCTTCCAAAGGGTTCCTGACAGATATCTTCCTTTATTTCCTCATCTATTGTTTTTTTGCTTCCTTCATAAATTTGGCCGCTTCCAGAGCAAAACATGTAGTCGTCTTTAGCGGAAAATGCGGTGCCGTTTACAAATGAAACGCTAATCGGGGCCATCCCACCACAGCAAAATTGCTGATTATTCTGCGCTTCCTTTTCGTAAAACTTATTTTTCTCCTGGGCATTGCTAAAAGAAAGAATAGGGGGAAACTCCATGAGTAAGCCTGCCCGGTGTTTTTTAATGAGTTCATCTTTTTCTTGTTCGAGGCATTCTGATCTAAAATCATCAATCAAAGGGGATTTTTGTTGACCAGGAACCAGATTTTGATAATAGAGCATTTCATTTAACTGAATAGAATCATGTTCCTGTTTATTTTGCGACATATACTTTTCCTCGTTTAATACTTACATATACTTATCTTTTAAAGATTAGCAGTTATCAAATGAAATGCGAATTAACTCCTTTGTATTAATTTAATTTGAATAAGGTGCACTTATTTTTGTATACTTGCCTTGTCATAAGAACAGGTTAATTTTATGAATAAAAAAACAATATTCAGAATCACTTTTGTTAATCAGGAAGCCATTTATGAAATTTATGCGCGATCGGTTAAAGAAAGTGATATGTTTGGGTTTCTCGAGGTTGAAGAACTGGTGTTTGGTGAACAAACTGCACTGGTAGTTGACCCTTCTGAAGAACGATTAAAACATGAATTTAACGGGGTAAAACGTACTTTTATTCCCATGCATTCAATTTATCGTATTGATGAAGTTACAAAACAAGGAACAGCTAAAGTTAAAGATAATCCAGGCTATGGTAATAAAGTAAGTCCTTTTCCTGGTACAGGAAAAATTAAAGATTAAAACAAGTCGGTTCCCCGCACTGCACCCTATGTCCCGAGGATTCATATAATGACTATTCCAGATAAAATTAAAGAAGTTTACGAAAAATCTTCTTGCTTGTTTACTACAAATGAAGTTGAGGCTGCCCTTGATAGAATGGCGATAAATATACACAAGGAACTGCAAGACCAAAATCCAGTTCTTGTTTGTGTTATGGTCGGAGGGTTGGTTCTTTTGGGTAATTTATTACCGCGTTTGGACTTTCCATTAGAGGTAGATTACGTTCATGCAACCCGTTATCAAGGAGAAACAAGAGGCGGAGAAATTTTTTGGAAAGTAAAGCCATCCTCCAATTTAAAAGGAAGAACTGTTCTTGTTGTCGATGATATTCTAGATGGTGGAGTTACATTGGCAGCGATAATTGATGAAATAAAAAACCTTGGCGCAGAAAAAGTATACAGTGCTGTTTTAGTTGATAAATACAGAAAACGCGTTATAAATGGCCTGCAAAATGCTGATTTCGTAGGTTTGCAAGTTGAAGATCATTATATATTCGGTTATGGAATGGATTATAACGAGTACCTGAGAAATGCCCCGGGTATTTTTGTTGTGCATCCTGAGCATGAATAACTATATATTGAACTGCAAACCCCTTCCAATTGTTGACGCGGGCTCGCTCAGGGCTCGTGGTCAAGCATAATCCTCTCGATTTTCTTCAAATAAGTATTAAAAATCAACTATACTCTTCTTTTAGAAATCAGGGCAATTAATTTCCAATTACGCGTTTCATTGATGTTCAAACAGCAAGGGAGCTAAAATGCGATCTGTAGTGGTTACCGGTGTTTCCTCTGGAATTGGATTTGCTCTGTCTAAAGAGCTGGTTGCCCATAACATTAGGGTTTTTGGAAGTGTCCGTAATGTAAATGACGCAGCCAGGGTAGGTGCGGAACTCGGACCGCTTTTTGTTCCTCTTATATTTGATATCACTGATGAAAATGCAGTTAAAGATGCGGTACAAAGAGTACGGGAGCAATTACAGGGGGAAATGCTTTGGGGTTTAGTTAATAATGCCGGTATCGCTGTTGTAGGTCCTTTGATGGAAACCTCGCTTGATGAGATTCGTCGTCAATTAGAGGTGAATGTTATTGGTCAAATTCAAGTAACCCAGGCTTTCCTGCCTTTACTGGGTGCAGATGGGACATTAACAGGAAATCCAGGGAAAATCATTAATATTGGTTCTGTATCAGGAAAAATATGCCGGCCTTTTTTTGGTCCCTATTCTATTTCAAAATACGGCATCGAGGCCTTTTCGGACACGTTGCGTATTGAATTGATGATTTTTGGCATTGACGTAGTCCTTATTAGACCGGGGATGATTGACACTCCCATCTGGTTTAAAAATGAAATGCAAACCAATGAGGAAATGTTTAATCAATCAGTCTATGCGAAGTCCCTGCATATATTAAAACGTTATATCAATTCTAAAGTAACCAAATCAGCTTTACCCGCAAGAAAAGTCGGAGTGCTTGCATATAAAATTTTATCTAATCCCCACCCCAAAACCACATATGTCCTGGTTCCCCACTATTTTTCAGATTGGATAGTTCCGAGGATATTACCCAAGCGTTTTTTAAATAAAAAAATAGCCAAAGGCCTTGGTTTTTTAAAAAGAAATTAAATGATGAATTTAGGTTCGTTAATAATTCCAGTCACCCACGGGTGTTTCTGAATATTGGTTTTTAACATATTTTTCAATTAGGCCATCAAAATCGTTGTTATGCTTTTGCAGGTATTTTTCTTGCCAAATACTTCCATTTTGTTTTTTATCCAGTCTTGTTTTAATTATATCCAAGTAGAAATGAACATCAACGGAATTTATTCCCAAGTCTTGAAGCCCTTTAACAGCAAGGGGGAATAGAGTTTTTAAAAGAGTATTCGTTTGAATTTGATGATTATTCCAATGTAATGTCGCATCCAAACCATGACGAGCTGCTGCATAAAAATTTTTTATGAGGGATTCATTAGAAACCAAAGTGTCTGGGAAAGGAGAGTTATTAGCAAGATAATAAGTAATTCCATAAAAGAAGGCAGCGTTTGCTATCATATCCACTACAGTGGGACCAGTGGATAAAATGCGGTTCTCTATTCGAAGATAGGGTTCATTTTCGTTATTAAATGCCAAAATCGGTCGGTTCCAACGAAAAATGCAGCTATTTTGACAACGAACATGAAACATATGATTTCTGGGTTCTTCATAAGCAGCAAGAGGTAATAAATAAGGAAAACCAATATTATTCAGGAAGATCGGGAACAAAGTGTCCTGAAAATAATGGGGCTCAAAAAATACTGTGTGTTTCAATGGAGATGGAAAAGTATAAAGTTGTTCGAAAATACCAATTCTTGTTTCACTCCATAAATTTTTCCCACAAAAGTATGAGGAGTTACTACTTAGAGCTAACAAAGGAGCTGATAAGAGTTGAATAATGTTAAAATAACGGGTTAATTGGTGCGGTGGAACCTGTAAATGAAGTTGCAAGGAACAGATCAATCCCTCCATAGCTAAAGATTCCGGATGAAATTGAAGGGTGTCTCTTTTTCCTTTCATATGAATACTTAAAGGCTTACCCTGACGGTATTGAGTTGCAACATCATTCATCAAGAGGAATAAATTTTCAGGAGTGCAATTAAGAAGTTTAAAAAAAGCAGGATCTGCTTGAGGTATAGAGCCAATAAGAGCCAGGTTGTGCTGGGTAGTACGTGCTACATTACAACATTCCTTCCATGTAGATAATACATTTCGATGCAAAAGCGATAAAAAATTATCTTGTAATGGGAAAACAGGAGTATTGATTTCCAATTGAGCAGTTCCAGCTTCCCTCACTACAGGTTGGCTTTTCAATTTATTGGTAAAAAATAGATTATGGGGAGACAATTGATACTTACTATCCAGAATTAAGAATTCGATTTCAGCTCCGGCATTTAATGTTTCAAATTTAAAATAATCTTTAGAAAACCATTGTTCTAACAGTTGGGTTTCAACGACTAAATATTTTTTAAATAGTTCTTTATCAATTTGATAGTTTTCTATTTTATTGATTTTCATTATTAGTCCTGATGACTCAAAGCTTTAGCAATAAAGTACTTAAATCCGCCTCAACCATAAAACTATGGTTTACCGGAATAATTTGCCATTTAAATCCGCTGGGAGATAATTTTTCAGAAGCAATTATTACATGCTCGTACGTGTGGTTCTCTGTTGATTGACCTGATTTAATATGATTTCCCAGTGAAAAATACATTGTTTCGGGAATGCAGCTGGAAGAAGTACAATAACGGAATGCCACAATATGTTTCCCATTTGTAATACAAATATTAAATTGACAAATCCCTTTGCTGTGATGGTTTTTAACCAATCCATCAATTATATCTAGGGTTTCTAACAAAATACTGTGTATTTCAGTAGCTTTTCTTATTCTGTATTTTTTTGCAAGTTGCAAAAATAAAGCAAAGATTAACTCAGAATCAGTGCTTCCTTTAATCCAGTTATAAATATCATCGTCTAATAAATTATGAACTTGACGCTTAATATTCTTAAAATAGGGAATCCAGCCATTGTGCATAAATAACCAATTTTTATATATAAAAGGATGGCAATTAAACTGAGAAATACCGCCTGTACTTGCTGCACGAATATGGGCAAAAAAAAGTCGAGCCCTGGTTTTCCTTGCAATGTACGATAGATTTTGATCGTTCCAGGCAGGAAAAAGGGAGGTGAATAAAGCCGGGGTTTTATCGAACGGGGTATACCAGCCCACTCCAAAGCCATCCCCGTTAGTTGGAGTACGTGATTCCCGGGCAAGAAGACTTTGTTTTATAAGCGAGTTGTTAGGCCTTACTAACAGATTAGCTAATAATAAATTTTCTTTCCCTATGTAAGCTACGAATCGACACATAATTATTGTCCTTATCCAAAGTGAAACGATTCATATCATTGTAATTTTAGGAGGAGAAAAATAAGTTGTCCAAAAAAAATCTAAAATTTAGGCTCCCCGGTATTGGTGAAATCAGGTTAAATCATGAGACTTTGATTGCTTACCTGCCTGCCACAGAAGTTATAGAAACCCAATGCATAACTGAATCAGTCTCAGTTATCAACTATAACAGCAACTTTGTTCTTCATCCTTGACTACGGTTATGGAATTCGGAGTTTTGTCTCCAAAAAACATGTGTTGACGGGGAAGAGGGGATTCAGGACTCCTCTTCCCTAATCCCTTTTTTGCCATATTCCTCACATCATCGGTTAGTGCATACGTACTTAAAAACTCTAAATGGCCAAGCATTAATTGCTGTCTTTTGGAATCAAATTTCTCCCAGCCATTAAATTTTTCTGTCACAATGGAAGCTAGTGTTGGGTTAATTTTTTCCAATTTTAGGATAACATCGACAATTAATTGATAGCCTTTTCCTGAGGCCGCATGAAACCCATAGGGATTTTTGATAAATGTCCCTAATAATGCATACACTTTGTTAGGGTTTGACAAATCAAAAGCAGGGTGTGCCATTAACTGCTCTAATAAAGTCACCACCTGCGATGTGTGCGCCGCTGTTTGGAGGTTAAACCAATAATTGAGTGCTCCGGGATCATCTTGCCAGTAATCGTAAAATTGTTTGAGCAGTTTGTTGGATTGGTTACAGTTATTGTTCAATAATAAACTGAGTGCAGAAATGCAATCGGTCATGTTTTTACCCAAAGAGTTATTGAATTGCTCCCGTAGGAAAATTTCAGTTTCTTCAGGTTGGACTAAAAGTAAATAAGAATGGCACACTTGTTTCAGGCGTCGTAAACCAGCAGCAAGTATATTAAATGATTTAAAGGGTGAAATTTGGGATACGGGTAATTTATCCAGATTAGCTTTCAACAGTAATATATCTTCTTTCAATTCTTTAGCAATCTGATATTCAATAAGTTTCCGTGCCTCTGCTATTTTATCGAAATCCTGATTTTGGAGATTAGTGTATAAAATTTCCTCACTAGGTATCGCCATTATTTCAGCGAGTAACCAATAATTTAAAGAGCTATTGACTTCATTAAATAGACCCCGATATGCCGCAAAAAATTCTGGGGTGAATACAAGAGACTTACCTAAGCAATAATCCATTACCATCTGAGTAATTAGTTTATTTGCTGCTTCGTAGCGATTGTAGAGATTAGAGTCATGTTGCATTAAGAGAAGTAATTGCTCTGGACTGTATCCATAATCAAATTCAACAGGAGCAGAAAAGCTGCGGAATAAAGAAGGAGTAGGATGAGAGTGAACGCCTTCGAAAAGAATTTCCATTTCTGGTTTATCCACAATTATTGTGGTATCTCCTTGAATTTCCTTTCCATTTTTATCAAGCAACCCAAGAACTACTGGAATAGGTCTGGATTTACCCTCCTTAGTTTTAAATTTTAATGTATAACACCTTGTTTTGTGATCATAGGCATCTGTAACGATTACTTGAGGAATACCAGATTCTGTAAACCAGTTTAAGAAAGGATACAAGTCTTTTCCTGTAGAGTTACTTAGTGATTCTAATACATCCTCTAATGTTACAGCTCCACCATCATTCTCTTTTAAAAAACGAGCCATTCCCTCATAGAATGATTTCTCACCTATATAAATCATCATCATTCGAAAAATATCTGCGCTTTTTTCATAAGCAGCAGGAGTGTAGAGACTTCTAACGTTAGTATAAGTCTCTTGTCGTGGGGCACGTTCATCTAAATTTTTTCCATCCAGAAGCCTGATTAAATCAGTTCCAAATAAACGTTCACGAAACATTGCTGCTCGAAAAGTGGTTAACCCTTCTTTAAATGGCAGATTAAACCACTCACGGATGGTTACTCGATCACCTGACCAATAATGCAAAAACTCATGCGCAACAACTTCCATAACACGTAAAAAATCAGCATCAGATCGGGTTTCAGGAGTTGCAAACAGATTTGCAGTATTAAATAAATTTAAACCAGTTGGTTCGGAAGCTCCCGATGCATACTTATCGACACCGGCAACCATATGTTGTGGTAAATCACACTCCAGATTACAAATATCTTCTTCCCAGCGCATGGTTTCTTTTAAAACTTCTTTAGCAAAATCACATTTTGCTGTTGCTGCGGGAGGGAGATAAAATTCAATGGGCAGCTGCCGGTTAGAACGAGTTTTGAAATAGGTAACTGATTTTTGAAGTTTTCCAGCAACCAAAGCAAACAAGTAACTGGGCTTGGGAACATTATCCAGCCAGGTTACGCTGTGAAGTCCATTTTTGAAATCCTTTTGTTCGATGAGAGATCCATTAGAAAGTAATACAGGATAGGCTTCTTTTTTAGCAATAATTGTGGTTTTATAAGTAGCAAGATTATCAGGGCGATCATGACAATAAAGGACCCGTCGAAGTCCTTCTGTTTCAGCCTTAACTAAAATTGTTCCTTCTGTTTCGTATAAGCCAAACAAATCGGTGTTTTCACCTAGACGAGTTGTAGTTTCCAGTGTAAATGCACGATTTTGAGGGATATTTCTGATGATTAAAGAATCCTTTGTTATTTCATATTCGCTCTTGGATAACTTGTTCCCATCAAGGAAAATAGATTCAAGAATCATATTTTCACCATCTAATTCGAGATCATTTGGGCGAGAAGTAGATTTGGGATTAGGTGCAATAATTAATATTGCTCTTGCCTGAAACGGTTTTTTTGAAAGATCAATCTCTAAGTCGACGTGTTTTACAAAATAATCAAGGATTTTGTAATCACTTAATCTAAATATCCCTGAGTGGTTTTTCATGAAAACTCCCTAATTCATGTCAGATTAGGGAGCAACAATATAAGATTGAACAATTTATTTCAACAGAAAGATGCCTAACTGGAAAGGGTGGTTGTTTCATACAGAGATTCCTCTACATTCAGATTCTCTTGGGTACTTTGGGTTAAACCACTTGAATGGTGTAATGGATGTTTCCTGTGAATAAAGGGATTCTGTTCTGCATTCCAGGGAATAAAAGCAGTCATATCATTGAAGTAGCAAAGTTTGGCTTCGGCAATTTTCAAGGGGAATAGCGTTTGTTTAATAATAACATTAAGTTCTTTGATAATCTCTGCTTGAAGTTGGGCTGATTCTTCATGGGATATTGATTTATTAGGGCGAGAATAGGCTAAAGTGATATGAAAAATTGGGGGAATTGTATGTTCAATATTTAATGCTTCTGCAGTTTCTTCTATTTGGGCTGCATGATCTTTAGGTAACGTTACATTAAGGGAAATGCACCTGCCCACAAAAACTTCCATTCTTTCAATGGAAGGATAAATAGGGAACTTTTGAAGTGTTTGTTTTATTTTTTTGAAATGGGGTAAATTCGTAGAAATAAATTGATCCCATATGTCTCCTACTTGCTGTTCCGTTTCCAAACTCATTGTGGTCATGTGATAACTGTCGGCAGGCAGGGGAGAATAATAATGGGTAATAAAAGAGTTACTCTGTAACACCTTATAAATTGCCTCACAAAATTCCTTTTGTTCAGGGTAACAGGCTGAGACGACAGTTACCCCTGGAAATGGAGCATATTCCCCATATTGATCCACTTTACGTAATTGTGGAGAACGTTCATTTTTATTTTTAAGAGTAAACATTATCAAATAACCAAAATAAAAATTTAGCTTATATTATCATGAATTAAGAGTGACGCAAAAACGAGTTAATATTTAATCTATAATGATTTATATAGAGTGTTTATAAAAGCCCGGAGCAGAGAATTTACAATGACACTAAAATCGAAAGAAGTAGAAATCTCCGAAGAGACAGAGAAGAAAAGGCTTGATGCGCTTCAATCATTAAAGATTATGGATACGGTTCCCGAAGAAAGCTATGAACGATTGGTGCGACTTGCAATTGATTTATTCAATATTCCGATTTGTTACATTGCATTTCTTGATGAAAAACGTCAATGGTTTAAAGCACGCCATGGTTTAAAGGCGAAACAAACACCAAGAAATATCTCTTTTTGTAATGTGACTATAAAAAAACATGAGCCTTTAATTATTAATGATGCACTACTTGATGCGCGATTTGCCAACAGTCCCCTGGTGCAGAAAGATCCTTATATTCGATTCTATGCGGGTGTCCCTTTAACTGATCCCCAAGGTTATAATGTAGGTACTTTTTGCCTTGCGGATACCTCTCCGAAAGAACTGGATGAGAAACAAATGGAGCTGTTATTAAATTTAGCAAATATTGCAAAAGATCAATTGAGTCTTCGTAAGACCAATCTCTTATTGCAAAAAATAAAAAACCAGCTGGAAGTACGTAACAAGTTAATTCGTAAAGTATTCAGCTTTTATATGTCAGATGAAGTGGTTAATACGATTCTTGAGTCCCCGCATCATCAAAAACTAGGGGGATATGAAAACAAAATTACCATTATGTTCAGTGATTTAAGAAATTTTACTCCTTTATCTGAATCAATTCCTGGTGAAACCCTTGTTACTCTTTTAAACAGCTATTTCAGTAAAATGGTTCCGGTAATTGAAAAATATCAGGGAATCGTGGATGCATTTATTGGAGATGCCATAATGGTCATATTCGGTGCACCATATTCCTCAGGAAATGATTCACTCCGTGCCATTGCTTGCGCTTTGGAAATGCAACGAGTGCTAAAAAAACTCAATCAGGCGAACACTAAGAAAAATTTACCCAAGTTAGAAATGGGAATTGGAATTAATACGGGTGTTGCGGTGGTCGGTAATGTGGGTTCCAGGAAACGTATGCAGTATAGTGCTATAGGATCACCCGTCAATTTATCTTCGCGAATTCAGGACTTAAGTCTTGGCGGGCAAATATTAATTTCTGAATCCACCTATAAAGAGGTTGCCAAGGACATTGAGGTTAATGGACATCTTAGAGTAAAAGTCAAAGGAATACAGTCACCTATTACTATTTACGATGTGGCGGGATTAAAATCACAGGCCTGAACGATTCCAAGGAAAAACTTATGTGGCCCTCCAGATGAATTGAGAGGAAACCACATGAGTTTATTGGTCACACAATATATTAGACTTGTGGACCCTTATGAGTTCTTTCTGACTCAGAAACTTCAGCAGCTAACCCATTAGGAGTAATTCCCCATGGTTTGTATCGAGAAGGTTTGATGTTCACTCCACCTTCTTTTAAAACATCACTAACCAGTGTGGTGCAGTTATATACTGGGTTAGTGTTTCTATTTTTTCCGGATGATCGGCGATACATTTCAACATCAATAGGATCATGGGCAACAAAGGCCGAACTGTCTCTAAAAAATCCCGCGACATTTACATTAGGAAATAACTGATAACCCACTTCCCCAGTTTTTACTTTTTCCTGAGTTTCTTCGATATGCTTATTCATTGCAGATGTATCTAAATCCTTAAAATGATAAATTTGATCTGGGGGTAAAGGTTGTGTGCTTTCTTTTACTGAAATCCTTGGGGGACTGTCCATATCACCAAAACTTGAGCCCTCCGAAGCCCCCATTGTTTCCATATCTTCAGATAAACTGGAAGCAAGGTGTGCCTGTAAAGGGAGTACGGAGGTTATTCCTGCGGATGGAATACTTGCAGGATGAATGCTTGTATAAGTACCAGGATCATCTGCATTCACTTTGGGCTGTGAACCGCCTACTTGGATTGCAGCATGGCCCACCTTATTCGCTGTCATATTCCACACGAATACCCAGGTATCATTAGATGGTTCATTGGTTTTTTGTTCATCAGGGTTAATTTCAGAAGTTTTTTTGACATCTGAATTAGAGGAAGAGGTATCAGAGCGGGTGTTTTTTTTAAACTCTAGAAATGAAAACATAACAATCCTTTTATAATTAGAAAAATTACCTATAACGCATAGATTATAAGCAGAGATTAAATTTTAAATCAAGTGGATATTTATTACCCATCTTATTCGGTGTTTACTGAATAAGATGGGTAACTGATGAGATTAGATATTGCAATGCTCTTTTACAAACGCATCTTTATCCACTTTACTAAAGCCGTGTCTCTCCAACTCTTTAGTAAAGAATGTAGGTACTGTTGGATTATCAAAATCATACCCAGCTCTGCGGAGGATATGAGTTACTGAACTGGCGCAGTTATCTACACGAAGTTTAGGAACTGTAGGATGATCATTATCGTATACATGGATTCCACACATATCTTCAGGAGGATGAAATCCTGTTTCTTTAATATGTTTTTGTACTACTAATTCCGCACCACGAGCACCTTGGGCTAATTTTTTACATCCCTTTGCTAATGGATTAGCTGTACCAAAAACAGAGTAAAACCGGCGTCCTCTTTTTACATCCTCACTAAATTCAGTATGTCCTTCTTTTGCCTTTTTAAATTGTTCTTTAGGTACATCACTCACCAAGACATGGTTTGCTTCCTGTACATCTTGCACATGATCCTGGGCGAGTTGGCCAGGTACAGGTATTGAACCTAAACTTAATCCATTAATAATGCTTCCAAAAGCAGAAGGGTAATAGCTCGTAGTATGAATTCTTGTTACACCTGCTTTTTTCTTGATAAGTAAAGCGGTGACATGCCCTGGGCCATTATCGTTATTGGTTTCTTTTACGCAAACTCCGATTTGATATTCAGTTTTGGGTTGCTGTTCGGTTTCTTTTTTAGAGTACATCTGTTTATCCTCATAATTTTTGACTGTAATACGTGGTATCCATTCCGAGTATTTAAACTCACTTTGACTAATAATTATACAGTTCAAATATTAACGAATTATTAAATTGATTAATTAATATACAGATTTTGCATTCAGTAAAGATAAGAAACTACGCAGCTGCAATTCTGGATAAGGAGAGGGAAGATGCGGAAAGGGGTTTTCAGATAATCTTTTTTAAATTAATTGTGAGTTTTTTAAATTTAGGGCATTGACATTATTCTGATGGGGAACTTAAATTGCTGATAAACACTATGGAGGGTTATACCGCATCTCCAGTCCAAACTGGCAATGGGATTTAAAAAACACCCCTAATATTGACCTACGGCCGAGATCCTGTAAAAAGGGTTATGTACAATTTTCAGTCTGAAAAACCGAATTACCTAGTCTGTTGAAGCGAGATTAACCTTAAATTTCTCAATTGTGTCAGCAGTAATTTCTCTGAATCTTTCGGGTGTTAAATCCCTAGCTATGCCACTTGAGCCCTTATTATGTATTAGCACTTCTTCGTAAGCATTTTTACCTAGTAGAGTAAACAAATTATTCAGATCTGGGATCGATAAATTTAATAAAGTTGAGTCTTCCTCTGGCATAATTGGATTAATTTTTTTAGGTGTTTGCATTTCATAAGCATAAGCAATTTCAATCAATATGCCTTCATGAAATTGTTTGCCCACTAGTTCAACTCCAATAGGCAAATTTGTTTCAGCATTATACCCAACATTTATATTAATAGAAGGAAGCCCTGAGTTGGATGAGACCGGGGCACGCCAGGTATTTACGGTCATTCCATCATATGTAGCGGATCCCTGTGTGGTTATTGGTATAAGTAGTGCATCAAGATTATTTTTTTCCATTACCTTTTGAACATAGATTTTATTTTTGTCAAAAATTGCTTGTGCTTTTTGATAAGACTTGCTGCTCTTGCTCGGCACATTCTTGATAAAGTGAAGACAATCTTTTATTGTGCCAAAGTTTCGTGTGCGATTGGATTCACAAATGTCACGAAAATTTTTCCGTGTTGATGGAAAAGAAGCAAGATACTCATTTACATCTTGAATTTCTCCTGCTTGGTTGTTTTGACGATTATTGTTAAATAGTGGGAGATTAACATCAATAACAGTTGCGCCCATTTTCTGCATATCTTTAGTTGCGTTTTGTATTATTTTTTCAATATGAAGGGGCATCTTATCGAATGTATTGATGTCATTGACATGATGTACAATTCCAATACGCTTGTTAGTTAATCCAGCTATATTTAGAAATTTAGTATAGGTTTCCTCTCTAGGAATATTGAGAGTTTTTAGATCGTGTGGATCGGATTTGGCTATGATATCCAGCAAAATGGCTAGCTCCATAGTAGAACGTGCAATAGGGCCAGCTGTTCCATCCAGATTTCCCATAGGAAAAATACCTTGTTGACTAATCAAGCCAGTACTTGGGCGCAATCCGACTAAACCGTGAAACGCTGCTGGTATTCTAACTGATCCGCTATTATCAGTACCAATACCCAATAAAGCAAAACTGGCACTGACGGCCGCTGCTGGGCCGCCGCTAGACCCTCCAGGATTTTTACTGGGATCATAAGCATTACCAATTCTTCCACTACGACTGCTTATTCCAAACATTCCCCAGGCAAATTCGTCCATGCCCCCTTTTCCTAAAATGATGGCACCGGCATTACGTAATCTTCTTACTAGAAAAGCATCGCGAACGGGTTGGCTGCCAAGTAAAGCATATGATCCAGAAGTTGTAGTTGTGTCAAAAGAATCAATGTTATCTTTCAATATGATTGGAATACAGTGAAGTGGACCTGAGAGCCTACCTGTTTTTTTAAAAGAAGTATCCAATTGATGGGCTTGTGTTAGAACAGATGGGTTTAAGTCGCTCCATGCATTGATTGGTGCTTGGCCTTTGACACTTAGGTTATATTTTTTTATACGATCAATATATGCGGTTATCAAATTAAAGCAAGTGAGTTGATGATTTTGAATGGCACTATGAATAGACGAAATTGTCACCGATTCCAAGTCAGGATGATAAGCCTTCGGTTGCTGTGAAAAGGATATACCGTTAACGAATAATGTAATAAATAAAATAAAATGATATTTCATGTTGTCATTTCTCAAATACTATGCGTTAAGAGGGAGCAAAACTGGTGCTCGGATTAAGAAATTTTTATTAGCCTTTCCCATGTAATACATAATTATGTATCTTTCGTATTAATAATTCTTCGTACAGATGTACGCCCAATTCCAAGTTTTCTAGCAATTTCTGATTGAATTACTCTCTAAACAGTTTAGTAATCTCATCTTTATATTTTTTGCTGTTGCAGGTCTACTGTATAATTTTCCATTACTTCTAGCATGTGCAATACCTGCTTTAACCCGTTCCCGTAAAATTTCCCGCTCAAACTCTGCAAAGATCGCCATCAAACCCTGTTTTTAGATTTACCATGGGATGAATTTTACCAAAACCTAAAGCCTTATACCGAGCTGATATAAGTCTGACGATCCCAGACTATTTGTTAAAGAACTATTGGAAGAGCATCAGCAAGCTGCTGAAAAGGTGAATAAAAATGTTGTTGATAATGTATATTTGAACATAGCCAGTATTAAAGCGAGCTATCAGTAAGAAAGTGAGTGAGCAACAAAAAAAATGTCAAGTTTGGTAGCATCCAAAATGCCGTAGACGGTTATCGTATCTGTACTTACTGACGTGGAAAAAATCGCCATTAAAGCACTTATCAGGGTACGAGAGCAAAATAGATGACTATGATTTGCGTTTTATTGCTACCAGTTCCGCATAGGGCTGCAATGTTGGCCTAGTTCAAGCTGAACGATGCTTGATTTCAAAACGAAAATATAACAATCTTCTAAAATTCGAGAAATTATCCATTTTGGCAAAAGGATTACAGGCAAGTATTAAATTTTTATCAAGTGTAGGTTGCAGCACACCTTGAGAATTAATTAGTGTGCTGCGCTTATCTATAGCTTCTTGGACGAATTGCAATGTTCTTTTACAAAAGTATCTTTGTCTACTTTATTAAAGCCATGTTTTTGCAGTTCAGAGGTAAAGAATGTGGGTATTAATGGGTTCTCAAAATCAATTCCTCCCCTGCGCAATATATGAGTTGCTGAACTGGAACAGTTGTCTATGCGCACTTTTGGCGGGGTAGGATGATCATCATCAAATACGTGAATACCACAAAAATCTTCCGGGGGATAACAGCCAGTCTCTTTTTTATGCTTCTCAACGACCATATGCGCACCTCCAGCTCCTTGAACTAATCGTTTCATCCCTTTAGCCAATGGATTTTCTTTACCAAAAACAGAGTAAAGACGATGACCTTTTTTTACATCTTCATTAAATTCAGTTTGTCCTTGTTTGGCGTTTTTAAATTGTTCTTTCGGCAATGACTTAACTAAAACATGATCCGCTTCTTTAACGTCTTCTAAATGATCCGGTGCAAGTTGCCCTGAAACGGGTACCGAACCAAAAGTAACTCCGTTAACAAGACTACCTACTGGGCCAGGGTAAAAACTTGTGGTACGAATTTGAGTTGTTTTTCCTTCTTTTTTCTTAATCAATAATGTAGTTACGTGACCAGGACCATTCTCTTGATTGGTATCTTTGATACAAACACCGATTTGGTATTCAGTAGTGGACTTTTGCTCTACTTCTTTCTTCGTGTACATCTTACCTAACCTCATATAATTGCATTACGAGGTTTCCATACCTTATTTAAAAATCACCTTTGAGTGAATATTATACTGAGTGATTATTAACAAATTATTAAATATGAGCAAGATTTGAACACATAAGTTAAAGGGTACGAAAGAGGCTTTTAATTTAAACCTGTGCGCGCGCAGTATGAGTTGCGACGCTCAGAGCTGTTTGCGAAGTTTGTGCGACTGAAGGCAGAATTATGTTTAGTTTATAACTGAAGAATTTATACGTTTTTGGGAAATTCAACAGCGAAAAGCTGCTCATAATCTATAACTTCATTTTAAAGCAGGAAAATAGCGTTAGATCAATAAGTCCTGGTTATAGAAATTTGAACAACTCTTCACCACCAAGTTTAACCTTTTTTAATGGGATTTATTGTGTACAAGCATTCTATTGGTCAAAGCAATGGCTAAAGCAGATACCAGCAAAGTTAAATGAATAATGACCTGCCACATCACCGAGTAGTTGCTGAGTTTATTAGGATCGATAAATGTTCGCAATAAATGAATCGATGAGATTCCAATTAATGAGAGAGCAAGCTTTACTTTCATAGCACCTGCATCGAGATGATCAAGCCATTCGGGTTGGTCTGGATGCGAGTCCAGCGCAAGCGGGGAAACAAAAGTTTCATATCCGCCCATAACTACCATAATGAGTAGATTGGCGATCATTACCACATCAATTAAATCCAGCACGCCAAGCATGATAAGGGTATCATCAATACTATTAAAATGGGTTACTAATTCAAATAACTCATGGACAAAACGATAAACATATACCGCGAGGATTAAAATTAAGCCCAAATATAGAGGAAGCTGTAACCAACGTCCCATAAAAATAAACTTGCTAATGCTATTTTTTAAATTGTTCATAAAACCTTACACCAATATTGTTAGTTGCTCCGAAATCAAAAAATTTCAGATGCATTAAATTTATTTAATCTTTTTCGTTTCAAGATGAAAAAGAGTTTATCTATTGTAACAGGGTGCAGACAGCGCGTTTAGCAGTGCATTCTGAATAAACACTGGCTAAATGTGAGGTTTGCACCCTGATGACACATTTATATTATGGAGTTTCAGTAACAGTAATTACTGAAGAAACACCTTGAGCCTTGGTATTCGGATTATACATGGACTCTGCATAAGCGGGCGGAACAATGTATTTTCCTATATTTACAGCTTTTATTTTATAAACAATTTCTTTGGCAGCAGACTCTACTCCACCAAAGAAATTCACTCTGTCTTCACGAATATCCACATAATCCATGGTGTTATTTTTCACAGAGTCAGTAACTACTTCAAAACCACCAGGTAATAAATCTTCAATAGCAATATTAGATAAATAATCATTGTCTAAAGCGCGAATTTGGATATGGACTTCAATTTCGCTTCCCAAGGAAGTGGAATTGATTACATTTCCTTTTGGATCTCTATATTCGCGGAAAATTTCCAAACCTTGTTTTAAAGGCGTATTTGGAATTTCCCGATTAAAGCCGGATTGGATTAATTGATAGAAATATGTTTTTTTCTCAGGATTGTTAAAACGTATTTTCAATACATCCGAATCAATATCTGTTTTTTGGTAGTCTGTTTGAGTAACAGGAACATTAATTTCCTTATTGTCTGTCCTTATTTGGGTTATGGTTAAGGGCGAAGCGGACTCATTAGATGGCGCTTGATGATAGGCTCCTAAAGCCAAACTTGTAAACCCGGACAAGACTGTATTAATTTCATTATTGTTAATTGCCTGAACCAATCGGGTAAGTAGTTCATTTCCTACCTGAGGTAATAAATTGGGGAAATGTTTCGCTACAAGATACAAGTACTGCGCATCAGCAATTGCACTGCTATAAAAATCTGCAATGTAAGCTTGTTTGGTTTGCGGTTGATACAAGCCGATTAACTGATTTGCTTCTGCGTTGCTTTGTAGTAATTGATAGGAAGCTGCTATATAGGCTGTTGTAATGTCGCTCTGCCAAGCCTTTGTTTTGTCCTTTTCTAAATACAGTTGTAAATTAGCCAGATAATTTGTCGTAACAATTTCATTGCGGGTTAAAATATAAATAGCATAAGCCTGAATCCTTGCTGTATCCAAATCAGAAACATTTTGGTTAGCCAAAGTTTTAAGATAGTTAATGCCGTTAGAGAATAAATCGCCAGGTACACTAAACCCCTGTGCTTTCGCTTCGGTCAGAAAATGCATGGCATAAACTGATGAGAAATCATTACCCTGGTTATCTCCAAGGCCTGGCCAATAACTGAAACCGCCACTAGACATTTGCCGTTGACTGAGCATTTGAATTGTGGCATTCACCTTCTCATGCACTTGCAGGGTTTCATCACCAAAACCTGTTTGATTGTTCATTGCCAATAAGGGCAGAGCTTTGCTAGTCAATTGCTCGGTACAACCATAAGGATAATTATCCAGATAACGTTGTAAACCAAATACTAAAATCATAGGACTTGTAGAAGCTGTCGCGTTCACTTTACGATATTCTGGAAATAAGGTTTGCATGATATCCAGTGTTTTTTTACTGTCTTCTGATTTACCGCTATTAATGTAGGTGCTAAATGGGATGGCCGGTCTTACACTGAGAGTAGCATTCATGATACTGGATTTATCTCCCATGCTGGCTTTAAAGCTTAATTTAGCACCGCCTAGAAGAGATTTGGCCTTTAATTTAAAATGAACTGTTTGCTCGCGTCCCTCAGCAATTTCCAAGGTCTGGATTGGAGAGCCAATAATCTCAATTTCAGGAGAAGCGCTTAAGTTAACTTGAATAAGTGCGTGCTCACCTGAACCTTTAATATTGTTGGCGACAGATGATGATATTTCAAATTCATCTCCAGGGGCGACAAAAGTCGGGACATTTGGATTTATTATAAAATCACCGCGAATTTCAGCAGCAGTCTCTTGCGAACCCACAGAGTCTGATGATACCGCTACTGCCATGACTCGTAATGTACCATTGAAGTAATCAGGAACGTGATAAGTCACTTGGTGAGTGCTTGAGTCCGTATCAAGAATTCCTGACCAATAAGCGACGGGAAGTTCTGACTTTCGTTTAAAAGGATTAAGGCGGCTCGCCATTCCTTCTTCACCACTGTCACCGCCAACTGCTGACAGTTCCCGGTCCTGAATAAATTTAGGCATGATTTGATCAACAGTTTGTTGGGTCAAAACCTCAAGAGCATGTTTTTGGAAGAAAAAAGACAAAGGATCAGGCGTCTCATAACGGGCGACCTGAAGAATGCCCTCATCCACTGCGAAGACAATGATTTTTCCTGGTTTATCGGTATGATAATTTATAGTTAAAGGTTCCCCAGGGCGTGCAACCTCTGCAGTTTGTAAATCTATTTTTATATCATGACTTTCATGGTTTACTGTAAAAGGTACCACACTGTAACTGAGAGGACTGATGAAAATTTCTGGTGAATTCCAGTCACGTATGAAGGCTACATTGATGTAACCATCTCCTTGAAAGTCGGCTGGTATATGGATGGTTTGCACCGAGTTGGTAGTATCGGTTTTAAACCATTGGGCCGCATAAACCTTATCCCGCTCAATGGTAATTAAGCCCGAACCTGTGTAAGGGGCAGTAATCTGTATCTCGATTTCTTCATTGGGCAGATATTCATTTTTGTTGAGCTTAATCGCCAATTCCGCATTTTTGGCCAAAGGTTGTTGACTTGCACCTACCACGCTGAATTTTAACTGGTTCAGAACCGTATTATCTTTTCCAAGAATGCTTAGTGAGAAATCGCCTATTTGTTGAGTGGGTAAAGTGTAATCTGTGCCTTGCTCCGAAATATTAAAAGGTGAGGTACTGATAACTGTGGATTGAACAACAGACTGATATTGATAAGTACCATCTGCTTTTTTTACTAAAGTTGTGACTGGATGCAACGAAACCAGTTGGATCTTCAACTCTTTAATTTCTTCCTTGTTCAAGCCGGGGTTAACCGCAATGTAATTTATGCTGCGAGCACTGTTTTGTTTGATAAAAGATAAATCCCCATCGGGTTTATACCCAACGAAGTAAGCTTGGGGACTGACTAGGGTCTTGGTTTGACTGGTTACACTGCGCCCGCCCTCTGACTCAAAGCCTTCAGCAAAAAAAGTTAATTGATACGTCGCTTTTTCGAAACGCTCAAGATTCAAATCAAACTCAGCTTCGCCTTTATCATTTGTTTTAACGTCATTCAATGTTTCGGTGAAAACCTTCGGCGGTTTTTTGGGATCCAGCAACGGATCAACGAAAACATAATCAGGATACTTATCAAACTGTACTTTTTCAGGTACGAGTAAAATTTTACCGCTAACTTTTCTATCTGCAGCTGGTGCGCCGTACAAGTTCCAAAGAGTTACCTCACCTTTTAATCCAACCGGCGAACTCCATCCTGCAGAAGGGTTGGGGGACAAGCTGGTTGTGATTCTCATTCTATCAGGTAAAAATTCAGAAACGCGGATATTTGTAGATCCAAGCAGATTTTGCGGATAACCGTCTTTGACCAAGTACAAGTTAACCATGTACTGCCCCGTAGGGGAGCTACTATTTGTGGTAAAATCCAGGTTCATATAACCTAAATCATTAAGTGTAATTTTTTCATCTTTAATTGTTGTCCCTCTTGAATCAACTACAGTTGCCTGCAGCGGTAAGCCGCCTGGTTGGGGTTGTGCATAGGCTTGTTTGACAATCATGCCGATATGAACAGTATCTCCGGGTCTGTATATCCCTCTGTCAGAAAAAAGATAAGCACTTAAACTGTGCAACTCCTGATTATAAGTATAAAGGCCCCCTATATCGAATTTGGAAAAATTGAGTTGCCGATTGGCGTTATTGAAAGGGATAAATGAGACATCATTATTCAGTTGAGCCAGATATACCGTGGGTTCTCTATCATCCACAAAATCTTTCAAGGAGGGAAATGTAACCCGGCCTTGTGCATCACTAATGCGAGATAAAATGGGCAATCCGTTTTTCCCTAAAACGGTTACTGTTGCATTGGTAACAGGAGTCCCCTGGGCAATGGAGTCAACGAATACATCATGACTACCATCCTGGTTGTCCTTGACTAATAAGGCCAGATCAGTAATTAGAATCATCCGACTTGCTTTTACATCCAATGGGGAATTATTTGCGACATCCCAGCCAGTAGCCTGTAACAAAAAGAGACCTTGTGGACCCATTGAGTTGGTATTCATTGTTAAATACTTGCTGAAATCAAGCGCAGTATATTGTTGTTTGGTTACATCTGAAACATTAAACTCCTGAATCTCGGAAGATATTTGACTGATATTTTGTTGGTTAAATGAAGGATTAATAAAAAATGGATTATTAAAATCTCCCTGGGTTTGGGTTACCAATTGATTGATGTTTTCTGGTAATACTCGTGCAAAGTCAAATTTAACTGCAGGCACGCCCCGAATGAGGACAGACAGTTTTTTTTCTCCGCTTAAAGCCAACAGTGACCCCTTATGTAAGAAACTGATTTCTTTGGGTATGGGAGGGACCGGAATAACTGCTGCATAGGTGTTACCTAAAGTAAAATCACCAAATCCCCGCATTCCTTTGTCAATTTTTATATAGATATATCGTGGAGCTTCTGATTTAAATTTGAAGCTATGCAAGCTTGAATAGTTTTGCTCTGTAGGAATAGCTTCCTTTGTCAATGGTGTTGACAGGGAAAGAATGGCTTCCGTCACTTCGCCTGGGTTTTGCCATTGGTAATTTTCCTGGGCTGCTTCAGCAACCGTTGCTGGGCGATCTTTAGGCAATAAATAAAAATGTACTGATTTATTAAATTCACTTTCATTTATTCCTAATGAGGTCTCCACAGTGAGCACTTGTTCGGGCCTGTCTTTATCATTACGAATGATAGAGGCTGTAGTGGAAAGTACTTTAAGGAAATCGCTGGCACTGGGAATTATTAAATTCTGTGACTGTTCCTGCCGTAAATGGCCGGAATTGGTAGAAGATGTAATGTCTTTATTCAATGTTAAACGTATGAAGCGGGCCACATCAGTTATTTTTATTGTTTCAGAGTGCAGATAGGCTAGCCGTTTATTCTTATCAAATGTAAAGGTAAAGGGAAGGGCTTCACCAGCAGAGCCCGATTTTGTCTGATAAACCAGCGATGTGTTTTTTTCCAAGGTTTGGGGGTTAACTGGATAATTAAACTCTATTGTGGCTACCGCATTTCTGGTTTCAACATGAACTGGATCCTGATAAAGCTTAAACTCGGTAATTTTGGCAGTTAAGGGGTGGGTGTTGAAAGAATATTCATGGCTTTCCAAATTTGCACTAGGTGCAAAGAAATTATTGGCAAAATGAATGGTGAACTTTTGTCCTGCAGGCCAATCCTCTGAGGGTGTAAAAACTAGCTGGCTGTCTGTGTTCCACATCCATGTTCCTGGCATTTTAGGGCTCATTTCAATGCCTTCAGTTATCGGTTTTCCAATCAGATTAATGGGAGCAACAGACTGGTTGATAAATCCATTATTTTTGATTCCAAAATCAATAATCAAATTGTTGGGAAATAATCCTTCTTCAGTATTAGGGGTGATATCTGGAACCGTAATCTGAGCAGTTGTATAAACCGGTTTTGGTAAATTTTTATACCAGTATAAGGAATAGCCACCAGAAATTAGAATGACAATGATTAGAAGGCTGGTTCCCCAGAACATTTGGGGCGATGATTTTGATTTATAACACAAGTAATTCACCCAGGGAGGACTACGCCAGTTTAATTTGCCGAAAACAGATGAAAACGCATTTTTTAAAAAAGATAGCGGGTTTTTATTCATCATTGATCCCAAGTGGTGAAGAGGGTGGAAAAAATTTGCATATATTTTATTCGATTTAGTGCATAATAGCGACTATGAACAGAATATTTAAAAAACTAAGCATAATCCTTATTTCACTCCTTGTCAGTGCCTATTTAATATTATTTTTTTTGCCAAAACCCCCGCTTTTAGAAGACGTCAGTTTTTCAAGGGCAGTTTATGATGAGCATCAAAAATTATTAAGGCTAACATTGAGCAAGGATGAGAAATATCGTCTGTTTACCCCTCTGTCATCCATATCAAAGCAGGTTATTGAGGCAACTTTATTACAAGAAGACCAGTATTTTTACTGGCATTATGGTATTAATCCCTGGGCAACGATAAAAGCTATGTGGCAAACATACGGCGTGCAATCACGAAGGGTAGGGGCCTCAACCATTACCATGCAAGTTGCACGGCTGCGGTATGGCATGAATTCAAAAAAAATTTCCGGGAAATTATTACAAATCATTCGTGCGATTCAAATTGAAATGCATTATAGCAAAAATGAAATTTTAGAGGCTTATTTGAATTTGGCACCCTATGGGGGCAACATTGAAGGTGTAGGGGCAGCAAGTTTAGTTTATTTTGGAACGGGTGTTAATAAAATTACCTTACCTCAATCTTTAACTTTAAGCATTATCCCTCAAAATCCAGGTAAAAGGACCCCCAATAATAAAGAATTAAAACAAATACGCGAGCATTTATTAGGACGTTGGTTAGGTAAGCATCCAGAAGATGCGAATAAAAGAGGCATGTTTGCTCTTCCGTTGGTCATGCAAAATACTCATATGCTTCCCTTTAATGCACCTCATTATGTGAACAAGGTTTTATCTACTGCACCAAACAAACAGCAAGGCATTGAAACTACTTTAGATTATCGTACTCAAATGATAATCGAGCGCATTACCCATCACTATCTTGCCAGAAAAAAGACACTGGGGGTAAATAATGCAGCTGTGTTGCTTGTAGATACTCGGGACATGGGTATTAAAGCAATGTTAGGGTCGGCTGACTTTTTTAATTTAGGCATTAGCGGGCAAATAAATGGCACAGAGACCAAACGTTCGCCAGGCTCCACATTAAAGCCATTTATCTACGGATTGGCTTTAGATCAAGGCCTAATCCATCCAAACTCCATCTTAAAAGACGTGCCTCACAGTTTTAATGGATATAATCCTGAAAATTTTGATTATGAATTTATAGGACCTATTAAAGCCAGGGATGCTTTGGTTCTGAGCCGTAATATTCCAGCAATTTATCTTGCAAGCCAGTTAAACAGTCCTACCCTCCACCAATTATTGGAAAAAGCACAAATCAGCCAATTACGCTCTGAGTCGTACTATGGATTATCCTTAAGTCTAGGTGGTGTCGAATTGACTATGAATGAACTGGCCAGTTTATATGCGATGTTGGCTAATGACGGAATATGGTATCCAATTCGCTCGTTGAAACATGAGAAAAGGAAAAGCGGTGTTCGTTTGCTAAGTCCAGAAGCAAGCTATCTGGTATTGGATATGTTAAAAAATACTCCGCGCTTGGATGACAATTCCACGAGCGGGACTCGTTTGCAGGTCGCCTGGAAAACCGGCACGTCATCTGGATACCGTGATGCATGGGCTGTTGGTGTATTTGGTCCTTATGTTTTGGCAGTATGGATAGGAAATTTTGACAATAAAGCTAATCCTGCATTTGTAGGCAAGGATATTGCAGCTCCCTTATTTTTTGAACTGATCGATGCATTAAGGCATGAACGAGGCCCTATTCGTGCTTTGGAGAAACATCCCGAACAAATGAATTTAAAAAAAGTTGAAATATGTAAAGCATCGGGTATGTTGCCAACACGATACTGCAAAGACACTGAGTGGGGTTGGTTTATCCCTGGAAAATCTCCAATAAAAACAGATACAATTTATAGAGAGGTAGCCATTAACAGCAAAACCGGGTTACGCACTTGCCACATGGATGAATTTACCCGTTTTGAAATTTTTGAATTTTGGCCGTCTGATTTGTTAAGTATTTTTAAGAAAGCTGGAATTCAAAGACATACCCCTCCTTTTTTTGAGCCTGACTGCATCTTAACGGGACATCCCGGTATTGAGCCGCACATTACATCACCACAAAATGGAATTAGTTATATAATTCGTGCTAATTCCCATCTAAATAACACCATCCCCTTCACCGCTGTAACAGACGCGGGTGTTGCTCATGTTTACTGGTTTATTAATGAAACGTTTATCGCCAAAACAAAAGCAGGGGAATCTTATTTATGGAACGCAAAACCTGGAAAATTTGTTGTTCGGGCAGTAGATGACCATGGGCAATCAGAGGCCCGCGATATTCATGTTCAACTTGATAGTTGAGAAAAATATTATCAAATATCCAAAACTCAGAGCTGCCTCATAAAACAATATGTACAATATTTCTCTTTCTGTTACAGTACAGTTGTTTACTTGGCCGAAAAACAAGCACATAATTAAACTTTTCCTATTCATATGAAACGATTTTTTAAACCCAAAAAACATATCTCTTTTAACGAATACCTGGAGATGACTTTAATTACAGCAAGGAGAATTTCTGAGGTTTCACCCGGTAAACAAAGGTACAGCAGTGCTCAATTTGAAATGGCACTTATTGCTTTCGGTGATTTTAATAGATTAAAGCTGGAAATGGATGATGATATTGAGGTGGAGCTACCTAAAGAAGTTGAGTGTGATTGGATTGCAGGTTTTGATTGGCTTGATCTTGCTGTGAGCTACGGCGATGAGGATGCAATTTCCTACTTTAAAAGCAACTTACAGAAAAAAAAATTTTCTACATTTTATTTTGAATATAAGGCGGAATATCGCCCTGATTGCGCATTACAATCACATGAGGACATGAGTAAGCATCAAAGACTCAAACTTTGATTTGATGTGTCACAATTTGAAAAATAAATTTCCATTCCATAAGTTAACATTATTTATGGATAAAACTCGGACCTGGAGAACATTTTTTATTTTTCTTTTTTTTTGTGAAGCAACTCTCAGTAGGTAGTGCTGGTATTATTCGTCCCGCTATGTGTGTCTCGATTTTTCTCACTACCACTATTAGGATTTGTACTGGAATTTGTATCAGTTCCGGTATTAGTCTCGGAATTCTCACCAGCTCCTGTATTTGGTTCTTCGGTACCTCCAGAACTTGCCTCTGAGCTGCCAGGCGTGGGAATGACCGTGTTTATTCTGCCTAAAGCATAACTTGAAGAAAGTGTAACTGTTATTAAGAGAAACAAAAATATTTTATTCATGATTTCACCTGAAAATTAAAATAATTATAGCTACTAAAAAGTCCATTCTGTGCGTTTAGAAAAACAAGTAAAATTCTATTTTTTCTAATTTGTGTGCATCCTGGGTCATAACTCTAGAACAATTTAAATATATCCTCAGAAAAGTGTATTAATGATGCTGAATTTTGAGAATCATTGATTCCAAGGTTAATCCGGGTCCAAAAGCGCAACTAAAAACATTTTTTGCCTTATCTTGAATATTAAGTTTATCCCAGATTTTTTTTAATACGAATAACACCGTTGCGGAAGACATATTCCCATATCTTTTCAATACCTCATATGAATATTGAAGGTCATCAGGACTTATGTTTAATGCATGTTCACATGCTTGCAAAATTTTAGTTCCACCGGGATGAATTGCATAGAAATCAATATCGTTAAATGAATAACTGGCTTGTTCCAACAATTTTTCAGTAAACATTAAAATTCCTGATTTAATTGCTTCGGGTACATAAGATCCAAGCACAATATCAAAACCGTAATCACAAATAGTCCATGCCATATCCCGACTGGTTTGCGGCACCAAATCGCAATAAAAACTTTCAATATTAAAATATTTTTCCGTATCAGTTTTTGCCTGTATCAGAGCGGTTGCAGCCCCATCAGCAAAAATAGCATTTGAAACGATGTTCTCTATGTTAAAGGCATTCTGGAAATGTATGGTACATAATTCGACACAAACCAGCAGCACATTACTGTGAGGTTCTGTTTGACAAAATGCATTGGCTACTTTTAAACCATTAAAAGCACCATAACATCCCATAAAATTGATAGCTGTGCGTTTAACCGAGGAGGCTAAATTGAGTTTTTGCACAATTTCTATATCAATGCCAGGTGCATACATTCCCGTACAACTGACTGTGATTAAATGAGTTATTTTACTGCGATCAAAATTAATGCTGTTTAAACAATTTTCAATAGATTCTACCGCTAGATTAAGGGCATTATCTTTATATAATTGCATTCTCTGAAAAGTTGAAGGGAAACTTCCATGAGCAGTATTGGGAAAGAATTCAAATTGTCCGGGTTTTTTACAGTAATCGGTTAAAACACTATGTCTTGTTTCAATACCTGAAGATTTGTATATTTTTTTCAATATTTTTTTTTGCGCTTCATCAAGATGAAATCCCGTAGAAATAAGTTCGGCAATCTCATCTTGTGTGCGCATAAATGGAGGCGTTGCAATTCCTATTGCAGTAATCTTTGATTGCATTTTGTCCCTTTTAAATGTTCCATTACAATGGACCGAATCAAGTACCAAGCGAGTCCATCTCATTTCATTTTATTGCAATACCTAAGTATACAATGCAAAATAAAAATTTTTCATTATCTAAAATGACATGATCCAATTAAAAATACGATCCAAGGAAAAGGAAATAATAGATCTTGGTCCAAATTTCTATACACCGCATGAATACGTGCAATCATTAAAGAAGCTGTTCAAAATCAACCAATGGATGGGAATTTTTAAAAATACAGTTAATTTGCTAAAACTGTATCCTCCAACTTCAATAGTTATGGATGTAGGGTGCGGAGGGGGCTTATTTCTACTAAACCTGAGCAAATACTATTCTAAAATGCATATGATTGGGGTAGATATTTCCGCAGAGGCGGTTGCTCTCGCAGAAAATGAACTGCAGGAATGGCGACAACAAAATAAAGAAACATCCATTGTCTTTAAAGTACAACACCAACCCGAACTGGAAATGGCAGCAAATAGTGTGGATATCATTTTACTTAATTTGGTATGTCATCATTTGGACGATGAGGAGCTCATAGCTCTCTTAATCAAGTCACATGAGATCTCCCGAAAAGCCATAATCATTAATGATTTACATCGCAATTCTATTGCCTATTTGTTTTATAAAATAATTAGTCCTCTTTTATTTAATAACAGGCTTATAACTCATGACGGCCTGCTCTCGATTCAAAAAAGTTTTACTCGAAAAGAACTAAAATATTTTTTAGAGAAGGCATGTATTAAAAATTATCAAATCAAATGGCACTTCCCATTTTGGTGGAGTATCCTAATTAGAAAATAATAATACGGAAAAAGTCTATGGCATTGGATGTGCTTATTATCGGAGGCGGACCGGCAGGGGCAACCACTGCGCTATTACTTGCTGAAGCAGGATGGTCCGTAGGGCTACTTGAAAAGAAAAAATTTCCGCGAAGAAAGGTCTGTGGGGAATTCATATCGGGAACCAGCTTATCCCTACTGCAAAAAATGGGATTGGAAGAATTTTATTTGACACATGGCGGTCCAGAAATTAATAAAGTAGGTTTATATGCTGATAATGTGATGCTGACGACGAAAATGCCCTCGTCAGCATCTTCTCAATGGGGCAGGGCATTGGCGCGTGAATATCTTGATACAGAACTGGTAAATAAAGCCAAACTGAGAGACGTACAAGTCTGGCAACCTTGTGAAGCAATCCATTTGCAACGTACAAAAAAGGGGGAATTTATTTGTTCTGTAAAGGCAAATGATGAAATAGAGTTAAGTGCTTCCTTGGTTGTGGTTGCTAATGGATCATGGGAAAAATCCATTGAGCACCTGGAGACCAAAATACATAAACCCTCAGATCTTTTAGCCTTTAAAGCCCATTTTACAAACTCAAGCTTACCCGCTGATTTGATGCCCTTGCTAGCATTTCCGGGAGGTTATGGGGGAATTGTTCATAGCAGCATGCAAAAAGTCACACTTTCGTGTTGTATTCGTCGGGATGTATTGCAAAATTTACGATTAAAAACCCCGGGAATACATGCAGGGGAAGCAGTTTATAGATATCTTTTGAGCCAATGCCGTGGGGTCCGGGAAAGTTTGGGTAATGCAGAACGAGTAGGTGCTTGGTTGGCGACAGGGCCGATTAGGCCTGGAATTCGTTGTTGCTATCGTGACGGTATCTTTTTTGCAGGTAATATTGCAGGAGAAGCCCATCCTATTGTAGCTGAAGGAATAAGTATGGCCATGCAATCAGGATGGCTTCTTGCAAGTAATCTAGAACAGTTTAAAGGGAATTGGAATCGGGCAGGGATTCTTTACTCAAAACAATGGAATAAATATTTCAGGACCCGCATTCAAGCCTCTGCGCTATTTGCACATCTTGCAATGATGAACTCCTGGCCCAGATCTTTACTTTTATCAATGATTAAGCAGTTCCCCATAATTTTAAACCTGGGTGCACGATTTAGTGGTAAAATACAACAAGTAGTTCCAGTTGATAAAAATTAAAAATAGTTTGATTTAATAAAAAGCAAAATTTAATCAATGAAGATGAGTCCCTTTGATATAAAAATTGAAACATTATTGTTGGTTACCGTTTGGAAGCAGCCTTCTATTTTTCAGGGGTGTTTTAAAATATCTTCTCTTTATTTTCAACATGAGAATTATTTCCTTTTTCGCTGTGAAGTAGATAATTCTGGAGAAATTGAATTTATTGAAACTGACTTTTTTCCTGAAAATTATCATTTTACCCATATTTATAATCAGGAGCAGCAGTTAAACCTGGACCAGCAGAGTGAATCTTGGGAACATGCAGTATATGTTTTGAAATATTCACTTTATAGGACTATAAAGGAAATGCTGACAAATAATTCGCAAAAGCATCAATCTCTTTCTATGGATGAGGTATTTGTGGATTCGTTACTAGCAAAAATAAAACCACTTTTGGCTAAAGAGCCTTTATGGAATGAGTCTATGAGCGAAATCGGCTTCGCTGTATCTATGGATTTTTGTCCTGAAGAAAATATGGGCGAGAGTGCAGCATACACTCTTATGTCTGCGTTTGAGACCCACGAACTTATTCAACGAGAAATTCATTAAATAGCAAAATAAGTCTAGTCTGAAATCTTTTTGGGATAAATTTTTACTTGTAGTATTTTATTAGCCTTTGTCTTTTCAATGTCTGCAACAAATTCAGGGAAATCGATGCGTTCTCCTTCTTTTGGTATATAGCCTAAGCGTTGTAAAAACAATCCTGTTAAAATATCGATATCATCTTCTACGTCGATGTCACGATTAAGGGCTTGTTCCAAAGAGTATATGGAGCAATTTCCTGATGCAGTGATACTTCCATCCTTGTTTAATACCCAATCTACTTTGGTACGATGAAATTCATCCTTGATACGGCCGATGAGCACTTGAAGTAAATTATCTAGGGTAACAAATCCCAAAATCGTATTTTTACCACTATAAACAAGAGCAAAATGGGGCATTCCCTCACGAAACTGACGTAATAAATCCAATGCAGGTAAGCGGCGCGAAACTTTTAGAATAGGTCTAATAATTGATCTTATATTTGCTATTTCCGTATTATGATATATGGCAGGCAGGATATCTTTTACGTGAATAATTCCAATAACGTCTTGTTTCTCTGGGTCATACACAGGATAACGACTATAACGATGCTTCATAATAATATCCATCATTTGATGAAGTGACTGATTCAGATTAATCATGACCATTTCTTCGTTAAAACGCATCACTTCTGTGACCTTCAGCTCGGCCAAATCAAGCGTATGCTCAATTATTTCGATTTCATCTTCGGTTAATTCCCCATGAAGATGACTGGCATTCAAAAGCAACTTAATTTCTTCCGTCGAAAAATAATGTTCGCCTTGGTGAACAGCATCTAATTTAAAAATTTTTAAAAGAACATTAGAGCAGGTATTAAGAAACCATATTGCCGGATACATAATCCAGTAAAAGCCATATAAGGGCAAAGCAGTCCATATAGAGACTCTTTCTGACTGCCGGATAGCAAGTGACTTGGGCATCAATTCACCAACAACAATATGAAGGAACGAGATTAATGAAAAAGCAATAAAAAAAGAGATAACTGTTGTAAGTTGAGGTGAGTTAACTCCAATAAGAATCAAAACTGGTTCCAATAAATGAGCAAAGGCGGGCTCACCAATCCAACCCAGTCCAAGAGATGCGAAAGTGATGCCTAGTTGGCATGCGGATAAATACGCATCGAGATGTTGATGTACATGAAATAGAATTTTACCTCTCAAACCATAACTGGCCTTGATTGTTTTCACTCGAGTTGAACGCAGCTTCACCATACCAAATTCAGCAGCCACAAAAAAAGCATTCAATAAAACCAATGCAAATGCCAATAGAAGCAAGAGAATATTAATCATTTAACCCATCCTTAGTTGAAAAATTGAGTATTCATTTTTATTCCTTCTTTTAAAGAGACCGTAAAAAATAATAAAAAAACTCGAAATCCTCTCTCCATCAGAACAACGTAGTAGGGGAGAGATGGGATTATTTCAATTTTCCCGCACAAAAATGTTAACATGAGGGAGAAAAGTAAAATTTTTAATGATCATGCTCTATGGTAATAAGAAGTATGACCGCGTCACAGGGATTGATCAATTGGAAATTGTTCTTTGATATTGAGTTATTACCAATTTGGACTCAATAGGTGAAATTCCCAATATGATAAACCTATCTTAGACTCATTGAATAAGTTTGACTCACATCAGCAAGTTCTTGAGTTGTGGAAATAAACTCAAGCTTTTCAGTTGCAAGCCTAATCCAGGCATCACCAATGCTGTTTATTGTCATAATCTTGGCAGCCCAACCAGCAATTAACATCATATATGCAGATAATTCCCCACCAGAAACCATACGATAATTTTTCGCGGCAGTAATAAATGTCTTATATTCTGCAGGATTATCGATTAAATTTTCTGTCCTTTTCATCAAATCAATTGATTCCTCGCAAGAAAGCTGCTCATCTTCTTCTAACCTGGCAATTAACGCGATCGTCTCGTTGCAAGCCCTTTTAAATTCATTAGGATACTCTGGATGTTGCGATAATTTCTTTTCGATATTCTGCTGGAGCTGAGTTAATGATTTATGTAAGTCATTTTTCAAGATAGTTTTTATAGATTTGAATAGACACTCTTCTAACTTTATTTCAGCATCCGAATTACGATGCTCACCACCTAAAAACATTACCTGTTTTACAACATGTTCCACACCAAATTGATGGCGGCCTACTTTTCCCAGGGGATAATTATTAAAATCATAACCTTCCTCATAGCTTCGTACTCCAGGATTGTCTGATAAAAATAAATAATCCATATCATAACTCGTTGCATATGCATCCCAATTTAACTTCAAGCGTAACTGAAGTTTTTCATTAAAATTACGAGCTAACTCTTGGGCTAAATAGGGACATTGGCTTGTAACAAACTCTAAAGATGCTGTCGTTGTTGTAGCGTTATAAAGTGAAGCGAGTTTTATAGTTTCAGACTCAATCGACAAAAGTTGTAATTTAAAATAAAAAGCGGTCAATACATCATCTTTTTGATGAGCGAGCCGTTCTTTAGCATCACCAATATCATTCTTTGCGGCATAGTAGAGTATCAGTCTAGGCATGCAATCATTTGCATGAATATCAGTTTTCCTGTATCGATTATAAATAACTTCCATTTGATCTTTTGGAGGTTTAGGAAGGGAAGATAATGTTAAAAATTCTATAATATCTTTCGCTCCCCCAAGATGAGATAACGGGATTGCGTCGCCATATCCCCCTGAGTTAGCCTCATCTGTATTACCTGTAAGTCGTAGGCCTAAATTACTTTTAGCTAAAGGCACTAGATCTTGGGGAGTAAATAATGGCATACATGCTCCAATAGGATAACTTTTGACTAAAAAGACGATGTTACCAGAACATAGGTGGAATTAAGAACAGCTAAGTCAAAAAATTAAATTAAGCTGCTGGTGATAAAAAAATGAAAACCCATTTATGACAGATGCTTCACTTGTTCAATAAGGCGTAGGGCATCTTTGGGGGCATATGCTTTTTCATCGTTATCAAAATAACAATAAATCAATTTGCCATCATTTCGCCAATTCCGTATTTTTTTCGCATAATCTGTAATGGTGTGCTCGTCGTAAGATCCAGTATAAGGAGTTTCATTAGGCCCATGCGGACGTATGTAAATTAGATCACTGGTAATAATTTCAGGGGGTTGATATTGTTTAAAATCATAAAAGCATAGGGCGACATTATAGTCACGAAGGAGCTCATAAGTATCTTCCGCAAGCCATGTCGTGTTTCTAAATTCAAAAGCATACCGATGTTCTTTCGATAATTGGCTTAAAAATTGAGCTAATCTATCAGTATTTTTACGCCAATGCGGGGGCAGCTGGAATAATATAGGTCCCAATTTCTCACCAAAATTCTCCAGAACCCTATAAAGTTTTCCTAGACTAACTCTCGGCTCACATAACTTTTTCATGTGAGTAATATAGCGGCTGGCTTTGCACGTAAAAATAAAATGCTCAGGTGTCAACTCGCTCCATTTTTTTACTGTTTTTTCATTGGGCAAATGATAAAAACTAGTGTTCACCTCAACGGTATTAAATTTTTCCGCATAATAAGAAATGAATTCCTCTGTAGCGCTTAATTCTTCCGGATAAAATGAACCACGCCAATGCTCATAACGCCATCCCGATGTTCCAATATGAATATCATCCAGCTTCATTCGTTTCCTTTAATCAGAACAATGTTTAATCCTTGTAATATCAATTAAATATAAAATAAGAAACTCATGTTTTCATGAGTTCCGTTTCTTTTTTTCATCAGTACACTGAGAATCTACCATTAAGTTTTTAATTTAATTACAAAAAGATTTAATAATTAGGACAGCGTAATGGTGTTCCAAGAGTCATTTAAAAGAGAACTTTGAAGCAAGAAGGGATTGATAGACCCATGCACTAAGTCTGATTATTTTGATAATCAGACTTAGTGAAAAGGGCACTTTGTGAAATCAATTATGCATCGCACTTAATAATACCTTGGCTCAGAAAGTAATATATTCTCTGAATGCCTGAATAAGCTGATTAGGTCTGTTAGCATAATAAACTTTCAAGTCTTCTTGATCTACGCAATGCATAAAATGGTAATGAGCTATTATGGAATAAATAGACCATAATTTCTTAGCTAATATAAACCCTTTCAGCAGTTGTTTTTTTGTACCAAATTCAAGCCAATTTTCAATACAAGCCTCTTGAAGTTTCTGGTAAATTCGATCACCTTCTTTTACACCATGATGAATGATCGCTGTATAAAGAAAATTATGTAAGGAAAAGAATGGATGTGTAATGGCTATTTCCCCTAAATCAATGAAGGTCAATTCATTCGTATCAGGATTAATCAAAATATTATTAGTGTTGAAATCAGGCTGTACTATTGTGCTTTTGATTGAGTATTGAGAGAGTAATTCACATTCTTCTGCTATTTGTGGGCTTAAATCCTGTAATATTTGCAACTCTTCATCCGTCATACCCTCTGTCTTTAAAAACGCCGCTTTATTGATTATTTCATTGTAAAGTTTGGGTAGTTTGTGCAATCGCCAATCAGGAATATCCAAGGCGAGAAAAAGCTCGACAGCATTTTCTGTAGTTCGTTGAATTGCTGTAAACTGCTTAATGGACTGATATAAATATTCGAGATTAAACTCCGTTTTTAAATATGCTCGCAGGTTTTGTCCCGCATCTTCCATGAGAAAACAATGCAAGTCATCATTGACGGCTATTATATGAGGTACACTAGCCTGAAATTGCTCCCCTAATAGTCGGATGATTTTTGCTTCTTGGGATAAGAGAGGTGCCGGTTGTTTTAGATAGACGCAGCCTTTTGCGGTCGGAAACCGGAACACATTAGACCAAGGGGTTTCAAGCATTAGTTCAGGTAAATGTTGTTGTGAATAACCTTTGGAGCTCAAACAATCAGTTGCCCATTTGAGAATAGATGCATGATTTTTCATTTTACTCTCGTTAAATTATGGCAAGGAATCAACTGGAAAATAAACATGTTCAGCCCTAATTTTAGGGGTTCTACCCAATTTTATAATCTTTAACACACAAAACATTAAACCGTCCTGTATTTTTTATTTTCGCTATTTCATTCTATGTTCAAGCATTATTATTCTTTTATGAGCGTTCGCTTCACAGATGTTCCTCCAATCCAGCTATTACTTAAGTATTTATAAAGAAAAAGGGTTTTTATTGTTATGATCAAACCTATTTCAATTTCTGATTAACAGGTGAAAATCATAGAGAATTGCTCCACCCATAATGAATATGGTTGGCAGCTCAAAATGAAGCCAATATGGAAGCCCACTTCTCATAGCCTAACATATTTAAATGCAAACCATCTTCAGTAAATTGCGGATTAAGTCCTTCTTGTGTATTTGCTAATGTTGGATTCAAGTCTAGAAATCTGATTTTTTTTACTTGAGCATAATTTTTAAGTAAGGCATTAAGGGCTTTAACCTTTTGATTGGCGGAAGGACATCCTTTTTTCAAATTATTATTACACTGCAATGTTGATTGAATAATTACTTCAAGGGAATAATTTTGAAGGGTTTCGATAATGTTTTTGTAGTTCTCAAATATTTTGTCAACTGATACGCTGGTAAAACAATCATTGACTCCTAGCATAATAAATACGCGACTAGCATTTATTTTTGGCAATGTGTTTAATCGAGACAAAACCGCAGCCGTTGTATCAGCACTAACTCCTCTATTAATTATATCTTGAGTAGAAAACAAATCATTCCATGGGCCAAGATAAGTAATTGAATCACCCAACATGATTGTTGATCCGGTTAGAGTAGAGTTTTCATATAAGCGCATGACCTCTTCCCGGGTGAATGAATTGCAGGATGTACTAATTATAAAAAAAATGAACAGATTGACAAAGATTTTTTTCATTGGTCTTCCTTATGAGTTTGACAACTCTTGCCTCCATAGCATTCATTTTTGACATAGAACTTTAAGAATTAGGTGTATTTTTGCTTAATTAAGGAATTCTTGCCTATTTTAGGGAAATTCAGGACTAAACCACATAATAATAATTTTCCTTTAATTTTTTCAATACTTACATTGTACTATTTAATTTCAATTTCACGTTTTCATAAGAGCCAGATCATATGATATTTCCTCAACTTTTACTTCTTTTTGAGCATCCACATTGAAAAATAAAATGTTATTGTGATGACGTTTCACTGTAGAACGATGGGCAATACTAATGATTGTGGTGTTTGGCAGAAGTTTTTTAATTCCACGATAAATTAATTCCTCCAGGTCTTCATCTAAAGAAGCTGTTGCTTCATCCAAAAATACCCAATCCGGTTTTCTTAATAAAACCCGAGCAAAGGCAATGCGCTGTTGTTCGCCCAAAGACTTAAAGCCGACTCGCTCATCCAGGTTGTTTACCAAGTGTCCCAAATTTACTGCTTTTAGGGCTGCAACCATCTCCTCATTAGAATAAGAACCTTCTGCATCTGGATAAAAAAGTACTTTTCTTAAAATATCATCCGGAAGTGTAGGCTTTTGCGGTAAGAAATAGATAGAATCCAGGCTTTTGGGAATTATAATTTCTCCTTCTCCAGCCAACCAGGTTCCAGCTATTGCTTTAAAAAGACTGCTTTTTCCTGTTCCTGAAGGTGCCTGAATTAAGGTGTGCACACCTGGGGAAAATTTTAAATTCATCCCTTTAATGATTAATTCGTTATTATGATGCAAGGAGATATCGAGGTTTTTTACCACCAGATGCTTATCCTCCCTGTCAATGGTACGAATTATCTTCTGTGTAGATGCATGTTCAGGATGTCCATCCAGGATCTTTTGCAAGGTGATAATACGCTCCAAACTTGTTTTAAATTTATTAATGGTTTCAAAGGAATTAATAAACCAGTTTAAAGAACGGGTCATCATCGAAAAATAATATCCAACAGAATAAAACAAATCCAGAGTGATCAAATCATTAAAATATAAAGGTGCTGCAGCAATAAAAGGAACGATTGCCTGAAAAATTCCATTAAACACATTATAGGTAACGGTTCCATTTTGAATTAACAGCCGGTTTGAGGTTTTTATGGTTAGTTCGTCTATTTCTCGCTCAAGCCTGGATTGATAATAGTTTTCTGCATGCTCAATTGCTATTTCTTCAGCGCAGGTTTTTAATTGCTGAAGATCTGCTCTTAAGCTGGATTGGGTTTTGATCTCTTCATTAGTCGATGCTCCTAATGATTTATTTATAAAATAACCTATGAGCGACGTTGCCGTACCTATTAAAAGAGCAACCAAGACCAAATATCCCGGAATTAATACGTTTGCTCCCACAAAAATTAATGGCAGTGCACTTCCTGTTAAACATAAGAGTGTGGTGTATATGGCAAAATTTGAAAAATTATCAATAAAACCTATAGATAAATCGAGTGAAGATTCAACCACTTTATCAATGTCTTCCTGAATCCGTTGTTCTGGGTTATCAATTTCTGGATAAAGTCTTGAGATCTCAAGGTAATTAGTCTTGCTTCTTAGGTACTGGTGAAGCACTTTTTTTGTTAACCAGGATCGCCAATCGACGTATAATTTATTTTTTAAAAAAAGAGCTAGATAATTAAATCCAGCCATTGCGGCCGCAAATAAAAGTCCTGAACCGACCCCGATTAATAAAAGAGTTAAATTCTTGGCAAGAAAAGCACCATATATATAAGGAAAACACCACCAGCCCAGGAAAAAACCACAGGCAATTACTGTCGATACACTTAGAATACTTCCTGAAAACAAGAGCCAGGCATCACGCTTGCGATTGGAATACAAAAAATATTCAGACAAAAACTGTAAACTTTTTTTGAAATAAGCATAAGTTGATGTATTTGAATTTGACATATTTAAGCATACATAAAAAGTTGGTCATGAATAAAATAATGCGCACTAGCACCCTACTTCTTTTACCGGTAAATTATCCTGCTCAAGTTGATACTCAATAATATCTCCCGGCTGGCAGTCTAAATAAGAGCAAATTGCGTCAAGAGTCGAAAAACGTATCGCTTTTGCTTTACCGTTCTTTAGGATAGATAAGTTTGCTTCGGTAATACCTATGGCTTCGGCTAATTCCTTGAGTCGACATTTTCGCTTGGCCATTATGACATCTAAATTAACAATAATTGACACGAGAGTACCCCTTAAATTGTTAATTGAGATTCTGTTTTTAACTGGTTTGCCTCTTTAAGTATCCAGGATGCAACCAAAATAATAAATGCAGTAATCAATGTGGAAACATTTGTTGTTCCAAGAGTAATACTTGCTAATCGCTCCCCTACCGGATTATTAAAAGTCAATGCTGCGGTAATCAGTGGTTGATAAATCAACTGGATCAATTCCCCGAGTATCATGTAAATACTTACGCCTTTAATTAACCTGATATTTTCCTCTTCAAACAAGTTTCCTTTTTCGTATAAATAAAACAATTGTGCCAGTTTTTTAAAAATCATAAGGGTTATGGATAAAGGCATGCATTGAATGACTAGAATAACTAATCGATGTGCCAGTGAATAATGATGAGAAGGAGTTACGATATGGGTGGTTGAGAAAATAGAAGACCAAAAGCCTATATGGAGCAGAAACTCCATTTTAAAAAGAATAAGGTAGGCAGTTGTTAATGGCAGGAACCAACATAGGGTTTTAAAAAGAATATGTAATATATGACTTGTTATTTGTATTTTTTTCATAAAACCATTCCGTAATTTTTTAAGGAATTATAAAGGATAATTATCGTTTTTCAATATATATTTATTGATTTACCTAATTTTGGTAATTGCTCCTACTGATTTTTTAACATCTTCATAGGCTGTATCCCTTAAAACATCTCCATGCGCACTAATAAGGTGTTTAAATTTCAATTTTAATAAACAATCAAAATCACCTTGAGTAACTCCAGTGGCATTAAGCCAAATAGGCGAAATCCTTGCTTTTGAAATTTCTCCTTGGGATATGGCCCGGATTGCTGTTTCCTCATTAAAAAAAGAATCTATTTCTACCCAATTTTTAATACTGTCGCAGGTGATAATAATTCCATCCTGTCTTTCTATATAGATGTAACCTTCTGCAGGACATGAATTTTTGAACTTAAAGAAGCAGCCGTTTGGGATCGGGAGTTTGTCTTTATCATGCAAATAGTGAACAGGATGAGATATTTCTCCCGACTGCACGCTCCAGTACTGAGCTTTATACTTATCTAAATAAAATTCATCATCCCTTCCATGAAACGCTCCGATGCTAATGATATGTTTCACAGTACCCAAATTATTTAGACCTTGTAGCCCTTTCTCATTCAATCGCACCGTGTTAATTAAGGTGAGATTATTGTTGGAAGCAATAATGGTCATATTCCTGCTGTGTTGAATCTTTTTATCTTCAAAACAAGTTATGTTTGTACCACGTACCACATAGATATTTTCAAAGGCATTAATAATATCTCCATGAGGCCATACAGGAGAGTATTTCGACATGATCTGACTCCTTCGCTTAATAACGGGGATAATACTCAAACATCAGCAGCTATACTATAAAATAGAACAAGGATCTCCGAACGAGAGCTAATATGCTATTTAATTTAGGCAAGGAAGCTACATTAATGCTGTTGGAGGGAACTAAAAATGCTATTCCCTTTAATATTGTATTTGCTTCCTTGATTGTCCTCATTTTCCTATATAATCGGGTACCAATTTCACTCACCATAGGTTGGTATTTGGGAATTCTATTGATTAGCATGGTTAGATGGTTTTTTTGCAGACAAAATATTAACAACCATCTCTTTAAAGTAAACAAAAAAAACCTCCTGATTAAGTTTCTACTACTTACCCTATCTATGGGAGTTGCTTGGGGTATTTGTTATTTAATCTCATTGACTTATGTAAGTGTACTCTATGAGTTTATTATTATACTTGTATTTGGTGGCTTGAGTGCCGGTTCAATTGCTTTCCTTTCCGTGTATTTACCCGCTTATTATGCTTATGTTTTCCCTATGTTTATTCCCGTTATCATTTACAATTATTTGGTTTTTAATATGGGTAGAACCATTTTTGCAACCATGTTTATTTTGTTTATTCTGATGCTTCTTCTTTCTGCAATAATGAATAAGAAATTATTGGATAAAACATTCCAGTTATCTCAGGACAAAGAAACACTGATCTATGAATTACAAATTACCTCAATCACTGATCCGTTAACCGGCTTATATAATCGAAGGCATTTTGAAGTCTTACTCCCACAAGAGCTCAGACGAGCTAAACGCAATCAATATCCCTTAAATCTTATATCTATAGATATAGATAACTTCAAACTGATTAATGATAATTTTGGACATCCCAGTGGGGATAAGGTTTTAGTAAGTCTGGGGAGCTTACTCACTCATATCTGCAAGCGGGCTAATGATACGATCTTTCGCCTCGGCGGTGACGAGTTTGCTGCGATTCTTGTCAATCAACCTCTTGGTGAGGCAGTGCATATTTGCCATAAAATCAATAATTTATTTAAAAGAAATTTACTGAATGATTTCAATAGTAAAGAACTGGCAATTCTCAATCAAGTTACATTAAGTATGGGGATTGTAAATATTCATTTTAACAGTTCGTATAATATGGAAACAGTGATCAATGTTGCTGATAAGGCCTTATACCAAGCTAAAAAAAACGGTAAAAACCAAATAGTAATTGAACAAATTCATTAAGACTCGATTTCAGTTAAATGGACATGTATACCCCCTCTCACCCTTTACAAATCAATTCGTTTTTTATTGGCTCCAAGATTTACTAAATATTTATCAATTCGAAAAAATTAAAATAAAGGTTATTTTTTAATATAGTTAAAATTGAGTACTTGCAAAACAAATAGGTTAATATAAGATACTTGATATGAAACAATAAGTGTATGAATTTAAATCAATTTCAATTGATACAAAAGAGGGGTTTATGATTCAAGTAAATGTTTGGCTCTCTACAACGCAAGTTCTTGGCAAACGTATTAAAAACCGTTTTTTTGGTCCTTTACTGGCCTCTGATGCACGAGGTGAAAATATTGGACATGCCAGTTTTTTTATGGAACTCAATGAGCGTTCACAAGGGTATGCAAAATTAGCTGACAAATCTACTCCATTATCCGTTCAAAAAAGTCTTAGTTATGTGCCCCAACTAGTTGAAGGTCAATCAGGCAAATATTATAAACGTATGCCACTTAAAAGCCTTCAGGTAACTCATAGTTTCTGGCCAAATCATACCCTCTCAAGAAGACAATTAGCCCAGGATTTCTTTAGTTTTTTACATCTTGCTCCCAAAAGCAAAGGGGTTAAGCCTGAACTGTCTCATCATGACACCGATATGATTAGGGAATCAATGGGGGATTCAACATTCCCTATTGAGCATCCCCCCTATCAGGATTTCAGAAAAAAAATCGACGAAGAAAAAAGGGAGAACCTTGATAAAACCGTTGAAATTTGGAATCTGGATGGGGATTTGGATACTAAAAAAAACATTGATGCACAGCTCGCCCGATTAACCTCAAAACAAGAATTTTTGATTATTTCACGAGATAAGTTGATTAATACGTATCAAACAAAACTGGATTTACTAAAAAAGACCAGGGATGAGTTAGCCAGCAATTTGAGCCAAAACACCAGCAAGGTTATTTTCCATGCTAAAAAAATTAGATATTTAAAGAGAATTTCAAACCCTGATGAAAAAACCTTTACTGAAATGATGCAGGCTATTCTAGAGCTTAAGGAGTTGAAAAAAGAGCAAGTACAATTGCGACAAAAATTACCTGCTCTTGAATCAAAAATAGCTAGAATAGAAAAATCTTATCAAAAGAAAATGGAAAAACATCAAGAGGAAATAAAGCAAACAAATAATGAAATCAGCTTACTGAACATTCAGCTTGCCCAGCTTGACGAGAAATTAAAAGACATAGATGAAAGTAAGATTGAAACATTAAAAGCAGAAGTTTCTAAGCGGGCAGACTTTCTTTCGCGTCAGGAAAATTTATTAAAGGATACAAACAAGACTAATGGACGCCATCCAGACCACATCGTCAGTCTCCCAACTAGCGATAGTGGTTTACACTACCATATTAATGAGTTGGCAGTGATCGAAGCCATGGAAAAGGAAGGCAATAGAAATTATTCTATGATCAGAAATAACTGTGCGAAAAGTGTCAAACGCTGTTTATTGGCAGGTATCGAGCATTTAAGAAAGGAATTAAAGGCAAATGGTGTGCCTAATAGTTTTTTCAAATTTGAAGCTATTGAAACAACTAATGGAGTTCATAATTGGGCAAGAACATTAGAACGTGAGCTGATTAAATTAAACATGAAGCACACTGCAAATAAAACAGCAATGTGGGTGGAGGTGAATCCAGAAAATACCATCTCCTATATACCCCAAATTACCTGATCCCAAATGCCGTAACCAGGTTGCGGCATGAATTTCCTCTATCCTGGATGATTAACTCACTTTACTACTCTGCCCCAGATTCAAGAAAGTTCCATCAGGAATCAATTTTTTTCCTTAAAATATAGCTCGTATAACCCATAAAATTCTCGGGTACGGTAGCTACAACTTGATAACCCATTTTTTCATAGAAGCCTTTTGCCTGAAACTCCGCAGTATCAAGTTGGATCATATTGCAATGATTTTCTTTGGCAAAAACATCCAATTTTTCAAATAGCCTACGGCCCAGTCCCTTACCGCGATAGTGCTCATGTATCCAGACAGTAAATACCCGGCACATGGAACCAAACAAGTCCCCCTTAATACCCCCAAAAACCTCGGACTCATCATTTTTCGCATAAATTACAAAAGGTTTGGCTTCATATTTCCCGATAATGGATTCATTAAATTTTTTTAAATTTTCATAAATAATTTTAGAAATAATTTCATTTTCTTTAATATCAGTAACAATTTTAACCTGCTCATTCATCTTTATCTCCTTCAGCCTGCCATCCCTTTGTCCCAACTTATTATAGTTATAAAATAAAACGCTTTGCACTAAATGGCAGAGGATCAACGATTAGATCCTGTTGCGTCATCATTTCAGCAAGTAGACGGCCGGTAATTGGCCCTAAAGTCAAGCCATGGTGTGCATGCCCAAATGCAAACCAAAGTCCCTTATGCCGGGGAGCAGGCCCAATAATGGGAAGCATATCTGGTGTACATGGCCTACTTCCCATCCAGGGCGCTTCATCCAGCCGTGTAGTAATTGGGAAAAGTGTCCGTGCAATAGGTTCTACCATATCAAGTTGCGCCGGGGTCTTTTTTGAATCACGCGTTGCAAATTCAGCTCCTGTAGTGAGACGGATTCCTCGCGACATTGGGGCTAATAGAAAACCATTTTCAATATCAAGTACTGGATGAGAGAGACAGGCATGGTTTCGAACACCATAATGCATGTGGTACCCTCTTTTTACTGCAAGTGGAAACTTATAACCAAGTCGTGAACTTAGGATATCTGACCACGGTCCCAAGGCAATAACTGCAGAATCTGCTCTAATACTTCCCTGCTCTGTTTTAACTGTCCATTGATTCGATAAAGAAAAGGCATCGCCAAAAAAGAACTGCCCGCCCAGATGATCAAAGTATTCAGCATACGCTGTTACCAGTGCACCGGGGTCGCTTACCGCTTCTGAATCAGTATATCGAATGGCACTTAATAAAGAGTGATCGAGATCGGGCTCAATTTGTTGCAATGAGTGTGAGTCCAGAAATTCAAATTGCGTCCCGTACTCCCTTGTACATTTTTCAGCAAATTCTAGTTCGGTATCCTGTTTTTTGGGGGTCCTAAATACTTTAATCCACCCTCCGGAGCGCAATAAATGGCGAGCATCTGCAGCATCTGCAAGAAAATGATGTTCCTTTACACTATGTTTGATTAAGGTTTCATAGGAGCGTGCAATTTTAGCGTGGCGAAATGAGTTAGAATTAATCCAGTACTTCCACAAAAATGGTGCAAGTTTTAATATCGAGGTTGGATGATATCTCACGTCAGGAGCATTGTTTAAGGCATATTTAAGCAGAGAACCTATATCTCTTGGGAATGCATAGGGGTATACCCCTTCTCTTTGGATTAGACCGGCATTACCGAAAGAGGTCTCATTTCCCGGTGATTTCAAATCAATCAGCGCTACCGAACGTCCCCGCATTTGCAAGTGAATTGCAACCGACACCCCTATTATTCCACTGCCAAGCACAACAACATCAAACTCCATAAAACATCCGCTCCTATTATGTAGCACTTATGCTGAACTTATAACTTATTGAGTATATAAATCAAAGAGATAATTTTCTGAAAAAAACACCGAGTAAAACACCAGCACATGAACGCATGCTTTAAAAAAGGACAATTCCCAAGTAAGTTACGTACAAAAGGCCATTTAAAAATAAAAACTTTATTTTTATCCCCCGGCTTGTCATAGTAAATCTCAGCCAGGCGGTGCCAATGTATGTAATCAGAATGCCGGTAAGAACTATTCTGGATGGTTGCCAAGGGGTTAAAAGTATTCCCAATGCGGGTAGTAACGTTCCCTGAAATACCATTGCACCAGTGATATTACCAAACCCAAGGGTGTCTTGATTTTTCCGCACCCAGATCACGCTGTTTACTTTTTCTGGTAATTCAGTAGCTATAGGAATAATCAACAATGATAAAAGCAGTACCGGAACACCAATAGAATCTGCAACGGCATGGATTCCATGAATAAAGCCTTTTGCTCCTGCAACTAACAGAATTAATCCAATAAATAACTGGATGAGGATTGTTTTAAGGTTGGTTTTTACTCCCAGTTTCGTAATAAACAAGGGTTCAGATGTTATGACAGCATGCCCCGTTTTCACCAAGTCTTTAGAGGCGCTGAATGTTAGCAACAAATAAACCAAATAGAGAAAGATAAGGATAATGCTGAATAATATACGCATATAGTTTGGTTCAATAGGAAGAAACATCGCTAATGCACCTAGGGTGAACGCCACCAGGAAAAAATTCATGTCCCGCTGAAAGCCGGTACTTTCGGGTTTTATGTAACCATTTATACCGCGTTTTTTTATGATCGAAGAGGCCATGATAAAAGTGGATAAGGTGGATAGCATTAACGGGGCTCCCAAAATAGCCCCTACACTAATCTCTTCATTAATTTGACGATCAGAAGTGCCTGCAATGATTGCCAAAATCGGTACGGTGGTTTCTGGAAGTGCGGTAGAAATCGCTGCAAAAATAGAACCTGTAACACCAGTTGAAATATCTATCCGTTCACCGAAATATTCCAATGCATTAGAGAATAATTGTGCAGATATTAAAATAAGAATTAACATAAATAGTACTTCAAGCCACATATACATAGGTATCCTTCATAACTACAGTTAATTATTAGTTAAATGTCACAACATATAGGCCACTATTATCGAAATAGGTAAATTGAACTAAAACCTTTAATGATCTCTATAATCCAGGGTAACTAAAATACAAGGTCCGCCAGCTATAACATTAACATGGTGCTGCTTGCATAGCTCAATTGCTTTATCACTTTCCGCACCTGGCTGCATCCAGATATTTTTAATGCCCTTTTTAATTGCTTCTTCAACAACTTTTTCCGTAACTGGCGGTGGTGTAATAATGGAAATACTTTCTGCGTCAATAGGTAGATCATGCACAGAACGTATTACAGCTAATCCTTCTATTTGATCTTCCTGAGGATTTACCGGATATACTTTTTTTCCATTTTGTTGATAACAACGTAACACTTTATTACCGAATTTAGCGCGATTGGATGAGGCGCCAATCACCGCAAATGCTGGGGATTGTAAAAATGTCTCAATTGAATTATTAATCATAGTTTTTCAATATAAAAATTTGTCTTTTGTTTAGTTTAGCAGCGAATGGTAGTTCAGGGTATTTTTAAATGACTGTTCGATATAGTTATATGATATTAAAAGAATTTTGTTTCCTTAATGTTAGCAGATTTTTCTTTATGGTGTACAGATAGGTATATGCACTAAAGATAATATCAAAAAACGCTGATGAAAACTGGAAATCATGCCAATCATTCCTAATGGATTGAAAGTATACATATTCCTTGCAAGGTATCCTCTATCAATCCCGCAATATTTTTTCAACCTGGATTTTCAGTTTAAAAAAATGGGAGCCTTCCCAAAAAACTTTCTTACAAGATTGACACTGCATAAACGTATCGTAATATTTTTGCGCTAGTGTGGGGATATCTTTAATAATCTCGCCTTTTTCAACCTTTTTTAATAATCCATTGCAGGAGAGGCACCGAGTAAACGGATGACATTGTTTTTTTAACTGAAATTGCCGCACTACTTCCCTGATTTGTTCTTCAGGATCAGTATGGTGCATCCAATGACCGTGGGTGATATTTTTATTCTTCAAAATTCCCACATCCCGGGTTAAGACAATTCGGTGTTCTTTTATACTAAGTTGAATGATTTTTTCATCGGTTAAATTATTTTCATAAATCACGTCAAATCCGAGCAAGCGTAAATATCTTGCAAGTTTTCCCAGATGGACATCAAGAATGAAACGAGGTTTTCTTAAAGGCTGCGGTCGCAATTGGATTAATTCACTTACATCAAAAGCCTCGAAAACTGGATAGACAGAAATATCATCCTTGTCCTTGACAAGATAATTAAAATTAACTGATTTTCCGTTTACTAATATTATTTCAACCTCGGTATGCGGAATTCCAAGGGACTCAATAAGATCTTTTATCGAAGTTTGCTGAGCAAGGGTATGAATGAAATGCCTTTTACGCTTTTCAAGAGGTAGAAAATCATTTAATTCTTCATAAAACCGTAACTGGATAGAGATCATGGATTGAATTAAATTAAACGAATTGTTTAATTTATGGCATAAAAAGTAGGAAAATAGAAGAGGAAATCCATTTTCCTTGGCAAGCCTGCACAAGGATGGGTAGGCACTTCTCTATTATAATTGCTCTTTAAACATTCATCCTGCTATCTATGTTGCGTTCCAAATAGAGCAAGTCCTTGGGTACGAAACCAATTTTTGTCCTCTCCAATCACATAATCTTTTAATGCGGGAATTTCCTGAATCTCTGAATATCCCGTAGTTATAAAATAACTTTTTCCCAAAATGGGATATTCTTTAATATCTCTGGACGGGCTTACCAAAATATGGCCCTCCGGAATAATTTTGATTAATTGCTTTAGGAATTGCACTATTTCATTTTCGTTCTCTACCCCATTTTGCACCCCTAATAGGTAAGGTACGAAAGCAGTATCAAAAGTTTTATTTTTATCTTCCTTAAGTAGTTTGTCTAAGGTCCCGACTTTGAACTGAATATTTTTATCCAATTCATAATTGCTCTGATTCTTCAACTGAATTGCATGTTGAACTAACTCTACCATATAGTGAATATAGGACCTTCTTAATGCATTAGGGTTTATTATCCATGAGACAAAATTAATGAATTTTCCACGAACCAAAGTAAGTAAAGGTGGATACCAACACGTGAGGGCAGCAAACAGTTCGCCAATTGAAGGCAAGGGATTTCCATTTTTATCGTATTCGCAATATAAATAGTATTTTTTAAATGCTTTCATCCACGCAATGGTCACAGGATCCTTATCATAAGCAGTGATAGCTTGCGCACCCGCTTGGGCAAATAAAAAGCTGCTGTTCCCATACCCAGGAATGACCAATACATTTTTTCCTTCAATATCCGTGCGGATATCATAAGCTTTTTTTTGATTTCCAGCTAAAACGGATGCTAAATAACGTTCAGCCCCCATAGGGTAAATTTGAACTTCCTTATTATCAGAAAGTCTTGTTATACGCCTGTCCAGGATCCATTTTTTTTCTTGCCTGCTTAAAATGGTTTCAAAACCTGACATAAAATTCCTGTTCTTAATTATATATTATTGTTTCCATACTCAACGCATGGAAGAGTCATTTTGCGGTATTCAAGTTGGTAAAGTGTATCCTAATTGCTTTCCACTCGGGAATAAAGCGTTCTGTCATAACCTTAATTTTAATAATCTATTTCATAAATTACTGCTATTATTTATACAGATAGACCATAATATGAGGAAAATTATGAAATACAAAACAACAGTCGAAGTTAACCAAAAGGGTAATCTTGTGATGACAGATGGTAAATTATCACAAACTGGAGATATGACTTTTGCCTACCAGGCCCTTTTGGAAATTTGTCGGGATCAGGAAAAAAAAGGTAATGTTTTTCAAAACGGAAATCAATTCACAGTTAAGGCACTAGCAGAACCTGGGCTTTATTCGGAAAGACTCCAGGTATCAATTAACCAGGAATTCGTCAAAGATGCTATTGCCGTACTCGAAAAACAATATCCCGGATTACAAATACAAAACAAGCCTGCTGAGGTATTAGATAATACGCCTAAATTCCCCTAGTCTATGACTTTTAATTGTGGCAAGTAGCAAGGTGCTACGAGCCACAATTGCTATAGCCTTTATACCATGTTAAGAACTCAAATCTCTTTAGCAGAATTTATTTATTAATAATTATTTACAAATTACCAGAATAAATTCATTATCTTGTCCCGAGACTTGGTATCTATTCGGATCTGTATACCAATTTCACATTAGGGTAAAAATTAGACAGCACTTGGGGCTGCGATTCAATTTAACCATTTTATTTAAGGAAGAATGTATGGCTAAGATTCTTTGTGTTCTCTATGCTGATCCAATCAATGGGCATCCAAAATATTATGCCCGAGATACGATTCCCAAAATAGAGCACTATCCTGATGGCCAAAGCTTACCTACCCCCAAGGCTTATGATTTTAAACCCGGTTCTTTACTGGGTTCGGTGTCTGGAGAATTAGGTTTGCGTCATTTCCTTGAGGAACAAGGGCATCAATTTGTAGTTACTTCAGACAAGGAAGGCCCTAATTCAATTTTTGAAAAAGAATTACCGGATGCTGATGTAGTTATTTCCCAACCTTTTTGGCCTGCTTATTTAACTTCCGAGCGAATTGCCAAAGCCAAAAAACTGAAACTGGTAATCACTGCAGGTATAGGCTCAGACCATATTGATTTGCAAGCCGCGAAAGACAATAACATCACTGTAGCTGAAGTCACCTATTCAAATAGTATTAGTGTTGCCGAACATGTAGTGATGATGATTCTTTCTCTAGTAAGGAATTATCTACCCTCTAACCAGTGGGTTGTACAAAAAGGATGGAATATTGCTGATTGTGTCGTACGCTCCTATGATTTGGAGGGCATGACAGTAGGTTCTGTTGGTTGTGGACGCATTGGTATGGCCGTTATGAAACGTTTAAAACCATTTGACGTTAAATTACATTATACCGATCGCCATCGACTACCAGAAAAAATTGAAAAGGAATTGGGACTTGTTTTTCATAACCATGTTGAATCATTGGTACAAGCATGTGATGTGGTTACCCTTAATTGTCCCCTTACACCCGAAACAGAGAATCTGTTTGATGAGCGGTTAATTTATAAAATGAAACGCGGTTCTTACCTCATCAATACTGCTCGAGGAAAAATCTGTAATCGTGAAGCCATTGTCCAAGCTTGTGAAAACGGGCAGCTTGCAGGTTATGCCGGTGATGTATGGTTCCCACAACCCGCGCCTAAAGATCATCCCTGGCGAACAATGCCTTACCATGGGATGACTCCTCATGTCTCTGGATCATCCCTATCTGCACAAGCACGTTATGCTGCAGGAACGCGTGAAATTTTGGAGTGTTGGTTCGAAGGTCGCCCTATTCGCGATGTTTATCTGATTGTCGATAAAGGAAGATTAACGGGTACAGGTGCTCATTCATACACTATGGGTAATGTCACTGCAGGCGCTGAAGAGGTCTAGGTTCATTTTATACCCTTGAATATCGTTCAACATTGGAATGAGCGATATTCATCTCTGTTTTTATTAGGGATTTAGTTTTTTAACAATGCCCGCAGGACGGCTCTCACTAATTTTATATAAGTTTCAATATTCTTCTATAATAATAAAAAGATGGAGAAATATCTTTTACTACCGGTTATTTGTTATCGAATATTGAGAAAGGACATAAATGATTTCCATATCCGGCTATGCATTACAGGAAATAATGAGGCATAACCATAATATCGATACCTATTATGCCTTAAGATTAAAGGATAAACGTAGAGTCCTTCTCAAAACTCCCAATAAATATCATTCAAGTTCTGAAAATTGGGCAATTTTGCAGCATGAATATCATTTACTGAATATGATTGAAGCCCCCACTATTATCAAGGCTTATGATTTTTTACAACATCCCCAAACTCCTGTTTTAATTTTAGAGGATGTAAAAGGTCAATTGCTCACCTCTTATCTGATGATGCACCACCTGGACATTGAAACTTTTTTATATCTCGCAATACAACTTGTTGATATTGTTGGCGAGTTACACCAGCGTAATATCATCCATAAGGAAATTAAACCCTCAAACATTGTTATCGATCCTGAAAAATTAGTCCTTAAATTGGTTGATTTGAGTGCCTCCATCAAGTTAACTGAAGAAACTTTTGATTATTTAAAGGTAGGGGAACATACAGAAGGATTGGCTTATATCTCACCCGAGCAGACAGGACGCATCAATCGTCCCATTGACTTTCGAACCGATTTTTACTCACTGGGAGTAACATTCTATGAGATGTTAACTAATCGATTACCTTTTCAAACAGTAGATACTCTGGAATTGGTACATTGCCATATTGCTAAAAAGCCACCGACGGTATTGGAGATACGACCCGATACGCCAGGAATGCTTGCGGCAATCATCGACAAACTCCTGTGCAAAATGCCAGAGGATCGTTATGCCAGCATTATTGGATTAAAATCGGACCTCAAGGAATGCCTTGGCCAATTGCAGGAAAAAAAGACAATTAGTGAATTTATTCTCGGAAAAAATGACATTCATGACCATTTAAACATTTCTCATAATCTTTATGGTCGAGAACCTCAGGTAAATCAATTAATCAAAGCATTTAACCGAGTAAGTCAGGGAAATAAGGAAGTTGTTTTCATAGCAGGCTACTCCGGAATTGGAAAATCCTCTTTAGTGAAAGAAGTGCATAAGCCTATCATTCGACACCGGGGTTATTATATACACGGTAAATTTGACCTGTTACAACGAAGTACCCCATATAGTGCAATTGTTACTGCGTTAAAAAACCTGGTTCGGCAAGTACTTTCGGAAAATGAGGATAAATTACAAAAATTAAAAAGATTACTTTTATATTCTTTAGGAAATATTGGACAGGTTGTCATAGATGTTATTCCAGAAGTTGAGTTAATTATAGGAAAACAGCCGCCAGTACATCCTGTGGATCCTGCCGAAGCACAAATTCGCTTTAATTTGGTATTCCAAAATTTCATCCGTATTTTTGCGCAACCCGAACATCCATTAGTGATGTTTTTAGATGATTTGCAATGGGCAGATAGTTCTTCACTTAACTTTATTGAAAATTTACTCCAGGATCGCGAAACAAACTATTTACTCATTTTAGGTGCTTATCGCGACAACGAAATAAATGAACATCATCCCTTACAGTTATGTATTAATAATTTAAATAAAAACGAAGTAAAGTTGAGCACGTTAACCTTACAGCCTCTCCGATTAGCTAACATTCAATCTCTTTTAGCCGACACGTTTTCCAGTGCGCATAAAATCAAAGAACTTGCTCAATGTATTTTTGATAAAACCCATGGAAATCCATTTTTTATAAATGAATTTCTTAAAATTATTCACCAACAAAACCTGTTAGTGTTTTCTTATGAACATGGATCTTGGGAATGGGATTTAAAGAAAATTCAACAACAGAGTGCAACAGATAATGTAATCGACTTACTCACTGCCAAAATTCATTTGCTTCCAGAACCAACACAAGAGATCTTGAAATTAGGATCATGTTTTGGTTACCAGTTCGAATTTAAAACATTACAAATCATTAGCGGTCAATCCATCAGCCAAATTGCCGAACACTTATGTCAGGCGATTAATGATAATTTAATCTATCCGGTTGAGGAAACATATAAAACATCAGGATTACTTGGTCTTGATGAGCTCATTGCTGATGATGCCATCAATTCATTGCATTACAATTTTACTCATGATCGCATTCAGCAAGCCGTTTACCGACTGATTAAGAAACAAGAAAAACCTTATATTCATTTAAAAATCGGCAGATTATTATTAAAAGACAAGCCTCTAGTAGAACATGATGAGCGCCTATTTGAGATTTTAAAACATTTTAAACAAAGTGTGTCCTTAATTCATGATCCTGATGAAAGGTTGCAGCTGGCTCAATATAATTTATGGGCAGGTCAAAAAGCAAAATTAGAATCGGCTTATTATACAGCTAATGAGCACTTGTCTATGGGGCTCAAACTATTGAAGCCCTATGATTGGGAGAAAAATTACACCCTTACGTTTCAACTTGTTAAAGAGCTGGCAATCTGCAGGTATTTAATCGGTAAATTTAAAATCGCTAACAAGTACTTTTCAGTGCTTCTAAAACATGCACGCAATACCCTGGATCAAATTGAAATTTGCCGTCTGGAAGTTGAGATGCTCTCTGCTCGGGGAGAACATGCTGAAGCTTTGCACACCGGTTTGAATACTTTAAGATATTTTGGGGTGAAAATACCTGAGCGGCCTGGTTTAATCCATATATACAGAGCCATCTATAAAATAAAATTTCAAATAAGAAATATCCCGGCGGAACATTTGAGCTTGCCCTTAATGAAAGACTTGAAGCAGATTGCAATAGTTAATCTGATTAGTCAATTGCTCAATAGTGCATTTATTACTAATCAACAGTTGTTTGTCCTCCTGACATGTAAAAATATAAGTTTAAGTTTTAAATATGGTTATACTGAAAGCACCTCCATGTCTATCCCGGTTTATGCATTTATCATGATGCATTCTCTCAATCTCTATGAAGATGCCATTTCTTTTGTAGCCCTTTATAACCGTTTAAAACAAAAGTATGGAGATTCAAGCTTCGAAGGTAAGAACCAATTCGTATTAGGCGCTTTTATCGAACCTTTCCAAAACCCCATTAGCTTATGCAACAACACTGTAAATAACGCCTTTAAACTATGTTGTGAGGTTGGTGATTTAGTCTACAGTAATTACAGCAATTTGCTTTTGATCCTCCATGCATTTTCAGCAGGGAAAACCTTGGAGGAAGCTAAAAAGAATATCAAATCTGCTTTATCATTTATGACACGGGTCAAGATATCGGATTTTGTTAATCTGGCAAATTTTTGGGATTATTTGGCCCAATGCCTGGAAAACCCAGGGTTTACCAAAATCAAACAGATCTCGTTATTTGAACAAAATATTGTCAACGGGAAAAATAAATCAGAATTAAGCTTCTTTTATAGTTCGTTGACCTTCTTGCACTTTATGTTAGGAAATTTTGCAGAGGCAGTTAAAGCAGGAGAAAAACATGAACTCTATGCAGAATATGATAAAGGCCTAATTAGTCATTTGGATGGAAAATTTTACTACGCCCTGGCTTTGTTGAGCCAGCTTCCTGAATTATCCAAGTCAAAGCAACGGGGATATTTAAAAGCAATCAAACAGCTCAGTGCTTTAATTAAAAAATATGAAAGCTGGTGTCCAAGTAATTTTAAGGCGTATTCGTTGATTATCGAAGCGGAATGTGCCCAATTTAAGCCCAAAAATGAAAATGCTTTAAATCTTTATGAACAAGCGATAGAAACTGCTCAGGCCAATGGATTAATCTTACTGGCTGCTATAGCTTGTGAACGAGCCACTTATTATTGCGAAAAGAGGAACATAGATAAAATCGCAAAAGTTTATCTCTTTGACGCACACCGTTATTTTAAAAATTGGGGCGCCACCACAAAAGTTAAACTGCTAGAACAATTTTATCAGACCGCATCTTGGACTAATACTCTATCCGGATACCTTACCCCGCCCGCAAAAAACCATACTATAGATATCCTGGCTGTTTTAAAATTCAATCAACTCATATCCAGTGAAATTCGTCTGGACAAACTGTTACAAAAACTCCTGGTTATCGTTTTGGAAAATGCAGGGGCACAACGAAGTATTATTTTATCAAAAGAAAATGATAAATGGATAGTCGAAGCGGAAGGGAATTTGGATTACCAAAAGATTTATCTTAATAGCGCGCCGGAAGATGGACTACCATTAAGATACCCGGTCTCCATTTTAAATTATGTACAGCGTACTCAAAAACCCCTTATTTTAAATGATGCAGTTCAATCAGAATTAACCTTTCAAGATGAATACGTTCAGCAAGAAAATCCCAGGTCACTTTTGATGATGCCCCTCTTTTATAAAGGACAATTACATCGGATGTTGTATTTGGAGAATAATAGCCCACACACGTTTACTCCCAGTCATTTGGATAGTTTACAACTACTTGTTTCCCAAGCCATGATTTCGCTTGAGAATGCCAAACTATACTACCAGGCCACCCATGATCCTTTAACCGGGTTAGCTAATCGAAACATGCTGTATGAGATATTTCAACAATGCATTAATAAAATATCCCAACCTCATGAAAAAGTTGCCTTATTATTTTTAGACATAGATTATTTTAAAGTAATTAATGATTCCCTGGGACATGATAATGGGGATAAACTATTAATTCATATTGCCAAAAAAATTACTTCATGCTTACGAGACGGTGACATCGCAGCTCGACTAGGTGGTGATGAATTTACAATAATTTTGTCTGGTATTTCTTCAAAAGAACAAATTACTGCAATTGTTGAGCAATTGTTTACAGAAATTTCCAAACCTATTCCTATTGACGATCATTTAATCCCCATTGCATCCAGCATGGGCATAAGTATTTATCCTGATGACGGCAAAAATATTGAAACCTTGCTTAAATTGGCTGATACGGCCCTATATCAAGCAAAGGAAAAAGGCAGAAATCAATTTCATTATTATTCCACACAGCTTTATGAAGAGTACCGGCAAACACACAGTATTGGCAAGGATTTGCAGCGTGCATATGATATTCAGGAATTTTTTTTAATGTATCAACCTATTCATAATATTAACTCTGGGGATATTATAGGATTTGAATCCTTATTACGCTGGAATCACCCTGAAAAAGGCGTATTGGAGGCTTCAAAATTTATCCATAACTTAGAAAAAAACTCATTAATCATACCGGTAGGTGAGTGGATTATAAAAAATGCATGCCGCCAAGCAAAAGTTTGGCGGGATAAACAAATATTTTCTGGTCCCATTGCAATTAATATCTCCACCATACAATTTATTCGTCAGCCACTTAGCAAACTTATTGCGGAGGCATTGGCTGAAAATCAACTCAATGCCTCCTCTATCGAAATTGAAATTACAGAATCTGTTTTCATGGAATATAGTGATAAATTATACGAGGAAATCAATGCATTAAAGGAAATGGATGTTCGTTTGGTAATTGATGACTTTGGCACAGGATATTCCAGTTTGGCTTATTTAAAACGGTTGCCAGTAAAAAAAATCAAAATTGATAAAGAATTTATAAGTGATTGCCATTCTGATTATTTAGATCAAACTATCATTAAGGCAGTTGCAACAATAGCTCATAAATTAGATATGGTTGTTGTTGCCGAAGGGGTAGAAAACAAGTTGCAACTTAAATTTTTACAAGAGCAAGGTATTGATGCTGTTCAAGGTTATTATTATTCACATCCCCTGTCCGTAGAAGAATGCGAAAACATCCTGAAGAATCAGTCGCTAAAAAAAAATAAGCATTCTTGAACTATTTGAATCATCAGACAGAAACCAAAGAGTTTCAAGGAGAATATCCTCGAGTTGTAGCTAAGTTCCATCGCCAGTTATTTTTTCCTTAATTTAAATATAACCAATTTTTTTACAAATTTTATTTAGACCATCTATACTAAGCAATGATATTTTAAAACTAGGGAAGGAACAAATCATGTATAAAAAAATGATACAAACAGCTGCATTTGCATTTACATTAGTACTCAGCCCAGTAGTATTGGCGCATTCATGGTGCGGGGAAGGACTTAAAAATATGGTTGAGTCATTGAAACTTGATGACACTCAAAAATCCAAAATTAAACCCATTTTAGAACAACTTAAATCTACAATGAAAAATGATGTAGAACAAATGAAGGATATTAGACAACAACTGAACCAACAAGCTGAATCTACAAATATGGATCAATCCACTGTGGACAGCTTAATTGATAAGAAGACAAAATTGCTTGGGGATATAATGAAAGCAAAAATAACTGCCAAAAATCAAATTTACGCCATACTTACACCCCAACAAAAAACAGAACTTCAAAATAAAATGAAAAAAATGGAAGAAAAAATGGAAGAAAAATATAAAAAATGTCATGAAGAATAGATAAAGTAATCCATAGATATTGAGTTCAGGAACAATTAACTTTGTTCCTGAACTATTATGCAAGCAGGTAAGCAATGTTATTAAAAGAATATCTAGGCTGTGATGTAATTGAACTTGCAAAACGAATTAAAACACGTGAAATTGGCCCTACTGAAGTTTTAAACTGTGCCCTTCAACGAATTTCTGAAGTCAATCCAACAATCAATGCTGTAGTAACAGATTGTTTTGACTTTGCAAAACAATCTCTCAAAAAATTAAATGGCAATGAGCCCTTTTATGGGGTTCCACTGTTAGTTAAAGATCTGGGCCAGCCAATTGCGGGCATACGCAGCACTGAAGGTTCACGTTTTTTTGCGCACAATATAGCGCAAACTACCAGCGATCTGGTGAGCAAAATGATGGCTTTGGGATTTATTCCAATTGCCAAAACCAATACCCCAGAGCTTGGTCTTTCCTATGTTACTGAGTCAGCTTTACTAGGACCTTGCCGTAATCCTTATGATCCAAATCGGACAGCTGGAGGCTCCTCAGGCGGTTCAGCAGCGGCAGTCGCAGCAGGGATCGCTCCTGTTGCGACAGCAAGTGATGGCGGAGGGTCAATCAGGATCCCTGCGGCATGCTGTGGGTTATTTGGTTTTAAACCCACTACTGGTATAACCCCTTCTGGACCATTGAATAATGAATTATGGTCTGGGCTAGCGGTGAACTTTGTTTTAACCCGTTCTCTCCGTGATTCTGAGGCATTATTTTCTCATATCGCTGATCAATCTCGCGTAAAACCTCTGCCTAGAAATAAAAAGCTAAATATAGTTTCCCTGGATGGAGTTTTTGCACCAGTTTCTGTTGAATTCCCCTGCCTTCAAGCGGTGAAAAAAGCCGAAGAATTATTAAGGGATTCAGGGCATAGGTTACAGAATAAATATGTGGCGATGGATCTTAATGCCATTGCCGAATGTGTGATTACGATTATTGCGGCCAATACCTATACGGTAATCAAACTCCAGGAAATTCAATTAGGAAAAAAGGCGGAGCCTGCGGAACTTGAACCGGTGACCTGGGAGTTTTATCAACAGGGGCAAACTCTTTCGGCGTATGATTTTCTTACTGCAAAAAGTCGTTTATATCAGCTTATGCAGCCACTGCATCAGATTTTAAAACAGACCGATATTGTGTTAACTCCTGCTTTAGCCCAACTTCCACTCTACATCGGAGAATTAAGTACTGATGAGGTGTTTGATCTTTATTTGCAGAAAAATGTGGAATTTTCACCTTTCACCTCATTATTTAACCAAGCGGGTTTACCAGCTATGACTCTCCCAGTCATGTTTCATAATCAACTGCCTGTATCTGTACAAATGGGAGCGGCTCAAGGTAATGACTTGCTGCTTTACTCTATTGCCAGGGAACTGCAAACTGTGTTGCCTGATTTTACCCGTTTAATACCTTTGACATAAATAAATGACGAACTGCCCATGTAAAAAATATCAAAATGTCACTATTGAGCCCATGATTCTTTACACGCCGATATAGAAGCGATCATGAGAGAGGATCTTGTCGTATATGAAGTGAGTCATGGAATTGAGGTCAATTATAAACCTTTATCACTTATTTTAAGTGATGCAAACCAAAACGTATGGAGGCTACCTTAATGCTTTTACAGCTTATGCCGAAATTTATGTTGATGGCATATAGGTGCATACTCAACACCGGTGTAAAGGCGATAGGCGAATGCTACTGCAAATTCTTGAGAATCGCTTTTGAAAAAAGTTCCAATAACATCAATTCGGTACCAGTGAATTTCAAGCTTCGGAATTTTATAAAAATCTGGATTTAATACTGAGTTTATCAGGAGAAATATCAAAAATCCGAAATTAACTATAACTTTTTTTTAATATTTTAAAATGAAGTCCAGAGACAGGAATATTAGGAGCTGTTAAAGAGCCCTCATAATAAGGGCTCTCTAAAGCGGCACTTTATCTATTCATTCCAATGTCTTTCACACCACCACTTTTGTCAGACATGCTGCTTACTTTTGGCATATTATGCTCAGTATGCATATTATTGGTTGCAGCATTTTGACTCATGGGTGCATTTTGGCCCATTGGGGCTTTAGTCCCCATTGTAGTTGGTTTTGATTCAGGTTTTTTGGCTTCCTGTTTCTCTTTGGGAGTAGATAATTTCTTGTTATGAGCATTAGCTCCTTGGGTATGCTTCTTCGTGCTTCCTGTTTTTGCAGAGGAAGACACCTTTTTAGAAGCTGGTGCTGCAGATTTTTTCGCAAGCGAAGAGGTTTGTTTAGCAGCTGGTGCCGCAGCTTTTTTGGCAGATGAATTTTTAGAAACAGTTGCCCCTTTTTTACTGGATGATGCAGCCTTTTTAGCAGCAGAGACAGTTTTTTTAGCAGCTGTAGTTGCTTTTTTGACAGCTGAAGTGGGAGCAGTACCTTTTTTTGTCCCAGATCTCAGGGAAGAGGAGGCCTCATCCATGGCTTTTTTTACATTATGCTCCATATTACGAGACATGCCTAGCCAATTCCTTTCAAGAATATTGAATGTCTCTCTCATGTAATTAAGAGTCATATTACTGTTCTGGATAAATAACTCCATATTTCTATCAAAAAATTCTTCTGGATTTTTAAAACTTAGTAAATCCATTGGCTTCATTAATGATAGGTTTTGCATCATCTTAACATTGAGTTCCATCAGTTTCTGCAGAGGATTATCAAAGTTATTAAACATTTTCTGGTCGAAAAATTGATTGTTCATTAGCATCTCCTTATGTTGCATTGCACAATTAAGATTAGTTATTATCCTTGCATTTGTCAAATAAAAATCATCTAAATTCACATAGTTATATCCCATGAATTCATCAATAATTTCTATTAGGCTATTGGATTAATTTTTCCATTTTCTCCAAAAAACCAAAAGTAAAAACAGAATTATTTCTCAACACTTGCTTCTGGTGACAGTATCGAAAATGCAGCAAAATATTTTTCTTTCAGGTAAATAAAAACAGCTCCCATAGTGAATTTATGGATATAAAAGGAAGTACTGTATTTACTGCGTATTATACGTTGCAAGAAATCAAGATGCCCTGATTTAGGTTTTACTTAAACATTTACTTTCAATGATTAAAAAATCGCTAAACCAAAATGAATATTCAGGGAATCCAAAATAATTTGGTACATAAAGTTTAAAATTAACGTAGGTATTTTTTTATAAAAATCGTTAGCATAAAAGCTGTGTTTTCAGGTAGGATGAATAGGGTTTTTATTGTTATTTTTTTTCAAGGAGAGCATTGTGGGCAAACTTACTGTGGATGGAATGACCGCTGTTGAAAAAGCAAAAAAAGACCGTGCGGAAGTGTTAAAAACATTAACTTCCAGGCCATTTAACTTAAAGGATGAGGAGCAACAAGCTGCATTAAAAAAATACATTAACGATTTCGAATATAATGCAAATTTAATGTATCTTTTTCAAGGAATGAGCACTGGATTAACAGCTTGGGGTGGTTCCTGGATCGCAGGGTTTCTTTTGCCTATTCCTGAGTTCGCCAATTATTTTCTAAGTATGTTCCTCTATTGCGGCGTTGCCGGCTACATACTCCAAAATTTCAGCATGGATGACTTCCATAACCAGCTTGATGAGATGAAGACACTGTACACCTGGTGTCTGAAGAACAATCAGCCTGTATATGATGGCTCTGATAATACTGAAACACTCTCTAATCCAGATATTCAGCGAATGATCAAATTAATGGCGCCACTTTGTACCACTGAATTTATGTTGGTATGGAAAAAAGTCACCGTCACTGAGGAGTCTAAGGTTTCTATTTGGAACAGTGTATACAATGTATACTCTCTTTTTTCCTCACCCAAACCTGATGTAAATCTTAATCGCCTGCAAGATTTAAAGGCCAGTGTAGAACGCCGGGAACTTGAGGTGGGTGTTTATAAAGGTGTAGAGGGAGCACTTCGCTATTTCGCAACAGACGTTCATTTTAGAGAACTTTTACTTGCAAAAGTCCAAAAAACCACTGAGCAAATAAAAAATATGGTACCTTCCGTATTAAGCCTGGGGCACTCAAAATCTGAATAGACGTATTACCGCCCGGGTATTGCCAATTGCCCGGGGAACATTTCTATATCCCAAACGACAATAAAATTTGAGTTGTAAAGCGGCTTCTTAAATAAAATCCACGAGGTAAAGTTTTAATTTTATTTCCGTGAATATCGTATCCATAACATAAAGATTTTCCATTTGCAGCTTTGGGACGTACTTGCAGATACTCTCCTTCTTTCGCATCCAGGCTTTCAAGTTGTCCAGTACCAATTTTCAATGACAAATAACTCCAGTCCGCTTCCAGAATATTTTCCTGAGCTTTATCTGGAGACCATAAAAAACCTTGTCCAACTCTTCTTTGGTGATAAGGGATATCGGCATCACCTTCAATTGGAATCCATAGTATTCTTCTTAATTTTAAATAACATTGGGACGTTTTCCATTCTTGTTTATGAATTGTAAGTAAAGGAATGGACGTGATGAATGTTGATTCAGTAGGTTTTCCAGACTTATTTAATGGAAGAGTTTTAAGTTCTACTCCCAACTCTTTAAAATCCGGCAATGAGTTATTCTGGGCATCAGTGCCTAAAGCCAATTCAATTGCCTGGCCCACCCACCCTTTTCGTTGGTTTGGATTATCGGGAATAGGTAGATCCAAACCAAAACCAAGTTGTGCAAAGCTAAGACCAGCTATGTCGGTGCAACGCTCAATTATTTCAGCTTCAGTTTTCGGCGGTCTGAGTTTTAGGAGCGAGCTCACCTTGTCCCTCTTTTATTTCAATAGCAATTGGTTCTATAGGCGGTTTGATATTGGCCGCTTTAAACTGAGCCATTATGGCAAATAATACTTTAGACTGAACTTCAATTCGAGTGTGGATTTGCACATTAATAAAGTAGCGAACCTCAAATTCAAGTAGCGCTTCATCAATTTTCTTTAGGAAAACCTGAGCTGGTGGATCACCAACAATTTCAGGAGTAGTAGCCAGTATATCCTGTATCAATTGCTGAACCATGCACGGATCATCAGAGCGGCTGACTTTTATTGGAATAACTGTGCGGACAATCCCATCCTGATGGGTCCAGTTAGTAAATGGTTTATTGAAAGTTTCCGCATTAGGAATCAACACCTCCATGTTATCCCAAGATGAAACCCTCATTGAGCGAATCCCAATATGGGATACACGCCCTTCATGTTCACCTACAGTTACCAAATCCCCCTCTCGTACAGGTCTTTCGACCAGTAACATCAAGCCCCCCACAATATTGCTGGCAAAATCACGCAAACCAAAACCCATACCCACGGCCAGTCCACCAATAATCATTGACATACCGCTAAAATCGAATCCCAGGACATGTAAGGAAACAAAACCACCCAAAAGAACAACGGCATATTGACTAAAGACTGAAAGACTATTTCTAATTCCTGCATCTTTAGCATTTTTAAATAGCCAGCGATAACAAAATTCGCGAGTCCATTTCGAAGCCCATACAAAAACAGCCAGCAGGATAAAAAAGCCAATTGTGCTTGTCACAGTAACATGTATTCCAGGGATATTCACAATGGTATATTGGGCAAACTTACCCAAACTGACCATAACGGGCGAATCAGAATGCCAACCAAATAATTGAAATAGGACCAATATGCTTGCCACAAGCAATAAAATACGCAGAATTTTGTCCAACGGCTTTAAAAATACTTCTATCCACAACCAGCCATTTCGCAAAGAAGAAATCATTAATTCCGAGAATAACTCTAGAGCATCGAATACTAATCCTCTTGAAAGTATGTAACCTACAAGTACGAGCAACGCATAGGCCTGATATTGGCTCATACTCCATGCTAAATTGATGAAGCCAGATAATCCAATTACGGCTGTTGTAAATAAAGTTATTGGTACCAGAACAACCAATAATGAAATAGCGTTGACTACATACCTTTTTTGGCTTTTTAATAATGGCCCCAAAAGATAAGGAATTACATCTTTACTTTTCCAGGCTACCAAGGACACCGTTAAAATAAACAGCATAAATAAACGATTAAATATATCCTGAAGCAATATCGATAAAGGAAGTGAGTGTCCAAGGGTCATTAAGGCAGTTGTCCAGCCCCCAAAAAGTGAAAGCCATTTCAAACGGTAATAGAGTTTGACATCCTTACCTGATGAGTCTGTGATTCGTTCCAATAAAACAAGACGTGCGATTAAGATTAAAATTTTGAAAGTAAACCATACGGCGATTAATTTTAATAATAACTGATAATTGGAAAAGGAAATATGGGTTATATAAAGTAATGACCAGAGCATAGATACAATGCAAAAATAAGGTATGTTTCTTTGCACTAAAACAAGTACACCATCGTAGAGGTAACCGGTTAAACGGGATCGTTCTTTATCCCTTCTCAAGATTTTTAAAATGCGGCTTATCATAAAGAAGAAACTTGCGATGAAAGCAAATCCACCCCATAAAAGTACCATTGATAAAGGACTTAACCATAAATAGCTGTCATAAACTTTTAAGCTCAAGGTTTTAATATATTTATAAAATAAACCGGGGATAGCCGCAATTTTGTGAAGAATAAAAGGCCAGCTGCTTATATTGTAATCCGCAAGGGTTTGCCGTGCTGACATCAATTGTTTGAGTTGAATTTGATAATCAGACAAATTCTTGAGAAGAGCTTGCTTTTGGACATTCGCCTCCTTGAGTTGTTGTGCAAGGACATCCTGTAAGGAACGAATCGATTTTTTTAAATTTGGCGAGCCGACAAGTTTCGTCTCTGTAATCAGGAAGTCGCCTATTTTTTGTATGGTTTTTTCAACCTTGGAATATTGGTTTAATGCATCTTTATAAATATCCGTGATCAATTGCAGGTTTTTTGTATCAGGATTTTTAAGATAGATAATATCTGCTCTGACTACAGTTTTTTGTATATTTAAAGCATTTAAATGATTTTGAATTGCTGCAATATTTTGATTATTAATCAGTAACATCGCTTCATAATCTGCAGCTGGAATGGGTTTGGGTGATTTGATTCGTTTATCCTGATGCTTTTCCGCATTGCTTTCATAAAGTACGTTTAAGCGTTTATTAAGCTGCTCTTTTAAAGATTTAATTTGCGCGAGTTTTTGTTCCAGCACAAAATGTGAATGCCACAATTCCAAATGCCTTACCTCCTCATTTAGGGCAGCTTGAAATTCTTTAGCAAGTTTTAAATTTTCAGTTATAAGTTGGGTAGTCTGCTTGTTAATGTTAAGCAGGTTTTCCACTTTTTCTACACGTTCAGGGATGCTCGTATTCTCCTTTTCTATGGGCATCTGCTGAAGCAGTTTTAAGCGCTGATTTAAATTATTTTGTTCTTTGTACTGATGATCAAGAAAGCTTTCCAAGCTTTCGATCTTCACGCGAGTCATCGAAAGTATCGCTGACACTTGCTTCATTTTGTCACTAAATTCTTTCTCGCTTTTAAGCAATATAGGCTGCTTTGTATCTTGAATTGCAGCAGTTAAATGGACTTTTTCCTGGGTTAAGTATTCAGTAAAGGTAGCAGTTTTGTTTACTGGGACAGTTTTATTTACTGGGACAGTTTTTGCAAAAGAAGAACAAAAAAACAATAATAACAGAAAACCACAATATGCTTGAATTGAAGTTTTTTTTATAATGGAAGACTTATTACGAATACAGGAATCCTTTTCCAGGTTGATGCGTTCGCCAACTGGATGAGGGATCCCTGTATTCCTGGGGACAAACAACTTTTTTACGAGGTCAGCAAGGCTTCTACCAAGTTTTTTATTTAGTTTGTGTCGTTGGAGCAAGTCTTATTCCTAATTCAGTTAATTGTGCTTGACCTGTGGGTGATGGCGCACTCGTTAAAAGACAGGATGCTGTTTGCGTTTTAGGGAAAGCAATAACATCTCTGATAGATGTTGAATCTGTAAGTAACATAGCGAGGCGATCAATACCAAGAGCAATACCACCATGGGGCGGTGCGCCATATTGCAAAGCATCGAGTAAGAATCCAAATTTTTCCTGAGCTTCTTGCTCATTAATTCCAAGTAACTCAAAAACTGCTTTTTGCAAATCAGATTGATGAATCCGGATTGATCCCCCTCCGATTTCATATCCATTAATGACTATATCGTAGGCTTTAGCTAAAGTTTTTGTGGGATTAGCCCGTAAATTATCAGGAGAAAGATCTTTAGGTGAAGTAAACGGATGATGCATTGGGTTTAACTTGTTTACTGCATAATCCATTTCAAACATTGGCCAGTCAACAACCCATAGTAATTCCCAACCTTCTTTAAGAAGTTTTCTATCATGGCCCAATTTTATTCTTAATGCGCCCATAGCTTCATTTACAATATGGTTTCTGTCAGCACCAAAGAAAAGGACATCCCCTGTTTTAGCTTCCGTACGCTGTAAAATTGCCTGTATTGCTTCTTCAGAGAGGAATTTTAAAATAGGTGATTGCAAGCCCGTTAAACCTTCATCCAGGTTGTTTACTTTAATGTAAGCAAGACCCTTAGCCCCATATATACTGACAAAGCGCCCATAATCATCCAAGTCTTTTCTACTTAGATCACATCCGCCCGGGAGTCGTAGTGCAATTACTCTGGATTCTGCATCATTTGCAGCAGTAGAAAATACCTTAAAATCACAATCTTTTACCAAATCAGCGATATCGATAAGTTCCAGAGGATTTCGCAAGTCGGGTTTATCACTGCCGAAGCGTCTCATGACTTCAGCATAAGGCATTCGGCGTAACTTTTCGGGTAGGTCTACATTAAGCGTTTCTTTAAATACTTTTTTTAACAAACCTTCGATAAGATTGAGGATACTTTCTTCATCAATAAATGACATCTCGATATCAAGTTGTGTAAATTCAGGTTGTCTGTCAGCACGTAAATCCTCATCCCGAAAACAACGAACGATTTGATAATACTTGTCAAAACCAGAAATCATAAGCAACTGTTTAAAAAGTTGTGGTGATTGCGGTAACGCGTAGAATGATCCTGGATGCACCCTTGAAGGCACCAAATAATCACGAGCCCCTTCTGGAGTAGCTTTAGTCAGCATAGGTGTTTCAATATCTAAAAAATTTTGCTCATTGAGATAAGTGCGAATGCAGCTGGTTAACTGATGCCTTAAGGTGAGCTTATGCTTCATTGAGGGACGGCGCAGGTCAATATAACGATATTTATAGCGTAGGTCCTCATTTACACTCTGAAAATCATCAGGCAAGAATGGCGGGGTTGGTGATTGATTCAAAATCTCCAGCCCAGTACCCAAAACTTCAACGGTACCTGTAGCCATTGCAGGATTAATCATTCCATCGGGTCTTTTACGGACAACGCCAGTGATACGCACAACGAATTCGGAACGCAATTTTTCTGCATCAGCAAAAGAAGTTTTATTTTCCGGCTCATATACTACCTGTAAAATGCCTGAGCTATCACGTATATCAAGAAATATGACGCCACCATGATCCCGGCGATGATGTACCCAGCCACATACAACAACTTCATTACCTAAACTTGACTCATCCACGCCCAAACAGTAGTGTGTACGCATATAAAAACCGCCTATTAAAATTTTTTACAAAGTGTTTGCTAATGCTGCCTCGGTTACTGGCGGCATAACTCCTAAAGAAATTATAAATTTTAGTGCTTCATCAATACTCATATCCAGCTCAATAACATCATTTCGAGGAAGCATCATAAGAAAACCTGAAGTAGGGTTAGGAGTAGTGGGTATGAATACCGAAACCATTTCCTGATTAGTTTTAGTGTTAAGTGCTGTATTGGCCGAACCAGTTTGAAAAGCGATACTCCATAATCCTTTGCGTGGATACTCAATCAGCACTACTTTTCGAAAGGCTTCGCTATTTGTTGATAATACAGCATTTATTACTTGTTTAACTGTTTTATAAATGGATCGGACCAGAGGAATTCTGACAAGCAGAGACTCGCCCCACTCCACTATTCGTTGTCCGAAATAATTGGTGGCAATTACACCGGTGATAAGCAAAATAACCAGTGACAAGATAACCCCCAAACCTGGGATATAATGTCCGATTAATTGTTCCGGCTGATATGCTTTAGGAATTAAAGCCAATGTATTGTCGAGTAAGTCAATAATAAAGCGCAATACGCCAATGGTGATGAGTATAGGTAACCATACCACTAACCCAGTGAGTAAATAGCTTCTTAAAGACATTGATTTCACTTATTGTCACCATCTTGAGTAGTTTTTGATGAGGAAGTGTCTTTTGTTTTTTCTGCAGGAGCAGAATCATCATTTTTAGCTTTAGTCTCTGGTGTCTTGCTCGCTTTGTTTTTAAAATCAGTAGCATACCAACCCGTACCTTTTAGTTGAAAACCAGCAGCGGAAATAAGCTTGATAACAGTATCTTTATAGCATACAGGGCACTGTTTAACAGGATCATCACTGACTTTTTGCATTAAATCAAAATGATGGTTACAACTGGTACACTGGTATTCATAAATTGGCATTTGAAAATGACTCCATTAACTTCAGGTAGTTCAATCTAACCTGTTATTATAGCTAACTCCATAGAGATGGACAATACGTACCCCTGAGATAAGAATCGATTCTCTACATAAAATCTGGAATTTAATCAAATTCTTATAAAAATTTTTCGCCTGTATAAAAAAACGGCTACTATAAAATTTAAAAAAAGAAACAAAATCGCATAAAACAGCCCTGCATTTTGGGGGCTAAAACTTCCAAATAAATATTGAGTGATAGCCACTCGCATAATATCCTGCGTCCCATTGGGTAAAGTAAGTACAAATATGGATTGAAGTTTCAGCAATACCACATGAAAAATAAAGATAAATAATGCATTCATCCCTAAAATCTTAAAAGGTAATGACCACTTTGTATAACCCAATACATCGATTACAAAAAAACATAAACCAAAAACTATAAGTGAAAAGCCACTACTCCATAAAACAAAGGTGCTGGTCCATAAATTTTTATTAATTGGGAAATAATGGTTCCAAAACCCGGCTACAAAGAGGCACAGTATCCCTATGGTAATCAAAGTGAAACTTTTCTTTAGTTTACTGCCAGGAGTTAGTAAATATTGTCCGACTAAAAGTCCAGAAAGGGTTGTGGCAATTGCGGGTATAGTACTTAAAAATCCTTCAGGATCAAAGTTCTTGAATAATAGATGTCTGGGAGAAAAGAGGTGAGTTTCAATGTAACTTACCCAATTTTTTGCCATGCTTAATTGATCAAATCCTGGACCTGGCACTGGAATTTGTGTGAGGAAAAACCAATAACCAATGAGAATACCCACTAGAATAATTATTTGGGTGCGAAAGGATGTATGGAGATAGAGAATAGAACAAATAAGATAACACCAAGCAATACGTTGCAATATTCCATATATCCGTATAGTGGATAAATCTATCTGCTTGGGAAAAATATTTAGGAATAGTCCGAAGAACATTAAAAGAAGAGTACGAGTCAATATACTTCTATAAAGTTGGGCCTTGCTTTCATCATTTAGGTGTCTTTGCAAGCTGATCACTGTTGTGATCCCTACAATAAACAAAAAGGCAGGAAAAACTAAATCCGCCAAACTGCATCCGTTCCACTCAACATGCATTAAAATCTTGTAATTTTCTCGTGAGCCCAGGCTATTTACCAGGACCATTAATGCCATCGTCAGACCACGAAAAACATCCAGAGATAAAATACGTTTAGTTTCAGTTGAATTACTGCCCATAGAAGAAATATATTAGAAAAAAGAATATGATAGCAATAATCTGCTACGTTGTCTTTAAACCCCGTACCGGAACATCCATATGATAGACATAGTGCTTAATGATTTGCTCTGCCTGTTCACAGGTTAATGGTTTACTGATCGCCCCTTCCATGAAATAGTGTTGACAATCGTATTTGACCACGTCTGCTTCAAACCCAGTCAAAGCTATTATGGGAACATGGTGGTTTGTGTTTTTTTCTTTTTGTCTTAATTGTTTTGCAACTACATAGCCGGAAGAATCCTCCAATCCAATATCCATCAACACCAAATCATATTTTCCAGGATAAAATAGGTTGACTGCGCTCTCTGCAGAATCTGCTATATCAACATGGCAATGCAATGCTGTGAGCAATGCTTTCTCAACATTTTGCGCAATTATATTATCTTCTACCATGAGCACTGTAGGTAAATAACCTTCTTTTAAAGTGTGCTCTAATTTTTGGCTATTTTCCTGAAATTCACCAACATGAGTTTCAAGTTCTTTGTTTAAAGTAATATCATTTAAAATTACGATTAAGCCTATAATTTTTCTGTTACGATTGTACATAGGGACTCGCGAAGATTGGAAGTAGTGAAGCTTCCCTGCAGAGTCGCTAATAGGTTTTTCCTCCACATGGTGTTGGGGAATTCCTGAAAAAATCACTTTCATATCATCTAATTTTAATTCTTCTATTCTTTCCTTATCCCAATGTGCAGATTCCTCCATCTGTTGGTAAGGGGAACCTTTTAAATCATTAAGTGTATTGAGGCCAAGCAATTTGACAAAGTTGTGATTGCATCCTTTTAAGTTGCATTCCGTATCTATCCAATACACAATATTGGGCATTGAATTGATAATTTCCATATAATATTGATGTATGGAATCAATATCTTCTTTGGTCCTGTTTTTGGCGTGGGATGACATGCAAGCGCTCCAATAATTTATCTTTTCGCAACTAAATTATAGTACAGGTAAATTATTTTGATTGAGGTGGAGGGCTAATGCCTAAAGAAAATTTAGTACAAAGAATACCGCTTAATCCTTACTAAAAAGACAAAATAAAACATCAGTTAACTAATTACCCATTCGATCTGTTGCTTTAGATCAATGGAGATTTCAGAAAGCTCTTCAATCTCATAATCGATATAAGGGTTGTCAACTGAAGCCTGATGATATTGAATTTTTTTATCACGTTCCTGGTGTAGCCATAAAATCTGCGGTTTAAATAAATGAAGAATTCCCTCTACCCATTTGTCCAGCACTTGCCAATAGGGATCATCTCTCAGGGTAATTTTATAGTGTTTAAGAAGTCGCGCACAATTCTCAGCGCTATACCAAATTTCGGAAGTTACCCAACGATTGACGGTGAATAAGCGTATCGGTTGCCCTAACTGATTCATGGCAATAGCTACCAAATGCGTCATAGGGTTATCAATGTACTTATCCCAGTCTGCTAAAGGTGCAGGCTTGATACCCTTGGGAATATGCTTGTAACGTAAAAAACAATGAAAATGGCCATGCTCGGTACTTTCAAAATTTTCTCTATGGCAATGATAAAAATATTGGGCCCCGGTTTGATGATCGATGCGATCACCTGCAGGATAATGACTCATTCGTTCGAAACGACGTTTCTTTTTTAAGGCATAATGAAGAATGTTCTTGCCCTTATTTGTCGTCATTAACTGTTGCGCTTCTAAAACTTGTTTTGCGTAATTGAGATAAATATTCTTATGCCATTTACTCAGTTGAGGTAAGTTAAAGTCTGAATGGGTAATCATATTTTTTACTTCATGAAAGAAAATAAAAGAAGAGGTAGTAATTAACTACCTCTTTGAAGACTAAAGGATTACGGATTACTCACCAGAGCAACCTTTGCAACCTTTGCAGCCATTGCAACCTTTGCAACCCGCACAGCCATTGCAACCTTTACAACCTTTACAGCCTTTGCAAGTGCTAGTTGGAGCAGAAGTAGTATCATCTGCATAGGCTACAGAAACCACAGGAGCTGCTAATACAGTTAATAAAGCAGCCACAGCCATTGTTGATTTTTTCATAATTTTACTTCCTTGATTGTTAATGATTTTTAACCCATTTAGATATTAGCAAAGAAATGCGGGTTTTGCTTCTTTTTTAAAAAAAAAGTTTGTTCATTTAATAGACGTTAAGCTAGGACAACCCCCCGATGAAAAAGGAATCCTCTCTTAGGATAATTCTTTTTTCGAAACTAATAAAATAAACCTATCCAACATTTTTGCGCTTAGTATCCATTTTAAAAAAATCAAAAAATGTGCGGGAAAAGTTACTGGATATTTAACTTTGGGTTTTTTAGATTCGATTGCATGAATAAATTTATTGATTACTGCATCTGGTTTCAGTGTAAAAACAGAGTCGGATTTCTTTTCCTTAAATGACATCAACATTCCTTCATATTGTTTCGAGAAATAACTGTTTTGCCGGTTAATACGGTCTAGTGAATTATCAACACAATTATCTCGGAAACGGCTTTCTATTGGGCCTGGCTCTATAGTAATGACATCAATGCCTGAGGATTTTAATTCAAGCCTTAAAGTATCGCTAATGCCTTCAACAGCATACTTAGATGCATTATAAGCACCGCGAAAAGGCATACTGATTACGCCCAAGATAGAGCTCAAATTGATAATACGGCCATATCCCTGTTTACGCATAACCGGAATAGCCAGATTCGTCAGTTCAACCAACCCAAAGACATTTGTTTCAAATTGTTCGCGTAATACCTCACGTGAAATGTCCTCTAAAGCCCCTATTTGCCCATATCCTGCGTTATTAATTAAAACGTCTAGGCGTCCATTCGTTTTAGAGAGAACGTCTGAAAATGCATTTTGAATTGAAGCTGAATCAGCAACATCCAGCTGGACAGCCTCTATGCCCATATCTATTAATTTTTGGACATCTTCCTGTTTCCTGCAGGAACCAATAACACGATGCCCCCTTTTCTTTAGGGCAAATACAGCATCAAACCCAATACCACTAGAGCAGCCCGTAATTAAAATTATTTTTTCCTTCATAAAAAACCCTCAAATTCCTCATGCAGCTATTTATAATCTATAATTTTTAATGTAACAACATAAAATGAGGTTGCCATCATGGAAAAAGTAAGCATCCGAAGTTACAAAAAAATCTCGCCTATCCTATTATCATTTGCGCTGCTTATAGGATTTTTTTACAGCAACTTGGTTAAGGCAAGCACAACAACACAACTCCCTGGTCAGCAATTTGCATATTTTGTTGGGTATCATTCCGGCTACTATGGCCCAGCAACATATCATCATCATCGCTATCATCGAGGAGTGTACTGGACTCCTTGGAGGTACATAGGTCACGGTTGCCGCAAAAGCTGTCTCATTGATCGCTGGAGTGGACGTGTGATTCGTTGCAAAACACGTTGCCGTTATTAAATTTTTTAATAACGCAAATGGTTTTTATGCAAAATAATCAATCAATCTTTTGATTACCCCTTTACTCTTTAAAGGGGTAGTTCCAAATTCTTCCTCAGTGGAAGGGGTAAATTCCTCCCTATTGTTTTTATTTTCCTGTGAAAATTGACGTGGATTGGCATCGGAATCTACGTGTACTTCCGATAAATTTAAACCTTGCTCGGCCATCATCAGCTGGAGCCTCGGCAAAGATTGATCAATAATGTCGCGCACGTTTAGGTTATGGGCAACTATATTTACAGAGGCAGAGTTATTTACCACCTTAATATTAATTTCCAATGGACCTAAATCTTCAGGGTTTATTTTAATTACAGCTCTTTTAATGTCTTGATGCCCTAGCCAGATAATCTGCTCGGTAAACTGCTTTGACCACTCAGGGGTATCGACTTTCATCGGAATCGTGAGGCTTTTGTGAGGGATGTCCATGTCAGGGGCTCGGGTTTCAATAGGCACATTAGTTTCGATAGGAACATTAGCTTCCATAGGAACACGCAAAGGTGACTCATTGGGTACTGTATAACTTGTCTCCTGGGTTTTTAGTTCCTCAGAATTTTCGAAGATTGATAGAAATTCAGGTATTTCTTCTTCTTTCTTGGATAATGTTTGGAGGGAGCCAGTTGGAGTTATTTTGTCTTCTACAGAACGTTTCAACGTGCTAAATTGGGATTCAAAAGGCTCTATTGGATTCATTAGTTGCGTATCGCGAATGCCGGAAAGCTGAATTTTTTGGGGATTCTTACTAAGAGATACTGTTACAGGTTCGGATTCTAAAAAAGAAGTTATTATTTGTGGAGTCTCTGGAAGTCCCCCCCACTCCCGTTCTTTTAGTTGAGTCTCCTGAACATCTGTTACAGAATTCTGAGGTGTCTCATCTATCACAAGAGTCTCTACAAAGCTTATTTCATTAAGCGGCATTTGAGCTTCGTTAATCTGTATAGGCGCAGATAAAGGCGTTTCCGATTGCTCTTGATGTTCTGTCCTGCCCATTGGCGCACTTAAATGATGCTCAAGCTCTTGTTTGCCACTTTTTAGTTCATTTTCCTGCGTACAATAGGATGAGTTGATCCAGGAAATAGCGACGTTATTTTCAATCTCGCTAATTGATTGCTCTCCGCTTTTTTCTTGCGAAACTTCTCTGGATTCAGAATTGACGGGTTCCAGGTCGTTCTCTTCCGTAAGTGGGATAGATTTCAAATCGTTGGATCCAGCATTGGCAAAAACTTGTGTTAATAATAAAATAAAAGTATCTGGAGAAGCCTCCTCATCTATGGAGGCTAGAGAGCCCTTCTCTTGATATTGAGTTTTCTCCATCGATTCTGTCAATATATCGCCAGTTACTGGATTGTTTGACGATGAATTCGAAAAAAGATCTCCCAATTCAGCAACATTTAATATAGTATTCAAATCAATCATTCTAGATCCCTAGTTATTTCCATTACTGAAAAGCAATATCCATACCAAATGTTAACTTTATGCTAAAACCATTAAGTTTTAGTTAATATATATTACTTGAATGTAAAGCCAACACATATTCTCTATTTCACTGGTTTCAAGAATGCTAACCTGTGTACACGTAATTTTTGAGAGTGCTGTTATGACTTTTTTTTCTAAAAAACACACACACGATTCTATTTTGAAAATTATCCAAGATGCAAAAAAGTTATTGCTCCCAGTACAAGAGGATAAATCTGCTTTCATGGAGTTATTAACACTTCGATTGAAAGAATTTGAGGACGCACTCGAACAAAATTCTGACCCATATGAAGAACAACGTATATTGGAACAATACCATCGTTTTGTTAAAGCTTTATATTCATGTTTGCATCAACCCAAACAAAAGGACATGTATATAAACAGTTACCAAAATATAAGAACTTATTATCCGGTTGGAATTACAGATATCATTCAAGAGCCTATCCGGCATAAAGTTTCCCTCGCAGCTACAGTAATAGGGATAGGATTTATTTTGGCTTCTATAGCCATTTTTCCTTTTAATCCCTTAATAAGCGCCATCCTATTTCCAATTGGACTTACATTTCTGATACCTGGAGCCATCTCTTTATTAACACCCGGTTCTCTTGATATACCAGCAAAACAAAATGAGGAAAAAATAATTTTTCAAATGGGCGCTAAGTTGATTGAAGATTCTAAATCTTTTGATGAAACTTATGAAAATGATGGGCAACTGAAGATTGCCATGATCTAAAGTTCTGACCTAATTTCATCAGAACTCATGGAATTTTCCTAAAATTGAGATATTATTCAGTTTTTGATTTCAGGAGCTCCTTATGAAAGTAGGTCGTGACAGCTTATCAACAAAATCTCAATTGCATATCGATGGGAAAACCTATCATTATTACAGTCTCAAAGAAGCCGAGCAAAAAAATTTTAAAGGAATAAGCCGTCTTCCATACTCACTTAAAGTTCTTCTCGAAAATTTATTACGTTTTGAGGATGACAGTACCGTTACTACTAAAGATATTCAGGCAATTGCAGACTGGCTTCACAATAAAACATCACAGCATGAAATCGCTTTTCGACCCGCCCGTGTCTTGATGCAAGATTTTACAGGAGTTCCTGCTGTAGTTGATTTGGCAGCAATGCGGGATGCAATCGCTAAGATGGGGGGTAATCCTGACAAGATTTCTCCATTATCACCCGTTGATTTAGTCATTGATCACTCAGTTATGGTTGATAAATTTGGAAGTCCTGATGCTTTAACCGTCAATACTGATATTGAAATGAAGCGAAATAACGAGCGATATGAATTTTTACGCTGGGGACAAAAAGCTTTCGATAATTTTCAGGTAGTTCCTCCTGGAACAGGTATTTGTCATCAAGTAAATCTTGAGTACCTAGGCAAAACGGTATGGAGTAGCAGCGATGACGGTGTCTTATATGCATATCCAGATACTTTAGTAGGTACCGACTCCCATACAACCATGATTAATGGCCTGGGGGTTCTTGGCTGGGGTGTGGGAGGTATTGAGGCTGAAGCAGCAATGTTGGGCCAGCCTGTATCCATGCTCATTCCTGAAGTAATTGGATTTAAATTGTTTGGAAAAATGAAGGAAGGCATCACTGCAACTGATCTGGTGCTTACAGTAACACAGATGCTCCGAAAAAAAGGTGTCGTCGGTAAGTTTGTTGAGTTTTATGGACCTGGGTTAAGTGACCTACCCCTTGCTGATCGCGCTACCATCTCCAATATGGCACCGGAATATGGAGCTACATGCGGATTTTTCCCCGTGGATAAAGAAACTATTCGCTATTTGGAGCTAACTGGCCGTGATAAACATACAATAGCCTTGGTTGAGGCGTATGCTAAAGCACAAGGAATGTGGTATGACAAAGACAGTGAAGACCCTGTTTTTACAGATACATTGGAACTTGATTTAAGCACTATAGTACCCTCATTGGCAGGTCCGAAACGCCCTCAAGACAAGGTAACCTTAAGTACTCTACCTGTTGAATTTGACACTTTCCTTAAAGAAGCCGGAAAAGAACAGGAGAAAAACTCTTCCTTTGCAGTTAAAAACCATGATTTTCAAATGAAACATGGTCATGTAGTCATTGCCGCCATAACCAGCTGTACCAACACCTCGAATCCAAGTGTGCTTATGGCAGCAGGATTAGTGGCTAAAAAAGCGGTTGAAAAAGGATTACAACGCCAGCCCTGGGTTAAATCTTCCCTAGCCCCAGGATCAAAGGTTGTTACCGATTACCTCAAACAGGCTGGTTTACAATCTTATCTTGATCAACTGGGTTTTAACCTGGTAGGTTACGGATGTACAACATGTATTGGTAATTCAGGCCCCTTGCCTGACGCGATTTCTCACTGTGTCAGCGATAATGATTTGGTTGTTTCGGCTGTTTTATCAGGAAATCGTAACTTTGAAGGCCGTGTACATCCTCAAGTGAGAGCAAACTGGTTAGCCTCACCTCCACTGGTAGTGGCTTATGCTCTGTGTGGTACTACTACTATTGATCTGAGCAAAGACCCCATAGGTAGAGACGACAAGGGTAATGATGTATTTTTGAAAGATATTTGGCCTTCCAATGATGAAATTGCTGCTGAAGTATCTAAAGTTACAGGTGGAATGTTCCGTAAAGAATACTCCGAAGTATTTCGCGGTGATGAACATTGGCAAGCGATTAAAACCAGCACTGGAAAAACTTATGAATGGGATGCTCATTCAACCTACATCCAACATCCGCCATTTTTTGAGAATTTACAAGCTAAGCCTGAGGCAATTAAACCAATAGAACATGCTTATATTTTAGCTTTATTTGGTGATTCAATTACAACGGATCATATCTCACCAGCAGGTTCAATCAAAGCCAACTCTCCTGCAGGTTTGTACTTGAAATCTAAAGGAGTTGAAGAAAAAGAATTTAACTCTTACGGTTCTCGTCGGGGTAACCATGAGGTAATGATGCGAGGAACCTTTGCTAACATTCGAATTCGCAATGAAATGACTCCCGGCCAGGAAGGTGGGATTACACGTTACATTCCTTCTGGTGAAGTAATGCCGATTTATGATGCAGCAATGCTTTATCAAAAAGATCATCATGATCTGGTAGTAATTGCAGGTAAAGAATACGGTACAGGGTCGTCAAGAGATTGGGCTGCTAAAGGAACCAACCTACTTGGGGTCAAAGCAGTAATTACTGAAAGTTTTGAACGTATTCATCGCTCTAATCTGATCGGTATGGGTGTTTTACCTTTACAATTTTGTGATGGGATGACACGTAAGACCCTCGAATTAAAGGGGGATGAGCGCATTAGCATTGATGTGTCTGATTCATTAAAACCTGGCTCGATGGTGCCTGTAACTATTGAGCGTGCCGATGGGAAAAAAGAACAGATTAAAGCTTTATGCCGTATCGATACTGCTGATGAATTGGAATACTATAAAAATGGCGGTATTCTGCAGTATGTTCTCAGGAACCTATGTGATTAATATGATGAAAATAAATTCTCAGTTGGGCCTCAAGCCCAACTGCAGTACCAATCTATTTGATCATGATCTAAATGATCCTCATTTGTTTGGGCTAAAAAGTCCCAACCTTTTTTTATTTAAATTTCAAAAATGATAATAGCACTACGCATCCAAAGTGATGGGCGGGTTTGCTTAACCGCGTTTGTTAAGGATTAATCATGAATCAACCTAAAAAGGTTTTAAGTGTTTTTTCATTAGTAATGATTAATGTCATTGCTGTTGATAGCTTACGAACCCTTCCTATTAGTGCAAAGCTTGGTCTTACACTGGTTTCCTATTATGTTGTAGCTGCATTTGCATTTTTTATTCCGGTGTCTTTAGTTGCAGCGGAACTAGCCACCGCTTATCCGGAAACAGGCGGAATTTATGTGTGGGTTCGCGAAGCATTCGGTAAACGCGCAGCTTTTATTACGATATGGCTTCAATGGATTTATAACGTTGTCTGGTATCCAACAATACTTGCTTTTATTGCAGCAACCCTATCGTATCTCATTTCACCAGAGTTGGGGAATAACAAATATTACCTTTTAATTACTGTACTGATTTTATTTTGGGTTTTCACGATACTCAATTGTTTTGGAATGAAAATTTCAAGTATTGTAAGTACCATTGGGGCAACAATAGGTACGATATTTCCAATGCTTTTTATGATTTTTTTAGCAATACTTTGGTGTCTCGAAGGTAAACCTATGATGGTTGGTTATCCCTCCACCTGGTTGCCCGATTTTGATTCCTGGGGTGATGTATCATTATTTGCGGTGGTTTTATTCGGTTTACTCGGGATGGAAATGTCTGCAGTGCATGCCGAAGAGGTTAAAAATCCTCAACGTGATTATCCTAAAGCGTTGTTTTACTCTACCCTTTTGGTCATTTCAACTCTTTCATTGGGCTCTTTAGCTATTGTTGTTGTCGTTCCCAATGAGAGTTTAAGCGTAGTTTCAGGCCTTATTGATGCCTATGCGGTGTTTTTTAAATCCTACAATATGTCCTGGATGACCTCAATTATTGCTGTGTTAATTATCCTGGGCGGCCTTAGCGGTGTTTCAGCATGGATTATTGGTCCGACCAAGGGGTTGATGGTTTCAGCTCGCGATGGTTCCTTACCAGCTAAATTTGCACATGTAAATAAATATGGAGCACCGACAACAATTCTCTTTACCCAGGCCATTATTTTTACGGTATTAAGCTCAGCTTTTATTTTATTGGATTCAATTAATGCAGCTTATTGGATGTTGAGTGATTTATGTGCTCAAATGGCTTTAATGGTATATATCTTCATGTTTGCCGCGGCCATCAAATTAAGATATGCCAGGACGAATCAACCATGTGGTTATACTGTACCAGGTGGTAATTTCTTCATGTGGTTTTTGTGTATTATAGGCATTCTGTGCTGTTTAACAGCAATCGTTATTGGGTTTGTCCCACCAACTCAAATACCTGTTGGTAATGTCGTTGTTTTTGAATCTTTTTTAATTGGGGGTTTATTACTGTTTGTATTAATCCCATGGTTTCTTTCTAAAAAGCATTAAGTAGTCTGAACTTGACTTAAGAGAAAGGACGCCATCATTTTGATTTGTTCAAATGTAGTTTGAGTGCCGCCCTACCGCGGCTTTGTTTTTGAGCACTCAGACTACAAAAGATTATGCAAACATTTCAATAATTGCCTGGTTCCACAGGGTCGGTTGCTCTAAATTGGATAAATGGCCGGTTTCAGGCAAAATAATTAATCTACTGTTTTTGGCAAGGGAATGCATATCCCTACTTTGCTGGGGGGAAATCACTTTATCCATTTCGCCTGAAATAATTAAAATGGGCATAGAAGTCGTTGCGAGTAATGATGTGGATGACTCACGGGTTGCCATGCCACGCAAAGCAGATGCTACAGCTGTTGGTTTTTGCACGCTCAGGATATGATAAAGCAATGCTTTTGTTTCAGAGGAGGCATAAGGAGAAAAGGCTTTTTTCATAAATCCCTCAATCAGGTTATCCGTTCCCTTTTCAAGAACCTCCAATGCTGTTTTTTCCCGGTTTGCTTTAGTTTCTGGACTATCGGCTACAGCTTGAGTGCTTGATAATACCAATCCAAGAGTTTGCTCAGGATATTTAGCTGAAAAAGCAAGAGCAATATATCCTCCCATAGATTCTCCCGCAATGATAGCCTTATCAATCTTTAAATAGTCTAATAACTCTTTTATTTCATGAGCATACTCTGCCATCGGAATTTCATTTCCATCGACGCAGGCTGATTGCCCAAATCCCCAGAGATCCAGAGTGATCACCCGAAAATGTGCTTTAAGTCCCTCTTGCTGAGCCTGCCATAATCGTTGATCCGTTGGGAAAGCATGAATTAATACAAGCGGTTTACCGCTTCCTGTGTCATTGTATGAAATAAACTGATGTGTCTGGGGAAGAGTAATTGTCGTTGCGAACAACATATTATTGAAGAGAAATAAAATAGAGATCACAAAAAAGTGGAAAGCACGAAAAATGTTATTCATTAATTACTCCATTAATTAGCGGGTAACATCCTGTTAGACTGGGAATACAGGAGTTACTTTAATTGCTCACTAAAGTAACATCCTGTAATCAGATTTCATTAATCAGGCAAAGACATTAAACTTGCATTGCCCCCGGCCGCGGTTGTATCGACAGTATAAGTCCGTTCATGACATAGACGGGTCAGATAGTTAGGCCCCCCTGCTTTAGGCCCTGTTCCTGAAAGCCCTTCGCCACCAAAAGGCTGTAAGCCGACAACAGCCCCTATCATATTGCGGTTAACATAACAGTTTCCTGCATGAATATTTTTTCTAATGTATTCCACTGTTTCATTAATGCGACTATGAATACCCAAAGTTAAACCATAACCGGTGGCATTTATTTGCTTAATTACCTTATCCAAATCTTTTCGTTTGAACTGGATCACATGCAATACCGGACCAAACACTTCTTTTTCCAAGGCATTGATGTGATCGATAGCAATCGCTGTGGGTGGCATAAAATATCCAGACTCAAGTGATTCGTCTAACGGGCATTGGTATATTATTTCAAAACGCTTTTTCATATTTTCCACATGATTTTTCAATGTAGTTAAAGCGGTTTTATCTATAACAGGTCCTATATCGGTCACCAGCCAGCGAGGATCGCCTACGACCAACTCAGCCATAGCTCCCTTCAGCAGGGCTACAGTTCTGGGGTAAACCTCCTCCTGCACAAACAAAACACGTAATGCCGAACACCTTTGGCCAGCACTACCGAACGCAGAGTTCACCGCATCCACAACTACTTGTTCCAGTAAGGCAGATGAATCTACAATCATTGCATTCTGACCACCGGTTTCAGCAATCAATGGAATAATTTCTCCGCCACGGGTCGCTAAAGTATGGTTGATGAGATTGGCTGTATCCGTTGAACCTGTAAATAACACCGCTTTAATTCGTTTATCTGCTACTAATGCAGCACCAATTGTCTCACCTGGACCAGGAAGTAATTGGACCGCCCCTACCGGAATCCCTGCTTTATGCATTAATTTGACTGTATAGGTGGCTATTAGTGGAGTTTGTTCTGCAGGCTTTGCAATAACACAATTTCCAGTAGCTAATGCCGCAACCACTTGTCCTGTAAAAATCGCCAGGGGAAAATTCCAGGGGCTAATACAGAGTACGACGCCGCGGGGATGCAAACTGAGTTCATTTAATTCCCCTGTATATCCTGTCAGACGTAAAGGCTCGGATAAAATTTGTTGCGCTTGCATGGAGTAGTAGCGGCAAAAATCAACTGCTTCACGTACTTCTGCAATACAGTCATTCATAGTTTTACCTGCTTCCAGACAGGCTATTGTCATAAGTTCAGCCTGGTTCTCTTCCAATAAATCCGCAAAACGATTAATACAGGCTGCTCTATCCTTGACCGGCATAGCAGACCAATCCGGAAAAGTTTGTGCGGCATTTTTTAAAGCCTGGTCCACATCTTGAAGAGAGGCATTTTGGACGGTGCCAATAATATTTTCCGTCTGTTGGGGAGATTCGAGGCGTTGCTTTTCGCCAATAAGGGTTGTAGTACCTGAAATAACAGGTTCGGCAGACCACTGTTGTAGCTTGATTTGTGCCATTTTTTGCTGCAGGCGAGCGCGCTCTGTGCGATCTGTAAAATCTAATCCTTTAGAGTTTTTTCTACCTGGTTGAAACAAATCTTCCGGTAGAGGAATATTTTGGTTCATTTTATGCAGTAGAGATTTTGCTTTTTCAACAGGATCCTCTACCAGGGTGCTAATAGGTGCATTGTCGTCTACAATACGGTTTACGAATGAAGAATTTGCTCCATTTTCCAATAGCCTGCGTACCAAGTAAGGCAACAGATCTTCATGGCTTCCTACAGGCGCATAAATACGACAAGGAATACCATGACGTTCTGCAGGTACTACTTGTTGATACAATTCATTCCCCATTCCATGCAAACATTGAAATTCAAAATCTCGATAATCACCTGTAATATTTAAAATCATCGCTACTGAATAGGCATTATGAGTAGCAAATTGGGGATAAATCGCATCGGTCATGGTTAATATTTTTTTGGCACATGCCTGGAAAGAAACATCTGTAAACACCTTGCGAGTAAACACGGGATATTCTTTTAAGCCCTGCATCTGTGTTTTCTTGATTTCACTATCCCAATAAGCACCTTTTATCAAACGCACCATAATCCGACGCTGTTTCCTTCTTGCCAGAGCAGCCACCCAATCCAAGACATAGAAAGCTCTTTTTTGATAAGACTGTACTGCCAGACCAAAGCCATTCCACCCATCTAAACTGGCATCATTAAAGACACGTTCCATCACATCAAGTGATAAATCCAAACGCTCTGATTCTTCAGCATCTACTGTAAGAGCAATATCATATTCTTTTGCCAATCGGGCAAGCGCCAATAATTTTGGCGGCAATTCATTCATCACGCGCTCATGCTGACTTTCATTATACCGAGGGTGTAGCGCAGATAGTTTTATAGAAATTCCTGCACGCCTATAAACAGTTGAGTCTTTATCTGCCTGTTTGCCTATAGTTTCGATTGCTTCTTTATATGCTTCAAAATAACGGGATGCATCGATAGATGTAAGTGCCGCCTCACCCAGCATGTCGTAGGAATAACGATATCCCTGGGCTTCTTTCTTTTTTGCCCGGTTTAACGCTTCACCTATTGTTCGTCCCATGACAAACTGTTTACTCATGATTCGCATCGCTTTATCCACAGCTTTTCTTACTACTGCTTCACTGCTGCGATTGACGAGTTTCATTAAAGATTTGGCTAAAGTTGTTTGAGCCTTTTCTGGGGTCAGAATTTTACCCGTGAGCATTAGTGCCCAAGTGGTTGCATTTACAAAAAAAGAATCGCTTTGTCCTATATGAGATTTCCAATCACCACCTGACAATTTGTCTTTGATTAAATTATCAATTGTTGCACTGTCTGGAACGCGTAATAATGCTTCAGCCAAACACATAAGGGCAATACCTTCCTCACTGGATAATGCATATTCAGTTAAAAATGAATCGATACCTGTACTTTTTTTTCGTTCAGCTCGGACCGATTCAACAAATTTTGTTGCGCTGTTCTTAATGTCGATTAATTGTTGTTGGCTTAATGCTGCTTTGTCGCAAAGCTCGGTGATTAACGATAATTCCTCAACACGATATGCATCATTAATTGCAGCTCGTATTCCTTCAGGTAATTGTATGATCTGCTTTTCCAGCATAGCATTCTCCGAAATCAAATATGAAACTATTCTTTTTTCCCATTTCATTCTTGAAGCACATAGGATTAACAAGTCAATGCCGGGTTTAAAAGAGTCTAAAAACTAACAGCCGAGTATAATTTAGCACCATGTAAAATGGAATGCACCATCCCTTATTTTGCTATACAATACCGGATAAATAGCTGTAACCTTTGCAATTATACCTTAATTTTATGTTTTTTAACTGTTGTATATTTAGATTTTTTGATTAAATTTTAATCAATATGAGTGCCGCCCGCACACCTTCATTGATTTGTTTTTATTCTACCTGAGCATAATATATACAACGTTATTTTTTAAACTTAAATAACCCTTTGAATTGAATAATAATTTCCTCTATTGAACAAAGAACGCCCTTCTAATTTTACAATCCTCTCAATTGTTTATATAATCACCATTTTTTTAAAGCACTGTTAGGGCGATTTACATGAAGAAAGGAGCAGTATGAATACTCTATTAACTCTAATCTCAACGGTTATTTTAACCAGTAATATAACTTCCAGCGCACCCTCATTTGCTGCCAGAGCAGAACCTGATATCAATACTACATTACAGCATTTGAGCAGTAAGGCACCACAATTAAACAGGAATGTTTTAAAACTCGCGTTAACTGCATATAAAAATGCAAGCAAAAAAGGAAACGTGAAGAAACCTGTACTTACAGTAATCGATTATTCCTTACCCTCAAACAAGCAACGTATGTGGGTATTTGATCTTCGCAGAGAACGTCTCTTATACAATACTTACGTTGCCCATGGCAAAAACTCTGGTGTGAACAAAGCAAATCGGTTTTCGAATATCCCATCAAGTAAACAATCCAGTTTAGGTACCTACATAACAAAAGATACCTATATAGGCCATAAGGGCTATTCGCTCAATCTACAGGGGCTGGATAAAGGATTTAATGATAATGCCTTAAGCAGACGGGTGGTAATACATGGCGCATGGTACGTTGAACCTGATTTTATCAAACGTGCAGGCCGCGCTGGATTATCATGGGGTTGTCCTGCTATTGCACAAACTCTGGCAAAGCCCGTAATTAACACTATTAAAAATGGCTCTGTAATTTTTGCCTATTTTCCGGATAGAAAATTCTTATCCCGATCAGGTTATCTGGTAGCATAAAATAAAAAAGCCAGGGTTTAAACCCTGGCTTTTCGCAGTCATCCGTATAAGAACTAATAGTTCTTATTATCATCCATAATAAATCAAATCCTTTGATTACAATTCCCTTTGTCTGACTTATATCCATACAAGTCATGATTAAAATGTAGCAATAGAATAGAAGAAGTTCAATATCGCCTAGAAGCTGTATCCTGTAGTTTTGAATGGTGGCCCCATCATTTGTTTTTTTTATTTTTTTATTATTATCAATTGGTTACAAAATCTTATGAGAGTTGATGCTGAAATAATTGGCTATTATCTTGAGTCCAATTGAGAAATTTCTTACATGAAATCGAGCAATTAAAATCATCTTTTCTGCCATTCCTCATGGTTACCCCTAAAATAATTTAAGATAATAGTCATGTTTGCATACAATTGCTTGATTATGTCGAAAGATGTGGTAGTTTATTCTGCATCTAAATCATCCTTTAGAGTCATATCATGGACAAGCAACCGTTAACAACCGTTAAAAAAGATAAATTACAAGTTATAGATTGGCTTATTGAACACTTTCCAAATGCTTTTTTCAAAAAAGGAAATCAGATTAAACCTCTGAAAATAGGTATATTTGATGATATTATCGACTTCTACGAGCGCCTTGAGTCTCCACCATTCAGCAAAAAATCTTTACGGGAAGCATTAAGTTACTATAGTGCCTCACCTGCTTATTTAAATTGTCAGAAAGAAAATGCTGCACGAGTTGATATTTACGGGAATGAAGTGGATGTAGTCACTCAAGAACAAGCTAAATATGCCCATCAACGTTATGTAGAACGCTATAACAAAAAACAAAATGCAGAAAAAGGCACTGCAAGTTTAAATAAAGCATAGCGGAGGTATCTTTCCGCTATGCCTTCACCTGCTAAAATCCAAGTTGGCTTAAATCGTTCTGTATGGTTCCCATTTTATTTGATAGCTTAAGTTAACTGCAAAGCCATTAAATAATTCACCTTGATATCTGATTCTAATGATGCTTTACGTAAAAAAGGATTATAATCCATTCCTTTTAAATCAACTAAACTAAAATTCCAGGGCCTCGCCATGGCAAACAATTCGCTTGGCTTTATAAATTTTTTATAATCATGTGTTTGTTTCGGTAACAAATTCAAAATGTATTCTGCAACAATAATTGCAGTAGCATAGGCTTTAATAGTTCTATTAATCGTCGATACAAATAAAAAACCTTGGGGCTTGAGCAAGCGACTGCAATGTTCAAAAACCAATTCTGGGTTTTCTACGTGTTCCAACATTTCCATGCACGTAATTACATCAAAGCGATTGTCGTTATATGCTTCTACTGACGTGGATAAATAGTCAATCTTATAATTGTTATTTTTCGCATGCTCATGAGCCACAGCAATTGCCTCAGGGGCAGCATCTATACCGGTAACGTGTGCTCCCGAGCGTGCCATAGCCTCACACAAGATCCCTCCTCCACATCCAACATCCAGGACTTTTAAATCCTTCAAATCCACATGGTTTTTTACAAAATCAAGGCGTGTTTGGTTGATATCGTGGAGAGTTTTTAATGGCCCCTCGGTATCCCACCATAAGTCGGCGTGCTGGGCAAATTTATTAACTTCTTGGGGATTAATAGTAGTTTCGGAATGGCTCATAGTTTTAATAAATCCAGTGGCTTAAAAAAATCGATAACTCGCTGATTGGTAATAAAACTTACATTATAAGGATGCTCTGCAATAAGTCCCACAGGTAAGTTACTTTGTGCAACAGTTTCTGCAATCTTGCCTAACAAAATCAGTTGAATTGCAGGTTTAACCACAGCCAATTGACTTAGAAGGCTTTGTATAAAAGGTTTCCATTGCCGGGCATGATAAGGAACTTTGCCTTCACTATATACCAGACACGCATTCAGCAACAAAATTCCCTTCTTCATCATCCCTTCGAATAATTGTTGTGCTGTTTGCACTAAAGCATTTTTATTCAGTTGTGCTATCTGGGCTTGCGATGTGTCCGAGTTCAATTCCCCACATGCGACAAGCAACATTTTTATCCAATTACGTAAAGAAGTTGCTCTATTAACTGTTTTACTTAAGCCGTTATCACTCCATAAGCTACTGACCGAATGATCCCAGAAAGCATATCCATTGGCCGATTCCTTACGGGGATAAGGTGACTCACCCAATAAAATATATTGGGTTTTATCTAGGGGTAAACTGAAAGCTGCGAATAACTTTTCTTTTCCCGGTAACCAATTTTCATCATAAATTAATTGATGCAAATAATCCTGATCCATTGTTTCTAGTGCTTTTATAAGAATTCCTTTCCAATCTGAATGACAATTATTCAACAATGATTGAGTTTCTAATTTTATGCCCGGTGAAGAGCACTCCAACGACGCTTCCACTCTGCCTCCTACGTTTAATGACTATAATTACAGATTCAAGGAGTCTTTTTGATTACTCGAAAATAAAAAATACTGGAAGTAATTACTTCTATAATCGTAGCTGTTCTCTCATTTTACTTCAATTAAAACCTGGATTTGAACTCAAAATATTACCCTAACCTCGGATGCAAATTGAAAAATCTTAACCTAAACCGACATTCAAACTGAAATATAAGCCATTCACTCCTTTTCGTTGAACAATAACCTTTACACCTGCATTTGAAGTGAATTGAATCTAACATCCGGAATTCAATTACAAATATCAGATCAAGATTACACTATAATCCCTTCGCCTACGTGCCGCGAGGTGCTCACAACCCCGTAGGATACTCAACCGCACCACTCCTAATCGAGCTGTGATCTCATGGAAATCCACTTTAACCTGCAGCCCCCAACATAGGTTTTTTTTTCCAATTTGAGTAATCCACAACATCAATAGGGTCTGATTTTACACAACTTGTGCGTAACAAATTTTTACTTGCTTATTAGTTCTTTGTGGTTAAAAATAGAATTTACAGGGAGATTCTTAAACACAGGGAGCGGTGTATGTCTATTAAAGAACAAGAACTAGAAACACTTATTAAGAATGATGCTCATCCAAATCCAAATAAAGTAATCATTGAAAAAGCCTTGGCCCAGATGAGTTTTTCTGATGCAGCAAAACAACTACTATTAAATCCAGGTTCCTCGCAGGAAAACTTAGACAGCTTGCAAAGCATTGCTTTAACCCAAGAGCATTTGGCTCAAGTAAAAAAAAGCCTTGGGGCAATTGTTGACAGTTTACACGATAATCCGAGCCTTATTTCACGGGCAGCAGCTTTTTGGGGTGAGTTGCCTCTGTGGCAAAGAATTGTTGGCGGAGTTGCCATCTCAGGCCCTACACTGATTATTGGTGCCGCAGCTCATATTGGCTTTTTGATCACAATCAGTGGCGTAAGCGCTTTAGCGTACACTACGAGCGGTATTGTTCTGGATGATCATCATTATCATACAAAAAGTATTGCCCAAAAACTAAAGGAAGGAATTTTTGGAGTAGCTGAAATTCTTGAGTTAACAATTGGTGCATTAGACACAATTCGTAAAAAACTAGCCATTGAAATTGATAAATTTAAAGAAGAGAATGAAAAACTCGCTCATAATATAACTCGCTTGAATGAAGAAGTTGAAACACTGAGTGCCCAAGTAGAGGTTTATGTGGAAACAGAAAAATTACTGCGTAAATCCAAGGAGGATCTTGAAAAAACAGCTTCATCTCTCAAGCTCGATCTGGAAAAACAAAGTGAACAATACGAGATCAACCAGAAAGAACTTGAGAAAATCCGGGGGGAACACTCCAGAAGTTTATTACTTTTATCACAAAAAACAGCGGAGTTGGCAGAAGTAAGAAAATCAATGGGTACTGAAATAGAAAGAGCAAAAATGATTGCGTCCACCCTGGAAGGTACAGTAAAAACTCTATCATCTGCAGCGATTGACGATGGCACTCAAAGGCAAGCTTTTCAGGATAAATTAAACTCTTTTCTAGCAGATAAAGCATCTAATTTTGATTTGATTGCCGAACGGATGAATAAGGCAGAATCGGAACTGGCTTTGGTTAAATCTGAATTAAATAAAAGTACAGAACGGTTTAAAAAATTATTAGAATTACAGGAAATGCAACTTAAACGTCTTCAAGGACTAGATCGGCGTGTCGATGCCAGTGTTCATCCAGAAATGCATTCTAAAAATGAGGAACAAATAAAAGCTGAGGGACTGCTGAGTAAATTCAGTTTTATGGCTTTGCCTCAAATATGGCCGATAAATAACACACCACAATCCTCGAAACCAAATGCTCCAGTGACTTCTCTACCATAAACAATCAGCTCTCCAAGGGAATTAACTTGGAGAGCCATCCCTTTTCTATAAAACCACTCATTGTGAAGGCCTTTAATTTCAGCTATTCTGTATTTTTAACTTTAAGTTAAAAGCCGTGAGTAAATTCTCCAATAAGCTGATAAATATAATAAAAAACAATCAGGAACTGATGGTAAAACAACTTCATCAGTTTTGTGAGATTAATTCAGGAACAGCCAATTTAGAGGGATTAGCGCAAATGGCTAATCTCTTGCAAACGGTTTATCACCCGATAGCGGATACATTTCAAGTAAAATCATTTCAGCAACTACCTGTTATGGATATATCTGGGAAAATGGAATTACTCACTTGCGGAAACGCTCTATTTATTAGAAAGCGACCTCATTTGAAACGTCGGGTTTTACTCTGCGGACATATGGATACCGTTTACAGCGCCGACAGTCCTTTCCAAAAACTATCATACATTGATGAGAATTGCATTAATGGACCCGGAGTTGCTGATATGAAGGGGGGACTTATAGTCATGTTGCATGCTTTATCTGCTTTTGAACAAGATAAGTGCGCAGCTGAACTGGGTTGGGATGTTTTAATCAATGCGGATGAGGAAATTGGCTCCCCGGCATCCAGCTCATTGCTTGATGAGCTAGCGACGCAATATCAAGCTGCATTGGTCTATGAACCTGCAATGACCCCCACAGGCACCTTGGCAAAAAATCGCAAAGGAAGTGGAAAGTTAACACTTATTGCTACTGGAAAGGCTGCACATGCAGGCCGCTCCTTCTCAGAAGGCCGAAATGCAATTTGCTATCTAGCTGAAGCAATAGGTGCTGTGCATGCGCTCAATGGAAAGCGTGAGGGAGTCACTATTAATGTGGGCAAAATTGCAGGGGGTGAAGCACTTAACGTAGTTCCCGACAAAGCTGTTGCGCAACTTGACATTCGCATTAGCCTCCCTGAAGATGAACATTGGGTACGAAGCGAAATAAATAAAATTATTGGTCAATTAACGCGCGATGGATTCTCTCTAAATATATATGGTGTTTTTGGTAGACCTGTAAAGCGTGTAAATTCAGGTACAGAACGCTTGTTTTATCGTATTCAACAAATAGGACACGAGCTTGGATTAACATTAGATTGGAAAGATAGTGGTGGCTGTTGTGATGGGAATAATTTGGCCCAATATGGTTTACCAGTTATGGACACACTCGGAGTTAGGGGCGGTAACATACACAGTACAGATGAGTATATATTACTTGATAGTCTATCTGAACGTGCCATACTCAGCACCCTGCTCCTTCTTGACCTGGCTCAAGGGGGCTTAGAGGATTTAAAACATGATGCTATTTCGTAGTGCACGTGACACTGATTTGGATGCTATTCATTATTTGGCCGAGGAAAGTGGTGTTGGAATAACCACTCTTTCCAAAGATAAAGAAGTTTTGGCAAAACGACTGCACTGGTCTACTAATTCATATAAAAAAAATATTAATAAACCCCATAATGAATACTATTTGTTTGTTTTAGAAAATCATAAAAACAATAAAATAGTAGGAGTTTCCGGAATTGAATCATGCACGGGACATGAAGCCCCTTTTTATTCTTACAAAATATCAAAACGCACTCGAATTTGCCGATCATTAAATATAAGAAGCGACTATGAGGTTCTAAGTCTGGTAAATGATAACCAGGGGCGCAGTGAAATTTGTACTCTTTTTTTGGATCCCAATTATAGAAAAAATAAAAATGGCTTATTACTTTCAAAAGCCCGTTTTTTATTTATGGCACAACATTCGGAACGTTTTGCCTCGACTGTAATTGCAGAAATGCGCGGCATTTCTGATGCAAATGGGATATCCCCATTTTGGGAAAATGTAGGGAGACATTTTTTCCATATGTCTTTTGCTGAAGCAGACCGGCTTACCCTGGCAACTGATAAACAATTTATAGCAGATTTGATGCCCCGAAATCCTTTATACATTAAATTGTTGTCACCTGAAGCCCAGGCTGTAATCGGCCAGTCTCATCCTTCTACAGAAGCAGCGATGAAAATCCTGTTAAAAGAAGGATTTCGTTATAATAAATATATAGATATTTTTGATGCGGGTCCGACACTGGAGGTACCCCGTTTAAAAATTAAAACTATAGAGCACAGTCGGGTTGTAACCATTAAAAATATCAGTGATGAAGTCAGTAGCTCCAATTATCTGTTAGCCAATACGTTATTGGATTTTAAAGCAACTATTAATAGTGCGCTGATCAACACCGAAAAAAATACATGCATTATCAGTAAAAAAACTGCCGAACTCATGCAAGTTAAATGTGGAAATCAACTGCGAGTCGCTCCTTTATTATTTGACGCGGGGGAGATTGATGATTAAAACCTCTATATTCAATGGGAAAGGCCAATATATTAATGGTCAATGGGTAAAAGGACAGGGGACTATTCTGGAGTCAATCAATCCTGGATATGGAACAGTATTTTGGCAAGGGACATCTGCCACAGAGCAGGAAGTTGCAGAGGCATATCATGCGGCACAACACGCTCTTTTTCCCTGGTCTACCCTTGATTTTCAAAGCCGCGCGAATTACACCCAAAAATTTGCCCAACTAATTGAAAAAAAACGTCATGAATTAGCGAACCTGATTGCTTTGGAAACGGGTAAACCTTTATGGGAAGCTCATACAGAAGTGAACGCAGTGATTGGAAAAATTAATTTGTCCATTCAAGCATATCATGAGCGTACCGAAGCAAAAGTTACCCAGACGGCTGAGGCAAATGCCTGTCTGCGTTTTAAACCTCACGGAGTGGTAGTTGTCCTGGGAGCATTTAACTTCCCAGCTCATTTAAGTAATGGCCATATAATTCCTGCCCTTTTAGCTGGAAACACGATCCTTTATAAACCCAGCGAGCATACTCCCGCGGTAGCTGAATTCGTTATGCAGTGTTGGCATGAGAGTGGTTTACCACCTGGAGTAATCAATTGTTTACAAGGTGATGTGACCTGTGGAAAGGCTTTACTTTCGCAAGAAATACAGGGTGTCTATTTTACAGGAAGTTATGCCACGGGATTACGAATTCATCAGCAGTTTAGTAATAAACCCGAGGTTATCCTGGCGCTTGAAATGGGAGGAAATAATCCTCTAATCATTGATGAGGTGATTGATCTGGATGCCGCAGTTTATAACACCCTGCTTTCTACATTAATTACTGCAGGCCAACGTTGCACTTGTGCGAGGCGGATTATTATTCCTGACTCTTCCCAAGGTGATGAATTTCTAAACCGCTTTATCAACTTATGCTCTTCAATAAAAATTGGACCCTTTGATCAAGTTCCGGAGCCATTTATGGGGCCAGTAATTAGCCATGAGCAAGCCCTTAAACACATTCATAGCCAACAGAAAATTATTGATGCAGGTGGTAGTCCCTTAATGTCTATGAAATTACTTATCGATGATACAGGTTTATTGTCACCTGGGATTATTGACATGACTCACTTTGTGAATCCACCAGACGAAGAAGTTTTCGCTCCTTTAGTGCAAATATATCGCTACTCAGATTTTGAGCAAGCAATCACATTGGCTAATCAAACCCGCTACGGTTTGGTAGCGGGTTTGTTTAGTGATAACGAGCAACACTATCGCCAATTTTATCAACATACCCGAGCTGGCCTTATTAATTGGAACAGACCCACTACAGGTGCAGCCAGCAGTCTTCCTTTCGGAGGAGTTGGGTTAAGTGGAAACCACAGACCGAGCGCTTATTTTGCTGCGGATTATTGTGCTTATCCCGTGGCTAGTATGGAGCAGCCTCTCTTACGAATGCCTGAAAAAATGTTACCAGGGATACATGTGTAATTTAAGAGGGAATAATCATTCTTTAGGCGCTCGAAACGAACTTGATAAGTAGAGACATGACAACACATTAAATTAATGTATCAATAAACAGAAGAATAAAATGAAAGTTTATGAATTAAACATGGATGGTCTGGTTGGCCCTACTCACAATTATGCTGGTCTTGCACCGGGAAATATTGCGTCTCTAAATTATGCCTCGGTTGCTTCCAATCCTCAGGCAGCCGCTTTACAAGGTTTGAAAAAAATGCGCTTGCTTCATTCCATGGGCTTAAAACAGGGATTATTTCCCCCTCATCAACGCCCTAATCTTGAATTACTCCATCAATTAGGTTTCCAGGGTAAGCCCACTGAGCAACTTTATCAAGCTTACAACAAAGCACCCGAACTTCTTAGTGCATGCTATTCTGCTTCCAGTATGTGGGCTGCGAATGCCGCCACTGTTACTCCAAGTATTGATACTCTTGACCGCAAAGTTCATTTTACTGCTGCAAATCTCATAAGTAATCTCCATAGACATCAAGAAGCAGATTTTTCAAAAAAACTATTGGAGTGCATTTTCCTTAATCCCGATTATTTTAAGCATCATCCCATTTTGCCGCGTTCAACGATTACCGGAGATGAAGGCGCTGCAAATCACAATCGCATCTGTCAGAAATATAATCAACCCGGGATTCATCTGTTTGTTTATGGAAAAAAAGCTTTGGCAAAAAATCCGCTAAATTCTATTCCAGTTAAATATCCGGCGCGACAGACTCGAGAAGCATCGGAAGCTATAGTTCGCCAGCATCAATTACCCTATAATAAAGTGGTATTTGCCTGCCAAAACCCGTTGGCTATTGATCAAGGGGTTTTTCATAATGACGTTATTTCTGTAGCTAATGAGTCTGTTTTTCTCGTACATGAACAAGCCTTTCACCAGCAAAACACAGTACTTAAAGAACTAAGTGAAAAATCATCATTTCCCTTAACCATTATCCAACTTTCACAAAAAGAGCTTAGCGTTGCCGATGCGGTGGAATCCTACCTTTTTAATTCACAAATCATCAGTTTACCTCAATCAGACTCAATGATGCTCATTGCGCCTTTTGAGTGTCAAAACAATTCGCGTGTTAATGAATGTATCGAAAGAATACTTTCTGATGCTTCTAATCCTATAAACTCCGTACATTTTCTTGATCTAAAGCAAAGCATGCAAAATGGAGGTGGCCCTGCTTGCTTGAGATTGCGCGTTCCCTTGAATGAGAAAGAGCTTGATGCAATGCATCAAGGAGTATTAATCAATGAGGAATTATTAAAAACATTGGAAAAATGGATATTAAAGCATTATCGTACCCACTTGACCGCAAATGATCTTGCCGATCCGTTGTTTCTTGAGGAATGTTTTTGTGCACTGGATGAGCTAACCCAAATTTTAAAACTGGGGTCAATTTATCCCTTTCAATTAGAAAAGACTTGCTAGTATGTGGAAAACGAAGTATGGAATATGCATTTATACCTCCCCGTCGGGTTATAAAGTATATCAAAATTTATGTTATCGTTGGCTCACATTGGGGAGTAAAGCACTCCAAACAGTAATGAATCGCTGCAACCCCCAAAAGCCTGTTTTATATTACCTTCCTGCACTTACATTAATGGCTCGTCATTATTCCGGGGATAGTTGTATGCTGGGACTGGGCGGTGCAGGAGTTGCATGGATGCTCAAGGATGTACCTTTAGTTGCAGTAGATAATAGCCAAGAAGTTATTGAAATTGCGAGAAGGTTTTTTATGATAGATCGCTTAAGCAACTTAGAAGTTGTCCATGAAAATGCCAAGGATTATATCCAGACCTGTAAAAAGAAATTTTCCCACCTCATTGTTGATTTGTACAATGCAAATCATTTTCCTCCTGAATGTGCACAATCTGATTTTTTTGCATCATGTAAAAAAATATTAACTGAAGAAGGTTTTTTGGCAATAAATTTGGCCAATATAAAAGAACAATATTCCATTTTTCAATTAGTTAGAACGCACTTCCCTCACACTTTAGTGATACCTATACGAAAAAGCGCGAATATGGTGATATTGGCTGCAAAGCATGAAAATAAAGAATTTTTTATGGATAAAATTAATCAAACATCTGCTTTTAAACGTATTATTTGGGTTGATGCATGGGGGTTTGTTGGAGATTATAAACAAGCCCATTGGTATCAATTAGCGCATTACTTTAGATAAAATTTGCTATTTCATAGATTACTCTCATCCATACAACATGAGAGGTCCTCCTCTATTTTCTGAACTATAAAATAATTGCGGTATTCCAGGAGGAAACTTCGGCGTCAAATTCATTTAATGCCCTCGTTTCTTCAGAAAGTTTAAATAGTCCATATGCGGTAACACCACCAGCTACTAGTCCTGTTACTACACTTGAGGAAGCTACAGTTAAAGCAGAAGTATAACCACTCAATATTCCTGTAAAAAATGCTCCCGGTCCCGTCCACCAGCTGCAGGCGAAACCAATGCTAAAACCAATTAAAGCAGTGATAGTGAGCACAATGGCTACGGCAGCAACTGAAAGTGCTGCTTTATAAATGTTAGAATATCCACCTTCTAAATAAATTTCACAGTTTTTTGTGAATTTCTCAATAGCGTCAGCTTTATCTTTTGGTTGTACATTTGAAACACCCGGTTTAGCCAATATGAATGTTGAGAGCTCAGACAATTCCTTTTCAATCAGGATTCTTTTAGCCTCGGGTAATTTCATTATACCCTTTTTTAATCGTGCAACAGCTTCATTCCATGAAATAATGAGTTTGGCTTCACAATGCTTGCAGATAAGAGAAAAAAGCTCATCTACATTATCCCCACTCTTAGCTGAAGTAAGAATAAAGTCAGTAAATAAGTTCTGTGATTTAATTTTTTGAAATGCATCCAGATTTGCTTGCGGAGAATCTGATTTTGTTCCAACACAGATAATTGGAGCTTTGGGGGAAAAGTTGCGAAATACTTGAATTCGTTTAATAACATCCTGTTCATCAATTTGCTCTGTTAAATCAATGCAAAAGACTCCTACATCAGTTCCCTTGTAATATATTTGATGGAGTTGTTCGAATTGATCGCCAGAAATATCCCATAGATTCACCGTATTTTCTGAATCCATTTGTCGAGATAAAAATTCTACACTTAAGGTTGAACAGGAACCTGATTTAGAATCAACCTTCTTTTGAGCAATTTTGTGATTAAGCAGGGTTTTACCACTTCCATTTTTGCCAAAAACGGCAACCTTATATCTCATGTGACCCCCAAATTATTCAAGAAGCATTTAGAAAAGCTGCAAAAGCCTTTGTGGCATTAATAACCTAACAAAAAAAATTTTCTACTTTTTGAATGATTTAACCTTTAGTAAGGTAATTATTGCTTAAGGGGAAATCCCCTCAAGCAATAATTTGATTTAAAACTCCATTAAATCTTTTTCTTTTTCAGCCAATAATGAGTCTATTTCTGAAATATATTTATCAGTTAGCTTTTGAATGACTTCCGTTGCTCTACGCTCATCATCCTCAGAAATAGTTTTATCTTTCACTAAATCTTTTAATTGAGAGTTTGCATCTCTTCTGATATTGCGGATTGAAACTTTGCCCTGTTCACCTTCATTACGAACAACTTTGATAAGCTCTTTTCTTCGCTCTTCAGTCAGTGGAGGCATAGGAACACGAATTGCAGAACCAGCTGTAGAAGGATTCAAACCCAAATCTGAAGTTAAAATTGCTTTTTCTATAGCAGCTACCATAGATTTTTCCCAAGGGGTAACCAAAATTGTGCGTGAATCACTCGCAGAAATATTGGCAACCTGATTCAATGGAGTAATTGTCCCATAATAATCCACTTGCACATGATCCAGCAAACCAGCATTCGCTCTTCCGGTGCGAACCTTAGACAGATCATTTTGCAATGCTTCAATGGTTTTTTTCATTCGCTTTTCTGAATCTTGCTTGATCTCATTTATCATGATTAGCTCCGACTATAGTTCCCACACGTTCTCCAGATACAATTCTTTTCAATGCATTGGGTGCAGTCATATCAAAGACTTGCAATGGCATCCCTTGATCTTGACAAAGACAAATTGCAGTAGAGTCCATTACTTCCAATCCTTGTGTTAACACTTCAATATAAGTCAAATAATCGTATCGTTTGGCGTTAGGATTTTTAAAAGGATCTTCTGAGTACACGCCATCAACTTTAGTTGCTTTTAAAACAACATCAGCTCCTATTTCAATGGCTCTTAGACAAGCCGCTGTATCCGTAGTAAAAAATGGATTTCCTGTACCCGCTGCAAAAATTACTACATGCCCTGTTCGTAAATGAGTAATAGCCTTACGTCGATGATAAGGGTCAACAACTCCCAGCATGGGTATGGCAGACATAATACGCGCAGGCATGTCAATTCGCTCTAACGCGTCTCGTACCGCCAAAGCATTCATTACAGTTGCCAGCATCCCCATATGGTCACCAGTAACCCGTCCAACTCCTGCTTGAGAAAGTACTTTTCCACGGAATAAGTTACCACCGCCTAATACAAGACCGACTTCAACGCCCATCTTGATTAATTCGGCAATGTCCCTGGCTAAAGTGTCTAAAACCGAGGGATCAATACCGAATTGTGACTTGCCCATAAGGGCTTCGCCACTATATTTTAGTAAAATACGCTTATATTTTAATGTTGGGTGACTTTCATTCATCATGTACGAACCTGAGCCATCACTTCTTCAACAAAGTTATCTTCTTTTTTCTCTATCCCTTCACCAACTTCATAACGTACAAAAGAAAGTACTTCGGTATTTTTTTCTTTTAACAGTTGACCAACTTTAACATCGGGATTTTTAACAAAAGGTTGACCCAATAAACTCACTTCATCAATGAACTTGTTGATTCGACCTTCAATCATCTTATCGATAATTTCTTGTGGTTTACCACTTTCTTTTGCTTGAGCTGTAAAAATCTCACGCTCGTTTTCAATTGCGTCCGCAGATACTTGATCTTTGCTTACTACGATTGGCTTGCTTGCTGCAATATGCATTGCAATGTCTTTAGCCAATTCTTCATCGTTTGTTTTAAGGGCAACCATTACACCGATTCGTGATCCATGTAAATAATATCCAATAACTCCTGCATCAGTATGCATACGCTCCAGGCGTCTTAATTTGATGTTCTCGCCGATTTTGGCTACTAATTCCTGACGAGCCTGTTCTACTGTGTTTCCTGAAGGAAGCGTAGTTGCAGACAATCCATCAACAGTTGTAACAGAGCTGTTTAGTGCAGCTTCAGCAACTTTGTTAGCAAATTCTGTGAAGTTTTCATCACGAGCAACAAAGTCTGTTTCACTATTAATTTCAAGCATAACGGCACTGCGTCCATCAGCTGAACGAGCAATTACCACAACACCCTCAGCAGCAACACGATCCGCCTTTTTATCTGCTTTTGCTTGACCTGCTTTTCGCATTTCAATAATGGCAGCTTCGATATCACCATTGGTTGCTATTAGAAATTTTTTACACTCCATCATGCCAGCACCGGTACGTTCACGTAACTGCATGACTAAACTCGCACTAATTGTCATTTCATTTCTCCGTATAACAAAAAGGGGGCAAATTGAGGTGTTAAGCACCCGGCCCCCTATATTTTAAAGTTTAATTATTCCCCAGCTTTTTCTGCATCGCCAGTTTGTTCAACTACTTCAACAAATTCAGCATCAGATGAACCCACGCCTACAGTGTTACTGCCTTTAGCATCTAAAATTGCATCAGCAATACAACGTACATAGATATCAACTGCTCTCATAGAGTCATCATTACCAGGAATAATGTAATCAATGTTTCTTGGGCTGTTGTTAGTATCAACAACACCGATAACGGGAATTTTCAAACGATGAGCTTCTTCAACAGCGATGTGTTCAAAACCAACATCGACAACAAACAGAGCATCAGGTAAACCGCCCATGTTCTCAATACCGCCCAAACCTTTTTCCAATTTTTCAAGTTCGCGGGTCAGCATTAATGCTTCTTTCTTAATCATCCCGTTAAACAGTCCTTTTTCCTTCATTTCCTTTAATTCTTTTAAACGGAAAATTGACTGACGTACTGTTTTATAGTTGGTTAACATACCGCCTAACCAACGATGATCAACGTAAGGCATGCCACAACGTTTCGCATGTTCACGAATACTGTCTTGTGCTGCTCTTTTAGTACCTACAAATAGAATTTTTGCTTTATTAGATGCTAATCTACCAACATAATTAACCACATCGTTAAGCATCACCATTGTTTTTTCAAGATTTATAATATGGATTTTGTTACGAGAGCCAAATATATATTCGCCCATTTCAGGATTCCAAAAGCGAGTTCTGTGTCCAAAATGTGCACCTGCTTCGAGCAATTCACGCATACTTATATTATTCATTTTCATCTCCAGGGTTATTCCTCCACGCTTCCCATACGAAACCCTTTAGGGACCCTATCGTATGTGCCGAGGCGTGTGTGTATTTAAAGCGCGACATTTATACCATATTACATGAAAATCATCAATCAAATTGCGTATCAAATCATTTTTTTTATATTGTGCTAAGCTTTTTATAACGGCTTTGTTTTAGTCGTGAAAAAATTAGAACCGGTTTTTATATTCGGTAATTTTATTGAAACTAATAATAAAGAAAAAAAAATGTATCAATATAATCCAAAATTGCATGTAAAAATCTGGTTAAGTAATAATCCAAGTATATTCATGAACTTGGAAAATCAAATCCGTCTTATTGAAATGCGTGAAAGAAATCCAAACGATATCATTCATTTGGTTTATGAATCTACCTTGCTCACGCAATCCTCAATAACTGCCCTTCATGAGTTCTGCCGAGAGCATAATATTGTCCCTATAAATGCAAATTTCATTCAAGACTCACTTCACTCAGAGAATGAAAAAATATTATTTAATTTCTATAAAGATGAAATATCTCATTTAAATACAGGAGGCAATCTGGCTGTGGCCAGTGACATTTTAAGATGGCTTTCTCCTGTTTTTAAAAAAGGCACTTATACCGATTTTGATTTTCCCGTAGATACCTCCCAACTGCCTGAATTCATTCCAACTGAAACACCTATATTACTCAATATTGGCAGTTTAAAATTGGGGAAAAAGGAATTTATCCTTGCAAATAACGACTTTGTCGCGGTAATAGATGCAATCGCTGCAAAAAATGCTATTGATCGGGTACAAAATGGGCTGATTGCAAGATTGTCTCATTATGATACTGACTTTATCGAACGCACTGAAAAAGAACTAAACCAGGACAGCTTCATTAATCGTTATCTTTTGAAGTTTATGAAGAATCGTTCCGAATCTCTTTATATAGCCAAATCCAAGGAAATCATCCCACCTAATACTCCTAGTTCTTCATTAAGGATCAGAACTTACATTGGTGAAGTAATGACGGATAAAAATAAATTTTTAAACTTTAATAAAATGAGCCCGCAAGAAACTCATCAGGAAGTGATAAAACGATTGAGAAAAGAGCAACAGGCTCAGCTGAATTTCATCAAGTATCTTTTTTTTAGTCAAGAATACTCCGTGATTAAGCGTACTTTAGAAACTGATGATGAGAAGTTTTTAACTTATTTAATGAAAAAGGAACATGATCTGTATCTTAAATCAATTGTTGTATGCACAACTGGACCCATACAAATATCAAATGCTTTATTTAATGGATATGTGGTGGATACAAACAGATTTATTAATGAAATACAGCCTCACTCTTTTAACCATTATGGGTTACAAAGTGCTTTTCGTTCACAAAACTCAATTCCTTTACATGAAAATGTTTTGGGCATGCTTAAATTTCTTGGTGTTGATGAAGGAGAATTGAATGATTCGTCTTGGCTGGATTCAGGACAAAAACTTCAAGCATCACGCACAAAATTGCTTGCTGCCCGCCAAAAAGAATTAGCCTCAACTCTACCCGTCTCATTTTCAATGATTAAAAGTGATGCGGAACAATATCTCAATAAAATGATGCAAGTTTCATCCCAGTCTTATTTAAATAATGAGTATTCCAACGCGGAGAATCTTGCACTTATATTAAATTGTTTTAATAACGAAAATGAATTTAACATCCCTGAATTTAAAAAAGTTATTCTTAGTATCTCTAAGAATAAAATTGATGGATACACGCAAAAATTAATTGATAATCTGCAAAGCCTTTGTCATGAGGCAATAATTTTTAATTTAACTAAAGATAGAAAAATCAAAATAGACAGTCTTCTCGTTGACTAACCTGCTTCATTTCCAGGAAAAAACTTATAGGAAAAAATCAATGAACAATAAAATTCTCTTGCTACCAACCCTCATCTTAGCGGTAATTCTGGTCCAGCCAAGCTCTGCTTGTGTAGGTGACATAAATCAATGTAAGCTTCAACATCAATTCGACAGGCTTGCTCAAGAACTGAATCTCTCAGCAAATCAAAAAGCCAAAATTAGAGCCTATAAAGAGCAAACTGATGCTTCGTTCAAAGATAACTACGCCCAACTCAGATTATTAGGCAGTGAAATGAGTGCTCTAACTCAAGCTGACATCCTGGATCAAAAAATGCTTGATTCACTGATAGAAAAAGTAAACATAATTAGAGGTTCTATGCTTAAAAATAAAATAATAATGCAACATCACATATATGCACTATTGGATGAAAAACAAAAAATTCAATTTATTGAATTTAAAAAAAATTGGGTGATACACCATAGTGAGTAGGACTTTGCTCCATATAAAACAGTTATTTTAAGAAAAGTCCACACACTATTGATAGAACCAAGCTAGAAATTGACTTCCTCAGCAAAAATTATTTACTTATAACTCACTATTGTAGCGTTCCGCAGTGCTTGATTGTGAAAAAGCATCTTCATTATAAGCAGTTAAATACTCGTTTCTGGAAGCTTCATGTGCTTTAGGAATTAACTGGTTATTCAAGGAAAACCCATGCTCATTTAATAAGCTGATTAAGCTGTCATAACTTTTATCAGGAAGAGCTTTGCTAAATGCTGCTTCAGCACGTTTTGAAAATTCTTGGGCAGCATGATAATCCTTGGGGCCAAATCTCCATTCCCCATTGACAAATCCAATTCTCATATGGGTGTATTTTTCCTTACCATAATAACTAATTGTCAGCAATCCAGGTACAGAACTTTCGCGCAAAAGCCATAATTGCTTATCCGCTTTGTCCTCGGCTCCTGCTTGTGTCAGTTTCTGACACGCCACTGAGGCGGTAACTTCAGAGGAAAAAATAACCGTGGATTTTTCCGATTTTGATCTTTCTAAACGCTCTTCCATGGTTAACTCCTATAATTTGATTCAAGATATTTGTGATAATTCACAATTCCTTATTTTGCATTTAAATTATAGTCTCATCTATTTGCATATGTAAGGATTATCCAATAAAGATTTCTTATCCCTGCAAATTAGGAGTATTTAAAATATTTTTTCCTTGGTCCGCAAGCAGTGGATTTTTTTATGCAATTATTGTTGCTGTCTGAAGTTATTGTGATGAGATATAACGGATACCATGGGGTTATCTATGATATGATTTATCTGTCAATTCTACTATTATTAATGGGAGTCGATCATCCAATATGACTCAATTACGAAAAAGAGCTATTTTGCAGGGTAACTTCTTATTATCATTGTTTTGACATAGGGATTAAGCATGCCCCCTTTTTGGACAATTATAACTGATCTTGCATGGCCAATTGCCTTGGTTATTGCCTGGATATTTGGCGAAATTGGATTTCGTTGGGCGAAACTTCCCCATATCAGTGTTTATGCAATGATTGGCTTTATGCTTGCACCAACACAAATTGGATTATTACCAAAAATTGAAAACCCCTCCATTTTATTTTTAGCAAACATTGGTTTCGGCCTGATTTTATTCGAATCGGGATATCGGATAAATTTACGTTGGTTTTTCAATAACTTATGGATTCTTGTCACCAGCTTTGCGGAAGCAACATTAACTTTTGTGTTCATTTATCTCGTCGCAATCTATTATGGTTTAAATCAATCTACAAGTCTCTTGCTAGCAGCCTTGTCTACCGCTACCTCTCCGGCCACTATAATCCGCATGATTCATGAGCAGCATAGTTCTGGGCAAGTAACAGAGCGTATCTTACACTTATCAGTATTGAATTGTATTTTTGCGGTATTTCTTTTTAAAGTTATTATTGGTTTAGTCATTTTTAGAAACTCTGGAGATTTATGGCAAGCGATTTCGGGCAGCTTAATCGTTTTATTACTCTCTACTGGCTTAGGCATGCTATTTGGAGTGGTTCTACCTACTCTTCTCAAAACCTTTAAAAGTACTTATAGTGACAACACACTTGCTTTTTCAATTGCGATAATTCTATTAGTAGCAATTACCCATTATTTTAAACTTTCCCCAGTACTGGCAACTTTAACCTTTGGGATTGTATCCCGGCATGGTCGTATCGTATTTAACTCATCTCAACGTGGTTTTGGTACACTGGGTGATTTATTAACGGTTTTATTATTTGTATTTATTGCAGCCAAAATTGATTGGGAACTGGTAAAACATGGATGGGTTCTGGGATTAGCTATTATTCTTGTTCGCCAAGTGGCAAAAATGGGCGGCATTAGCCTATTTGCCTATTTCAGCGGGATCTCCCTGAAAAAGGGGCTGCTTACAGGAGTTGCGATGGCACCCATCTCTGTGTTCGTCATTTTAATATTGGAACAATCCAGATATATCGGGCTCAATCTGGTTGAGACACTAGCCCCTCTTGCAATGGTTGCATTTAGTTTAGAAATCATAGGTCCCCTTATGGTGCAATATTCATTTTATTTCGCAAAGGAAATTCCTACAACGAAGGAGAGGTAATAATATGCCATTGGAGGTATTCAATAGTTCCAAGCTTTTGACCATGGGTGTTGAGCTTGAATTGCAATTAGTAAGCCTTAGTGACTATGATTTAACCGATTCCAGCCCCGATCTGTTGGAATTATTAAAACGCCAACCATTCCCAGGCGCTTTTACACCTGAAATTACAGAAAGCATGATAGAAGTTTCAACCCATATTCATAGTAATTACGAGGATCTTTTAAACCAATTATTGGCTATTCGCGATGCCTTAATACGGGCTGGAGATAAGTTGAATATTGGAATATGTGGTGGAGGAACACATCCATTCCAATTATGGTCTGAGCGAAAAATATATAATAAATTACGATTTCTGGAGGTATCTCAACTTTATGGATACCTCTCCAAACAATTCACTATTTTTGGTTTACATATCCATATTGGTTGTACTTCAGGCAAAGAGGCTCTTTTTCTATTGCATAGCTTGAATCGCTATATTCCACATTTCATTGCCCTATCTGCCTCCTCTCCATTTGTACAAGGAAAGGATACCTTGTTCAACTCCGCACGGCTTAATTCAGTTTTTGCATTTCCTTTAAGTGGCCGTGCCCCCTTTGTATTAGATTGGGAAGAGTTTAATCATTATTTCGCCAAAATGGAGCAAACTGGAATAGTACATAGTATGAAGGACTTTTATTGGGATATTCGCCCAAAACCTGAGTTCGGAACAATTGAATTACGTGTTTGCGATACTCCTCTAACTGTCAATAGAGCCGCAGCTTTAGCTTCCTATTTGCAATCATTGTGTGCGTATCTACTTGAAGGGCACGAACCTTTCCCTGCTGAGGATGATTATCTCGTATACAACTATAATCGATTTCAAGCGTGTCGATTTGGTTTGGAAGGAACCATTATCAACCCTAAAACATATAAACCCATATCTCTACGGGAAGATATACTTACTACTTTACGTTTAATCCAATCACACGCAGGACAATTAAACGGTATAGAGGCATTTGATCATATAAATCAAATTATTCATCAGGGAAGTGATGCGTCATTTTTGCGACAAAAATTTATAGAGCAAACAAGTACTGAAAGTATTGTAGATGCTTCATTGAAACAATTTAGATTCTCAAAATGAGGTTATGGCAACAATCTGCAATAATCTCAAAAATTATCTAAAAATTTCCTCTTTTAAATTGTTTCCTCAACATGATTTGGTCGCTTCACTTAATCAATGGCTTCATAAAGAATTATAAAAATAAGTTCTTGGTAAATTTTTACACGCACCATATCTTTGAGGTTCCATGAGAGGAACATTACAGTAATCCATGGTGTTTTTGTGCTAAAAAATCCTGATATACTAATTTATCGAAAGATTAGGACTGGCCTGAAGAAATAATCTTCAGACCATAATTCTTAGAGTATTGAGATTATTATTTTTGTTGGGCAACCGCTTTAAAATTTACCGTTACCTCATCTTTTATTTCACTAGTGCTAGACCAATCTCCTTGCCCAATTCCAAAGTCAAGCCGTTTTAGGTTGGTATGTCCTTCAACTACCACATGACCTTTTGGTGACTCAACCGCTGTAAAGTTAAGTGTTACAGGTACAGATTTATTCTTGATGGTTAATGTTCCGGTAGCTTCGTAATTTTTATCATCCTTTTTGATGAATTTGGTTGATTTAAACTCAGCCTTTGGAAATTCTTTGGTGTTAAACCAATCTGGACCCGTTAATATTGAAGTTATTTCAGCATAGGAAGTTGTGAGTGAGTTCATATTAACCACTACATCCACTTTACTGTCCTGGAGATGCGCGGGATCTGCAATTATTGTTGCGGTAAATTCTTTGAATGATCCAGTGACAGGAGCATTATTTTGTGTTGCGGTAAAACTGATGCTGCTTTCATTGGGAACAATTGTCCACTCAGATGAAGCATTTGCATAGGAAGTATTCAATAAAAACAGAAAGAGAAAATACTTAAACATTTTCATGGGAACATTCTCCGTAATATATCATCCTTGTTAATAAAATGATGTTTTAAAGCAGCAGCCGTATGTAAGCAGATTGCCGCAATAAGAGCATACCCTAGCCATTCATGGATCTCTTCAAATAAAATACGATTACTTTCATCCGGCGCAATCAGATTAGGTAATGTAAATAGTCCAAAAAATGAAGCAGGTAATCCCGCAGCAGAGGTAATCAACCACCCCGTCATAGGCATGGCAAACATAAATAAGTAAAAGGCCCAGTGCATGCTGCGTGCAGCAATTTTTTCAAGCCAAGGCAAGGCAAGCTCAGGCTGTTCATTACTTAATCGCCAAATAATTCTAAAAATTGCAATAAAAAGTACTAGAAGACCGTACTCCTTGTGCCATCCATAGAGTTTCAATCTTTCAGGATTCCATGGCAAAGAAGTCATATACAACCCCAATACCAGCAATCCAATAATTAATAAAGCAATAATCCAATGAAGTACTATGGTCACTATCCCAAAACGAGCGGCGCTATTTTTAATTTGCATAATACACCCTATTTTTTATCCTGATACGCTTCGGCACCTATTGAAAGGTTTACTTTATCGCTCACTGAGGGCAGAAAGGCATTTATCCCAAAATCAGAACGGTTGATAGAGGTAGTTGCAGTAAAGCCAACAGACATCTTGTTACTAATGGGGCTCATCCCTTCTTTATTTAAAGTAACATCTAACACAACGGGTTTACTTACCCCATGCAAAGTCAAGGTCCCCTCAACTGTAGCTTTATTATCACCCTTAGGAGTAACTTTATTGCTGACAAAGGTTGCCGTAGGAAATTGCGCTGTATCAAAAAATAATTTACTTTTTAAGTGCTTATCCAACTCTGGTATGCCGGTTATCATGTCAGCAACGTCAATTTTTACATTGACTTTACTTTGACTGGGATTATCTTTATCAAGAATCAGCTGGCCAGTCCCATACCATTTTCCGTATTGGGTAGAAAAACCCAAATGATCAATACTCCACAATACATAAGTATGGTTTTTATCCAAAGTGTAGTTTTCAGGGGCGGAATAGGTTGGCACAGAAAAAGTGAATGCCAAAAGCAAGGATAAGCTTCCTAAAATTTGCTTCATGATCAATTTCCTTATTTGATATAAATGAGTTACTCAGGTTTAAGTTTTCCACCTACAATCCGATCGCAAAGACCTTTTGGTAACAGAATAAAGGCATCTTTTTGTCGATCCTTGGTTGCTGAAGAGGCACATGAAGCTGTTGCAGTCGCACAATCATTCATCCCTTTTTTAGCAATCCCGTAGCATTTTTCGGTCGCAGAGGCTGGGTCATTTGTTTCCGCTGCAGAACTTCCAGATGCAACAAGAACAAAAAAAGCAGTCATTACTGATTGCATTAATTTATCAGATAGTAACATTGTCATCCCTTTCATTTAATAAAATCTACCTTAACATACAACAGTGTTTTTAAAACAACAAGTAGCTCTGAGTACAAAGATATTATAGAACAGACAAAAAAGATTCAGTGATTTGCAAATTACTTCCAAACGGCACTTTTGCCAAAAGAGGAACAGTCAGTTTCCGGGTTAACGTAGCAATATTTTCTGCCAAGACCAGCATATTTGAATCAATACAATTGGCAATCCATCCAAGACACTCGATATTATTGGCAAGCAAGGCACTTTCTGTGAGCAAAGCATGATTAATACAGCCTAATTTCATTCCTACAACCAAAATAACAGGTATTTTGGTAATTTGTAAAAAGTCGACCCAGGTTTCATTATCATTTAAGGGAACCATTAATCCCCCCGCTCCCTCAATAAATAATTTTTCAATACCGGATAATTGCAAGTTAAGGCAATAATTTGAAATGTCGTTAATCGATAAACTGACTCCCTCGCTTTGGGCAGCGATATGAGGCGAGACAGGCATTTTAAATCGCCAGGGATTGATGATATCCAGGCTGATATTATTTTTCTGTAACTGCAGTGCATCACTATTGATTAATGTATTTTCAATTTCCATGCATCCACTTGCAACAGGTTTTATTGCAGCCGCTGATGGAAAATAGTTTAATAAACTCGCTGTGACATAAGTTTTACCACAGTCAGTATCTGTACCAGTAATAAAATATCGTCTCATTTCATAAATCCTCTAAATTCCTCGATGAATAAATCCATATGGGATAAGAAAGGTATGTGTGCTGCGCGTTTAAACAGCAGGTAATTAAAGTCAGGATAGTTCAGTTGCATTGAATTCATTGTTTTAACAGGAACTATAGGATCAAGCCGACCAAACATAAAATATGCAGGATTACCAAAATTGCTCAGTTCCTCACGCAAATCCCAAGACTCAAGAATATTAAGACCTGACTGCAAACCTTCTGGTGAGGGTAGCCTCTCAGGCAGATGTTTCAATCTGTCGGCAGAAGTCAATCCATTAAGTTCCATAAATTCTTTCAATGTACTTTCGGGCTTTGCAAATAGTTGTTTATAGAATTTTTTAAAAACTTCCGGGGAAACACCAGGCCATAAATCCGTATATAAAAATCGTGGTGAAGAAGCAATGTTAATGAGCTTATATACTCTATCAGGTTCCTCTACTGCCAGACGTATGGCATACAATCCACCCATGGACCAACCAATTAATGCGAAGTGTTTTGGCAATTGCTCTAATAAAAATTTTTTAAACAATTCCCATTCCATAATGGGAGTGTGACCAAATCCTGGTAAATCAATTAATATGATTTGGTAGTCCCTGGAAAGTTGGGGCACTAATGGCAACCAGATTCGACTGTCGAATCCCCATCCATGAAAAAAAACAAGAGGCAATCCTTCCCCATAGCTACGGATGTTTACATTCATATATATTAATTAATTTATCAAAAAGTTCACGGATTTGTTCCGGTGTATGGTTATAATTCAAAATCACCCGTAAACCACTTGCTTTTGCACTTACTGTAGGTTTTCTTATAGCACAACAACTAATACCTTGTTTTTTTAATTCCCGTTCAAAATACAAGGCCAAATAGGGGCACCCTAATCGAAGTTGTTGAATGGGGCTGCTTGAATCAGCCCAATTAAAAGGTGATTGAGTCCTGTATGTTTTAAATAGTGCGATTAATTGCTCCAATTTCAATCGCCGATCTTCGGCATTTACCACAAATTCCAGGGTATGTAATAATCCATAACTCAATGCCGGACTTATCGCAGTAGAATAAATGACGGAACGACCTGCCTGTAATAAAGCATAAATCCAGTCTGCTTTACCCGCCACAAGTGCACCTTGGGCAGCAAAGGATTTTCCTAAGGGAATAATCCTTAGGGGGACTTCATTTTGAGTTAACCCATAATGCGCAACAGCGCCCTTTCCCTGGCTGCCCAATATCCCAAATGAATGAGCCTCGTCAACCAATAGCGCACCTTGATTTCTATTGCACAGCATCGAAAGTTGCATTAAAGGCGCCAATTGGCCGCTCATACTAAAAATGCCTTCCGTGATTAAAGCGGAACCCGTGATCAGTTTACCTTCCAATACATCTAAATTGTTATGCAAATAACGTGTATAGTTTACATGGGATAAGGCTAGACCATCGTAAATTGAAGCATGTATTTCTTTATCAATAAAACAGTGTACTTTTAATTTGCCGAGTAAAGCGGTTACCGCGAGATTTGCAGCATACCCTGAAGAGAACAAGATGCAATCATCCACCGCTAATAAATTGGCGAACGCCTCTTCAACTGCCCGGTGATTGGAATGATATCCGCTAAGCAGCATCGATGCACCACTTCCGGTAGGATATAAGGCATACCCACGCTGATATACTTCCGCGATACGTTTGTCTCGGGTTAAAGATAAATAATCATTGCTGTCAAAATGAATTAACGACGAATCATCTGCATGGACGCGTCTATTTCTTAATAGACCTTCATGAGCGAGTTGGTTCGTATAATTCTTTATTTTTTGACTTATAGGCATTTAAATCATCTCAGTTAAACCGAGTTTGTTAAAAAGATTTTTATCCTTCATGCGTTGAGGGTTTTCTTCGGTTAATAATTTATCCCCAATAAAGACCGAATTTGCACCCGCAAAGAAACAGAGAGCCTGGAGCTCATCGCTCATCTCCGTTCTGCCAGCTGTCAAGCGAATAACACTTTGAGGCATTAATATTCTGGCTGTTGCAATCGTACGAACTAATTCTATGCCTTCTACGGGCTGAGCTTTCGCAAGGGGTGTTCCTTCCACCGGGATTAATCGGTTGATGGGGACACTTTCTGGTGGAGTATCCATATTGGCCAGAGTTAATAAAAATTCTATACGGTCCTCACGTGTCTCACCTAAACCCAAAATACCACCACAACATACGTTAATTCCTGCCTCGCGAACATTGTGTAATGTATCAAGCCGCTCACTGAATTTGCGCGTCGTCACCACTTTTTCATAATAGGATGGTGATGTGTCAATATTATGATTGTAATAATCCAAACCCGCATCTTTTAAGCAGGCTGCCTGTTCCTGGTTTAACATACCCAAAGTCATGCATGTTTCCAAGCCTAAGGCTTTCACACCTTTAATCATTTCCTGGAGCTCATTCATGGCTTTATCAGGAGGGCAACGCCAGGCAGCTCCCATACAAAAACGTTTTGCACCACCATCCTTGGCTTCCTGTGCTGCTTGTATTACATCAGCAACCGACATTAGTTTTTCTTTTTCTACATGAGTTTTATGATGACCGCTTTGAGAGCAGTATCCACAGTCCTCGGGACAAGCTCCTGTTTTGATACTTAATAAAGTAGCAAATTGTAATGAATTAGGTTGATGATGTTCCCTGTGTATTGAGTGGGCCTGATGCAACAAATCATTAAACGGTTGCTGATAAAGCTCAGTAATTTCAGAGGCAGACCAGGTCTTTTTGGCTTGAGTCACAACACTTTCTCCTATCAATTAATTAATACAGGCAAACAACCAACTGCATTTAAATATTTCTTATTTTATTTATGAAGTCGACATGATAAAGTGCTGCCTAATCTTGTCAACCAAAATTTTAAAAATGGTCAACACGCAGCAATTAATAAGCAAAGATTTGAAACATTTTTGGCATCCTTGTACTCAAATGAAAGATTTTGAAACCTGCCCTCCTCTAATTATTGAAAAAGCACAAGGCAGCTATCTCTATACCAATAAAGGCCCATTGATAGATGCCATCTCCAGCTGGTGGTGTAAATCTTTAGGGCATGGTCATCCTGCTGTAGTAGCAGCAATAAAAGAGCAACTTAATCATTTCGAACATGTTATTGCTGCAAATACAACCCATTCAAAACTAGTCGAATTAGCGGAAAATCTAGCCGAGATTACAAAAAAACAACATGTCTTTTTCGCCAGCGATGGTTCCAGCGCCGTTGAAATAGCAATGAAACTGGCGATTCATGCCAATCAAATCAAGGGGTTTACGGAGAAAAATCAGTTTATAGCACTTAAAAATGGATATCACGGAGAAACACTGGGGACCATGAGTGTCAGTGATCTGGGTATTTACAAAGCTCCCTATACGGCATTTGGCCTAACCTGTCATTTGATTCAAAATATTCCCTATATCTCCGGCAAAGAAGATAGTTTATGGCATGATTGTGGGTCGTACTGGACTCTTGTTGAGAAAGAATTGGAATCAGTGAGTGATAACGTGTGTGCCGTCATCGTTGAACCATTGATTCAGGGGGCCGGAGGCATGTTGTGTTACAGCCCTGATTTTCTTAAAAAACTATCCTCTTGGGCGAAGAGCAAAAATATTTATCTTATTGCTGATGAAATAATGACAGGAATGGGGCGTACTGGTAAGTGGCTTGCTTCGAATCATGCAGATGTGGAACCGGATTTGATTTGTTTATCCAAAGGGTTAACGTCCGGATCCATTCCTTTGAGTTGTACCATGATTGACCACGCCATATTTAAACTTTTTTATGCAGATTTCGCGAGTGGAAAATCTTTCCTGCATTCTCATACATACAGCGGCAATCCCCTTGCAGTAAGTGCTGCATTGGCAACTATTCATGCCATGCAGGAAGAAAAAATAATCTCAAGAGCTCAAAGTTTAGGAGAATACATGCTCACCTCTTTAACAGAGATAGCCGAGCTCACAGGAAAATTAAGTAACGTTCGTGGAATCGGAGCTGTTGTCGCAGCCGATCTTGAAGATAATGGACAGTCTCGTATAGGAAATAAAATTTATCAACACGCGCTAAATCATGGGGCTTTAATAAGACCTATAGGTAATACCCTTTATTGGCTTCCACCGTTAAACACGGATCATGAGGTAATTGGGAAATTGGCAGAAATAACACTACACTCTATAAAAGAAGCCTACGCAACACCTTAAAATTTATGAAAAAAGTCTCCAGAAATCTGACATATTTTGTCTATAGGAAATTCAAAATAATCTGGATGCTTTTCACTATTCTTTTATTCTTGGTTTTCTCCTATGTCACTTGGAATGTTAATGTCAAAAAATCTTTTTCCTTGGTTGCAGAAGCAAGCAATAAATTAGCCCATAATATGGATCTTTTCCTTAATGATATTGTTCAGGGATCATATCAAATTCCATTATATCAAAAGGGGTCTCTGACATGTAAAGAGGATTTTATTCCTTATTTAGAGCATATTGTCATCAATCATCCCCAAATTTCTGGATTGGCAATCCGCGAACCAACCACTCAAATAATTTGTTCTACCTTACCGGATAATAAAAGTTTTCTCTTAAGCCAGTCACATCATAGATTTATTGGGCCATTAACATCCGCTATGTTTGATTATCCAGTTTATGCAATTCAACAACAGACAGGGAATTACCAACTGGAGCTAATTATTTTAGCCTCAGTCCTAAAGGAGATTTTGAACGCCCCGGAATATGGTCCACATATAACAACCTTATATGATGTAAAGCACAAAAAGAAAATTGTAGAGATAGAAACAAAAAATAACTTATGGTTCGATAAATTTTTCATAGATTCATCTTTTACCCATGAAAAAATATCATCTACAACACAATTATCAAACCTCAATGGGGTCGTAGTCACAGTTTCCCTGTCCAACCAGACCGTGGCTGCTCATTTATTGTATTATCAAATCTTACTTAGCCTCGATATCCTGGTTCTTTCATTTTTTTTATATTTTTTAATCAAGAGTATTTTTAAAAAATATTATTCTTTGCATGGGGCGATCAAGAACGCCCTTTACGCCGGACAATTTTATCCAGTTTACCAACCTTTATTCGATGCTCACTGCAATAGCTATTCAGGGGCTGAAGTTTTATTAAGATGGCAGGATAATCATGATGAAATTATAATGCCAGATCTTTTTATAGAAGAAGCCGAGAACACTGGGTTAATTGTACCGATTACTTTACAAATTATAGAGATAGCTTTTAAAGAAACCAAAACAATTTTACATGCTCAACCCACGTTTCATTTAGCATTTAACATTTGTGCGCTGCATTTTACAGACAGCCACTTTTTTTCCCGATTTTATAAATTGGTAAAACACTATTCTATTGCCCCCAATCAAATTTTATTGGAAATCACTGAACGTTATTTACTTGATATTAATGATGAAATTTATATCAACAGAATGCACGAACTTAGACAGTTGGGGTATTCATTGGCAATAGATGACTATGGAACAGGACATTCGAGTATCAGCTATCTCCAGTACTATCCTTTCAACTATCTTAAAATTGACAAATTATTCATTCACTCTATAGGAACAAAGGCTATTACAGAATCACTAAATGATGCAATAATCCATTTAGCAAAAAAAATTAATTTAATTATTATTGCAGAAGGCGTGGAAACAAAAGAGCAATTAAACTATTTATTACAACATAACGTTCATTTCCTTCAAGGATGGTATTTTTCTAAAGCCTTGCATGTTGAAGAACTCGTTAGACTGCTTCAGGGAGAAAAAAATGAATAAGTACATAGGATATTACTTCTTGCTTGTTCTAGGTATCTCAGCTTCAAGCTTTGCTGCACCAATAATAGAAGGCGATTATTGGCAATGTGCAACTCATGACGCTAATAATACAAAATGGCTTTCGAAAAACATGTATCAAAAAGTTGCTCTAAATCTCTCCTATGCTGCCTGTAAAAAAAACAGCCAGATTCCCGCCACTTGTAAAACCACCAGAAGCAGCTGCATACAATTCATCGATGGTATAAATGTGATGCCTATGTGGCAATGTACTGCATTTGATAGGGAAGCATTACCCTGGAGAAGCAATCTTTATGCAAATCGTGAAGATGCAGCATTAGCTGCTGAAGCGTATTGCAAGCAAAAAAGCCCTGTACCTTATACTTGTTTCATTAATGTAGTAACATGCGTTAATAAAAATGAGATTTAAACTATGGTTTATTGTGTTGGATTAACAGGCGGTATTGGTAGTGGAAAAACTACTGTTGCCGAACTCTTTTCAAGATTGGGTATCGAAGTAATCCATGCTGATAAAATATCAAGGGAGTTAACCCAAAAAGACAAAAGCGCATACAAGAGAATCCTGGAGCATTATGGTAACAGGATACTTTTGGATGATGGAGAATTGGACCGAAGCAAACTAAGGGAAATTATATTCTCTGACCCCAAAGAGCGGGATTGGCTTGAGCATCTCCTACATCCTCTTATCCGTGAAGTGATTAAACAAAGGGTTGCTGCATCTTTATCACCTTATTGTATGATAGAAATCCCCCTGCTCATTTCGAAAGAAGCTTATCCTTACATTAATCGGATTTTGCTGCTGTGTGCACCGGAAGAACTACAAATCTCACGATTAATGCAGAGGGATCAATGCAGTAAAGAGCAAGCTCAAGCAATTTTAGCAGCTCAACCGGATATTGAGAAACGTTTAGATAGTGCCGATGATATTGTGATTAATAACAGGGATATTGAGCAATTATCACAAAAAGTAAATGATTTACACTACACCTATCTGCAGGAATCAAAAAAATAAATCCATTAATTCAGATCTTTTTATGAAGTACGAACACAAGGAACTTGGTGATAAATGAAATTGATTACTTTAAATTTATGGGGCGGCCACTTGAGAGATCCCCTATTAAAATTTATTAGTGAACATCGTGAGGTTGATGTATTTTGTCTCCAGGAAGTATATTGCAACGCCCACCGAACAGTAACTGAAGAAGATAGAGAACTCAGTTTAAACATTTTTGCAGATATACAGCACCTCCTTCCCAATCATGTTGCTATTTTTAAACCAGCTGTCGAAAATGTTTATGGAATAGCCATGTTGTTAAAAAACACTATCGATATATTGGGAGAAGGAGATATAAACATCCATCAAAAGCAACACTATCCTGGCATAGGCTTAAATCATCCCCGGAACCTGCAATGGGTTGAATGTGAGATTAATAAAAAAATTTATTCCATTTTAAATGTGCATGGCCTCTGGAATGGTCAAGGGAAAAAGGATACACCCGAACGCATCAATCAATCCTATCGCATACGTCATTTTATGGATACCATAAACACCCCAAAAATATTGTGTGGTGATTTTAATTTAAGGCCGGACACTGAAAGCATGCATATTATTGAGGAGGGAATGAACAACTTGATAACTTTGAACAAAATTACCTCAACAAGAACTCGATATTATGAAAAAAAGGAAAAATATGCGGATTATATTCTTACTTCAAAAGATATAGTGGTTGATAATTTTATGGTGATGGATGAAGAAGTTTCGGATCATGCTCCCTTATTTCTTGATTTTAATTAACCGCAATTTGATATCCGGCATTCAATTTTTCAGTTATTGCTGCATAAGTAATCTTTTACCATTGCAATTACCTGATGGTTTGCTTCAGGGAAATGCTCTGGGTTTAGTTCATGATGAAAAACCCATTTCATTGCCAACTGGCCTTCCAAACATAAGGGAATGCCGGAAAATTGATTGACGAGGAAAATAACTAATTTAACCCTTTTATCCGAATATTGATGATTAACTTCGCCCAGCAAATGATATTGATGAACCTCCAGGCCGACTTCTTCCTTTATCTCCCTGATTAATGCCGATGCAGAGTGCTCATTTGCTTCCAACTTACCGCCTGGAAACTCCCAACATCCCCCATGAGGCACGTGAAAAGGACGTTGGGTAATCAAGATTCGTTGCTGCTCATCAATAATGACGGCTACTGCAACAGTAATATTCACGCAAGACTTCCATGGCACGCTTTATATTTTTTACCAGAGCCACAAGGACAAGGATCATTTCGGCCTATTTTCTTTTCCTGTCTTTTATAGGTTTGCGGTTGGGCTTCTTCTTCATTTTCTTCGGTATAATTACCGTGTTGCAAATTCATCTTGCTTACTTGTTCCGCTCGTCGTTGTTCCTCAACAGCATTGACATCTTCTTCGGTTTGAATTTCAACTGAAGAAATTAAACGGATCACATCATACTTTAAATTATCAAGCATGGTAGTGAACAGAGTAAACGCTTCCTTTTTATATTCTTGCTTTGGATCTTTTTGTGCATATCCACGTAAATGAATTCCTTGACGCAATTGATCCATTACTGCCAAATGTTCACGCCACTGATTGTCGAGTGTTTGTAAAATTACTGATTTTTCAAATTGCGACATGGTCGCTCTTCCTGCTTGCTTTACTTTTTCATTATACTTTTGTGCTGCAAGCTCAAGAATCCTTTCTTTAATTTGTTCAGGTTGAATATGATGATCTTCTTCAATCCATTCAAGCACTGGAGCTTTGATCTTGAATTCATCCATCAAGACGTCACTTAATGCTTTTGGATCCCATTGATCTTCTAAACTTTGCGGAGGAATATAAGTATCAACAAGATTGGATATTACTTCTTCTCGCATGGTACTTATCATTTCCTCGGTATCCGTCATCTCCATAATTGACGCGCGTTGAGTATAAATGACTTGTCTTTGATCATTTGCCACATTGTCATAATCCAGGAGCTGTTTTCTGACATCAAAATGGTGCCCTTCCAGTTTGCGTTGGGCATTTTCGATTGCTTTGGTTACCAGACTGTGTTCAATAGGTTCACCAGGTTTCATCCCCAGACGGCGCATCATTGAAGCAACACGTTCTGAAGCGAATATGCGCATCAAATTATCTTCAAGCGACAGGTAGAAACGGCTGCTTCCAACATCTCCCTGACGTCCTGAACGTCCTCTCAACTGGTTATCGATTCGTCGTGATTCATGGCGCTCTGAACCTATAATTCTTAACCCGCCTGCTGCAAGTACTTCATCATGACGCTTTTGCCACAATTGTTTTGCAGCCTCTATCTCCTCAGGAGTTGCCGTCTCAGGTAATTGCGCCAAATCTGAAGACAAGCTTCCCCCCAATACTATATCAGTTCCACGACCGGCCATATTAGTGGCAATAGTCACTGCTCCAGGGCGCCCAGCCTCAGCAATAATTTGTGCTTCTTTTTCATGGAATTTGGCATTGAGCACTTGATGCTTGATATTTTCTTTTTTTAGAAACTGACTTAAAAATTCTGAAGCTTCAATTGAAACAGTACCTACAAGAACGGGCTGCTTACGGGCGATACATTCACGGATATCCGCTATAATTGCCTGGAATTTGTCTTTTTGTGTTAAATAAACCAGGTCTGATTCATCTTTTCTGACCATAGGTTTATTTGTAGGGATAACAACAACATCAAGATTATAAATTTGCTGCAATTCATAAGCTTCAGTATCAGCTGTTCCTGTCATTCCTGATAATTTATTATACATACGGAAGAAATTCTGGAATGTAATGGAGGCCAAGGTTTGGTTTTCATTTTGAATAGACACGCCTTCTTTAGCTTCTACAGCCTGGTGTAGCCCTTCAGACCATCTTCGACCAGGCATCGTCCGTCCAGTATGCTCATCTACTATAACAACTTGCCCATCCTTAACAATATAATCTACATCACGATGGAACATGGCATGCGCTTTTAATGCAGCATTCACATGGTGCATTAAGATAATATTACTGGCATGATACAGACTTTCACCCTGATCCAGAAGTTTTGCCTTAACCAATAATTCTTCTATATGCTGATGCCCTGCATCAGTAAGATGGGCTTGTTTCTGCTTTTCATCGACTGTGAAATCCCCTTCTCCGCCTTCTTCTTCCTGTTTCTTCAAATGCGGAATTAAACTGTTTATTTTGATGTAAAGTTCAGAACTGTCTTCAGCCGCACCTGAAATAATTAATGGGGTACGGGCCTCATCAATCAAAATAGAGTCAACCTCGTCTACTATGGCAAAATTCAACTCCCTTTGGACTTTATCTTCAAGGCTAAATGCCATATTATCGCGCAGATAATCAAAACCATATTCATTATTCGTTCCATAGACGATATCGCAACGATAAGCTTCCTGTTTTGCAGAATGCGACATATCGGGAAAAATCACCCCTACAGAAAGACCTAAAAACTCGAATATAGGCTTCATCCATTGGCTGTCGCGTTTCGCAAGATAATCATTTACAGTAACAATGTGTACGCCACGTCCAGCAATTGCATTCAAGTATGCAGGCAAGGTGGCAACCAATGTCTTACCTTCCCCTGTCCTCATTTCAGCAATATTGCCCTCATGCAGAACCATTCCACCGATTAATTGCACATCAAAATGACGAAGCCCCAAAGTACGTACAGACACCTCTCTTACGGTAGCGAAAGCCTCTGCCAACATTTCATCAAGGCTTTCTCCTTCTGCTAAACGAGCTTTAAAATGCTGGGTTTTTGCTGCTAACTCAGCATCGGTGAGTGCTTGCATTTGTGCCTCAAATGCATTAATTGCCATTACTGCCTTTTCCATACGCCGTAATGTACGCTCATTTCGGCTTCCAAACATTTTTTTAATCAACGTATTCAGCATGGCCTAAATAATCCTCTGGAGATTTCAAATAACAAATTGGTTAATGTACTAAAATTTGGGGGAAAATACTATGAATACCTATTAATTTAAAGTGAATCTTAGGGTTTAACCTGATGAAAAGAATAGTTTCTGACAACTCAGACATCTAAAATACTATTTTCTGCACTTTTCAGTCCTAATTATACAATATTTTAAGCTAAAAAGAGGAATCTCTCTTATAAATTATCTTGCCGCGTTTACCATTTCCAAACACGGTTTCGAAAAGCGCTATTTGCACCAAAGAAAAACTCATTGACCAGATAGTAAAAATTTAAAAAGTATTTTAAACCGCCTGTAAATAAAAATATTTATTTGTTTTTTTATTAAACCATGATACAACCCGGACTTTAAAATTAACAGGAGAAAAATAATAATGGTACAAATAGTTTATTTTACAGATCCCGGTAAAGATGGAGATGATTTAATAGCCACCGTCCACCTCATAATGCAAGCAAAAAAAGCAGGCATTATCGATCCTTTAACTCCGATTAAGTTAGTTACCACCGATGAAATTCCCTGTGATGAATACGGGGTGCAGAAACCCGACGGTAAATATGGTCTGCGTGCGTTGTATTTAAAAATGCAAATTGAAAAATTGCAAAAACAATTAGATTTGCCCACTGAACATTTACCTGAAATTATTCCAGGCCCAGTCACCACTTATTACAGTTATGATGAGGAACTTAAAAAATATCATTATAAGTCCTCTGAAAGTGATGCTTTTTATCCAACAGCGGAAGTCATCGAGTACTATCAGCAATCCGAAGTAACCGTAGGCCCCGAATATCTTTTAAGTTCCTCGGAAAACGCATGGACAAAAAAAATTAAACACAAGAATGAAGAGACAGTTTTAGTAAATATTGCTTCATTTAACGGTATTGAGGACTTTTTAAGCCAGATACCACCCCAAGAGCAAAAAAAATTTAAAATATTCAATATGGGGTATAACAAACCCTACTCTGCAGAGGATTATCAAAATAACACGGCAAACACTAATAGCCTCCCATATAATGAACGCAGCACTGCGGTAAAAAGTGCAGCTCCCGTAGCGACCGCTTTAGCACACAACAATGTCTTCCATATTGTTTCAGGAACCACCCGCACCCTCCCTAAATACACTCAAATAACCTCCATGAAAGGTACCGCGGACGTTTTATCTCGATCTTTTCCTCTATTATCCGGACATTATGCTCCTGTGTTACTTACTTCCATAGTAGAGTTTATAAAAAATTCCAAACATAAAGGATTTTGGCCTCATGATGCCGTTGCTACGCTTATGGCATTAATTGAAATAAGCAACTGGAAACCGATTTTTGGGACCGATATTTTAAAAGAAATGTTGTTCACTGATAGTGTTAAAGTACCGGCACATGATCTACGTCTGCGGGTGTTAAATGGTACTGGCATTTTAATCGATTCTTCTGTCCCAGCAGACAAAGACGATATAGCTATTGAAAGTGATGAACACTTTATTTACGGTAAAGAAATAGATTCAGTATTCTTTACTTCTCTATTGCATGCCATCGCACTAAGCGCATTCAATCCCAACTCTGACTTATTAAATTACTATTTGAATATTATCAAACTAAAATCTGAAGTATTTTATTTAAGGCAAGAAGGCAAAACAGATTCTGTAAAAGAGAAAAGTATTAAATCGTTTTGGATAAAAGCAAACTTGTTAGAACTCCAACACCAATTGGAGCTACAAGTACAGGGTAATCCTAATGAAGCAGTCAAATTTATACTTGGTGCTGAAGCATTAGAAGCTGAAAATAAACAGGCATTAAGAAAAAATATTTTGAAATGGATTAGAGAAATTAGCGCATTTTTGCATTTTTTTGAGGAGTTTGATTTACCTGAATCAATAGCTGAGGAAATCAATAAAGCATTTCTACTGCCCACAACAGAAAAAAAATTAAATGCCTTAACCGGTATTTTCGTGAATCATTTACGGACTCATTTAATGCCGAGTGAAAGATCATGTGATTTGTTGAAGCAAGAGGAAAAATTGGCAGCTGAATTTAAACGAACAGGTAATAGTGTCCTCTATTATCATTTGGCTGCTGAAAATAAATTTGATACCGCTTTTTCCGATGGCATTTTGGGTATGTCGTCTGAATATAAAAAATTACTGCGTTTAGAGGAGCATTCCCCAACAAACAAAGCAGCATTTTATCTGCATTTAGCACTACATGATGCAGGAAAAGGGGACTTCATTAAGAATGCAGTACACAAGGATGCTCAAGGAGATTATATTATCCATCTTCCATCCGGGAACTATGTGAAGATTAGCGAAGCGAAAGAAATCTCTTCGGCTGATGCGCTGCAATTTGTACAAGCCAAAGAATATGTTGACCATGATCTTGCTTTAGAATTTTTCGGGTATGCAGGATCTAAAGAAAAAGATTGTTCTGCAACAGAATATTTATTATTTGGAGGACCTGCTCCAAAGCAGGAAAACAAACAAAAATACGTTTTTTGCGATGAGTTATTCAATTTATGCAACGAGATGAACATTGCTCAAATTGTTCAAGGTGAAATTCCCTTTTCAGGAATTAAAAAGGGTCTGGATTTGTTTTTTGCTGCATACAAGCAAAATCCAAAGCTTGCAGAACTTGTATTTGTCCATCATTGCTATGATATTTTTGGTGCAGCCGCCTTAGATTCGATGGTTAGCATTACGGGGAACTCACCTGAAATTCATTTAAAAATTAATTTACTTTACCAAGTATTGGTTGATGTGGCACAGCAGCAGCATCTTAATAGCCCGGCTGAGGAAGCTTATACTTTATATCGTAAAAAATTAGCAGCAGCAATTCCTGATATTCTGAACTCCAAGCCCTCATCACATGATTTGGCAGTAACCCGCATTGCACAAATGCTGCGTTGTCATTTATTCAGAACATCAAAAAATCCAGATAACAATCAAATAACAATCAATGAAGAGGGTCAGTATGAACCAAGGACTCGTTTATTCGTAGAGAGTATTGATGCTGCTTTTCATCAGTTACCCAGAAGGGATCGGCATAAATTAATCTCTTTTCTCGATAATACAGGCACTGAAGGTAATCCTGCAGTAATGGTCATGTATGGACCAAAATTATTTTTGTCGGCAACTACTGGTGGCGAATTCGCCAGTCCTGAACCTACGGACAAGAAAAAAATTACTGAATGCCTCATGCCGATGTTAAAACTGTATATGAATCTGTATGAGTTCCAATCATCGCGATCTACTAAATACAGTTCCATTGATGTCAATGATTTATCATTGATTGTTAGCAAAGTGTTTACCTGGTATAAAGACGCGGACAAACAACAAAAAGAACGTTTCGCACGCTTGCTTTTTATATTGCAAAAAAATGGCCAGGCTAACGCCTTTCTAAATCAGCTAGGTGATATCAAATCAAAGACAGCTTCAGAACAACTTACAAAACTGGAGGAGTGTTTAAAAAATATAGCACTTCCTCCAATTGTCCTTGAAAATCTACCCCGCTCAGAAAACTCTGCTTTTGCAACTAAACTACGAACAATCCCTATCCAAATCATTTATGCGGATCTGAAAAAAGCTCGTATAACCGAGAGTGCCAAGAATGATTACAAAAAGAGATTTCTTACTTATGTATTAGAGCATCTGGCTGAGGTTTCCGAGTGGCAAATAGAAGCCAAAAAAGCATGGGGATTCACTAATGACATTAAGATACATCGAGAGTCAATTTTTGCTCCTGATTCACCTAAAGAAGCTGCCAATAAGGCGCTATTAGAAGTAATTAGATACCTCATTATCGATACGCAATGGGATATTGGTTGGTTTGGTGGAGAAAAAGTATCCTCGTCAGAAGGTTCTCCAAACATCGTACCTAAAGGTATGTATGCAGTTCTTGTGGAGATTGAGAAGGCACAGAAAGGTCAGGTGACTTTTACAACTACTGTAGAGCAAGTCACCAGGATGGTTGAGGCTTCAGCTCTTAAGAGGGATCATGGATTTTTCAATAAACGAGGGGAAACAACCCAAATTTTCTATGATAAAGTACAGGAGTTACTAAAACAAAATGCAGAAGAAACTTTTGCTTCAATTCCCTATTAAGTAAGTAACAAAGAAACAGGAGAAACACAAATTGTGTTCCTCCTGTTTTTTATTGTCACTCTTAAGTTTTACGTACATTAACTATACGTCCTTTTAATTTTCCATTTCTTAAATATTCATACGCTTTATTTGCTTGGCTGTGGTGGATGGCAACATAGGAGTACATAGTGGTGATATTAATTTTACCAATAAAGTTGCTTGCTAATCCCGCATCTTTGGTTAAGGCCCCAAGGATGTCACCAGGTCGCGACGGACTGGGGAGACTGTGTAGCCGTATTAGACGAAGTCGTAATACGGGGAAAGGCTAAAAAGGGTTTAAACGTTACAATAAATTAAGGTGTCTGTGATTCTTGTTCGCCTTCTGCCGATTTATCATAAATTTTATTTTCTTTAGTAAATATTTGTAATTTGTGGCGCTCACGTACTGCTTCTGGTTCAGTATTACATACTTTTGTTTCACTTTTAAAAACAGTTTTGAATAAGCCATTCAATCTTAAACAATTGCTAAGTTTCGGTAATACAGCAATTTTTCTGAAAACGACGTAACTTTCCCGATCACTTGGGATCTGCTCATTATAGATTTCAATAAACCTGGGATCTTTTCTTATTTTTTTATGAAGGTTTGATCTATCGGAATCTCTTTGAATAATTGAACCTTGAAATTCTAGAGGATAGGACAAGGTACTTGGGTCAATATTATGTCTATTAGTAGGTATATCAATATTCATAGCCTTATATAAGTTTACTGTCTCCTCTCTCTCTACTGCCTCTAAAGGAAGTCTTTCCACTAACCTTGAAAGTGCTGCGTTAACTACATCACCCGTTAAAAAATAACATTTTCTAAGGTAGATCACATTGGCGAGATTCAAAGCAATTAAACCTCCATCTGCAACATACAATGATAATACCCACATACAATGGGCCAAAAAGTTGTGCCAATTATCATCATTAGCATATTGTTGTTCTTCGTATGATCCATCTGCTTTTTTATTATATAGCTCAAAATTTCGATAGGGAGGAGAAGTAATTGCTAAATTAAACGATCCAATTTTATCAGGGTCAATTACGACTTCCTCAATTTTTTTAGAAATATGCTCTGATTTAAATTGCTCTTTACCCGATAACGGTTTAAATAGTTGAGTCATTCGTTCATAAGGTTCAATCAAAGCTGGATTAGGATCAATACTTAAGTAGGAATCAATTGATGGATGTGCTAAAGCAGCTATTTTACGTGCCCCCCATCCTCCACAGAGATCAAGAAATTGAATTCGTTCTGCTTTAAATTGATAATGTTTTTTTAAAACTTCAATTACCTGCATTAAAACAGTTGGTGAATATTGAGAACTTACGAATTGCCGAGTCAGTACTTGGCTAATTTCTTTAATTCCAATGGATCCCGCTTTAGAAACAGGTACAGTAGTGATATCAACTTTAGCACAACGTTGGCGAAATACTTCGCGTAATTTATAGGTCACAGGGGAAGAATTGGTCTCCCACACGCTATAAGCGGACTCGGTCTTACCACCGTATGTCGCTTTATAACGTTCTATTCGGGTAAAAAACTCAACTGCAAGTTTACCTACTTTATCATATTTTGAGAATTCGACTGTATGATAAAGAGGATAAGAACTATCATCACTATATCCTCTACTCACATATTCTGCACTCTTTTTCATGAGTTGTTTGAAATCAAGAATCGCCTCTTCCTCACTAATAGGTACTTGAGGAAACGCCATCGGATTATCAGGGTCAGCATAAATCTCTTTAACACATCTAAGAGCTAATATCTGGGAGTATAAATTATGAATAATTTCAGTAACATTACTGGTCGATTTAGACCCCGATTTAGCTTTTGCTTTTCCTTTAGCGGAATTTATATCATTACCTTCTTGCACCTTAAAATAAGGCATTAAATCATGAGAAATTTCTTCTAACCCTTTTAGAAAAAAAGAGTAATTGATATTAAGCATCTCATCGCGTACAAATTGAGAATGGTCTGCTTCGAAGATAAAATAATAAGCATGTTTGGATATTATATCTTTCACCTTAGCTTTATTTATTTCCACATTCAGAACTAATTCCCAGGTGTTTCCAAGGATTTTTATTTTTGAATTATAATATTCAAGTGCAGGTATTTCCTTTATTAAACTAATAACTCTTTCATCTAAAAATGACTCCAATGAGAGACCAGGACGTCCATCCTGTTTTGGTCGCTTTCTAGCAGGAGTCAATGATCGACTACCAGGGGTGCTATTACCCTCTAGTTTGATATTAGCTGCGGACACATTGGTAGGCAGTTGTTTTTGTCGCATTCGAGCGCGACCCGTAGTTGTGGTATGGGCCGTACTGATTCCTTGTAATTGTGTATTGGTTAATGTCGGAATCGTGAACTCTTGTCTTTTACGCTTTCTGGTTGCTGAAGAATCTACTAAAGGGGGAAGAGCATCACTAACAAAGTACCCTTTTCTACTGTTTTGCGACTGGCAAGAGTCAGTGTGAAGTATCTCTCCCATTTGGAGGGGAGGAATTGGATTGAATTCATTATCTGGAGCGCTCTGAACAGTATCCTCATTTTCTCCAGGATAACTCTTTTCTCGCTCATCAAATTGCGCGGTATAATGATCATCTTCCTCCAATAGTTCTTCTACCGATTCAACATCACTATTAATTAACATCCCCAACGTATCTTCCTCTTCCTCCTGATTCGTATTGTAGGATGAACTATTAATTATAGAGCCTGTTGATGATGGAATATATGCTGTCGATCTTTTTTCCTCACCGAGCAATGGTTCAATTATTGGCAAATCAAAGGAAGGATGATAGGGAACCGGTTTTGGAACATATGGTTCTATTATTGGTAAATAGGGTGCGGGAGTTGGTAATGAATGAGTATGAGAAACTAATCTTACTAAGGCAGCATTTTGCTTTTTTAATAGATTTAGGAGGTGTTTTTTAAAACATAAACCTCTCCAATAATTTAGAATGATTAAGTTATGGGCTTCATCAAAGGCGTTCTCTTTAAATGGATATCTATAACATGAGTTGCTATCAGATAATGTTTCTAATTCATGCTTTTGCTCAAGACTCAATCGTTCTATTACGGATTTATTCCCAACAAGAAACTTGTCTAAAGCACTCACAGCCCCAGCGTAATAATCACCACTTATTTCTTTACATTGAAATTTAATTGTATAAGGATCATATGTTATTCCTGATTGCTTAACACGAGGCAGAAGGTAATAATCCATTGCATATCGTCCCTTCTCAAAAGCAAGTTTTCTCTCTTTTTTTTCGTTCATAATTTGATTGATTTTACCTTACTATTTTCAAACTTAATAAATAACAATTTTTATAGATATTAAGTTTTTTTTCACTTTATTTGTATTCATTTTATACATAATACTCGTTTTGGAGAACCAACCATTTTGGAAATAAAATATTTCCAAAATAGAAACACATACTTTAAGTTGTGTTCATATCTACCTCAATTAGAGCTAAGATCAAATTGAAGTTGCAGTTATAAGTGAATCAAATCCCACCAGTAACATTCATGTATAGATTGGAAGGAATGGCGTTGGAAAAACTAGAATTCTTTCCGGAATTGCTGACTGTATATCAGAAAACGAATCCCCAAGTGAGATTAGTTTAATCGGAGAATTGATCTTTGAGGAGAATATTTATCAATCTTCAAAGGACCAACTCGATCGTTTTGCGAATTTGGTTACCGTTGCATTTAGTGCTTTTGATAAATTTAAGCCTATAACAAATGAAAATATTCGAGTGCCTTGTCAATATATTGGTTTAAAAAATCGTTTAGGTGATTCATTTAGAACTCCTGATTCATTTGAATTAGATTTTAAAGAGTCCTTAGCTAAATGTTTAATAGCGAACGTAAGAACAAAATTCCGGCTTCTTTACCTAAACAACATTCTCTGCGTATGCTTCAATATTTTGTAAATAATCCCTGAGCTCCTGAAATGGAGCGAGGTTTTTTTGCTGCAAAATTAGCATCAGCGTTTTTTTCCATTGACTTGCGCCCGGTAAACCAAAAGCCAGATTGAATATAGGCTTTATCAGTAAGCTTAGTGAAGCACCCTTGCTGTATTCTTCGAGCAAATAATCCAAATAAAGCTCAAAAACTTGGCTGCGGGTCTGCTTTGGGGTGTCAGGAAAAAGATCTTGATGGATGGTTGCAATTTGAAAAGGATTATCGCATGCCAAACGGCCAAGCATTACCCCTTCAACAAATTGCAGATGATTTTTGATTTCTTCTATATTTAAAATATTTCCATTAATGACAACCGGAATTTCCGGAATTTCATCTTTTAAACGATAAACATAGTCATAATTCACAGGAGGAATTGTTCGATTTTGTTTGGGATTCAAACCATTTAGCCAAGCTTTACGTGCATGAACAATAATTTTTTGCGCCCCAGCTTCAAGCAAGTGATGCACAAAATCACTAAAAAATTCATAACTGTCCTGATGATCGATCCCTATTCTGGTTTTGGCGGTAACAGGAATCGTAACTGCTTGGCGCATCGCTTGAATACAGTCTGAAACTTGTTTGGGTTCCTTCATTAAACAGGCCCCAAAACGTCCAGCTTGTACTTTATCGCTAGGACATCCCAGATTGATATTGATTTCATCATACCCTGCCCGCTCTGCTTCTTGCGCGCATAGGGCTAAAGCATCAGGATCCGAACCACCTAATTGCAGTGCTATTGGATGTTCCATCTCAATATATTGCAAGGCCCGTAGAGGATTATTTTGTATTGCCCCTGTCGTTTGCATTTCTGAATACAACAGCGCATGAGGAGCTAATAACCGCATAAATACTCGAAAATGAGTGTAAGTCCAATCAATCATTGGAGCTATAGACAAGGATGAAAGAAGAATATTAGCCACTGTTGATATTTATTAAAAAAAGCGAATTATACTCGAACTAAAAATTTTGTACAAAAATATAACCGATATCGGCTTTGATTTTGTGACCCAAATTATCTGATACGCATTCTGTGTGGATTTTTTCTGTGTTTATCATCTTTCCATACGGTGAAAGGGGACTTTCATTTTTATTCCTGATTGACCACATTCATCGCTTGTATCAGTAACTGCAAGCGTGTTCGTCCTTGATAAAAATTAATATCCAATTTGTAAGCGGCATGGATCCATTTCACTCTGTGATTTGGCCAAGATTTTAAATCAATATTAAAAGCAATAGCATCCACTTGTTGTTCACCCTGAGTTGTGGCTAAGGTCATTTTTAAATGATTTTTCCCAACCAGGCGTTGATCCAGCACTTCGAAAACATTATCAAAAACAGGTTCAGCAAATTGCTGTCCCCATGGGCCTGCTTGTTGGATTAACTGGGCGATTTCTATGCTAAATTCCTCCGGGTGCAATGGACCATCAGTAAGCAGCTCCCCTTCGCATTGAGATACGTCAATATGCTTGTTTACTTCAGATACTAAAGCCTCGCTAAATGCTTTAAATGAATCCGGATGAATACTCAGACCAGCTGCCATAGCATGACCACCAAACTTGGTAATCAGACCGGGATTATCTTTATCTATCGCTGCCAATACATCCCGGATATTTAAATCTGAAACAGAGCGTGCAGACCCCTTCAATTCATGTTCGCTTACTTGTGCAAAAGCAATAACGGGACGATGGTACCGTTCTTTCATTCGGCCGGCCAAAATACCAATAACTCCCTGATGCCAGGTTTTATCAAACAGGCACAAAGCAATGGGTAAGTGGCCCTTGTTGTATTCCGTACTCAGGGTTAGTTTTTCCAAGGCAAGCATTGCTTGCTCTTTCATTTCAGTTTCGATCTGCTTTCTTTCTTCGTTTAATTCGTCAAGCTGTTGACAATAGTTTCTCGCTTGTTGTCGGTCTGAAGTAATTAAACATTCTATACCTAAAGACATATCGTCCAAACGCCCAGCTGCATTGAGCCTTGGAGCAATAGCAAAACCCAAATCAGATTCTCGTAGACGTGCATAATCACGCCCGGACACTTCTATCAAGGCCTTAATCCCTTCACGACAAAGTCCTTGACGTATTCTGGCAAGGCCTTGATTCACCATAATGCGGTTATTCTGGTCGAGCCCTACTACATCAGCTACTGTACCTAAGGCAACTAAATCCAGAAAACTTGCCATGTTGGGTTCTTTAATATTCATTTCATGGAACCAATGGGTATTCACCAAATGTCTGCGTAAAGCCAGCATGACATAAAAGATTACTCCAACTCCTGCAATAGATTTACTGGGAAAATTACACCCCTGCTGATTTGGATTCACAATAGCACAAGCATTAGGAAGAGTATCTGCAGGCAGGTGATGATCGGTAATTAATACATCAATACCTAATTGATTTGCCCTTTCAACACCCTCTACGCTGGCAATTCCATTATCCACAGTGATAATTAATGCAGGTTTCCATTTACTGGCTACTTCGACTATTTGCGGGGTTAAACCATAACCAAATTCAAATCGATTTGGGACGAGATAATCAACGAATTGCGCTCCCATAGTACGTAAAGCCGTGATAGCAAGGGCCGTTGACGTTGCACCATCTGCATCAAAATCTCCGATAATCAAAATCCTTTGCTGTTCACGTAACGCCTTCTCCAAACGAATACATGCCTCCTTTATCCCTTTAAAACTCTCAAAAGGTAATAAAGTTTGGAGTTGCTTATCCAACTGGCAAGGTTCTGTGATTCCTCGATTTGCAAATATTCGCCTAAGTACATCAGGTATGTTGGGCAAATCTGGAATCTCTGCTGGTATGGGGCGTTGTTTAATTAGCATGAATTATTTTTCTCCATAAGCGAACAAACCAGTTTTCAGAACCCACTGAATAGGCTGTATTGTTCCAATACCATTGAGCAGACATTTTTTTTAACTCTTCTTGATGGGGTTTGCTAAGAGTAGATAATTCTGAGAGTAATATAATCTGCTGTTCCTTAAGGGTTATTTCTGGCGTATATAAAGTAACTTGAGTGCTGAGCAGTTCTGCAAAAGGGAAAAAATGAGCATCAACACAAATATGCAGTGGCTGTTTTTCTTTCAGTTTTGAGTTCCCCCAAACCCATAAGCCATTGATAAAAGACTGATTGGGTTTGGAAGCAAAAAGCATTTGGCTTTCAGTAATGAATTTTTGCCAATGCATGGAATTATCGAGTTGGGCTAATTCAGGCATTAGAGACCGATGCAACAGGCGCTGGGGCGGTTTGGCATTTAAAGGATAGGGTTGATTGGTGTGTATCAACCAGTTTTCTGCGTCATGATAATGAAGCACCGCGCCCTCTTCTGCGAGATATTCGGAAAATAAATCGAACCATAATTTGGAATCATTCTCTGTAAGCTGTAAATCCTTGCCTAAAGCAACAATCATGGCATCATTATGTGTCGCTTCCCAATGAACTGGAGTCAATACAATCCATTCACCTTCCAGGTTATGGTATTGTCTTAATAAATCCGCAAAAGGAGGATTATCAGGAGCATATCCAAGACTTTGCAACAAATTGAGCAGCACCCTCCCTTCTGAATTCAGGGATTTGGCTTGCTCGGGAATCGCATCACACTCTGAATCAATCACTACATGCATAGTTATTAGGCCTTAATTAATCCATCTCTGCGAAACAATGCTTTCAAATTTCGTAATGCCTGCCGCATACGATCCTTATTTTCAATCAAACCAAAACGAACATGATCATCACCTTGTTGACCAAAGCCTATGCCTGGGGACACAGCTACTTGAGCTTCTTTTAGTAAATACTTACTGAATTCAAGAGATCCCATATGCTTATAATGAGGAGGAATAGGTGCCCAAAGAAACATAGTGGCTTTTGGAGGGGTAACCTCCCAGCCAATATCATTTAAACCGTCACAAAGAATGTTACGACGATTCTCATAGAGTTCCCTGATTTGTTCTACACAATCATCTGAACCCTCCAAAGCAGTGATTGCAGCAACTTGAATTGGTGTAAATGTACCATAATCCAAATAAGATTTAATTCGGGTAAGTGCAGCAACCAGCTCTTCATTTCCACAGGCAAAACCCACACGCCAGCCAGGCATATTGTACGATTTGGACATGGAGTAGGTTTCTATTGCCACATCGGTGGCCCCTGGTACTTGCAATATCGAAGGCGCTTTGTATCCGTCAAATACGATATCAGCATAAGCTAAATCATGAATCACCCAAATCTCGTGCTTTTTGGCCAACTCAACTACTCGTTCAAAAAAAGAGTAATCAACACAATGCGTGCTTGGATTTGCTGGGAAATTAATTACTAATGCCTTGGGTTTAGGCAAGCTTCGGTTAATCGTATCTTCAATGGAGTCTAAAAATTGAGTCTCATTGATGAGGGGGATTTGCTTTACATTAGCACCAGCAATAATAAATCCATAAGTATGAATAGGATAAGCCGGATCAGGGACTAATATGGTATCTCCGGGCCCGCTTATAGCTAGTGCAAGATGGGCCAATCCTTCTTTTGAACCAATCGTAGCTAATATTTGCGTTTCGCTATTTAACTGTACATCGTAGTTACGTTGGTACCAGGAAGCCATGGCTCGTCTTAATCTTGGTATTCCTTTGGACATGGAATATCGATGGGTATCGGGTCTTTGCACTGCTTCAATCAATTTATTAACAATATGAGGAGGCGTTGGTTGATCGGGATTTCCCATACCGAAATCAATAATATCTTCTCCACGCGCTCGCGCTTCTGTTTTTAATTGGGTTAATGTATTAAAAACATAAGGGGGCAGACGATTTATACGTGGAAATTGACTCATATTATTGACCTCTGTAGTATACTTGCACTATATATACCATTCATTTGCACATTCATAAACATAAACTATGAACATCAATCTAGAATCAGCAGAACAACATGCAGTACAAGCTTATAGTGATAACAAAATTCAGATTAATTCCATTGTTTACGAAAGCAGCTTAATTGTTTCTAAAACAGAAATCATTAGTGATCTCTCAATTAAAGACATCGAAGAAATTGATGCTCATTATGTGAACTTATTAACGCAATTTAAACCGGAAATCATCATCATTGGCCACGAACATACCGGAAAACTCATGCCCCTGTCAATTATGCATCAACTTTCGCAACAACGAATAGGTATTGAGTGCATGTCTATAGGCGCAGCATGCCGTACTTATAATGTTTTATTGAGCGAACATCGTGCTGTTGTGGCGGGTTTTATTCTTAAATAGAAAAGTAAAGTCTGAATAACGCTGCAAGATTACAGTCGGATCCGGCGGGAGCTTGGTTTAACGAAGCCAGCCCGAGAAAATATACTTTTCCGGCTACCTTCGCAAAACCAAGGTGATAAGAATTTACAACTGTCTTCTTGCCTCGAGAACATTAGGAATTTGTTCTAACTTCGTTAATAATCGAGATAAGCTGCCTAGACCGTCAACATCTACAGTTAATGTAATGTAAGCCATATTTTCTTGTTTGTTACTTTGGGTTTGCAGTGCATAAACATGGGCTTTTTCATTAGCAAGTAAGGAAGTGACATCTTTTAATAATTCAGAGCGATCAAATGCTTTGATTAAAATATCAACAACATAATTTTCTCGGGTTGCACTACCCCAGCTGACTTGTAAGAAACGTTGCTTTTGTCTTTCGCTTGCATGAATGATATTAGGGCAATCTTGTCGATGCACTGATACCCCTCGTCCTATAGTGATGTAACCAATTACTGCATCCCCAGGAACAGGTTGACAACAACGCGCCGTAAAAGTTAATAAATTACCCACACCTTCAATACGAAGATCACTCCCAGTAATTTCTGGTTTTGCCTGCGGCTTAACAAACCGTTCAAGGTTAAGATCTGACGTAACAGGTGGAGCAAGCTTACTGATAATTTGACCGATTTTAATATCGCCACGTCCCAGATTAGCATAAAGATCATCAAGCTTTTTAAAATGGAGGGCTGTTGCCACTTCATTCAGTTTATCCGATTTTATTCCTAAAGATTTTAATTCTTTATCGAGTAACTCACGGCCATCCTGAATATTTCGATCATAATCTTGCATTTTAAACCAATGCAACACTTTGGCCTTAGCTCGAGATGTTTTGAGGTAGTTCAAATGGGGATTAATCCAATCACGGGAAGGCTTACTTTCCTTTCCTGTTAAAACCTCTACCCTATCTCCTGTTTTCAGCTGATAAGTCAATGGTACAATATGCCCATTAATACGGGCACCACGACACCGGTGCCCTAAATCGCTGTGTACATGGTATGCAAAATCTAAGGGGGTGACGCCTTGAGGCAAATCAAGAACATCTCCATCCGGAGTAAACACATAAACCCTATCCTCAAGAAACTCTGTAGTTGTACCTTCGGAGACTCCTTTGTTACTTGCCATTTCCCGATGCCAAGCCAATACATCACGTAACCATTCGATTTTACGTTCATGGCTTTGTTTCTGTTTGAAACCACCCTCTTTATATTTCCAATGTGCAGCAACCCCCATTTCCGCCAAATCATGCATATGAAAGGTTCTTATTTGCACTTCAAAAACCCGGCCTTCTGGACCTTGGACTGCTGTATGCAAAGATTGATAGCCATTCGATTTGGGATTAATAATATAATCATCAAATTCAGCGGGAATTTGCTTCCAGAGGGTATGCACCATACCGAGCACCTCATAGCATTGAGGCTGGGTGTCTACAAGAACACGTACCGCAGTAGCATCATAAATTTCATCAAGGGATACATTCTTGCGAGTCATTTTTTTATAAATGCTATTTATATGTTTTGAACGTCCGTAAACGGCAAAATGATCGATTCCACTTGCTTTAATCTGTTCATTGAGCTGGGCAACAATTGCATTGACGAATTGATCTCGCTCCAAACGTTTGGCCTTCAAGCCTTTGGCAATTGCTTTATAATCCTCAGGATGTAAATGTCGGAAAGCCAGGTCTTCCATTTCCCATTTAATCGCCCCTATCCCCAAACGATTAGCCAAAGGGGCATAAATTTCCATGGTCTCAGTAGCTAATTGTTTGCGTAACTCTTCGGATAAATGTGTGGCGCTTCTTAAAACACATAAACGTTCAGCCAACTTAATCAATACAACCCGAACATCATCCACCATTGCCAATAGCATTTTACGAATGTTATCAATTTGTTGTTTATTTTGCGGGTATTTACCTAAACCCTGAAAACTGTGCATGGCGCTCATGCGCTCTATGCCTTTGACTAATTTGGCAATATTGGGGCCTAGTTGTTCAGCCACATCATCAATGGATAAATCGGCATAATGTACGTTTTCAAAGATAATTGCTGCTGCCAGCGTTTCGGGATCAACCTGAAGATCAGCAAGCAAATCAGCCATAATCAATCCCTGTTGCAAACAGGATTGGCCTGTTTCTGTAGCATGCTCTTGCCCAGCAAGTTGACTTAGAGTGCATGCGCTACGGATGAGTTCAAGATTTTCCAAATAACCTTTTGCGCCTAATTGATGGAGCCATAAATCGACATCAATGCTTCCATCTTCGCACAATGGAACACTATCTTTTACTCTAACCATGAGTTTATCCTTTTTCAAACAAAGCTATAGACTCCACATGGGCAGTGTGAGGGAACATATCCATTACTCCTGCTTTAATCAAGGTATAGCCTTTTTGATTAACTAATATATCTGTATCTCGTGCTAATGTTATGGGATTACAGGATACATAAACAATACGCTCTGGATTCAGTGCATCAATTTGTTTCACAATTTCAAGCGCACCTGATCGAGGAGGGTCAATTAATACTTTGTTGCACGGTTGCTGCACCAGTTTCTTTACTTCATTTACATCATCTAGGTTGGCAGCATAAAAATCTACATTTAGAATATGGTTCAATTGGGCATTCATATATGCTCGTTCAACCATCGTCTTACTGCCTTCAACACCAAGTACTTTGGCACAAAACTTTGCCATTGGAAGTGAAAAATTTCCCAACCCACAAAATAAGTCTAGCACTATATCTGTATTTTTTAAGTCCATCAGCTGGATTGCTTGTGCCACCATAGCCCGGTTTAATGATGCATTGACTTGAGTAAAATCTGTCGGATGAAATGAAAAGAGAATTTGATAATCGGGTAATTTGTAAGTGAGATACTCACTTGATTTAGGTGGGTAGAAACAATAAACGCTTTCGGGGCCAGCTGGTTGCAGGAAAATTTTATATTGATAGTCCTCAGCAAATTGCTGAATTTTCAACTCATCTTCAGGCTCCAAAGGCTGCAAATTCCGAAAAATAAGGGCAACTTCCTCATCCCCTGCTGCAACTTCAATTTGCGCAATACAATGTTTGTCATGCATTGAATTTATCAATTGTCTCAACGGGATAATATCCGCATCAAGCTTTGCATTTAAAACAGGGCATTGTGTAATCTCTGTAATAAATCTGGAATTACTACGCTCCCTAAAACCGACCATTGAGGTTTGTTTTTTTTCAACATAACGTACACTTAATCGGGCTTTGTTTCTGTAGTTCCAGTAACCAGAAACCAAAGGCGGTAACAGGGTTTGCGGTTGGGTATGGCCATATCGATTTAATAAATCCAGCAATTGTTGTTGCTTGAAATGTATTTGCTCCTCCTCGCTCATATGTTGCAAGGAACAACCACCACACATCGAATAATGTGGACATTTGGGATCTACGCGTAAAGATGAGGGCTCGATAACTTTAAGTAAGAGTCCTTCATCAAAGTCTTTTTTCACTCGTGTATAGTGAAACTCGACGAGTTCATTTGGCAACGCACCCTGAATAAAAGTGGCCTTACCTTCAATACGTGCAATACCTTTTCCATCGTGGCTTAAATTATCAATTTGAGCAGTTTGCGGGGAAGGATTAGGTCTGGATTTTGCTCTTCTCATGAAACATTCTCTACAAATAAATCGATTAATCAAATTTAAATAACCAGGCAATCTGGGGAATGATTGCATTTTTTCAATACTTTAGAGTACCACATACAATTTATATTTGTCATGGTAATTTGTTATGCCAAAGCCCACGATGTACAAGTAATCTACAATTTTAATAAATGGCGAGTGGGGTTTGTTTTATTAGATCAATAATTATTTCGTCTCAAATAGGCACTCCCATGCAATTCTCATTGGATTATTTTAGAACAATATAAAAAGGAGCTTATTTATCAAGTAATTCATACTCCTATTCACAATGTTATCCACAGTTTTTGTGGATAACATTAGTTGTTCCAAAGGTTTTAAAAAACGGAATAAGCCTCGATGCACAAGACGTTTACTATAATTTGATTATAAGAAGTATAGAATAAATAATAAGTGTTAAGAAAAGTTATCCACAGGATGGAGTTTTGTGATTTTAAATGTAGGGTCGTATATGATAACAAAAAAAAATATAAAATAAAGAGTTCAGAGCATTTTTTTAATTTATTAAATTAATTCGAATTACTTAAAATTTCTTTTTAAAACAATTGCATCTTCAATATTATTTTTTTCTATATAGTAACCGGGTTTGATTTCTACTTGTTCAAATCCAATGCTTTGATAAAGATGTAATGCGGCTTTATTACTGGGTCTCACTTCAAGAATGACATAATCAGTATGTTTTGATTCTGCCAGTGAATGCAGGACTGTCTGTAAAAATTTTCGTCCGTAGCCCTTGGATTGAAAAGATTTTGCAATACAAAAATTTAAAATATGACAGACGGAATTGCTGTGTCTGGAAATTATATACCCTCCGATCAGTACGTTACTCTCTTCCCTGGTTTCGAATACCCGGCAATCATAACCTACCCGCACACAGTCTCTTAAAATATCCCTATCCCAGGGAGCTATATGAACATTTTTTTCAATTGCATAAACTTCATCAATATCTAATTCAGTCATGGGCCGAACATTAAATGCCATCCCTGTTGCTCCTAACCAATAATCCCGTCCCGGCCCAGCGAAGCATCCTCCGGAAATAACTACTATATTTTCGGACTTCGCTTCGCCTACCAGGTTAAATGTTATTCAGTTGATTTTTTCCTTTTTGGCAAATAGAGATCCGTTATCGTTCCATCAAATGCTTCAGCAGCTTGTGCAACCGTTTCAGAAAGCGTCGGATGAGGATGAATCGTCAAGGTAATATCTTCAACATCGCAACACATTTCAATAGCCAATGATGCTTCTGCGATTAAATCTCCTGCATTTATCCCCACAATACCTGCGCCCAATATTCTCTTTGAGTCTGGACAGAATAAGAGCTTGGTCATCCCTTCCTCACGTCCCATGCTTAACGCACGACCACTGGCATTCCAGTGGAATGTAGCTTTTTCATAACGAATATTTTTTTCTTTCGCTTCTTTTTCAGTTAAGCCTGTCCAGGCAATCTCGGGGTCTGTATAGGCAACACTGGCAATACATTTAGGATCAAAATAGTGTTTTTTACCAGCAATAACTTCTGCCGCAACTTTACCTTCGGGAATTGCTTTATGAGCAAGCATGGGTTGTCCAACGACATCCCCTATAGCAAAGATATGGGGTACGTTCGTTCTTTGTTGATTATCAACTTTAATAAATCCTCGCTCATCGACTTTAACCCCAGCTTTCTCTGCATTAATTGCACCGCCATTGGGTTTTCTTCCCACCGAAACAAGGACCTGTTGAAAGCATAGAGGTTTATCTGTTCCATGCTCACCTTCCATAGAAACATATATTCCATCCTTTTTCGCTTCTACTGCGGTCACCTTTGTTTTCAGAAGGAATTTGACCCCTTTTTTCTGCATGCGTTTTTGTAACACATGAACCAGATCAGAGTCGGCGCCTGGAATAAGTTGATCCATAAACTCAACTACCGTTACTTCAACACCCAAAGATGAATAAACTGTAGCCATCTCCAAACCAATAATACCGCCACCCAAAACCAACAGATTTCCTTTAATGTCAGCTAGTTCTAATGCACCAGTTGAACTAAAAATGCGTTTGTCTTCAGGAATAAAAGGTAAGTTAATGGATTCAGAGCCCACCGCAATAATTGCATTTTCGAATTCAACTTCAACTGGACCCTCTTTCGTTTCGACGGTTATCTGATGCGTACCTGAAAACTTCCCAACCCCGGTAATTACTTCAACTTTACGTTGTCTGGCTAAAGTTTTTAAACCCCCAGTCAATTTAGAAACGACAGAGTTTTTCCATGCAACAATTTTCTTATTATCCAGTTTGGGACTACCAAAGCTGACACCTTGCTCAGATACTTCATGAGCTTCATCAACAACTTTTGCAATGTGTAATAATGCCTTGGAGGGAATGCAGCCTACATTTAAACAAACGCCGCCTAATGAATCATAACGCTCCACCAAAACTACTTTTTTATCCAAATCCGCTGCTCTGAATGCTGCTGTGTATCCACCAGGGCCACTACCTAATACAACGACATCTGTCTTTATTTTATTAGCCATTACAAGCCTCTTTAATTAAATATTATTGAAATACTAAAGTAAAATTCGTCTTATATCACTTAAGCAATCACAAATAAAACGAGTAAAACGGGCCGCCTCAGCACCATCAATAACCCGATGATCGTATGATAGAGACAAAGGAAGCATCAAACGGGGTTGAAACGCCCCATTCTCATATACAGGTTTTATTTCGGAACGAGATAATCCTAAAATAGCCACCTCAGGACTATTCACTATGGGGGTGAATGATGTACCACCAATTCCTCCCAGACTGGAAATAGTGAAACAGCCTCCTGACATATCGGTTGGCATCAGCCCCTTATCACGTGCTTTGGTACTTAAACGCGTCATTTCAGTTGCAATTTCAGCAACACTTAATTTGTCCACATTTTTAATTACCGGAACTACCAAACCATTTGGAGTTTCTACCGCAATACCTATGTTATAGTATTTTTTATAAACAAGATTTGCGCCTGCGGCATCCAAAGATGCATTAAATTGAGGAAACTCTTTTAAAGCTTTGCTGACTACTGCACAAACAAATGCAAGCAATGTAAGCTTATAACCTTTGGCTTTTGCATGCTCTGCTTCAGATTTTCTAAAAGCTTCTATCTCGGTAATATCTGCTGAATCAAATTGCGTTACATGAGGAATTGTAATCCAGGCCCGATGTACATTAGCCCCGGTGAGCCTTTTAATTTTGTTGAGTGGCTTGGTTTCCACTTCCCCAAACTGGGTAAAATCAATTACCGGAGCAGGCGGTATGCCAAAAGATCCTGTACTAGGCTCTTTATTTAATCGTTCTTTTACATAGGCTTGTACATCTTCTTTAGTGATACGATCTTTACGTCCTGTACCGCGAACATCAGCCAAGTTGACACCGAACTCTCGCGCTATCCGTCTCACAGCAGGTCCAGCAGCAATTACTTTTGCTGATTCCACTGTTCCGGCAGGAACAAACTGTGATGGCGCCTCTTCGTTTTCTCGGTTAGTATGTTCTTCAACTGATTTTGTGCGGACAGGTTCACTTTTTTGCTCGGGTTTACTTACGATTGTATCAGTTTGTCCCGCTCCAGACCCGCTTTCTACAACAGCAACCAGAATTAAATCCCCTTCTGATACTTTATCCCCTACTTTGACACTTACTTGTGTTACCTTTCCTGCCACTGGCGAAGGTATTTCCATACTTGCTTTTTCTGATTCCAAAGTAATCAGCGGAGCGTCTACTTCGATTTGATCTCCAGGTTTAACCATAACCTCAATAACGTCAACCTTAGCTGCGCCACCAATATCGGGTATCTTGACCTCTTCTACCCGCTCTGATTTTTTCTCCGGTGACACTTGATTAGTATCTGTTTGTATTGATTTATTTTTAGTAGATTCTTGCTCGTCTTTCTTGAGATCTTGAGGTGCGTTTTCTTTTGTATTTTCTAAATTCTTTTCAACTGTGGCCACAAGAATTAAATCTCCTTCAGAGACTTTATCCCCTACCTTTAAATTCAGTTTTGTGACTTTCCCTGCAACTGGAGAAGGAATCTCCATGCTGGCTTTATCTGATTCCAAAGTAATAAGCGGAGTATCAATTTCAATTTGATCCCCAACCTGAACCATTATTTCAATCACATCAACTTGAGTAGCTCCACCAATATCAGGAATTTTAACTTCTATTTCGTTTGACATATCTTTCCTCAAAGGTTGCCAATATATTCAAGCAATGCTCCCCAGGAAGCAGGCTGAATGAATCAATCCACTTCCTGGGTAATCTTGGCTTGAATTACCAAGGCTACTGTATATTCAATTCTAATGATTAACCGGATTCACTTTATCAGGATTAATGTTATAGCGCTTTATTGCATCCACCACTTTAGATTTATCAAGGCTTCCTTCAGCAACTAAAGCATTTAATGCAGCCAGAACAATAAATTTTGCATCTACTTCGAAGAAATGACGTAAGCGTTCGCGGGTATCACTTCTTCCATAACCATCAGTACCTAATGTTACAAAATGATTGGGTACAAAAGGCCGAATTTGTTCCGCATAAATTCTCATATAATCCGTTGCAGCAATTACAGGTCCAGTGCTACCCTCCAATTGGGTCGCAACATAACTTTTCAATTGTTTTTCCTGAGGATGCAGGGTGTTATAGCGCTCTGCAGCCAAACCATCCCTTCTTAATTCATTAAAACTGGTTACGCTCCAAATATCTGAAGTCACTGAGTAATCTTCTTTTAACATCTTCGCGGCTTCAATCACTTCACGCAATATGGTTCCACTTCCCATTAATTGTACATGGTGTTTGGATTTTTTCTTGTTTTCCTGTAATAAATACATCCCTTTGATAATACCCTCTTCAACTCCTTCTGGCATATCAGGATGCATGTAGTTTTCATTCATTACAGTAATATAGTAGAAAATATTTTCCTGTTTTTCATACATTCTGTGTAACCCGTTTTGAATGATGACTGCAAGCTCATAAGCAAAAGTCGGATCATAAGAAACACAATTCGGAATTGTTGATGCATACAAATGACTATGGCCGTCTTGGTGCTGCAATCCTTCACCAGCAAGCGTGGTACGTCCGGCCGTGCCCCCTAGTAAAAATCCTCTAGCTTGCATGTCACCAGCAGCCCATGCCAGATCACCAACACGTTGGAATCCAAACATAGAGTAGTAAATATAAAAAGGAATCATTGCCAGTTTATTGGAACTGTAAGAGGTAGCGGCAGCAATCCAGGAGCAAAAAGCACCTGCCTCATTAATTCCTTCTTCAAGAATTTGTCCGTCTTTAGCCTCACGATAAAACATCACTTGTTCATGATCTACCGGAGTATAAAGTTGGCCAACCGGAGAATAGATACCGATTTGTCTAAATAGACCTTCCATACCAAATGTTCTACATTCATCAGGAACAATTGGAACAATCCGTGAACTGATTTCTTTGTTTTTAAGCAATACTGAAAGAATCCGTACGAACGCCATTGTGGTTGAGATTTCTCGGTCTCCCAATCCCTTTGTAACTGAAGAAAAATCAGCTAAGGGAGGAATTTTAAGAGGTTCTACTTCAGTAGAGCGTGATGGCAAATAGCCACCTAACATTTCTCTTTGTTTTTTTATGTACTTAATCTCAGGGCTATCATCCGCAGGTTTATAGAAAGGGATGTCAGCAATGTGTTCATCACTAATTGGAATACTGAATCTGTCTCTGAAAGCCTTCAATTGATCAATAGTCATTTTCTTTTGCTGATGGGTAATATTTTGTCCTTCACCAGCTGCTCCCATCCCATAGCCTTTAATTGTTTTTGCTAAAATAATGGTTGGAGAACCTTTATGCTCTACCGCTTTCGCATAGGCGGCATAAACCTTTTGAGGATCGTGCCCCCCGCGGTTCAATCGCCAGATTTCTTCATCAGTATAATTTTCAACCATTTTCTTCAATTCCGGGTATTGATTGAAGAAATGTTGTCTTACATAGGCACCATTGTTTGCTTTGTAGGCTTGATAATCTCCATCAACGCATTCTTCCATCCGCTTCTGCAACCAGCCCTCTTTATCACGGGCAAATAAGGGATCCCAACGTCCGCCCCAAATCACTTTAATTACGTTCCAGCCAGCACCCCGGAATAATCCTTCAAGCTCTTGAATAATTTTTCCATTACCGCGTACAGGACCATCAAGTCGTTGTAAATTACAGTTTACGACGAATATCAGATTATCCAGTTTTTCTCGAGCGGCAATACTTAGAGCTCCCACTGATTCAGGTTCATCCATTTCACCATCACCAAGGAAAGCCCATACTTTACGGTCATCATTTTTGATTAGACCTCTGTTTTCTAAATATTTTAAAAAACGTGCCTGATAAATTGCCTGTAATGGCCCCAGTCCCATAGATACAGTGGGAAACTGCCAAAACTCACTCATAAGCCAAGGGTGCGGATATGAGGACAAACCATCGACCTCGACTTCCTGTCGGAATTTATTTAATTGCTCTTCTGTCAAACGTCCTTCAAGGAAAGCACGGGCATATATTCCAGGGGAAGAATGTCCTTGGATGTAGATTAAATCCCCGCAATGCTCGCCGTTTGCCCCTTTAAAAAAATGATTAAAGCCCGTTTCATACAAAGTAGATGAAGAAGCATAAGAGGCAATATGGCCTCCAAGTTCAGCGGCATACTTCCCTGCTCGTAATACCATCGCTACGGCATTCCAGCGGATTAATGCACTGATGCGCTTCCCAAGCCCTTCATCTGGTGGAATTTGCTTTTCTTCATGCACCTTGATCGTATTTCTATAAGGTGTATTAATTGAAGTTGTAAGACTGAGTCCCTCTGTATTCGCTTTATTAAGAAGTTGTTTCAAAAGAAAAGCGCCTCTTTCCGGACCATCATTGATTAATACAGCTTGCAGGGCGTCCAGCCATTCACGCGTTTCTGTAGGATCCAAATCTAAGTTAGTTTCATTTGCCATGAAAGTGTTCCCCGAAATCTATTAAACACAATAAGGTACAGCTTGTAATTTTTTAGGAATTACACCCGTGCAACCTTTCTTACAAATTGCTAAATCTGATAAGCAATCGCATGTAACTTTGCGGCATTGTAGTGGATCGCGGTAAGAATTCAACTCACGCATCACTTTTTTGCCTTCAACTTTTCGTTCATGCACGTATTTAGCAAAATTTTTTTCTGCCGTTCTTTGCGCTTTATAGGAACAAGTTGGGCAGTTATCAACACAATTCTTTTTGCAAAACTCAAAATGCTGTATGCATGTTATGTTGCATCGTTGCACATCTTGAGCTTTAATTGCACCTTGTTTTAATCCCTGACAACCCCAAAGTCCTAATAGTATAGTGCAACAAAGTAAACGCAAAAACGAATTCATAGTGATAGTATCCGAATAATTATGAAGAGTGAGCCTTTGACTCAATCCCCTCTCAAATCTAACTAAAGCCAGGGAAGCAAGGTAAATAAAGCAATGAAGACCAACATGACAATAATAGCATGTTCAACCAGTCCCTCCGCTACCGGCATAGGGATGTCTTCACCTTCATGCGTTTTTACCGCAAGCAATCCACATTCACGCAACATCGTATTATTCAAATCTGGTTTGGCCAGAAAATAGCGGGTGAATAAGAAAAAACCACGCTGAAAATTTCCAACAAGCAAAAAAAGCAAAACGGTTAAACGAGCAGGAATCCATTCAAGCAAATCGATAATTTCATTTGCCTGCTCTCCAACTGATGGAATGTCACGGCAAAGAGTAATCAGACGATAAGTCAGTGCACCAATAGGTCCGGCAATGACATACCAAAATACAAGAGAGAATAATTGTCTGTTCACCAGGACAAAATAATCGCCCACGAGCTCTTCATTACTTTTTACTTCCGAGTGGGTTATCGGATAGAAGACATTCTGGGGGCCAAGGCAATAAAAGAAAATAAGCAAGCTCAGAAGAAATCCCATTAATCCAAAAACCAGAGCGTGAAGAAATAAATACACGATTAAAGCAATCAAGACAATTGGAGTAACTATTAACGCTAAAAGAACCCATGGATTAGTAAAAGCACCCTGTTTGTCAGCCATACTTTTAATTTTAATATAATAATCTGAAAACCAGTAAAATCTTTGGTAGGATACTGCGTGAATCAAAAATCGTTCACTCAATAAGCACAATAATATAACTAATAATTTCATTATGTTAATCCTTACGCATTTTATCAGAGAATGCTATGGGGGTTGGGTATTTCAATACAACAAAATAGGAGGAAACAATAAATGTTAAAATGGTAGTTGCCTGAATCAAATTAGATGCTTTATCCGAAATAAGGTTCGTTGTTAAAGCGATACTGGCAACAAGCAATGAAAACTCACTTGCTTGCCCCAGTCTGATACCCACTTCTTTTGCGACCTGTTTCTTTTCACCGGACTTTCCGAGGAGTATATAGAATAATACGGGTTTAAATACTAAAACCAAGGCCGATAATATTAGGGCAGGGACGATTACCTGATAGGATAACCCAAAATTAAAAGTTGCACCGATTGAAAAGAAAAACATCACAAGGAAAAAATCTCTTAATGGTTTTAAACTCTCAGCAATAAAAAGAGATATGGGACTCGCTGCCAATGCTACTCCGGCAATAAACGCCCCAATATCTTCGGAAAGTCCTATTTTCTGCGCAAGAACAGACAATCCAAGGCACCATCCAATTGATAATAAAAATACATATTCCTGCGTTCTGTCGAATCGGGCAAGCAGTCGAATTAAAACATGTTTTTCAATAGCGAAGGCAAACAAACATAATGCGGGTAAATCAATGCCAACGAGAATAAGATCATCGATTGAGAAACCGCCAGTTTGTTGCGCCCCATTAATCAAAATGAGTACAATAATTGCAATGACGTCTTGCATTAATAATACGCTGATCATTACCTCACCCGTATGCTGGTGATGCAAGATGGTAGTAGGTAATAATTTCAAACCTATAATGGTACTTGAAAACATCATTGAACCACCCAATATCCATGACTCCGTTACAGTTAGTCCAAACGCCCTGCCAATCCAGTAGGCTGTTACTGCAAACAAAGCTGAACTGATTAAAGCAATCCAGGTAACTTTCTTTAACATATGTACAAGGTTTTGGGGTTGCAGGTGCAATCCGAGGAGAAATAGAAGGAAAACAATTCCAACATCACCGATTTGCTTTACAATAGTTACATCCGATACAAGGCCTAAGCCCCACGGGCCAAACATTGCCCCCAGAAGAATATAAGCAACCAGCAAGGATTGTTTGGTGTAAAGCACCAATGTGGATAGAAAAGCAGCACCTGCGAAAATTAAGAATATTGTATAAAACACAGAGCCATCGTGCATTGATAGGATACCCCAATATTAATAAACCAAACCTATAAAAATGTGTCTGCTGAAAGCGTCTAGGATGAGAAATGGAACAAAGAAACGGATTCAGGCCGCCCAATCTATGTTTTTGTGAGCCAATTCTCAAGTCCTGAAAAATTCGACGCGCTAATTTTATCTATTAATCCATCAATTAGCTATCATAATTCTATAATCAGTTAAATCAAAACAGAAAATGATCCATTGACTCCATTTAGCGATAATTTATGCTTCAAACTGTCCGCCATATTTTTTGACCCAAATGGCCCTACCCTCACAATGTAATGTTGCTTATAGTGCTCGATATAAACTGGAGAGGGAGTAATATGAGCCAATTTTTCTTTTAGGCGTTTTGCCAGAATTTCAGTTGAAAAAGCCCCTGCTTGCAAATAATAATGAGCTTTTCCTGTTGGTCCCATTAACGTCTCGATTTCAACCGGAGCCGTCCCATTGGGATATATTCCCAGTTTTAAAGCCGCAGCATAAGATAAATCAATAATTCGATTTGAATGGAATGGGCCGCGATCATTTACTTTAACCACCGCAACTTTTCCATTATTCAAATTTTTAACCCTTACATAAGTAGGCAAAGGTAAGGTTTTATGTGCAGCAGACATCACGTACATATCATAAGGTTCACCACTGGATGTCCTTTGTTTGTGGAATTTAGTTCCGTACCAGGAAGCAATCCCTCGTGTTTTATAGCCTGTTGAGCTTCTCATTACTTGATACGAGCGTCCATCAACTGAATATTCAGTAGGATTGCCGTATCGACTTAATGGTTCCTTGGTAGGAATGGGTTCCTTAAAACTAATTGTTTTAAGCTTGGAAGGAGCCCCATCTTTAAGTTGCGTATAGCGGTTTGTTTTATTTTTATAACGATTATATATGGAATTTTTCGCATTATGGGTTACTTGTCGAGTAGACTTTCTAGCTCCTGTTGGTGCAGAATCAAGAGATTGATTTGTGGTTTGACACCCTGTTAATAGAATGGTCACAGCAATAAGTATCTTTCGCATATTTTCCATTATTTTTTATTATTTTCTGGTTAATATACCGAATTATCTTCTAATTTCGAAGATTTATTTTAATTTGAAAAAAATTTCATTATTTTTCATCTGCTATTTTGTTGCCTTTAAAAGGCTGTGATAATATATTCTCATTTTTGTAATCGGACTAATAAACAACATGACAAGAACAACGTCTATATTATTAACTGCACTGTTTCTCATTACCCTTTTTGTACAGTCAACCAACTCAATGGCAGATGAAGGAACGTTACCTACCAAACCTACCGCTGACTTGGAAAGACCTTCTCCAACTGTGAATGATAAACCTTTGGTTACCCCGGCTCCTCCCGCTCTTAATGCAAAAGCATATATATTAATAGATGTAAACAGCGGTAAAATCATTGCTGAGAAAAACAGCGAAGAGCGTTTACCTCCTGCAAGCTTGACTAAGATGATGACCTTATATGTGATCTCCAATGCATTGCGTCACGAGCAAATCCATCTTACCGATAATGTTCGCGTAAGTCGTGACGCATGGAAAATTGGCGGCTCACGCATGTTCATCAAGGAAGGCCAACAAGTTCCAGTTGAGGATTTGCTTAAAGGAATTATTGTTGATTCCGGAAATGATGCATGTGTTGCAATGGCAGAACATGTGGGCGGTACTGAAAATTCATTCATTGATCTCATGAATCAGCAAGCTCAAAACCTTGGTATGAAAAACAGTCATTTTACGGACAGTACTGGTTTGCCCGATCCAAACCTATATACTACAGCGAAAGATTTAGCGATTCTTGGCAGAGCGTTAATAACCGATTTTCCACAATACTATGACTGGTATAAACAAAAATGGTTCACCTATAACGGCATTCGTCAGCCTAATAGAAACAGATTACTTTGGCGTGATAATCAAGTAGATGGCATCAAGACAGGACATACGAATGAAGCAGGTTTTTGCCTGGTTTCCTCAGCAAAACGTGACAACATGCGATTACTGGCTGTTGTGCTTGGAGAACCCAGTGATTCTTCTCGAGCAGATGATAGCGAGAAATTACTAAATTATGGATTCAGATTTTTTGAAACCCATCAGCTTTACAAATCCGGTCAATCAATTACCGAGCTTCCACTATACAAAGGGAATGTAGATAAAATTAACGTCGGATTAAATGAAGATCAATTCATTACTATTCCAACAGGTCAATATCAACGTCTGAACATTGCAACCAAAGTTCCCTCTTATCTCGAGGCGCCAATTAAAAAAGGAGATAAAATAGGTGATTTAGTGGTTCAATATGATAATAATGTCATTTCAACAAGACCTCTTTATGCTTTACAGGATGTTGAATCAGGCGGTTTTTACACTCGAACCAAAGACTCAATACGCTTAGCCTTCAAACGCTGGTTTGGATCCTAAAAAGCACAGGAATTTGAGGATGACTAAAACAACTCTTATTGAATTTCCCTGTTATTTTCCTATAAAAATAATAGGGAGTAATTCGCCGGTTTTTCTTGAGGAAATCTGGCAAATGACCATCACTCACTTTCCTAACACTGAAGAAGATGCATTGACTCATAAATTGAGTAAAGACTCTAATTACTTAGCAATAACAGTGACTGTTTTTGCAGAAAATCAAGATATGCTTGATGCGTTTTATAGAGCCGTGACACAGCATCCAGAAGTAAAAATGGTTCTATAATGAAAATAAAACAGCTAGGTATTCAAAATTACAATGATGTTTGGCTGCTTATGAAGGAATTTACTCAAACTCGTGAAGCAGATACCGATGATGAGCTTTGGCTCCTGGAGCATTTTCCTGTCTACACTCAAGGGCAGGCAGGAAAACCCGAGCACATTCTTAATCCTGAATCAATACCGGTAGTGCAATCAGATCGCGGAGGACAAGTAACCTACCACGGACCTGGTCAGCTTGTTGCCTATGTTTTAATGGATATCAGCCGAAACAATTTAGGAGTAAGGTCTTTGGTAAATAAATTGGAACAGATTTTAATTTCTGTCCTTGCAGAATACCGAATTGAAGGCTCTGTCCGTTGCGGGGCACCGGGAGTATATGTTAACGAGCAAAAAATAGCATCAATAGGTTTAAGAGTAAAAAATGGCTGTACTTATCATGGAATTGCTCTCAATGTTGATATGAACTTAAAACCATTCTCCGGAATAAATCCTTGTGGATTTGCAAAAATGGAAATGACCCAAATAAGTCATTTCGTTCCTGAGATCCAAATGGCGCAAGTCAATAAACATTTTGTGCAATATTTTTTAGAACAATTTTATCCCTGAAGATTATGAACTTGTTCGCAGACTACGTACAGCCACTGACCGATTGGTTGCAACATAACCCGCGCTGGTCTTTGTTTATTACATTTCTTATCTCGTTAACAGAATCCTTGGCCATTATCGGCAGTATTGTTCCTGGAAGTGTCACTATGACTGCAATAGGTATTTTGGCCGGATCAGGAATAATGCGAATTGATCTTACTTTATTGGCAGCTATTTTAGGCGCCGTTGCGGGCGACAGTCTCAGTTATATTTTAGGGTATTATTATAGTGATCGACTGACGGAAATTTGGCCATTTAGTAAATATCCCAAATGGATAGAATACGGCAAGGATTTTTTTGCCACACATGGTGGAAAAAGTGTATTAATTGGTCGCTTTGTCGGTCCTCTCCGCTCAATTATTCCCGTTATTGCTGGCGTGTTGCATATGAAACACTGGCGTTTTTTTGTAGCCAATGTCTTATCTGCTATTGGATGGTCTCTATTATATGTTATGCCTGGTGTTGTAATCGGGGCAGCAAGTCATGAATTATCAACAGAAAGTGCAACGCGTTTATTTGTATTGATACTTGTTTTACTTGCAGGACTTTGGGTTCTGGGATTATTTATAAAACGGCTGGTTCGATTATTTAACTCCTTTTTAACCCACTACTTACATGATTTTTGGCTCAAATTTAAAAATAAACCCTTTTTATCTTATTTTTATGATTTATTAACGCCAAAAAAAGAAACAAATCACTATCATACTGCGTCTTTTGTGAGCTTAACGCTCCTCTGTCTGCTCTGTTTTCTCATTTTACTGATATTAACGGTTTTCACTCAATCACTAGTGTACATTAATCTTCCTACCCATTTATTTTTACAAAGTATAAACACATTAACGCTAAAAGCATTTTTTATTTTTTGCACCCAACTAACTTCGACAACGACCCTAGTTATCTTCTTTGTTATTTGTTGCTGCTGGTTTATTTTCCATAAAAATAGAACTCCAATAATTTATCTATGCAGCCTTCTTTTTTTTACAACTATTATTGCCCTGTTCCTTACTTATTTTATTCATAGTCCCAGGCCACCAGGAATATTAGTTAGTCCTCAGGGCTCCTCTTTCCCTGCAACACACCTTTTGATTGCTACGGCACTGTACGGTTTTATTTTATTTTACATCAATAGTACCTATGCATTATTCACGAGTATGCTCAGATCAATCGTTATTACTATCCTGGGCTTTAGTGGCTTAGGGGCACTTTATTTAGGAGACTATTGGCTCACCGATATTTTGGCTTCCTATTTTTTAGGTACAACAATTTGCCTAATCCACTGTTTAATTTATAGAAAGTCCAATATTCCTTCAAAAAAAACCAGCCATTCATTACTCATGATTTCCCCCCTGCTTGTAGGGATTCTTATGGCTTCAGTCGCATCAACGTATATAAATTTTAAAACTTTATCTTATAACCATACACCCTATTATAAAAAGTTTACTCTTAGTGAAAGAACATGGTGGGAAGAGGAAAAACCCATTCTTCCAATTTATCAGTTCAGCAGGATAGGGAAACGAATTAGTTTATTAAACATCCAATTTGCTGGCAGTTTGGATCAATTGCAAAATACTCTGGAAGAAAATGGATGGGAATCACACCCTGATACATTTTTTTCTAACTTAATTATGCGCTTCAATCAGGAACCGGGCAGCGTTAAACTCCCCTTATTTACTCAACTATATGAAAATAAAGCTCCTATGCTAATGATGACTTATACCGATCAACAAAATCATCTAATCCTTGAATTAAGAATTTGGGAATCAAATTACAATTTATTGGATTCAAACCAGCCCTTGTGGATAGGTAGTATTCATCCCTCCACTCGCCCAAACAAGCAAAAGAGCAACCAGGGGTATTTTCCTAATTTAATAAGCCCACTCCAGTATATGTTTCCGTCTGAAAATCCTTTTGCAGTGAAACAAATTAGAATTCCTGACTCGATGATTAAAACAACAATGTATCCAACCCAACCTAATTTAATTCTTATTAAGGAAAAAAAATAGTAATGCTTATGTGAATTATTTAACTGATTTTTCACTTACAAACCAGAATTAACTAGACTTTTCCGTATTAGCTATACATCTGTAAAAAATACTGCTATAACTAGAGCTTACATAAATACCCCTTTAATTTTTGAGAGTTTGGCTCAAATGTATACACTGGGAAAATTAATCCATGTTTTTTTTCCATTAATTGCTCTAGTACTCTTTATTATTGGAATTAAAAAAAACGCAATTTCTTACATTATTTCTTCTTTATGGCTTAGCCTTATCGCCTTACTCATTCATTTTCAGTTTTCTGGAAATCAAATTTTCGGAACCTATTTTAACTATTTTAATGCTGGCATTTATTCATTTAATTTTATTATCTTACTTATAGCGTTACTCCATATCATGTCGCATTTGAGTATTAGAGGTCCAGCTTTCAAATATACTTATACATTAATAAATTCATTACTGGTTGCAGGAACAATTACAGTGATAACCAACCTTTGGATTAATGCTTATTTCATAGAAAATAAAATGGAAGGTACACCTGTGATGCAGGTAGCACTTTTTACAAAACCTGAGTATTGTGGAAGTAAATATGTTTTTTATAAAATCGATCCCGACAGTTCAGTCATGTATCTTTGCCCGAATTATTATGGGTTTTTACCTTCTATAGGCCATTTGGCAACCAGCCCTGATTTTATAACAATGCAATTATCAGCTCCGGTAAAAAAGCAATTGCTACTAAAAAATAAAAATAAAAGTTAATGTTCTAAATAAAAAATTAAATACATTTTACATAAGACTTCATAGCTCTGTTTTGATTAAGATCCTTGGGGGTTAAATTGTTCTTTGAATTGAGATTTGATAACATTCCTGCAACTCATCGCTTTAATATTTATATGAAAAGTTTTATAACACTACTAATAATGATTCTAAGCTTTAATTGCCATTCCATGGCACCCAAGCTCAATTGGGATCAAGCAGTTGATCGTGCAATAAAACGTTATGGTTTACGAGTGGAACCCCAGCTTAAATCTTATTTTTCCAAGGCCGGGGTAAGTTATCCTCCACGAGATATTGCTTTACTTGCTTTCAAATCAGAAAGAAAGGTAGAGCTCTGGGCAAAAAATTCAAATCAAGTTTGGAAACATATCCATGATTATCCATTGACCGGATTTAGTGGACGGCTAGGACCCAAATTGCGTGAAAATGACAAACAAATTCCAGAGGGAGTTTATAGGCTTGTTAATTTTAACCCGTTCAGCAGTATGCATTTGTCCATGATGATTAATTACCCCAATAATTTTGATAAACAAAAGGGATATGAGGATGGCAGAAGAAACTTGGGAAATAATATTTTCATTCATGGTAAAAACCTGTCCGTAGGTTGTTTGGCTGTAGGTGATTTGGCTATTGATCAGTTGTTTATTTTGGCACGCCGTGTTGGTTTGGATCATATTCAGATTATTATTGCACCCAATGATTTACGGCAAGGAAAACCTTCCACGTCTACATTTGCCCAACCCAGGTGGCTTCCGGAATTGTATGAGCAAATAACGGAATCTCTAAAACCTTTTGACAAGAAAAACTATACTGTTTAAGTACCCAATAGCATGGGGTTGGTTAAGCCCGGATAGGCTTTGCCAATCCGGGTTATGCAACTGAAATCTTATTGTCACTCTTTTGGTAAAGAGGCTAAAAACTCACTAACCTCTTTGGGTGAAAGCTCATAACATTGTCCGCGTGACAGAAATCTTGGCATGGTTAATATACCATAACGAATACGAATTAACCTGCTTACCTCGACACCTTGTGATTCCCATAAACGTCGAACTTCTCGATTCCGTCCTTCGTTCAAGGTGACATGATACCATGCGTTTGTACCCTCGCCGCCGCGAAATTCCAAATGGGTGAATTTAGCTATTCCATCTTCAAGTTCAATCCCCTTTTGCAGATTATTTAAAGCTTCCTGGTTAACCTGACCATGAACCCTGACGGCATACTCTCTTTCTAATCCGTATTTTGGATGCATTAATTTATTGGCCAAATCACCATTATTAGTAAAAATAAGCAATCCGGAAGTGTTTAAATCCAAGCGTCCGACTTGCACCCAACGACCTTGTCGTAAATGCGGCAAATGATCAAAAACTGTTTTTTCAAATTTAGGATCATGTCGGCTTGATATTTCGCCAACGGGCTTGTGATAAAGCAAAATGCGTACATTTTGTCTTACTCTAAGTGGATTAGCGATTAATTTTCCTTTTACCGTAATTTTATCTTCACCACTCGCTGAATCACCCAATTTTGCTGGTTTTCCATTCACTTGTACCCAGCCATTTTCTATCCAGCGCTCCATTTCCCGACGTGATCCAAGCCCTGCCTGGCTTAGTATTTTTTGTAACCTTTCGCTGCTCATTCAGTAATATACTCTTCATTAGGGTTGTGTAAAGTTAAGGCCTCCACAACCTCGGGTAAGGTTGGAAGTTCATTTAAATATTTTAAATTAAAATAATTTAAAAATTCTCTCGTTGTTGTATATACAGCAGGTTTGCCTGCTACATTCTTATAACCGGAAACACGAATCCATTCTCTTTCCAATAAAGTTTTTATTATTTGACTGTTTACAGTAACTCCGCGCAACTCCTCTATGTCAGCACGAGTAACTGGTTGCTTATAAGCAATAATGGCTAAAGTTTCAAGTAAAGCACGAGAGTATTTGGCAGGTTTTTCGATTTGCATTTTTGCAATCCAGTTGCTGTATTGTTTTTTTGTTTGGATAAGAAACCCTGTCGCAACCTGAACCAACTCAAACGATCGAGAGGCATATTCCTCTTTTAAGTCATTAATAATAATACTTAAATGTTCTTTGCTTGGCCTTTGCCACTCATCAAAAACCTCCAATAATCTCTCAAGAGATACAGGTTCATTCGCACTTAAAAGTAACGCTTCGATGATATTTTTTAATTCCTTTTCATCCATCTCATGCTGCCTGTAAATGTATTGGAGAAAATGCTTCGTTTTGGATGATCACAATAAGTGATTGTCTTGCTAGTTCTAAAATAGCCAACAGGGAAACGACCAAACCCATTCGTCCCTCGGTGATCGAGAATAATTGATGAAAATCTACCATTTTATGCTCCTGTAGGAGTAATAAAACATGACTCATACGCTCACGAACAGACAATGCCTCACGTGAAACCCGATGATGGCTGACTTGCTCTTCCCTTATCATTAAAGATTTCATTGCTTCAATAAGATCTTCTAGCTGTACCTCCGGGTGAACAATTATCCGTTCAAGTTCTGAAGGTGTTACTTGAATAGTAAAATGATCTCGTTCTTGTCGAGGGAGTGCATCAAGCAATTCTGCTGCAGTTTTTATTTGTTCATACGCCTGGAGTTTTCGCACCAATGCCATTCGGGGATCTTCTTCTTCCTCATCCTCACTGGCAGGCGGAGCAGGTAATAGTAATCTTGATTTAATTTCCGCAAGCATCGCAGCCATCAATAAATAATCCGCTGCTAACTCCAATCTCCTGTATTCCATTAGTTGAATGTAATGCAAATATTGTTTGGTAATACTTACAATAGGAATATCCAGTATATCAATATTCTGTTTGCGAATGAGGTATAGAAGTAAATCAAGTGGCCCACTAAAAGAATCCAACAATACTTCAAGTGCATCGGGAGGTATAAATAAATCATCCGGAAACTCTGTAAGCTCCTTACCATCAATTATCGCTTTTATTTCCGGTTTGCCTGATATTTCAATATCCATGCTCACAACACTCATTTTTATTCGCCTTCACAGTTCACTTCCAATCAATGGGGAATCAAAGTGAAGCCTGGGCTTTTTCTTTATGCCCAGGATTTTAAAGGTTTGCCATAGCAACCAATCGTCAATAATCGAGCCCCATGACCTCTCGGACGGTGCTTAAATTTTTACAAGCCACTTCTCGCGCAGCTTCACTTCCTTCAGAAACGATACGCTTCACGGAACCTAAGTCCGCTTCATATTCAGCGATCGCTTCCTGGATTGGTTTTAATTCCTTATTAATTGCATCCACAACAGGTCTCTTACAATCAATACAACCAATTCCAGCAGAACGGCATCCTTTCTGAACCCAATCTTTCAGCTCATCATTTGAATAAATTTTATGGAATTGCCAGACGGGACATTTTTCCGGCTCGCCAGGATCTGTTCTTTTGACGCGCGCGGGGTCCGTCGGCATGGTTAATACCTTTTTTTCAACCTGATCAGGGGTCTCTCTTAACATAATTGTATTATGATAAGACTTAGACATTTTTTGCCCATCAAGGCCAGGCATTTTGGCGGTTTCAGTAAGTAGCGGTTGAGGTTCAGGCAGAATAATTTTACCACTCCCTTCCAAATAACCCAGTAAACGCTCTTTATCTCCAATAGATAAGCTCGCCTGATCCTCTAAAAGAGCTTGTGCGGTTTTAATCGCCTCATGATTTCCATGTTCCTGAAATTGCCGCCTTAATTCACTATAATATTTACTATTTTTTTTACCCATTTTTTTTATTGCTTCAGCAGCAAGTTCTTCAAAATTGGGTTCTTTGCCATAGATATGGTTAAATCGGCGTGCAATTTCCCGTGTCAGTTCAATATGAGAAACTTGATCTTCACCTACTGGGACATAATCAGCATGATAAATGAGAACATCAGCGCTTTGTAATAATGGATAGCCAAGGAAACCGTAAGTAGATAAATCCTTCTCCTTTAATTTTTCTTGCTGATCTTTAAAGCTGGGTACCCTCTCAAGCCATCCTAAGGGAGTAATCATTGATAAAAGTAAATGGAGTTCGGCATGCTCCGGAACCCAGGATTGAATAAATATTCTGGATAAACCGGGATTAACTCCACAGGCCAACCAGTCAATAATCATATCCCACAAATGTTTTTCAATAAAACCGGGCTCATCATATTGAGTTGTTAAACCATGCCAATCGGCAGCAAAAAAGAAGCAATCATATTGATGTTGTAATTTAATCCAGTTTTTAATTACACCATGGTAGTGCCCAAGATGTAATCTTCCGCTGACTCGCATTCCAGAAACAACTCGTTTATTGGAACTAAATAGTGCTGACATCAATATCCTCTTCTAAATATTAAATAAATTATTTAAAGGGCTCAGGATCACCTTTGCCCTCCCTTATTATCACTGGATAATCACCAGTTAAATCGACTACAGTGGTGGGTTCTTGCCCACAATTCCCACCATCAATAACCAAGTCAATTTGATTCCCCAAAAGATCATGAATGGCTTCCGGTTCACTTAGCGGAGCTTTTGCACCGGGAAGAATTAAGGTCGTACTCATTAGGGGAGCTTCAAGACATTCCAAAAGTGCAAGTGTAATCATATTATCAGGAACACGTAATCCTAAGGTTTTTCTTTTGGGATGCAACATTAAGCGAGGAACTTCATGTGTTGCATTAAGAATAAAAGTATATGAACCCGGCGTGAAAGCTTTTAATAATCGAAATATTGGGTTTGAAACTCGAGCATAGGTGCCAAGTTGGGACAGATCACGACAAACCAGTGTCATATTATGATTTTTATCCAATTGCCGTAATTTTCTAATACGCTCAAGCGCGGCCTTATTTCCTAAACTACAACCTAATGCGTAACCTGAGTCTGTAGGATAAACAATTAAGCCGCCTTCCTCAATAATATTTACCGCCTTTCTCAACAAACGAGCTTGCGGATTGTCAGGATGTAATGCAAAAAACTGACTCATAAAGTCCCCTGTTAAATGTTCCATTCATGCCAAATAGGCATACAATTTAATGGCAGTGGTTTTTGACAACCAAGGTGAGTTCGAGAGGCTCTATCGCTATGATAGTCTGAACCTGAAGAGGCTAATAAATGAAAACGAAGGCATGTTGCCGCCATTTCATTAACTTCAGTCACTGTCATTTCTCCCGAGACTACTTCTAGTCCCACTCCACCAGCGTTTTTAAATTCATTAATTAACTCATGCAATTTAGAACGCGTCAATCCGTATTTAAGCGGGTGAGCAATAACTGCCTGACCACCTGCATCCACTATACCCTGCACTGCTTCTTCTATACTAATCCAGGGAGTAGGAACATAGGCAATCTTCCCCCTGCCTAAAAAGCGTTTAAATGCCGCAGCAAGATCTTTGACCTTCCCTTCGTTAACGAGAAGTTGGGCGAAATGAGGTCTCCCTACCCGATTATGGCCTGCGAGTTCACATGCTTTTGCATAAGCATCTGAAATATCAATTGAAGCTAATGCCGTACCAATTTGCTGTGCACGTTCTATCCTGCTTTGATTTTGCCGGGTGATGAGCTCAAGGAGGCTTGGAGTATGATTAATTTGATAACCCAGGATGTGTAGCTCATGTTTTTTCCACCGGGCGCTAAGTTCTATTCCGTTGATTATTTTAATTGGGGTTGCAGCAGCTGCTTCAAGTAATTCGGGGTAACCTGCAATAGTATCATGATCAGTAAGTGACAGACACTTAATCTTTTGCGCCTGCGCTTTCTCGATTAATTCTTTTGGACTCAAGACTCCATCAGAAAAATAACTATGACAATGAAGATCAATCATGAAATGTGTACTATATCAAAAAGAATGATTGTAGCATAAATCTTGCAGAAGATGAGCTTTCTGCACTATTCTAGCGTGTTTGTACTTTTCGGGGTCAAAAAAGTATAATAAATACTATACTTTTAATATATATATTTCATTGAGGAAAACCTAAAAATAATGGTTCATAATGTTCATCACGTTAAACTATGCCGAAAATCGATTGTTGCACGAAATAACAAACAGGCTGATTTTCTTGATTCGATCGACCGTTTTGATATAACTTTTGCTGTGGGTCCTGCCGGGACTGGAAAAACATATCTGGCTGTTTCTAAAGCAATACAATGCTTTGAAAAAGGTGAAGTGCAAAGATTAATTTTTGTAAGACCAGCAGTTGAAGCAGGTGAAAAATTAGGTTTTCTTCCTGGCGATTTGGTGGAAAAGGTATTGCCTTATTTACGACCTATTTATGATGCCTTATACGAAATGATTGGTTTTAAAGAAACCCAAAAATTGATTCAGACTGATATTATTGAAGTATTGCCCTTGGCATTTATGCGTGGCCGAACTTTAAATGAATCATTTATCATTCTGGATGAGGCTCAAAATACCACAATTATGCAAATGAAAATGTTTTTAACCCGTATAGGATTTGGCTCAAAAGCAGTAGTCACTGGGGATATGACCCAAGTAGATTTACCAAAAGGTATTGATTCCGGCCTTGCGCATGCAGTAGGATTATTCAAAAAAATACCGGAAATCAGTATTCATACTTTCACAAGTCGTGAAGTAGTACGCCATCCATTGGTATCTAAAATTGTTGACTGCTACGATAATGCATCAACAGGAAAAAAATAATGACTTATTATATAGATATTCAAAATGCAACAGAGGAGTCCTTACCTGTTAGCGAAGAAGAATTAACCCGGCTTGCCACACTGGCACTAAGAGATTTCCGAAAGGAAGCTGAGCTTACAGTCCGCTTGGTTATGCCGGATGAAATGATTTATTTGAATCACACATACAGAAAACAAAATAAGACGACCAATGTATTAGCATTTCCCAGTGCCCTTCCACCTGAAATTCAAATTGAATGCCCCCTTTTAGGGGATGTTATCATTTGTCCGCAAGTCCTGGTGGAAGAGAGTAAACAGCTTAATAAAGCCCTGGAAGCACATTGGGCATTGATTTTGATCCATGGAATATTGCATTTATTAGGCTATGATCATATTAAGGATGATGAGGCAGCCATAATGCAAGATATTGAGGTTAGATTGTTAGCTGAACTTGGGTTTCCTAATCCTTATGACACAGAGGGTAATGAACTTGAATAAAGAGGAAGATAATAGTACGTGGTTTGCTCGGTTTAAGCAGTTTTTACAAGGAGAACCACAAAACCAAGAGGAACTTGTTAGTTTGTTAAGAGATGCTCAAATTCGCTCTCTTATTAGTGCCGAAACTTTGGCAATGATAGAAGGTGCTATTTCCTTCTCAAAAATGCGCGTTCGCGACATCATGCTGCCTAAAAATCAAATGGTTTGTATTAAACAAGACGATGAATTCAGCGCTATAATAAACACAGTAACCCAAACCGGCCATTCAAGATTCCCGGTAATCGCTGCGGATTCAGATGAAATCATTGGCGTATTGCATGCAAAAGATTTATTACGCTACCAATCCTCTAATTTGGAATCCTTTAATTTATTGGATATTTGTCGTCAAGCTGCCTTTGTTCCTGAAAGTCGACGCCTGGATAGCTTGCTTAGCGAGTTTCGCAGCAACAAAAACCATATGGCTATTGTTGTGGACGAATACGGGGAGGTTTCAGGTTTTGTAACTATTGAAGATATTATTGAACAAATCATTGGCGATATCGAAGATGAGTTTGATATCGATGAAGATGCCTACCTTAAAGTACATGAAGATGGACATTATATTGTTAAGGCCCATATGCCTATTGATGAATTTAATGAGCAGCTTAATGCAGATTTCAGTGATGAATTTTATGATACAATTGGAGGTATCGTAATGAATAGTTTTGGTCATTTGCCTTCACGAGGGGAAAGCATTACGATTGATTCATTCGAATTTAAAATTATCAATGCGGATGCCAGAAGAATAAAGTTAATGGAATGTATTGATACACGTAAGGCATAATGAAGTATGAATGGTAATATTCTTATAGTTGATGATGATACAGAGCTGACGGATTTATTAGCTCAATATTTGATACCTGAAGGCTTTCAAGCTGTATGTGTCCATGATGGAGAAAGTGGCGTAAAAAAAGCCCTGAACCAGACTTTCGATGCCATTATTCTTGATGTTATGCTTCCCAAACTAAATGGCTTTGAGGTATTGAAAGCGATTCGCGAACATTTAGAAACCCCGATCCTTATGCTAACTGCTCGGGGTGATGATATAGATCGGATTGTAGGCCTTGAAATTGGCGCAGATGACTATTTACCCAAACCATGCAATCCACGTGAATTGGTAGCGCCTTTGCGTGCCATATTAAGACGCACCCAAAAAATTCCTACTTCACGACCTATTATTGAACAGCATAATATAGTTGTTGATTGCTCCAAACGACATGTAACCCTGGCAGGAAATTATCTTGAACTAACCAATGCAGAATTCAATATTCTGGAAATGCTCATTAAATCTCCGGGGCAAGCATTTTCAAAAGAAGAGCTAACTGAGTATGCTTTAGGCAGAAAATACACTGCATATGATCGAAGTATCGATGTCCATATCAGCAATTTGAGAAACAAGTTGGGTGACAATCCTCAAGGCGAGCCCATAGTTAAAACTGTGCGTGGTTTTGGATATATGTTTAATGCGTAGTTTATATTGGAAAATTTTTATTTCATTTTGGCTTGCAACTGTACTCATCATTTTTACAACCGCCTGGATTATCAGTCATATTGTGCAAAAATCATCACTTCCTGCACAAGAACAATTATTTATGGACAGTTATGCAAATGCTGCGGTTGCAACATATGAATCAGGAAGACAGACTGCTTTATTAAAATGGTTGAATAAAATTGGCATTTCCAGACATATGTCTATTTATTTGTTAACCAGTACGGGTGAAATTATTGGAACCCGGGCAGCACCGGAAAATGTAAAAAAAGTCGCAGAAAACCTTCTTCAGGATCAGTTGAGCGAAGGTATTCTAAAATCAGGGAAACTGATTGTCAGTCATGAAATTCTATCCACATCTGGAAAATTTTATCGCCTAGCAGCGGTTAGTGAAAAACCAATCTACCACTTTGTTGGGGTTCCTTGGGCTGGATTAGCTATCCGTCTTTTTCTAGCCACATTCTTCAGCGGCCTAATTTGCTATTTTTTATCGCGCTACCTAACACAGCCCCTACGCTCTTTGGGGATGGCGGCAAAATCAATCGCCACAGGAAAACTAAATACCCGCGTTGGCCGTTTAAAAGGGCATCATAATGATGAAATAGCCCAATTGAGTAAAGAATTTGATCGTATGGCAGAGCAATTGGAAGCTATAGTCCACTCAAAAGAGAGACTGTTGCAAGATATTTCACATGAATTACGCTCCCCTCTTGCCCGATTGCAAATTGCCATTGAATTGGGCCGCAACAAAACACACCATTTAGCAGATAGTGAGTTTAATCGTATGGAACTTGAGTGTTCTCGATTAAATGCGTTAATTACAGAAGTTTTAGACTTTGCTCGTTTGGAAAAATCGACAACTGAACTTGACTTGAAAGAAGTCAATCTTTCTGAACTTTTGTTCAATATTATTGAAGATGCTAATTATGAAGTTGGTGGAGATAAACCTGGAGTCAAAGCAGGAATCATCGAACCTTGCCAATTAGTAATTGATGAACGCTTGATTCACAGGGCAACAGAAAATGTAGTTCGTAATGCATTACACTACTCAACAAATGAGGAACAAGTTATTGTTTCATTAAAACATGACGAGACAAAAGAAAAGGTATTTATTGACATCAGCGACAAAGGGCCCGGTGTACCAGAAGATCAGCTGGAGAGAATATTCAATCCCTTTTATAGAGTAGATACATCCAGAACCAAAAAAACAGGCGGATATGGATTAGGTCTCGCCATTGCCTCTCGGGCTATACAATTGCATCATGGTAAAATTATGGCTTCAAACAACCCTGGTGGAGGATTACTTGTGCGAATTACCCTTAGTTCCATGCCAGCGGTGCAACGCGGAAAAATACAGACACATACAGTTATATCCGACTAGCTCAATCTCTCCTGCTCAAATAGAGGATTAACTTTTAATTACTTGAAATGGAACTGTTTTTTTTTGACTAATTAAGGTACAATTTTTCGGTTTAGAGTTCCTAGGATTATTTTCATATGACCGTAGCTCAAAAGTTAGAGAAAGCAAGTGGTATTTTTTTCTTCACTGGCTTTTTGCTTTCAAAGCTCCAATATATTCCTTTTCCACTCGCAGCTGCTGCTTTCAGGTTTATTTCGCTAGGGGTCTATTTACTAGCCTACCTTTCGTGGCTTACAGCCTCTGTGCTCCATCCTGATCACCGAGAACATCATTTAAAATGGTATGGTTTTGCCCAAATTAAAGAACAATTCATGCTTTCTTCATTTATAGGTTTTACCGCAACAATTATCAGCGTTGCAGCGGTTTTTCTACCGGCATTATTACCTCCAGCTGCCTGGCTTTTTCTTTTAGGTAATATTATATGGACTATCGGGGAAATTCATAAGTTAAAAAACCCCCCGCAACCGCATGATAAGTCATCCTATTCTCGACAAGAGGCTTATGTATCTTACGCAATAACATCCTCGGTTATGACGTTAGTAACTGCCGCTTCAGCTACCCTTATTTTTTTATTTCCCCCTGCGGCAATACCTATTACTATATTTTCATTAATCATTTGCACAGGAATGGGAGCATTAGCCTTTGAATTTTGGTTAAAATCGACCTTTAGCGATCTCACACAAGATGAGATAAATGATAGTTATGCACAGATGGGGGATTCACTAGGCCCTTCTGATTCTCTAGAGCTTACGGAGGCACCAGAACCAGGCTATTGGAAAAGTTTAAACTGGAGATCAGAAAAGACGAAAAATCATTTATCTCCTGAATCGTCTGACCTTTTGGAAGAGCAGGAATATCAAGATTCGCAAAGAGAGTTTGGTTCTTGTTGTAATACTCCTTTATAATTTAATGAATAAATTTTTTTTGAGATTTAATTATGGATTCACAAACTACGAAAATGATTTCAAATGCATATCAGGCTCTTGCCCATTCATACTCACCGTACTCTAAATTTAGTGTTGCCTGCTGTATTTGTACGGATAAGGACAATTTATACACGGGAGTCAATGTGGAAAATAGTTCATATGGCTTGGCCGTATGTGCAGAGACCTCAGCGATTTCAGCAATGGTTTCTGCAGGGGAACAGCGTATTAAAAGTATGGTAGTCCTTGCTGGCACAAATTCATTGTGTTCACCATGTGGTGCTTGCAGGCAAAGAATATATGAATTTTCTACACCTGATACCCTGATTCATTTATGTAATAAAGATTCGATATTGCGTAGTTTAACAATTAATGAACTTCTGCCTCTGGCTTTTAAATTTGATTTTAACTCTTAGTATAATAGGAAGATTTGTATGACAGATACTGCACCAAAGCAGAACTATGCTCACTTAGCAGCAAACCATATTAAAAAACTTTACCCTTCATTTAAACCCACTGTTGGTATAGTTCTGGGTTCAGGGTTAGGAAAATTCGCTGAAGAATTGCAAGATTCAATATCCATTAGTTATCAAGATTTGCCCGGTTTTCCCAAAATTACCGTGCAAGGGCATGGTGGAAATCTGATTCTTGGATATTGGAACAAGGTAGGCGTTGTCTGTTTACAAGGAAGAGCTCATACATACGAAGGATTAGAAAACTATGAAACTGTCAAAACCTATATTCGTACCCTAAAACTTTTGGGTTGCAATTATTTTATCGCTACCAATGCTTCGGGCTCTTTAAGAGAAGATATTGGACCTGGAGAATTAATGCTCATTTCGGATCACATTAATTTGCAACCTAGCAATCCTTTAATGGGTCCTAACGATGATGAGTTTGGACCGCGATTTTATCCTTTAGACAATGCTTATGATAAGCAAATGCGTTCAGATTTATTATCAATTGCTGCTAATAACTCGATAAAACTGAGTGAGGGAGTCTATATTTCTGTACTAGGACCCCACTATGAAACCGCTGCAGAGATCAGAGCCTTTAAAATCTGGGGAGCAGATGCTGTTGGCATGTCAACAGTTCCTGAAGTCTTGGTTGCAAACCACTGTGGAATGCATGTGGCAGTGATTGCCATGATTACCAATTATGCAACCGGCCTTTCAAAAACGGCCCATAGTCATGAATCCGTAGTGGCAATGGCAGAAAGTGCCGCCGAAAAATTGAATCTCCTTCTGAAACACTACATCGCGAGCTTAAAGTGAGTTTGGAAATTCATTTTAATCAAGTCATGCAAGTCTTGCTTGGCAGCTATGCTCACCGAGACATTTCTGCCCAGCAACTCATTCATACCCTTGATCTCACCTTGTTGGATGAGCATGCAACAACGGAATCGTTATCCCGATTAAAAAACAAAGCAAATCAAAATGAGGTTGCCGCTCTATGCATTTACTTAAACCATTTGGATCAGTTCTCCTGCCATAATTCAATTCCTTTAGCAACTGTAGTCAATTTTCCTCAAGGTGCTGAGGACCTGGACTCCTCCCTTGGATCTATAAAAAAAGCGATGCAAATGGGTGTTGCAGAAATTGATTATGTGTTTCCTTATCAACAGTATCTTCAAGGAGAAAAACAAAAAGCATTAGGTCAATGTGGTGTGATTTCAAAGCTGTGCAGGCAAAACCATCTTACTTTAAAAATTATTCTTGAGACTGGCGCTTTTCCTGATATGAAATCCGTGTACACCGCAAGTCATGAACTGATTGAATTAGGTTGTGATTTTATAAAAACATCTACAGGTAAACTACCTACAGGTGCTTCGTTATCTGCAGCTTTTGCTATTTTAAGCGCAATTAAAGAAAGCAAAGCAGATTGTGGAATAAAAGTTTCTGGGGGTATAAAATCTGCTCATGAAGCGTATTCTTATGCCATACTTTCAGAATTATTATTGAATAAACACATTAACAAAAGCTGGTTTCGAATTGGCGCTAGCAGCTTGTTAGATGAGTTGTTAAAAATCATTTAATTCTCAGTTATACTCATGCAGCCGTAAAATTTAATTGATGATGTGGTTCGAATGATATCCCTAACCTTTAGGAAATAGCGTGGGTTGTTATTCAAGGCACATTCCTAACTGGAGTTTAAGCATTATGAATCGAAAAACGCTACTTAAGTCTTTTTTAATACTAGTCTTCGGTTTGATACTATCTGGTTGTAATAATACTTTACCTCCAGGTGAGTATGATTCAAGCGAAGTGGGAAAAATTAAAAAAGTAATTCCTGGTACAATTATTTCAAAACGTCCTGTGAACTTACACCGCAATTCGACTAATATGACTAATAGTACAACCACCAACAGTTTTGTAGATAATGGCTACAGTCAAACACGTGGTGTTGAGTACGTTATTAAATTAAGTTCCGGGGGAATTATTTCCGTAGTACAGTCTGAAGATCTCAAACTGAAAACAAAACAAAAGATTCTTGTTATCTATGGAAAACATACTCGGGTTGTAGCAGACAATGGCAGTGAGACTTTTTAAATGACAGGAGCGTTTGTAAGCTCCTGTTTAATAATCTTTGAAAAACTACTTTTTTCCAAGTCCCCTTAATTCAATGAATGGAAAAAAGTAGTTAACGGTTTATTTTATATTTTTAATAGAATCCGACAATTAATCCAATTTAAATTGTTTATTCTCATCAAGATTTATATCAACCAGTTTGAAGTTTGCGATTTCTTTTTTAAATTTAGAGACAAAGTCCTCCCCATTTAGAAACGGATTTATTGTATCTGAATTTACTGACATCTTACTTTCTCTAGTTAATAGATCTGAGGCGTCCATATTTTCTGGTGGGGTCATATAATATGAATTATCTTCAGGTTGATATTGATAAAATTTATGCAATCCTCCAAACACAAGAAATACTTCAAAATTTTCGGATTCTCTAGCTGCCGCCAAACAAGAAGCAATTGCCGATTGTTCCCTTTCAGGACGAAAATCTGATTCAATTTTTTTAAGCTCACCCAAAAGATTTCCTCTGCTGGTTGCCTCATCGATTGCCGTATACAGCTTTTTTGCCAGCTCAGGTGTAGTTGAAGGATAAACAACTGGAATTTTATTAAGGCATAGTAAGACAACCGGTGCCGTATTAACCCTTAGTAAATCTTTTTGTACATCAGAGAGTTTATTAAAGCATTCTGGAATTCCGTTTGGAAAATTTGCTCTTATATCATCCGTTGTTTCTTTACTTACTATGTCCTGTTCATCCGAAGTAATCTTATGATCCAGTCCTTCCAAGACAATGACTTTTTGGGGATTTTTCAAAATGAGCTGAGCGACTTTAAATTGAGAATAAGCAACTTCTTCTTTTAATTTAAGATTGATTATGTTTTTATCTTCAGAGGCTTCCCAAATAGAATAAAAATCTTCACTAATCGCATCATGTACCATTTGTACATGTGTAATCACAACAGGTTTCTTACCAAGAACAGAATCATTTTGAATTTTTTCACTTATCTGTAAGTGTAATCTTCGGTCAAGAATTGCATTAGAGTCCAGTTGTCCCGATTCAGCTAACTCTCGATATAGTTGAGAGTGTTTTTTAATCAACGCCCCTAACTCTTCTCCAGTAACCTGTTTCGCTAAACCAGTAGTGAATATAATCCTGGCCAGTCCTTCGTGCCGCAAAGCCATTCTGTGTAATGATAATTGTCTTTTTTCCAACCAATAATCAACTGAATTTTGCAGTATAGGATCAGCTGCGTTTGCAATTATTATTGCGGAAATTACATCCCAGCCTATTGGTCGGTGATACTGTTGCAAAACATGGATTGCTTTTTCGGCCTTCCCTTGCATGGCTTCTTCAAAATCCTTACCCCACAGTATATCTTTACCCTGAGATAACCGTGTAAACTCTAAACTATTCTCTCCTGGCATAAGGATGCAAACGGAAGAACTATATTTTTTCAGATTTACTTCCTCATGCTTACTCAAGATTTCAAGAATTTCATCACGCTCTTTTTCATCTTGACACAGTATTCGATAAATTATCTTGCGGGATTGTTGTTCTGAAAATTGGTTATTTTGCAGTAGAGATTCCAAGTTTGTGAACGATTGTCCTTTAACTTGGGAATTTATATAAGGAGAATCTGTCAGAATATATAGGGGATAAGCCATAAAAACATCCTTTTACAGAAAGCCTAATTATAAAATATATTATGTGCGTTTTATATAAGATATTAGAAGTATCGCCGGGTGGATTTAAAATGATTGGTAGTTCTGCGCGTAGTTTTATTTTAGAAGCTTTTTATTTTTCTGCAATCCTCATACAGCAACAGCCAACCACATCCATGCTCCATAGTATCCACTTACAATAAACGCTTTAAAACAATCTTTAGGTTCTCTTTTCCTAATCAGTTTTTGTTGGTAAATCAAAACTGTACCCGCGATAAACCAAAAAATGTAAAACCATAAATTTACGTGGTTTATCAAGGCCCAATATATCCATAAACTATGGAATATCCCTTGTAAAACCCCAATAATTAACCGATCATAATCAGCAAAGAAAATAGCAGTAGATTTGACACCAATTCGTAAATCATCGGCTTTATCAGCCATAGCATACATCGTGTCATAGACAAGTATCCATGAAAAATTTATTACAAATAATAAAAAACATTCACTCGATAACGCTAAACCGGAAGCCACGTAAGCCATAGGTATTCCCATAGAAAACGCCAACCCCAAAACCAATTGAGGTGCATCAAGAAAGCGTTTACAAAATGGGTAGAGGAAAGAAATGAATAAAGAAATTAATCCAAGATAAAAACAGTTCCGTGGCAATTGAAGCAATATGAATAAGGCTGCTAAAAGCAGCCCTATTAATAAAAGAAACGCTTCTGGCAAACTCACTTCCCCGGCAGTTAAAGGCCTCAGCTTCGTGCGGGCAACATGCTTGTCAATATTTCGATCAGCAATGTCATTGATTACACACCCGGCCGCCCGCATAAGTACTGTACCCAACAAAAAAAGAGTAAACAGCCTGATCGAGGGTACTCCCCTATTTGCCAGCCATAAAGCCCATGCTGTTGGAAACCAGAGTAATAAAATTCCCACAGGCTTGTCGAAGCGCATTAGTCGCCAGTAGGCATTCCATTTCATGGGGTAATAGTCTCGAGTTCAGGTAACATAATTTCAACCAAATAAAATGACTCCTTGTGCTGAAATGAAAATTCCGCTAGTCGAAGCCAAAGGACACCAGTAACATCCAGGTTTTTTTTCACCCAATAATATTCTAGACATCGTTGATCGACAGGGTAATTGATGCACTGTAAACGGCTTACTTTTTCTCTATCGAAGATTAAGTTTTTTATGGATTCGTTTTGTAAGCGCCCAAAAAAAACGGGATCCAGCTCATAACATTTTTTAGGAATAATACTTCGAGCATACCAATACGGAATCCCATGACTTTTCATAATGATTTCTCGCTGAAAAACCTTTTCATCTGGAATTTGCAGGAGATATCTATCCCACCAGTCAGTATATGTCCAAGATTGTGAAAGAAGCTGGATTCGTGCATCACCTTTTATTTGGTACAATTTATCGGTTAAAGAATTTGGGTGATTAAGCCACTCTGTAAGAGGTTCAGAACTTGATACATTAATTTTAAAAATAGATTTAATATTAATAGGCATGGATAGTAACTACTTATGAGAAAATATATTTCAACGTGATCTTACAAAATTAACGCAGCAGCGACAAGTTATTGCTGATTCTTATTCGTCCTAAACGATTTAATATAAGTTTTGTTTGCGTATGGTAAATTTTATTCACTAGAATAAAATGCCCATTACTTATTGCTTGGCCAGGAAAATTTGAAAAAGTGAGCTTGTTTCTCGAGCCGGTTCCTTCCCAGCTCAAGCTCAAACGAAGATGATGCCATTGCCATTGATAAATACGCTCCAACTGATTTGTCCGTTTATTAAGATGACACAAAACGATACCTTTTGACCAGTCTGAAGCTCCCTCTAAAGGCATGAGGGAAACAGGTTTACCCATAATGACTGCCTGGATTTTAGCATACTGAATAGCAATTCGTAGTTCATCAATTAGTGTTTGTTGCTCATTTTTATTAATAAAGTAAGTATATGAAGCAATTCCTATTGTTGATAAACCTATAAATAAGGTCATTGTTATAAGTAATTCCAGAAAAGTAAAGCCTTTTATTTTCATATATATGAACAATAATCCATGTTAAGTAACGTGCGAGTTGGGCCGGTAAATTATCATGTAATCCCATAATATTACAACTTAAAAGCACAATTCGCAGAAGATTCGGAATCGCTATATTCCAGATCTTCAAGATAAACACCGGACACTACTGTTTGCATGGGTTCATTTCTTCTACTTAAGGAGCGAAGCAAGCGAGGATTAATTTTACCGTCTTTATTCAATATACGGAGCATTCGAAAGCATTGGTGACAAGATAAATCCCAGCGGGCAAAATACTCTTCTTTATCAAGGATAGTGCCATCATTAAGTAAATCAAACACTTGATTAAATGACTCATATATCTCTTTACTATTGTGATTTTTTCGAAGCTCTTTCAATAAATTAATTACAATATGAAAAATCAGATGTGTATCATTGCGAATTTTGGCAAAATGCTCCAGGCAGGCAAAAGGATCTCTTAGTAAAAAGGAATGACGCGCATAATCAAAGATTTTTTTATCCGTGTTGTCCTTTAGTAAAGACTGAGATAACTTTAAAAAAACTGGATATACAGCTAATAAAATTTTATAGTTTTCTCTTTTGTTCGATGGGTTAGACTGAAGTACCTCATTTCCAAAAAAAGTCAGGGAGTTGTCATCTTGTGGGTAGTTTTTGGGTGAATGAGACCCCGAATTGAAATAAAGTGCCCTAAGTTCCTGAGCCTGTTGCATTAATTCCTTTCGATTAGGAGCAGTTGATTTTTCAATAAGTTGATATACTCTTTCAAACCATTGCTTATCCCCTCGATAACAACAGTATGAAAGTAATTCACCTAAAGAGCTGAACGTCTCATACATAAACTCTTCATTTTCATATTCCTCAGATTCATTTTTGTGATAGCGCATATCCAGGTAATTTTTGGTCTCTTCATAACCTGAATCAATCATTTTTTTTCTGGTTTCCTCACCTACTGTAAATGAGGAACTAGAAACGTTATCAACGTTGATTACAACAGACTGGCAGGCATATTTTCTTAATTTCAAACGATCTTTTTCCCAACCACTGGCAGGGTCACTCACTCCAGTTAACAGTCTATAAATCCAATTTAATACGAGATTTTCCCTGTAAACCCTATCCATTACACGATCTATTGCCTTACGTTCAGGTCCATCATCGAACTTTACCGCTAATACTCGTAAATTATTACCATACTCTGATTCGAGTAAGGTGCTATGATCATCAGAGAACGCCTCTGTAGGGAAATTGTTTAATACACCGCCATCATTATGTTCCTCTCCATCGATAATCGTTGATCTATAGACTATAGGGAAACTTGCTGATGTTTTAACTGCTTCACTTACCTCAAAATCCGGGGAATGTAACAAGGAAAAATATCTTGTTCTAGCCTGGCGTTTATTTGTAGCTGTAACCACTAACTCTCTTCCAATTCCACATTCAGGGCATTTTTTCCTTATCTCTTCCAGGGTCGCAAAGGTAATTTTTCCTTCCGGATAAGGGATTTTATATTGGGAAACAATTTTATTTAATTTATATGCGATCGCGTAATCCAGCGCAGTTTTTAAGGAATGAGCCTCTGAAATTCCATTAATATTAATATCAAAATGCACCAGATGTTCATGTTTAAAATGTTTGAATAACTCCTCAATTTCACTCGCAGAAAAACCTAGATAACACATTAAAGCCATGATGGCGCCTGCAGAACTCCCAGCAAACTTTTGAGGATATATTTTTGCTTCATTGAGCGCTTTCCAAACACCAATATGGGCAAAAATTTTTGCACCGCCACCACAAAAAACTATATTTTCAATATCAGGTTTTCTTTCTCGGACCAAAATTTCATGGGATTTTAAAAAACGAAATATTTCTACTTTTTTTGTTTCATATAATGAAACAACTTGTTTTTCCTTAATGGATTTACTTTTAATTCTTTGCTCATTCCACCATGGAAATAGCCAGTTCCAAATTCGCACATACCAAGGCGGCGCAGAGTTAAACCGTTGCATTGATCTATAATCATGCATTTTATCAAGGCGCTCTTGAGGGTCAGTTACTTCTATAGATTGGGGATGTGGACTTTTACAAACTGATTCAAATTTGATGTTTTTTATATTAAGAGAAGTAAGCTGCTCGACCAATTTATCTGTGATAAAAACCCGTTTAGTATTTCCCAGGGGTTCTTGTTGGGGATCATTCGTATCTTTGTACTTTGTTCCTGTTCCAGGAACAAGGAATTGATTGAAACCAATCAATACTCCATGGTTTCCATGACACATTTCAATACCAGTCAATTGATAATTGGATATTTTTTTCAGTGATAAATCCAAATCACTGATTTTCCAATACTCTAAATATTGCCCGTGAAACCAACTCAATATCCTTCCCCACCAAGTCAAGGGGACTTCAGCTGTAAAACCACGATATTCATTTACGGTAACCCCTCTTAAAAAAGCTTTAGTCTTGTTTTCTTGATGGGGTTCCAAAAACCATTGCATAAATAACGCTCTTTTTTCTTCACTGAGACGGGTAAAATCGAACATCATTTGCTCGTTATCAAATAAATAATTACCCAAAGCAATTTTATTATCTGGTGGCAGACCATTGATCTGCAGCCTCCCTAAAAAGGCGGTAATAATAATTTTTTTTAATAAATCCAGATTTTGAGTGTATTGGGCTGAGTCAGAGTCAAGCAACTGACTTATTACGTGTTGAGGTGTCATTACTTATCCTTAAGTTATGATATTCCATTAACTCATTCAGCAATTTTGTTTTACGTCTATTCCCAATATTGCCTCCTATTCTGCTGAAATCTTGTTTTATTTACCTCGATTTTTTTCCATCACCATTACAGGTTAACGACCGGATGCATATTTTTGTTTCCATTACAAATATAAGTAACATATATTGATATGAAATTAAATAGAGCTAATGAGAATCTAAAACTACTGATTGATTGAAATTGAATCTGAAGTATATGAATTTTGTCGCTTTATGGGACTTAGGAAAGCCTGGTTTTTCACTTTGGAGTACCAGGCTTTAAAGAGTTATAATCCTTGAATATCCTTTAGAATTTCTGCAACAACTAATTGCGGATTTGGTGATTGGGTGATTGGACGTCCAACTACCAAATAATCACTTCCTTCGTTGAGAGCCTGTTTTGGGGTCATCACCCGGGATTGATCATCTTTTGAATCACTTGTAAGTCTTATACCAGGGGTGACAGTAATAAATTGACTGCCGCAGGCGGCTTTAATTGTTTTCACTTCCTGGGCAGAACTGACGACTCCATCTAAACCAGATTCTTTGGCTAATACTGCCAATTTATTAACATGTTCAATAATGGGGGTATTGATGCCAATAGACATTAATTCATTTTGATTGAAACTGGTTAAAACAGTTACCGCTATGAGTATCGGACGGTCGGTTCCATAAGGCTCGATTGCTTTTTTTGCTGCCTCCATCATTTTCATTCCACCAGCAGCATGAACATTCATCATCCATACACCCAATTCAGCACCTGCTTTACAAGCTTTTGCAACCGTATTGGGGATATCATGAAACTTTAAATCCAAAAAAACTTTAAATTGCTTTTTAACCAATTGCTCTACAAAATGGGTACCAAGTCGTGTAAAAAGTTCACTCCCTACTTTTAAGGCACAACTTTCCGGATTAAGCTTATCGATTAACTTTAAAGCCTCAAGTTCGCTCTCAAAATCAAGAGCTACAATCAATTTCGTAGTCATATCTAGACAAGCGCCTCTTCTTCATGCATTTGTAAAGCCTTTTTAACCGCTCCAACAATTTTCTGTTGTTCCGCCTCTTGCAAGTAGGGGTGCATGGGTAAACTTATAACGCGACTGCTTGCAAATTCTGCATGGGGAAAATCACCCAATTTATAACCTAAATAAGCCATAGCAGTTTGTTGATGCAATGGGACTGGATAATGGACTGCGGTTGGAATTCCGGACTCGTTCATTGACTGTTGGAATGCATCTCGATTCTTTACTTCAATAGTATATTGAGCATACACGCTGGTGTTATAGCTATGGATAAAGGGTGTTTTTACAAATGGGGATAGCATTTCATCGTAATTTGCCGCAACCCTTTGTCGCATGATGATTTCATCAGGAAAAAGTTTTAATTTCTCAATTAAAACTGCTGCCTGGATGGTATCCATTCGACCATTAATCCCTATACGGTTATGGCAATAGCGTGCATTTTGGCCATGAATTCTTATCTCGATAAGTTTTTTGGCCAAATCATCATCATCAGTAAAGCATGCACCGGAATCGCCATATCCGCCTAAAGGCTTCGAGGGAAAAAAGCTGGTACAACCAATAGTTGATAAAGCACAAGAATATTTTCCTTTATAAGTTGCTCCAAAACTTTGTGCTGCATCTTCAATTACAGGAATACCAAAACGATCCGCAATGGCATTTATTTCATCATGATCAGCACATTGGCCATATAAACCAACGGGCATTATCGCTTTGGTCTTGCTGGTAATTGCAGTTTCTAGTTTGGCAGGATCCATATTGTAAGTGCGAGGATCAATATCCACAAAAACGGGTTTTGCCTGGCAAAGACTGATTACTTCCGTGGTCGCAAAAAAACTGAAAGGCGTGGTAATTACTTCATCACCTGGCTTGATATCCAAAGCCATTAAGGCCATTAACAAGGCATCAGTTCCGCTTGAGTTAACAATGACATGTTTCACACCAATAAACTCAGCTAATTGCTTCTCAAGTTGGGCAATTTCAGGCCCCATAATATATTGGCCATGATTCAAAACGTTTTTAATACTCGCTAAGATTTCGTTTTCTATTATTGAATACTGTTTTTTTAAATCGATAAATTGCATCATAAATCTCTTAAAATTAATTAATATCCTTCCAATCCATGGACAGGTTTCATTCTTCCCCAATTTTTACAACTGGGACAATGCCAATGCAGATGTTTTCCACCAAAACCACAGTGAATACATCGATAAACTGGTTTATTATCTAAAAATTTACTGGTTATATCATAAAGCATTTGTAATTTGTCACGAACTTTTCCGTGAGCAGATTCAAGATGCCAGTAGATTAACTGATTTAAACCCCTTATTGATGGATGTTTGCTTAAGTTATCGGCTACGAAGTCTATAGCGGCATCCATATTCTTTTGTTGCCTTAAATAATCAGCAATAACAAAAATTACAGAAGCTCGGGGATGATCTTCTAAAGTCTGTTCCAGATAATGGATGCACTCATCCATAGTATTTAATTCTTTGTGACAGACTACTAAAGGCTCAATAATTTCGGTCAAAAAATCGGCGTCTTGTTGCGGAACGCGTTTTAGTGAGCGGATTGCTTGTTTATACCGGCCTTCTTTCATTTCAAGGTTGGCATTCATTAAACTGGCCCGGACCGATTCATTGTCAACACTTATCGCCTGTTTTATACAATAAACTGCTTTATCAATCGCATTCGTTTTTAATGCCTGCGTAGCCATTTCACAATAATAATGAGCTGCTTGTATATGAAAACTTGTACCAGTGGAAATTTCCAATTTTTTAATTATATCCAAAGCCTTTTCCCATGCTTTTTCTTGCTGGTAAATCGCTAACAAGCCGTGTAAGCTGCTTGTCTCTTTGGATCCGCCTAATTCTACTACTTCTAAAAAAATTCGTTCTGCCCTATCAAATAAACCAGCACTCATATAGTCTTGGCCCAGAGCCATTAAAGATTCTTTTCTTTGTAAAATACTTAACTGAGGCCTAGCAATCAAATTCTGATGGATGCGGATGGCTCTATCCACCTCGCCACGGCGTCTGAATAGACTTCCTAATGCAAGATGAGTCTCTACGGTATCACTGTCCACTTCAAGCAGTTTAATAAACACATCAACCGCCTTATCAGGCTGTTCATTCAAGAGGTAGTTAAGTCCGACAACATACTCACGGGATAAACGATTGTAAAAGGTTGGATCTTCTTTGGGCTTACTACGATTTGCCATCCACCAACCTGACCAAGCAGCAGCAGGCAATAGTAATGGCCATAAATCAATCATTATTACCCTCCTCTGTGCATGTTATGTTTTTTATAATAACAAAAAAACTAATGTTGATCTTGCAATGGAATTGATCTTAAGTTTTTAATTTCTTTTTCAGTTAATTTCAATTGATTTTTAATCTTGTGACATTCTGCTTTGAGACGCCAATATTTTCCGATAAAAATTATAAAACCCACTAAAATACCAATACCTAGCATAATAGTCATAAGAACTGAGATAGGCATGGAGATTGTTTTAAAATATAAATTAACATCTACTGAACTAGCATTTAGGGCAGCAAAACTAACGCCAATAATAATGAGAAGTATATAAATAACCAGCATTAATATGCGCATAAATTGTTCCTTTTATGTTGCCAGTAAAGCGAAGCGAACTCTGGATAATCTACCAGAATATCAATAACCGGAATTACTCCGCTACGTTCAGGTTATTCAAATTTAATATACAAACAAAAAAGCGTAGAAAAATCTACGCTTTTTTTAACTATTTGACAATAAAGAAATTAATCACTTTCTTTACTTGCCATTTTTTCTTTCAACAAATCACCTAAGGTTGTTGTTGACGAACCTTCAGTTCTAGAGTACTTCTTGATAGCATCTGCTTCATCTTGAGCATCTTTCGCTTTTACTGACAGTGTAATTGAACGGTTTTTTCGATCAACATTGATGATTTTTGCTTCAATCTCGTCGCCTTCTTTTACAACGGTAGTAGCATCGTCAACACGCTCATCGGACAATTCACTTGCACGGATAGTACCAGTAATATCATCTGCTAAAGCTACAGTAACTGTTTTAGCATCAACAGCAACTACTGTTCCTTTAACAATGGCGCCTTTAGTGTACTCATCAACAAAACTAGTGAAGTTATCCCCTTCAAGTTGTTTAATGCCTAAAGAAATTCGCTCACGCTCAGGATCAATAGCCAGAATTACTGCTTCTAATTCTTGTCCTTTCTTAAACTGTTTTACTGCCTCTTCGCCAGGAACAGTCCATGAAATATCAGACAAATGAACTAAGCCATCGATATCCCCATCCAGACCAATGAAAATTCCAAAATCAGTGATTGAACGAATCTTGCCACTAACTTTTTGACCTTTGCTATGAGTGGCAGCGAATTGTTGCCATGGGTTACCAACACATTGCTTCATTCCTAAAGAAATACGGCGGCGTTCTTCATCAATTTCAAGAACCATAACATCAACAACATCACCCAAAGAAACTACTTTACTTGGATGAACGTTTTTGTTGGTCCAATCCATTTCGGACATGTGAACTAAACCTTCAACGCCTTCTTCGATTTCAACAAAACAACCGTAATCGGTAATATTGGTTACTTTACCTTGCAATTTCTTGCCTATAGGATAACGTTCTACAAGATCAACCCAAGGATCGTTACCTAATTGCTTCATACCTAAAGAAACACGGTTTCTTTCGCTGTCAAAGCTTAATACTTTTACTTTTACGTCTTGGCCAACTGATAATACTTCACTTGGATGTTTGACACGTTTCCAGGAAATATCAGTAATATGGAGCAAGCCATCTATGCCGCCCAAGTCGATAAACGCACCGTAATCGGTAAGATTTTTAACAATACCATGAAGCTCTTGGCCTTCATGCAATGACTCAAGCAACGCTTGTCTGTCAGCACTGCTTTCTTCTTCAACAACTGCACGACGTGATACAACAATATTGTTGCGCTTTAAATCCATTTTAATAACTTTGAATTCAAGCTCTTTTCCTTCCAGATAAGAAGGATCTCTTACAGGTCTGACGTCCACTAATGAACCAGGTAAGAAGGCGCGAATAGTACCAATTTCAACAGTAAATCCACCTTTGACTTTTCCGGAGATAAGACCAGTGACTGTTTCATTGTTCTCGTGTGATTTAGATAATTTTCGCCAAGCTTCCTGACGTTTTGCTTTTTCTCTTGAAAGGATTGTTTCGCCGTAGCCATCTTCGACGGAATCTAGGGCTACTTCTACAGTATCACCCAGGCTAACTTCCAGCGCACCATCTTTATCATAAAATTCTTGTTTAGGAACGATACCTTCAGATTTTAGACCGGCATTTAAAATGACATAGTCATTATCGATACCGATAACTTTGGCATTAATAATGGCACCAGGATAAAATTGAGCACCGGCAATACTTTGCTCAAACAATTCTTTGAAACTTTCAGACATGTTAATAAACTCTTTAGTAAAAAAATGAAAGAATGAGTTCCACTCATCTTTCCCCTAGTAAACCTTAAGCATTGTGCAAATGTTCATTAATTAATTCTAAACGCTCGTTAATTAATTTTAATACAATATTAAACACTTGTACAATGGATAAGCTGGTTGTATCAATTTGCACTGCATCCTCTGCAGGCTTTAATGGCGCATGCGAACGACCAGTATCCCTTACATCGCGTTTAGCCAATTCTTCTACAACGTGCGCGAGGCTAACATTAATTCCTTTTTCTTTCAACTGTAAATATCGTCTATTTGCTCTTTCTTCTTCATTTGCATATAAAAAAACTTTTAACATAGCCTTTGGAAACACTACTGTGCCCATATCTCGGCCATCTGTAACCAAACCGGGAGCCTGGGCAAAATTACGTTGACGCTCCAGCAAGGCCTGTCGTACTTCCTGAATAGCAGCAATTTGTGATGCATCTTGACCGCATTGCTCGCTTCGAATTTCTGAGCTGATGTCCTCATTATCCAGAATAACTCGTGTCCCCTCTTCACTTGAGGCTCCAAAGCGTAAATTTAAAGCGCGTGCTAAAGCAGTTAATTGTTGCACATCCTGAAAATCTATATTTTTTTTTCTTGCCGCATAAGCGAGGACGCGATAAATTGCGCCGCTATCAAGCATATTCCATTGCAGATGTTTTGCAAGTAATTGGCATATCGTTCCCTTACCAGTCCCACTTGGTCCATCTATAGTTACTACGGGTACAGCGTCATTGTACATTTTCAACAGTTTCCTCTATTTGAAGTTGAAGTTCCCTTGCTGTTTCTTTAAACAAGGGAAAAGAGGTAGCTACATTGACACAATTTTTGATAGTAACCGGTTCATTAGCTACAGCTCCAGCAATTGCAAAAGACATGGCAATGCGGTGATCTCCCTTACTTTCAACAGTACCTCCCTGGATAACCCCACCTTCAATCATTGCTCCATCCTCTAATGCTTCCGCATATATACCCAATCTATTCAGACCATCCACCATAGTAGCAATACGATCGCTTTCTTTAAAACGTAATTCACTTGCCCCATGAAGTGTGGTTCGTCCCTGGGCACAGGCAGCGGCTATAAAAATAGCAGGAAATTCATCAATTGCAAGGGGAACCATCTTCGCTCCAATATCAATTCCCTTCAATGGAGCATATTTGACGCATAAATCAGCCACCCACTCCTCTCCTAACTGTCGCTGATTGAGCAGAGTAATATTGGCTCCCATTTCCAGTAAAATATGAATTATTCCTGTACGCGTTGGATTAATTCCTACATTACGAATAATTACATCAGAACCAGGGACAATTGTGGCAGCAACAATAAAAAAAGCTGCCGATGAAATATCTCCTGGAACAAAAATCTCCGTGCCTTGACATTCGCTTGCTGAATTAATGATTAGGGTATTATCCTTTTTTTGTATAGGATAGGAGAAATATTTAAGCATCAACTCTGTATGATCGCGACTTATGCCTGTTTCGGTAATTAACGTCTCCCCTTCAGCATAAAGTCCCGCCAATAAAAGACAGGATTTTACCTGAGCACTTGCCTCGGGCATGACATAATGTATTCCCTTAAGCTTTTTTCCTCCTCTAATAGTAATAGGAGGTTTACCATCCAGAGTAGTAATATCAGCACCCATCTGTGTCAAGGGCTTGCTAACCCGTAACATGGGTCTCTTCAACAAACTTTCGTCACCTGTTAATTGACTATCAAAAGTTTGGGCAGCCAACAATCCAGCGAGTAAACGCATGCTGGTTCCAGAATTTCCACAATCAATCACTTTTTCAGGTTTCTTCAATCCATGCTTTCCAACACCATAAATTACCACTTGCTGCTCATCTGGTCCTTCTATGGTAACTCCCATGGATTGAAATGCTTTCAATGTGGCCATGCAATCTTCACCATCAAGAAATCCATTAATAATGGTTGTTCCCTTGGCTATAGAACCGAAGATAATTGAACGGTGGGAAATGGATTTATCACCAGGTACAGTGATTTCACCTTTTAGTGATTGAACTGGTTTACTTATAAAATTATGAATTCTCACCGGCTATTTTCCTTCGCAAATTCGGACATGAACTCGATGAGTGAATCCACCCCAGCCATTGGCATTGCATTATAAAGGCTGGCACGAATTCCCCCCACAAGTCGATGTCCCTTTAAAGCATATAAACCCCTTAGTTGGGCTAACCGAAGAAATTCATTCTCTAAGTTTTTATTTTTAAGCGAGAAACAAATATTAACAATTGAGCGTACTTCAGGATCTATATCTGTTGTATAAAAATCGGTACTATCCAGATATTGATATAACTTAGCTGCTTTTTGGCAATTAATACGATAAAGCTCTTCAACACCGCCCTGTTTCTTTATCCAGTCAAACATTTTATCAGCCAAATAACAATTGAAAACTGGCAGCGTTGCGTACAGCGAATGATGTTCAGCCTGAATCTTGTAGCTTAACATTGTTGGCACATGAGGGATTGGCATTCTTTCCAACAGATCATCCCTGATAATTACAATGGTTAGACCGGCATTCGCAATATTTTTCTGGGCACCTGCAAAAATTAATCCGAACTGTTTGATATCTATAGGTTCGGTAAGTAAAGCAGATGTCATGTCTGCAATTAATGGAATTCCATTCGTTTTAGGGACATAAGGGAAGCGAATGCCATTTACGGTTTCATTGGGTGTGTAATAAACATAGGAGGTATTTTCTTTTATTATCCACTTTTTAGGATTTGGAATTGTCTTATACCCATTTTGTTCATCACTGGTGATACAGTATGCTTTTTTTAAGTGTTGTGCCTCACAAAGAGCCATATGCGACCATATTCCGGTCACTAAGTATCCCGCCTGCTCGTCTGGATGCAAAAAATTCATTGGGATCATTGCAAATTGGGTTCGGGCTACGCCTCCCAGAAACAATACGTGGTAATTTTGCGGTATAAAGAGTAATTCTCTTAACGTCTGCTCTGCATGATTGATGAGAGCAAGAAATTCCGGAGTACGATGTCCCACTTCGAGTACCGATACCCCTAAATTTTGCCAATCCAGAAATTCCTCTTGGGCTTCCTTCAGGATTGCTTCAGGAAGCATGGAAGGACCAGCACCAAAATTATAAACTCGAGTTGTCATCGTCGTTTTCTTCGATTTCATTTAAGTTTTCAGACTCACTAGAATCATCACCCAAATCTTCAATTTTTTGCATGCCGACTACTTTTTCACCCGGACTGACATTGATCAAGCGCACTCCCTGGGTATTTCGGCCAATCACAGACAACTCATTGATTCTGAAGCGTACCAATGTTCCCTTGTCTGTTATAAGCATCGCTTCATCTGCATCTGTAACTTGGACGGAGCGAACCACTTTACCATTACGTTCGGTTACCTGAATGGAGATAACTCCTTGTCCTCCTCGTCCAGAAACCCGGTATTCTTCAATTGAAGTACGCTTACCGTACCCATTTTCTGTAGCGGTCAATATGGTACCCTCTGGATGAGCTACTACTAGAGAAATAACTGCCTGACCTTCTTCTATGCGAATACCGCGTACACCGCGGGCAGTACGTCCCATTGGACGCACTTTATTTTCATCAAAACGCACTACTTTGCCTGCATCGGTAAATAACATGATGTCCTTGCTGCCATCGGTGATATCTACTCCTACCAAACTGTCATCTTCATCGAGATCGACAGCAATAATTCCATTTGATCTGGGTCTGCTGAAGGCATCTAAAGGTACTTTCTTAACCGTTCCTTTCTTGGTAGCCATAAACACATAATAACCATCCAGGTATTCCCTGACTGGCAACATGGCATTAATTTCTTCCCCTTCTGCAAGCGGCAAGATATTTATAATTGGACGGCCCCGGGATATACGGCTGGCCAAAGGGAGCTGATAAGCTTTCAGCCAATAGAGTTTTCCATGGTTAGAAAAGCAAAGTAATGTATCGTGTGTACTTGCGATAACCAGGCGAGAAACAAAGTCTTCGTCTTTAACGTTAGTTGCAGATTTACCTTTCCCACCGCGACGCTGCGCCTGATATGCAGTAAGAGGTTGATATTTTACATAACCTTGATGGGATAAAGTAACTACTACATTTTCTTCAGTAATTAAATCCTCAATCGTTAAATCTTCTTGTGATGCGGTAATTTCAGTACGGCGTTCGTCACCAAATTGTGCTTTAATCTCTAGAAACTCATCTCGTATTACCTGCATAAGACGCTCAGGAGATGCTAATATTTCCAATAATTCACGAATCAACTGCAATAATTCCTCGAACTCACCTAGAATCTTGTCCTGTTCCAGTGCGGTTAAACGATGAAGTCTTAATTCCAGGATAGCTTGAGCCTGGGTTTCTGATAATTTATATCCATTAGCAGCCAAACCAAACTCTGCTGCCAAATCATCAGGGCGTGATGCATCGGATCCAGCTCGCTCCAGCATTGATTTAACCATTCCTGGTTCCCATAATTTAGCAAGTAACGCTTCTTTAGCATCTTGAGGAGTTGGTGATTGTTTTATCAATGCAATCATCTCATCGATATTGGCTAATGCAATACCCAAACCTTCTAGTATATGGGCACGACTTCGTGCTTTTTTAAGATCAAACAAGGTTCTACGAGTCACTACTTCACGACGGTGCTTGATAAAATACTCAAGAATTTGTTTCAAATTCAATGTGCGGGGCTGGCCATCTACCAAAGCCACCATATTAATTCCAAACACATTTTGCATTTGAGTGTGGGCATAAAGGTTATTTAAAATGACATCAGCTACTTCGTTTCGTTTCAACTCAATAACTACGCGCATACCTTGTTTATCTGATTCATCTCTAAGGCCCGAGATTCCCTCGATTTTTTTATCACGGACCAATTCGGCAATACGCTCCACCAATCGGGCTTTATTCACCTGATAAGGAAGTTCGGTAATAATTATTGCCTGACGACCTGAGTCTTCATCTGTTTCAATCTCGGTGCGCGCACGGATAATAGCTCGACCTTTACCTGTCCGATAGCCTTGAATAATTCCGGCCCTGCCGTTAATAATGGCTGCTGTCGGAAAATCAGGCCCAGGAATAATCTCCATAATTTCGTCGAGACTCAATTCAGGATTATCAACCAAGGCAATACATGCATTAATCACTTCTGTAAGGTTATGTGGTGGAATATTGGTCGCCATACCCACAGCAATACCTGAAGATCCATTCACTAATAAATTGGGGACGCGCGATGGTAAAACTACAGGGGCAAATTCAGTTTCGTCATAGTTAGGACTAAAATCAACGGTTTCCTTTTCAAGATCAGCCAGTAATGCATGGGCAACTTTAGACATTCGCACTTCAGTATATCGCATAGCTGCGGGCGCATCGCCATCTACGGAACCAAAGTTACCCTGGCCATCAACCAAGAGATACCGCATTGAAAAAGGCTGTGCCATCCTAACGATAGTATCATAAACTGCTGTGTCACCATGTGGATGGTATTTACCGATTACATCCCCCACCACACGTGCAGATTTTTTATAAGGTTTATTCCAGTCATTGCCTAATTCACTCATTGCATAAAGCACGCGCCGATGTACTGGCTTAAGCCCATCACGAACATCAGGTAAAGCCCTGCCCACAATAACACTCATCGCATAATCGAGATAAGATTGTTTTAATTCATCTTCAATATTAACTGGCAAGACTTCTTTAGCTAGATAAACCATAGTTTGGAGGTATCCCTTGACAATAATTTTATTAATAAAGAATATCACATAGACTGATTTAATTAAATCATCTACACTAAATTGTAGCCTTAGAGAAACACTGAATTCCCCTATTTTTCTAGGGATTAACTTTTAAATATTGATATCCTGGCCCCTTTCTTTGGACGGGCAAATTTTTATTTTTTACTGTCAATCTTGAAAATTCTAAACCATAATAAAATTGACTGTAAGTGCTCATTTTGTATATAGTGCCACGCACAAACAATAAGAATCCTTTATCAGGAGAAGCAATGACCAATAAAACAGCTAAACTTAGCCTTGAAGGCCAAGAGCCGCTCGAATTACCAGTATATACTCCTACCTTGGGGAATGATGTTATTGATATAACCCAACTGGGTGCACGTGGCGTCTTTACCTTTGATCAAGGTTTTTTATCGACTGCTTCCTGTGAATCTAAAATCACATATATAGATGGCGATAAAGGTATATTGCTCTATCGCGGTTACCCTATCGAGCAATTGGCTGAGAAAAAAGATTTTCTTGACGTAAGCTATCTTCTGCTCAACGGTGAATTACCTAATGCCGAAGAAAAGAAGAAATTTGTCAGCTTGATTAACAACCACACGATGGTACATCAACAAATGTACCAATTCCTGAACGGTTTCCGTCGTGATGCGCACCCCATGGCAATTATGGTGGGAATGGTTGGTGCATTATCTGCTTTTTATCATGATACTATGGATTTAAACAATGCCGAGGACCGCTTTATTTCTGCGATACGTATGGTTGCTAAAATGCCTACCTTTGCAGCAATGAGTTATAAATACTCTATAGGATTACCTTATATATATCCTCAAAATAAAATGTCTTATGCTGAAAACTTCCTGCATATGATGTTTAGCGTTCCTACAGAAGAATCCACACCCGATCCTGTTCTGGTCCGCGCTATGGATACTATTTTTATTTTACATGCAGACCATGAACAAAATGCTTCTACGTCAACAGTTCGCCTCGCCGGCTCAACAGGCGCGAATCCTTTTGCCTGTATTTCAGCTGGAATCGGTGCATTATGGGGACCCGCACATGGAGGGGCAAATGAAGCATGCCTTAACATGCTCAAGGAAATTGGAAGTGTTGACCGCATTCAACATTACATTAAACGAGCAAAAGATAAAGATGATCCATTCCGATTAATGGGCTTTGGCCATCGCGTTTACAAGAGCTATGATCCCAGGGCGAAGGTAATGCGTCAAACTTGCTATGATGTATTGGAAGCGGTGGGTGCGAAAGATGCTCCACTCTTCAAGCTGGCTATGGAACTCGAACGCATTGCTCTTGAAGATGATTATTTCATTAAGAAGAAGCTTTATCCTAACGTTGATTTCTATTCGGGTCTTACTTTAAGTGCTATAGGAATCCCAACTAATATGTTTACCGTAGTTTTCGCCTTAGCTCGTACTGTTGGTTGGATGAGCCATTGGATGGAAATGGTTGCTACCAAATCAAGAATTGGTAGACCACGCCAGCTGTACACTGGTGAAAAAACCAGAAATGTACCCTAATACAACAACCTGGGTGGAAGCTTTTGCGAAACCCAGGATACTTCCCGGTTAACAGAGGTTCTTAATCGGGATTTATTTTATATCACCATAAAGTTTATTTTTTTGCCTTTTGTAAAGCCTTCACCCAACCACGATAATCCAATTCTACTTGTTCGAGGGCTCTTTGTGGATTAAATGTTTGTTCTATGTCCCAGTTTTCATGCAGATCACTTAAAGAATTAAAAATACCAGATCCTAAAGCTGCCAATATCGCTGCGCCCTTGGCAGTAGTCTCAATATCTCTAGGCTTTTGAACCTGCAATTGACATTGATCTGCCAAAAACTGCAAGAACCAGCTGTTGACAGCCATTCCCCCGTCAACACGTAATAATGAAATATCCAACTGGCTGTCCTCGCGCATGCAATGACACACTTCACGCGTTTGATAACAAACTCCTTCTAATGCAGCCCGGGCAAAATGGGCTTTGTTGGTGGATAAACTTAATCCTACCATTGTTGCCCCGGGTACAGATAACCAATGAGGTGCGCCTAAACCTGTAAAAGCCGACACTAAATAAACCCCTTCATTTCCTTGCAAGGAATTGGCTAATGTCTCAGTTTCCTCCGCATGGGTAATAAGCTTCATTGAGTCGCGTAACCACCTTACAGTAGTACCAGCATGATAAATGCTACCCTCCAGTCCATAAACTGTTTGTCCCTGAATTTTATAGGCAACTGTTGTTAAAAGTTTGTGTTGTGATAAAACAGGCTTAGCTCCTGTATTAAGTAATAAAAAAGCACCTGTTCCAAAAGTTGCTTTAACCATTCCAATGTTGAAGCATCCCTGGCCAATTAATGCAGCTTGCTGATCGCCTGCGACCCCCGTAATGGGAAGTTCCTTGCCTAACCACTGTTTATCAATAATTCCAAAATTGCTATCACTTGCACACACTTTAGGTAAAACCGACTCGGGAATTTTAAAAAAATCAAGTAAATCTAAATCCCATCGTTCCTCTTTTATATTAAAAAGCATAGTCCTTGAGGCGTTGGTGATATCAGTTAAATGCAAGTGTTCACTAGTTAAGCGCCAGATAAGGAAACTATCAATAGTACCAAAAGCCAAATTTCCTTTTTCTGCCAAATCCTTTGCTTCCGGGATATTGTCCAAATACCATTTTAATTTAGTGGCAGAAAAATAAGGATCAGGAATCAGGCCTGTTTTCTCCTGGACCATTGATTCAAAAGACGAAAGCGTCTTACAGTATTCAGCGGTTCTACGATCTTGCCAGACAATAGCAGGAGCAAGACATTCCCCTGTTTTTTTATTCCAGATTACCGTAGTTTCTCTTTGATTTGTCAGGCCGCACGCGATGGTTTGGTCTACCGAAACTTGCGATACCACATCGCGCATGGCTGCTAAAGTTTTTTGCCAAATTTCCTCTGGATTATGCTCGACCCAGCCTGCTTGCGGATAATGTTGGGTAAGTGGATATTGGCTGGAGGTCACTAATTTTCCATGAACAGTGTATATCATGGCGCGTGTACTGCTCGTTCCCTGATCTATTGCAAGTAAATAATTCATTGTGGCAGAGTTCCTTGTCCCAACTATTATGTGTATATTGGTAAGTGTATACTTTTTTTGGGGAGACCAAAATATGAATTCGGTTTTTGATGTTGCAATTATTGGTGGCGGCATCAATGGCTGTGGTTGTGCGGCAGATGCGGCACTAAGAGGTCTATCTGTAGTCCTCGTGGAGCAAGATGACCTGGCTTCCAAGACCTCATCAAGCAGCACAAAATTAATCCATGGCGGCTTGAGATACTTGGAAAATTATGAATTCGGAATGGTTAAAAAAGCAATCACCGAGAGACAACGTCTTTTAGATTTGGCACCGCATTTGGTACATCCTCAAGCATTGGTTCTTCCTTACGAAAAACATATGCGGCCTGCCTGGTTTTTACGTTTGGGGCTTTTTATTTACGATCATTTAACCAAAGCAAATCGCTTACCCAAATGCAAAACAATTTATAAAAAAATTAATATGAACTACTTTGTTCCCATAATTAATAAACTGAATAAGGGTTTTTTATATTATGATGCTGTCACTGACGATGCTCGTTTAACCATTGTTAATGCTCTACAAGCAAAAAAACATGGAGCAAGCATAAGAACTCACTCGACAGTAATTCATATCGAAGCGATTAATGGTTTGTGGCAATTAACCATACAACCTAAAGCAGGTGCGAGTTATACGCTCTATGCGAAATCACTGATTAATGCAGCGGGTCCCTGGGTTAAATCCGTGGAAGAAATGACCCAAATCCCTGACCAACAAAAAATCAGTTTAATCAAGGGCAGCCATATTATTGTTCCTAAAATGTATGATGGCAATCATGCCTACTTATTGCAGCATCAGGACAAGCGTGTCATTTTTGTTATTCCCTATCATGGTTTTAGTATGATAGGTACTACAGATGTGCCACTCACGGGTAGCCCTGATAATGCCAGCATAAGTAATGAAGAGGTTAACTACCTCATCGATTTGGTTAATCATTACTTCAAAAGTACCATCACTGAAGGGGATATTATCTACTCCTGGAGTGGTGTCCGAGCATTGCTTGCTGATGAAAACAAAGAGGCTAAAGCTTTGAGTCGTGATTACAAATACGATTTCCATCTCAAGCCGGCCCCCAGTGTTACGATTTATGGTGGAAAAATTACCACCTATCGCCAATTGGCAGAAGAAGTAATAAATCAGCTCCAGCAAACGTTTCCTCACATGGGCCCTTCACTAACAGCCTCTACTCCTTTACCTGGAGCAGTTTTTCAGAATATGAATTTCGAGCAGTATGTACATTATGCAAGAGAAAAATACAAATGGATGGATACCGACTTACTTAATCGTTATTTAAATACTTATGGAAGCTGTATGGAGTTATTCCTTTCCGCCTGTACCGGCAGGGAATCCCTAGGGAAAAAATATTGTACCTACCTTTATCAAGTGGAAGTTGACTATTTGATTTTAGAGGAATGGGCAAAAAATTGCGATGATATCCTTAAACGAAGAACAAAAATCGATTTAATTATCGATGCGGCAGGTAAAAAAGAGCTGGCAAATTATCTGGCAAAAGTTACGGCTTACCCTCCTTCTGAAGCTCCGCTTTTATTGCACTGACATCTACGGCTACTGCTTGTTCCACTAATTCTTTTAGGGTTGAAGCTGGCATACTGCCAGCATTCGAATAGACAACTATCCCCTCTTTAAAAACCATCAAATGGGGAATTGAGCGTATTTCAAAAAAATCAGAAAGCTGCTGTTCTGCCTCAATGTTTACTTTTGCAAATTTTATATTTGGAAACTCCTCCGCCACCTGTTCGTAAGCCTTGGAAAATTGCTTACACGGCGCACACCAGTCTGCCCAAAAATCAATGAATACAATTTCATTTTCATCAATTAAAGATTGGAACTCTGCGGTGGTTGTATTGAGGACAGTCATATTTCTTCCTTAGCTTCAATTGAATTAATTATTTTTTGAAATACATCATCCACGTTTCCAGTACCACATATGCTATGGAATTCCGGAGCCCCATGAGCGCCACTCTCTGCCCAGGATTTATAGTAATTAATTAAAGGCGCTGTTTGATTACGATAAACTTCCAATCGTTTTCTTACCGTTTCTTCTTTATCATCTTCTCTTTGAATTAATGCTTCCCCAGTGACATCATCAACACCATGATTTTTTGGAGGATGGTTTTCGATATGATAAACACGACCGGAAGGTTGATGAATTCGTCTTCCACTGATTCGTTTAATGATTTCTTCATCATTAACATCAATTTCAATCACATGGTCTAAATAAATCCCCGCTTGTTTCAAAGCGTCTGCCTGTACAATAGTTCTGGGAAAACCATCAAATAAAAACCCATTGGCGCAATCACTCTTATTTAACCGTTCTTTGACCAAGCCAATAATAATATCATCGGGTACCAATCCACCTGTTTCCATAATTTTTTTGGCATTAAGCCCCAAAGGAGTCCCTTGTGCAATAGCGGCACGCAACATATCACCTGTGGAGATTTGCGGAATTTGATAACGTTCAATCAACCGCAAAGCCTGGGTTCCTTTTCCTGCACCCGGCCCACCCAAAAGCATTAATCGCATTAAAAAACTCCTTAAGTGATCTATATCAGTTATAATAACTGAGTATATTATTACTTTTAAACTCTATAAATTCAAATGCAGCACAAATTCTGCCGCAGCCAATACCGTTTTTAAAAATTCTCCAAGAGCATGATGTTCATTTAAAATCTTCTTTTGCATGAATTAAGTTGCATTGCATAAATTTGTGAACGCGCTTTCACTTTGCGGGCAACTTGTATCAACCATGATTTTCTCAAATATGTTTTACGCTGATAACCGCCTATTCCCTCATGATAGGCTAAATAAAGTGAATAAGCATCAGATCGTGGAATCCGTGCTCGTTTATATGCTTCGTTTGCATACCAACCAATAAAATCCACTCCATCAGCAAAATCTTTACGGGAAGCAAACCATCCCCCACAACTTTGTTTATAATGATTCCATGTCCCATGCAGTGCCTGAGTATATCCATAAGCTGAAGAAGGTCTCTTCCAGGGAATAATACAAAAGAGCTTTTGACGCGGTGGTCGGGCGCGGGCATTAAATTTGGATTCCTGATGAATAATAGCCATTTGTACCGGGATAGGTACCCTCCAACGGCGTTCAACATCCCTGGCGTCTCGATACCATTTTGGATATTGTCTGAAAATATTACAAAGATTATTGACATCAGCAGGCGGATGGCTAACACACGCAGTAAGGACCAAAGCAAATAATAAGCAAAAGACTATTCGTAACTTATTAAAAACGAGTAATAAAACGTCCATGATAAACCATAAAATAAAAAGGGGCATTTTAGCAAATTTGATAACTACAATCTACGCTTGAATTATAATCAAGATGAACGCAAGATATCCTTAGCCTCCTCAAAACATCTCTCTACTTCCTTGCGTTACCCGTGCTAAGATAAGACCTCATTTAATGATAAATAAGTCAAACCCATGAGCATTCTTGTATTCGATATAGAAACCATACCCGATGTTGAAACAGGCCGTAATCTCTATGATTTACATGGGCTGTCTGACAAGGATACCGCCGAAGCAATGTTTGCATTACGTCGCGCCAAAGTCGGAAATGATTTTTTGCCTCATTATTTACAAAAAATTTGTGCCATTTCTTTAGTTATGAGCCAGGGTACACAAATTAAAGTGTGGTCCCTGGGCGATGAAACCTCCGATGAAAAGGAATTAATAACCCGTTTTTTTGCTGGAATTGACAAGCATACCCCAACTTTAGTGAGCTGGAATGGAAGTGGTTTTGATTTACCTGTTTTACATTATCGTGCGTTGCTACATGGCATTACCGCCCCTACTTACTGGGAAAATGGTGACAATCAACAAAATTTTCGCTGGAACAATTACTTAAGTCGATTTCATTATCGGCATCTTGATCTCATGGATGTGATCGCAGCTTATCAAAACAAAGCGTTTGCTCCACTTGATGAAATATCCAGTATGCTGGGGTTTCCTGGAAAAATGGGAATGAGCGGTTCTAAAGTATGGGAGCAGTATCAAGCAGGCCAAATAAAAAACATTCGTGATTATTGTGAAACTGACGTACTCAATACATATTGTGTATTTCTACGATTTGAACTTATGCGTGGTATATTGCACCAGGAAGAATATCTCCGCTTGCTGGAGTTATTAAAAAACTATTTAAGCTCTGAGCAAGAAAAAAAACACCTGCAAGAATTTTTAAGTCATATGCTCTAAATCAATTATCCGACGGGGTTATGGGGCTGCGGCAGGATAAAAAGAGAGTTTTGAAATACATTACATTAAATATACATCCTGCAGCCCGCAGCCAAGGACTACAATTTTTAAAAAGGCCGGTGGCCGGTAAAGGAGCTTTCCAGACAATCCCTTTCGATTATATCAATGGCCTGCTGGTATTCTTCGCTTTGAAAATGTTTTAAAGTTTTTACAACACGTTCGGCTCCCAACTTTATATACTCTTCCTTACTTACAGCTTTAGCATTGTTTGCCAATTGAGTCCACGACCAAAGCGTTATCCACCACTCCACTACTGGTTTATATGCGGTATACCATGCCAACATGGATTCTGAGAGCTTTTCCTTTCCAAAATAAGAAGTTAAATAAATCAATTCTTGTTCTTTATTGAGTTTTCCTTCTATAGCAAAGTACACCAGATCCCACATAAAATCATTATTACTCGAATACTCCCAGTCAATTTGATAAAAAATTTCCTGTTTTCCTGAATGTGCCCGCATATAATTTAAAGGGGTAGAATCATTATGGCATGGGCTCATTTCAATTTGGTAAGAGGAAAATAATTTTTTTAAATGGGACATTTGTTCCATTATAAAATCGATTGAATCAGGGAAAACAAAATTTTTAACTTTTAATTGTTCCAGCAATTTTTCATTGCGCTCGAAAACAGCGGTGTCATTGTCGAAACGTTCTGAGGCATGTAACTTTCTCGCCATGCAAGCCAACGTTTGTAATATATCAATACGCTTTAAGGTTTCATTATCTAGTGCCTGAACCCCCTCAATGAATTGTGTCACTTGCAAGCCATCGGGTTCAATGTGTGCAATGGGAACGTTCAGCCCTATATCAGATGCTTTACGAGCGTTTTCTGATTCATGCTTTCGTGACACAGAAAACAAGGATACATCACCCGGGATTCGTAATACCCATCGTTGAGGTTTTGTACTTTCAATGAGTGCTGGCTTGACCTCTGGAATTTTTGCAAATATCTTGGATAGGTTTTGACCCACTTGCACCCTATATACAATGTTTGTCATTCCACCTGACATTAATTTTAATCTTAATACATCAAGTCCTATTTTTGAAAAAAATGGCACACGTTGAATTACAGGTAATAAGTCCATGTATTTTTTTGTTAATTTAACCATTTCTTGCCATTTATGGTTAACTTGTAATGCATTGAACTGTGACCTGGAATCGAGTAGACTAAGTATGTAGATCATTAAATGTTCATTAATTCTTGGATTGCCGTTATCTTCACCAAAAAAATACCATTTCATAAGTTTGTTTCTCAATTATTGAGCATCAAAAGAGTATATAAAATTTAGTCACTGAATTACAAGAAAGTACATTTAAAGAAGAAATTAATCACCAAGGGCTTTTGCTATGACCGAACCCCTTATTCCTATAACAAAAAGACAAGCTCTTATATTTACTTGCTTTTTTGTTATGTATGAGTTTTTAACTTATATAGCCAATGATATGATAATGCCGGGAATGATCCATGTGGTTAGTTCCTTTCATGCCCCTGAATCTGCAGTAGCAACCTCATTAAGTGTATACATCCTTGGGGGGGCAAGTTTGCAAGTTCTTTTAGGCCCCCTTTCCGACAGTTATGGACGCAGGCCCATGATGCTTCTGGGTGCGGTTCTATTTTTTATTTTTACCCTGTTTATTGCTTGTTCCAATTCAATGAATCAGTTTTTGGTTGCCCGCTTTTTTCAAGGCATGGGCCTATGCTTTATTGGGGTAATAGGCTATGCAACCATTCAGGAAATTTTTGAAGAAATGGATGCCATTCGTTTAATCTCCATTATGGCAAATGTTGCTATTCTTGCTCCTCTATTAGGTCCTTTGATGGGAGCGATAGTGATTCATTATACCTCATGGCGCTATATCTTCATCACCATTGCGTTATGTGCCCTCGTTACCTTATGGGGATTATGGCAATATATGCCTGAGCCTATTGGCCAAACAAAGAAAAATGGAGAACTGACCCCGAAAACCAAATTCTCCACGAGGAATATGCTGAGAAACTATAAGGATTTGTTTACCAATAAAGCCTTTTGTTTTGGAACACTAGCAGCGGGCACTGTCGGCATCCCATGTATTGCCTGGATTGCATTGGCTCCCATCATTTTAATTGTCGAGGCAAAACTCACTGTAATTCAATATGGTCTTTGGCAACTTCCTGTATTTGGCGCCACCATTTTAGGTAACTGGTTTTTACATAAATTGACGTACAAATATGAAATTAAAAAGATTGTCTATCTAGGATGTTTTATTATGATTGTGGGTGCAATCTTGACATCTCTGCTTCCCTATTTATATGGAAATGCCTATTACTATTTACTTCCGGGAACAATCATCTACTTTTTTGCACTGAGCGTAATCAACGCTCCTTTAAACAGATATTGCCTTTTTGTAACTCCTGTCAGCAAGGGTACTGCATCTGCATTGGTCAGCTTATGCGTGATGGTCGTGGGTGCCATAGGGACGGAAATCGCCAATATATTTTATCAACATCACAATAACCTCCATTTTGGACTCTATTGTAATGCAGTCGAATTACTCTTTTTGGTATTTACTGTTTTAGCGTTTTTGCCGCAAAAAAATAGCACAAAGGATCCTGTTTGAAGCAGGTAACCGATTTATATCCTTGATATGCTAAGAATAACGTAGAAAAAATTTTTGAGCTTTTCTCGAGCAAACTAATCACCATTGGGAAATCGTTGACGGTCTTTTTAATGAAGTTAATGATACCAACCTTGATCCGCATGAAGACAACCTTGGTTTTTTTCTCACTCATTTATTGCAATCAAAGGTTAGTGAAGAAACAAAATTCTAGTTTGAGACCCTAGTTGACGCAGCGCGTAGTGACGAAGAGTATACTCTCGAGGTTGATCAATCAATATATCAATTAGAAGCATTCTTTCGTGTATTTTCTTCTTGTTGACATTTTAACCTCTAATTTGAAGCTGGCGCGAAATAGCCATTAAAAAGAACAACTAACACACACATCGATTATTTTGTGATACATTATGCCTTCTTTAATAGTCACACAAGGTGAAGCGATGTATTCAAAAGAAGAACAAACAGTAAAAAATAATTCGGACATGGATTATGGAGATGATTTTATAAGTACTGAAGAACGCCGTTCAAGTGTTGATGTTACCGATGAACTTACTTTAGAACAAGTATTTAGCAAATTGCAAATCTACTCAGGATTTAAACCAAGTTTTTTTACAAACAAGGATTTAGCTAATCTTAGTTTAACCTCCAAAACATTACACTCTGTTGTATTTTCCGAGTTGAATCAACGAGCGGCGCAACAACTATTAGCCCATGTTGTTAAGGGTGAGAAAGATAAAGCCCTAGCCATGATAAAACAAAATCCAGGGTTGCTCTTGATTAAATCAAAAGCCGTAGATTATTCTGGAAGAACCATTATAGGAACAGCGTTTCAAGCTGCAATTGGTGTCGGAGATAAACCGATGTGGGAAATGATGCTTCCTTATTTTAAAAAGTTAGAAGACAAGGGCTTAATAGAACAAGGAGAAGCCTTAAGACAGTTTCATGAGCAGTTCCCCAATGGCATTGAAGATGAGGTTTCTGCAGAAAAGCTCAAAGACTATTATAATGCCATTGCATTAGCCATTATCCATGATGAAGACCATGGTCACTTCGTGATTGAAGGATTTAGAAAAGAAATAACCCGTCAAAAAGAAATTACCCAAGGCAAGCATTTTAATCTGCAGCACTTAATCGCAGCGCATCAAGCTTATATCGATAACTTTGATGCTTTGGATAATTGGGATAACCGTGACTTATTTTGGCGAAAAGTGATGGGTTATGTACAACGGCAGATGACTGCTTACGACGCACAAATTCATTGCTCGGGCATAAAGAGCGTGTTAGATAAAGAGAATTCATTTCACAGGACGTTTAAGTTTTCTAATTTCGGGGAGTTTTTTCCTTTGATGCCTGATTCTGGTCTTGGTTTTGAGTTTGCTTGTTATAGTTATTTCTCGGCCATCGTTTCGCCACGGTCTGTCGCTGGTGTTACCTATGTTGCCTATGGGCCACGCATGCTTGAAAATTATATGGAGCAAAAACAGACGCACTTGCTGGACTTAGAGAGTCACTTGAGCAAGGAATGGTTTATCAGCCCAATGAATTGCTCTTAATTGCTCATGTTACGCACATGAACTTGTAGTTTGAATAAAAAGCATTAGAATTCTGTCCTTAATTTTAGGGAGGGAATTAAATGGATATGCTTGATCTTTATAGTGATTATTTGATTTTCCAAAACAAATATGCAACAGCAACAGGTCTGTCTGATTTGGTTGATGGAGCATTTGCTCATGATAAAGTAACTCGATTTCTTCGTTTTGAGGATTTTGGCTCGAAATCACCTGTGGCACTATGTAAAAAAGCCAGTTAGGAAGAAGGAGTTGGAGGGGTATTGATAGTTGATGATTTCATAGAAGAGAAACCTTATACCGATGAGAATGAAGTGAATTGCTGGCATTATTCTCATGCCAAAGGGACTGTGCTCAAGGGGATCAATATCCTATCGTCCATGATCCGCTATGATGATTTCAGTGTACCTATAGGATATGAGGTGATTAAAAAAGAAATCACCTAATGTGATATTAAGACCAGACAAATGAGAAGAAAGTCATCCAGAACCATCAATTATTTCAAAACTTGATTGCTCAAGCGATTACCAATAAAGTGATGTTTGATTATGTACTAGCGGATAACTGGTTTGGCTCGAAGGCCAATATGGTTCACATCCATAAAGACCTTCAAAAATCGTTTATCATTGGGATTAAGTCTAGCCGCACGTTAGCTTTATCTGAAAACGATGCCAAAAACGGACGGTACCAACAAGTAAGAGCATTAGAACTTGAAGAGGATGTGGCCCACACAGTCTGGCTTAGAGGCCTAGACTTCCCCGTGAGGCTCCTGAAAAAAGTGTTCAAAAACGAAAACGGTTCAACAGGAATTCTCTATCTTGTTTCTAATGACATGCTTAGTAGCGCCGAACGTCTTTAGAAGTGTACCAGAAACGGTGGCGGATTGAAGAGTACCATAAATCAATTAAGCAAAATGCAAGCTTAACTAAGTCCCCCACTCGAACTGTAAAAACTCAGTGTAATCATATTTACGCTTCTATAATTGCCTATTGCAAGCTGGAAATGTTGAAGATAAAAACTCATTTAAATCACTTTGCCATTAAATACAAATTGATTGTTAGAGCGAACCAGATTGCCTGGCAGGAACTTAAAAAAATGGCTGCTTAAACTTGATCGTGCGTAACATGAGTTACTTATCATTATTTTGATAAAAAGATCAACTGTTTGACACAAATGAAAAAAAATAATTACTATAGAATCTAAGCTTGGAAAGAGCAGCACCTATATCCGTAATACGATCTGCATTCATTAAAAACAATGAGGATTAAGAACCGAAAATATATACAATCACAACAAGTCTCCTGTTCATCCATATTAAGCAGTATTTTCTAAGGAGTGGAAAAAATGACTGTGGAACTTATACGAATTGGCGCAGAAGATACAAACAACTATGAGCAGGACTTAGAGGATTTTGGGTATGGAGGTTTAGACAACTCCATTAAAGAAGATATTATCGCGGTATGGAAATTCCTTTGTAATGAGGAACTTGTATTAAATGGATTAAAGAAATTTTCAGCCTCCTATTTTGATTTTTGTCAAAAGGAAAAAAAGTCCTTACGCCAATTTTTCGATGACTGGGGAGGTAACAATTATTTCAATAATCCACACTCTGCTGAAATCGATAACCAGTTCCAAACGAGTCCCCAATTTCAATATCCAAAACACACACCTGTTTTGTATGGCGAACTAACGGCTGAACTTTTTTATAACTCTTTATTAAAAAATGGTTTTTTATCGGCTGATGCCGGTGCTGGTCCAGTGCATGGCAAATGGACTCATAGCATTCAATTTTTTATTCTGGAAGAGGCGCGTAAAGCAGGGATTTTGCGCCTGAACTCAAAAAATATTAGTAATTTTATACAAACTATTTCACAAATTAAGGGCTCTTTCGAGTCATTCAGTTTGTGGAATATCCTTTTTGATTCATTTGATGAGCATATTTTTACTTATCCCAATAATATAACCTATGCTTTATCCAACCCATCGGATCCTTCAGATGCAGCTAAGTATTTAGCAAACAAACTGAATTCCTATACAGAGAAGTTTAATCGAATTGGAACAGCAGAAAAATGCTATGATGCTTACGTCAAGCGCAAATATTTAACTCGCTTGCACGAAGCCAGTTATATTTTTTATAAAGATAAATGCGCTTTATTATGGTTTGCGCCCAAAGATAAGCCGAAAAATAGTCTTGAACACTTGATTTCCAAAGATGAACAGAAGTTTGAAGTTTAAATACTGCCATTCCAAAGCTCACTTATAAATTCAAGGGAGCTTTAGAATATTATTCAATTAGGGCTGACGTGCTGGATGTGATTCTTTGAGTAAAAAACCAGCAATAAGCAAACTTCCTAAAAAGCATACAGGCATTACTACTAAAGCCATTTGATAGCTTGCAATACTGTATATGTGCACTCCGTTAACCAAATGCCAGGAATTTGTATGTTGCAATATGTAACCTACTAATGGTTGGAATATTGCCCCACCTATTAAAACTGAAAGATTATTGAAACCGGAAGCGGTGCCAACAAGTTCAGGCGGATTATTTTCTTTAACCACTGCAAAGCTCACGGTTTGACCTCCAGCGCCCAAACCCAGCACAAACAGAATGAATGGTGCCCATCCATAAGATAATCCTGGCAGATACAATAAAACCAATGTGGCAAATAATCCCAATGCTGCACTTATGATAAGAGCGATGCGCCGGCTTTCAATTTTATCGCTTAACCACCCTAAAAGCGGACTGCCGATACCGATTCCTATCCAAATCATGCTGCATAATCCTGAAGCAGCAACTACACTGATTTGAAATTTTTCCTGCAGATACGGAACACCCCATAAAGCTGCAAAAACTGCAATCGGCGTCCAAATGGCGAAGGCATAACCTCCGATTATCCAGGTATAACCATGTTTGCAAACCGCCACAAGACGTTTCCATTCATCACGCAAGTAATGTTCTGGAACGGTCTGATTTTTTTGATGAGGATAGTCCCGAATATAAATCCAGAAAAAAACAGCTAAAATAAAACCGACAATTGATAGAATAAAGCTTGCATTGCGCCAGCCAACTTCTTGAATCAAATAAGCCAAGGGCATTTCACCAAACATTGCACCAACTGAACTCATCAACTGAGCAACCCCCGCCAAAATTGCGAAATAATAGGGAGGAAACCAACGTGATAAAAGAACTAATACTCCAATAAATGAAAATGCAGAACCAATTCCAATGAGAAACCTGCCGATACAAGCAGTAAACACACTATCTGTTGATGCAAAAAAAGCAGAGCCCAGGGCACATAAAATAATTGCAAATGTCATTAACTTACGCGGGCCATAACGATCGTACAAAACTCCGGCCGGAAGTTGGGTTGGCGCGTAAGCATAAAAGTAAAAAGCAGATATAAAACCAAATCCTTCTCCGGAGACCCCAAATGTTTTCATCATGGATTCCGCCATAACACTGGGTGCTACCTGGAGAATAAATTCATATAAATAAAATGATGCTGCCAGAAAAAAAATAAAATAAGCAGTTACGAGACTCGTGCTTGATTCTTTTTGTGTTGTACCTGTGTAATGTGCGCCCAAGTTAAGTTCACTCCGTTTGAAATTTTACATTTAAGCTTATACGTATTTATTTTGTCAATATGATTTTATTCTAGATAAGAAGAGGCAAATGAAATTTTCAAAAAGTCATTTCACTTCTATCTTATAGAAAACAATATGAAATTTATTAAGACTTAGTGACTGGATAAATTGCCCCCAGAATGGCCGGCCTTTGAGATCCAGTGATGGATCTTAAATCTACAGGAGTTTGATTTATAGTTTTTGCAGCCAGCCACGCGAACATCATTGCTTCCAAATAATCAGGACTAATCCCAATTTCAGCTATACTCTTGACCTGGGTTTCTGGTAATAACTCATTAAGCAGGTGCAAAAGCGCAACATTGTGGGCGCCTCCACCACACAAATACATCGTTTTAACAAGATGTTGTTCGTTTAAAACGGTATTCGCAATGGATTTGGCAGTGAATGCCAGTAACGTTTTTTGTACGTCTACAGCTTTATATTCTTCCTTTAAAGAGGTTTGAAGCCAGGATAAAGAAAAATACTCTTTACCTATGCTCTTTGGGGGTAAAGAGGCGATGAAAGAATCCGCCATTAATAGTTCAAGTAGAGGGAGAATTATTTCCCCTTGTTGGGCCCATTCGCCGCCAGCATCGTACTCTCTTCCTTGCTGCTTCCGGATCCAGGCATCCATTAGGCAATTTCCGGGTCCTGTATCCCAACCTTTAATCGGTTCACGTGCATTAATGAATGTAATATTGCTAATTCCCCCCACGTTAACTACTGCTATGTGATTTTTTTCATTCTCGAATAATTTTTGATGATAAACCGGTGCAAAAGGAGCTCCGTGGCCGCCCAAAACGACATCCCGGGTTCTAAAGTCGGCAACAACAGTGATCTGGGTCAGCGTTGAAATAGTATGCGCACAACCTAACTGTAGGGTATAGGGGACAGCAGAATCTATATTATGGCATACAGTTTGTCCATGACTGCCGATTGCACAAATATCATGGGCTGACATTTTTGTCTTTTGCAACAATTCTGTCACAGCATAGGCAAACTCCCTTCCGATTAATGTATTTAGTTGGCAAATAGCAGCCAGACTTGTGCTTGCACCGTCAAGTAAGCAATTCATACGAGTTTTCACTTCATCGCTGTAGTTGGTAGTGATTCCATGAATCAGGGTATTTTTTTCTACATCAACAAGTGCAGCATCAATACCATCCATACTGGTTCCAGACATTAACCCTATATAAAACGTCATTAATTGATCCCCGATAAAAAATAAAAAGGCTTACGCAGAGCCCCGTATTAAGCACTTATGCTATTTCCTATAATTTGAAGCAAGTATAAAAATTATTAGTAGTGATTTCAGCTACCTCAGCAAAGGAAAGCCCGCGAATCTCCGCTATTGCTTCTGCTACATATTTTACCAGGGCTGGATGATTTTGCTTGCCGCGAAAAGGCACAGGGGCTAAATACGGTGAATCCGTTTCAATAAGTATTCGATTTAAAGGAATTTTTCGGGCAACGTCCTGGAGGGCAGTTGCATTTTTAAAAGTAACGATTCCAGAGAATGATATGTAGAAATTCAGTTCCATCGCTTTATATGCAATATCCAGACTTTCAGCAAAACAATGCATGACCCCACCAATTTTATGGGCATTTTCCTCAGCCATTAATGCGATTGTATCCTCCGCAGCTTGGCGAGTATGGATTATCAATGGTTTGGCAGATTCCAAAGACGCCTTTATGTGCTCTCGAAAGCGGTTACGTTGTATTTCCCGGGCTTCATCAGTATGAGTCCGATAATAATCCAGCCCTGTTTCTCCTATTGCAACACATGCCGGATTTTTAGCTAAATCACAGAGCAAGTCGGAGGTGACGAGAGTATCCATTTCAGTATTGGGATGCACACCCACCGAAATACTGATGTCAGGATACTCTGACGCAAGTTTTTCGAGTTGCGGATAATCACTTAATTCGACGCAAACACACAAAAAATGTTGCACGCCATTTGCTTTTGCTTGTGTCAAAACATTTGCTATATCATTGTTAAAATCACCTAAATCGAGAAAATTCAAATGACAGTGAGAATCAACTAGCATAAATAACCTCTTAATTATTTTTGCTCAAGAAGGAAAGATTTCTTTCCCCTTCAGCTAAATTGTATCTGTATATTGGGAGGATTTTAACATGCCCGCTAAATAGGTTTCTATTTTATTACAAATATAACGGCTGTTTTCGCCAATTAATTGTACCCCTATCCCGGGAACCTTGTTCCCCTGAGCTCCTCTGGGTGTAATCCAGACTATTTTACCGTCAACGACATAGGGTTCATCTTCATCCATTAATTTGACTGATAGTTTCACTTCGGAGCCAAATTGATAATTTGTATGGGTGCGAATAAATAAACCGCCTCCTTTGACAAAAGGCATATATGCAGAATAAAGCGTTGATTCGCTAGGAAAAGAACAATTTATTTGTGGTACCGTATCCATTATCGATCTTCCTTGTGCAATCCCTGATTTGCATAAAACAGTTGCTCCGTCATGAGAAAGTACTGGAGTCGCTTTCTAATGCGAACAATAAATCCTCAAGAGCCAAAGTTTGATTTATATTCATATTATGGCTTAATTTTCGCTGCAAGGTATTTATTCTATCAATCAGGGAAAAAATCATTCCGGGCTTTAATGCAGTCTTTAAATAATTTAACTGCGGTAGAACGGTACTCGGATCCACGGATGTATTAATTTGAATCACTTGAATTTGAGCAAAAATCAAATACAAAAACCACAGTAATATTCCCAAATCAAACTGGCCCCATTGAGAGGCAACACTACTAGGATGTACGTTTTTTTTCATTACTGCGATTAAACCATCTAAAATAAATTCCGACTGCTTCACAATCATTGCTTGAGCTGACCCTTCCGGATAATACTCAGCCAATTGCAAAGGATGAGTCATTGATTGATTATCATGTGATGCAAAGCGGATTATCTGGCATCTGCTTAAAACCGTGGGTAACAGGGTACTGAGTTGCTGAGCTAAAAGTAAAAAAAGGGTTTGTTGCGGCGGTTCTTCCAAAATTTTTAATAATGAATTGGCGGCAGAGGTATTCATTCGATCTGCGGACTCAATGACAATCAATCGATATTTAGTGCGTTGCGGTGTCAAATAGGCATAATCTTGTAATTCCCTTATTTGATCAATTTTAATCGGCCCGCCTATCTTTTCAGGCTTAATCCACTCCACGTCTGGGTGTTCACCGTTTGCGACCATTTGACAATCAATGCATTCAAAACAGGGCTGGCTTCCTTCATTTTTACACAAATACAACTGGGTTAATATTTTTAAAAAATCCAAAAAAGGACGGTCAAAAGAGCCAACAAACAACATAGATTGAGGAATACGCTGATGGGCCCATGCAGATTGGATTTGCTTCCATTGTGATTGAAAATTTTGATCTATATTCGAGGGTAAATGCCCGGAAAAGTCATTAAAATCACTCATTATTGCTGCTCAAGGAATTTATTCATTACATGTTGAATTGCTCGTTGCACATCATCCAGAGGACATCGGGCATCAATCATCACTGCATTGGAATCCTTACTGACATGATTAATATAGCTTGCATGGACGCGATGAAAAAAATCAATCGATTGTTGCTCAATCCTGTCAAACTCCCCTCTTAATTTAACTCGCTTCATTCCTTCCTCTGGACTGATATCCAGGTATAAAGTTAAATCGGGCTGCAGTCCCTCCAAAGCAAAAGAAGACAAGCGCTGAATCATTTCTTGGTCTAATCCTCTTCCTCCGCCCTGATAGGCCATAGTTGAAAGTTCAAATCGATCGGCTATAACCCAAATGCCTTGGCGTAGAGCAGGCTTAATAACTTCCTCAACAAGCTGAATTCGAGCTGTATATAATAATAATAATTCACTGCGGTTATCCAGGATCTCGTGATATTTGGGATTTTTAATCACATCACGTAAAAGCTCACCTATTACTGTACCCCCAGGTTCCCGGGTAGTGACTGTTTGAATCTGCCTATTTTCGAGTAATTCCAGGATAATACTGATTGCAGTAGATTTTCCGGCACCTTCCAGTCCTTCAATAACAATGAACTTCCCAGTTAGAGATGGCATTACTGTTCCTTGCGCTTATATTGATTAATCGCTTGCTTTTGTTGCTGATATGTTTCCGAAAACTGATGGGTTCCGTCTCCTTTGGCAACAAAATACAAGTAGTTGGAAAGTTGTGGATGAGCTGCAGCATCTAATGCTTCCTTACCTACCATAGCAATGGGTGTTGGCGGTAAGCCTCTATAATGGTATGAGTTATAGGGAGAGTCAATCAGCAAGTCATTATGTGATAGTTTTCCATTATAGGCAGAACCCAATCCATAAATGACTGTAGGGTCCATCTGCAAGGGCATCTTTTTATTTAAGCGGTTGACCATAACACCCGAAATCAATTTACGCTCTTGGGGAATGGCTGTTTCTTTCTCAATTATTGAGGCAGCTGTAAGTAATTCATAGGGAGTTTTATACGGTAAATTGGGTTCTCTACCAGACCAAGCCCTGTTTAAATAATTCATTAAATTCTGGTGGGCATGCTCTAGTAAACTTTTACCATTACTCCCACCTCGATATTGATAAGTATCAGCAAGTAATAACCCTTCGGCATTAGGGTGATTGTCCTTAATGGAATCCCAATCCGTGGGGCGATAATTTAAATAAGGTGCTTTGGCCAAATCTTGAGAAATTTTTTGTTGGGTAGTACCCGCAATAATTGTGAAATTTTGGGTTAACACATCTCCTGCTACAACTCGACCAATTAACTGCATTGCAGTTTCACCTGGCTTAATCTGGTATACCCCTGCCTTAAGCTTGGATGATAAACCAGAAAAACGAATCATCAATAAAATTCCGCTTCCTGAATGAATTAACTTTTTATCTTTCAGTGTCTTTACAAATTGAGATGCGGAAGCAGTTCGATCAAGCGAGATAATTACCGGTGCACCGTCTTTAGGAATAATTGGGCTGATTATTTGATAGTAATTCGTCAAAAAGAAAAGAAAAAAAGACATAAAAAACAGTATTACAACATACAATATCAGTTTTTTATGTCTTGGAAATATCATTTAGATCCGCTTAAATAACAAGCTGCCATTGGTTCCACCAAAACCCAGTGAATTACTTAGGGCATAATTGATAGCTCTCTTTTGAGGAGTATGAGGCACATAATTCAAATCGCATCCTTCATCAGGATTCTCTAAATTAATCGTTGGTGGGGCAATTTGATCTTTGAGTGCTAAAATGCTGAATATGGCTTCAACAGCACCAGCAGCACCGAGTAAATGTCCAGTCATTGATTTTGTGGAGCTCACTGCCAATTCATATGCGTGTTGTTTAAATACACGCTTAATCGCTTTCGTTTCATTTAAATCATTGAGATAGGTAGAGGTGCCATGAGCATTGATGTAATCCACTTGTTCCGGGTCAATCCCTGCGTCTCTTATTGCTGCTTCCATCGCACGGGCCGCACCATCTGCATCCTCATCAGGAGCAGTGATATGATAAGCATCACCCGACATGCCAAAACCCACAAGTTCAGCATAAATTTTCGCACCACGCGCTTTGGCGTGTTCATATTCTTCTAAAATAAGAACACCTGCGCCTTCTCCCATGACAAACCCATCCCTGTCTTTATCGAAAGGCCTTGATGCCTTTTGGGGTTCGTCATTACGCTTGGATAAAGAGCGCACAGCAGAAAACCCTGCCAGGCATAGAGGAGTCAGGGTCATTTCCGCCCCGCCACATACCATAACGTCAGCATCGCCATAGGCAATTATTCGCCCGGCCAATCCAATATTATGTGTACCCGTAGTGCACGCAGTAACAACAGAAATATTGGGTCCCTTCAGCTGATGCCTTATTGAAATCTGTCCAGCAACCATGTTAATGATACCTGCTGGAATAAAAAATGGAGAAACTTTTCGAGGTCCACCTGCCACGAGTTTATCTTGATTATTGGTAATTGTCTGAATGCCGCCAATACCTGCACCGACAGCCACACCAACTCGATTTGCCAAGTTCGCATCAATCTTCAAGCCCGAATCCAGCATTGCTTCATCAGCTGCAGCAATGCCGTATTGGGTAAAAACATCCATTTTACGAGCATCTTTTAGCGGAACATAGTTCTCAATATTAAAATCCTTAACCTTGGCCCATATTCGTGTACTGTATTCCTCGGCGTCAAAATCCTCTGCCAAAACAACACCACTCACACCAGCCAATATATTTTGCCAAGTTTCTTCTACATTAAGCCCGACAGGGGTAATCATACCCATACCAGTAATTACTACACGCCGCTTATTCAATGAAGGCTCCTCGTAAAACAATTTCCCATCCATCTCCCACGCTATGCGCAGGAGAGAAGGAGATAAAAAGCAAGGTTATGCTTCTTCTTTATTTAAATTAGATTCAATATAGTCAATTGCTTCTTGAATCGTGGTAATCTTTTCAGCTTTTTCATCAGGAATTTCTGTTTCAAATTCTTCTTCAAGAGCCATAACCAATTCCACAGTATCTAAAGAATCAGCACCCAAATCATCAACAAATGATGCATCATTCTTTAACTCTTCTTCTTTAACGCCTAACTGTTCAACAACAATTTTGCGAACACGCTCTTCAACTGTACTCATAACTTGATTTTCCTCTTTCGGTTGATGGAAATTTAAAAAAATTCCGGATTATTTAGTTAATTACACTCACTTCCACTTAACTTTGATTGCTTAAATCAGGTCTTAAATTTATTTAAATAGCTCCCAGGTAAAATATCAATCCAGCTATCATTTTAAACTTAATCAATCACTTATCTCGAAGCAATTCAAAATACCAAACAACCAAAGTTAAATGGAAGTGGTATAGTTTATTCATTTATACAGATAACGCAAGTGCATTTAATCCATATACATGCCACCATTGACATGAATTGTTTCACCCGTGATATATTTAGCACTTTCTGATGCTAAAAAAGCTACTGCTTCGGCTATATCTTTAGGCTCTCCCAGCTTTCGCATAGGAATTCTTTTTAACATTTCTTCCTTTACCATATCCGGTAAAGCCGCTGTCATGTCTGTATCAATAAAACCAGGCGCCACAACATTAACAGTAATTCCCCTGCTTCCAATTTCTTGCGCTAAGGACTTGCTGAAACCAACAATCCCGGCTTTTGCTGCAGTATAATTGACTTGACCTGAGTTTCCGCTTGAACCAACTACTGACCCAATAGAAATAATTCGTCCCCATCTGGCCCTAAACATGGGTTTTATACAGATTTTAGACATTTTGTATATTGAATTCAAATTCGTTTCGATTACTTTATACCATTCATCATCATCCATGCGCAGCAGTAAATTATCTGAGGTTATCCCAGCATTATTCACCAATATCGAAGGAGTCTGATTTTCATGAGCCAATTCACCGATTACTTTTTCGATTTGCTCCGAATCCGTAACATCCAGCACAAGCCCTTTCCCAGTTAATTTTTCCTTTTCAAAATAGGCATTTATAGATTGGGCGCCCTGCTCTGTAGTTGCTGTACCGTAAACAAATGCACCTTCTTGCGCTAATTTAAGGGCTATAGCCTGACCTATTCCCCGGCTTGCCCCTGTAACTAAAGCAATTTTCCCTTCCAGACTCATCATTTATTTTTCCTCTAGAAAAATATTTTATTTTTATAAAATGAGCATTTGCATGAATCATTTCACATCCATGCTATTAAGAATATGCTCACTCTACATCTCAAACGTCCAAGGAATCCGTGGGTTCCCAGGTTATACAAATTGCTCTTCAAGCTGTTCCAAACTAATAGTATCGTAAACGCTAATAGTATTTAAGCTTCTATCTATCCTCTTAATTAAGCCGCTCAAAACTTTTCCAGGACCACACTCCAGAACAAGTTCTACTCCATTATTTTTAAAGAGCTGAATCGTTTCGACCCAACGTACAGGGCTGTACAGCTGTTCAGTTAATTTTTCACGTATATGCTCTGCAGAATGATAAATACTTAAATCCACATTACTGACAACATCTGTTTTAGGAGTAGTAAATTCAATTTTTGCGAGATATTCAGCAAAAGATGCAGCGGCATCAGACAATAATGGACAGTGGCATGGAACGCTTACCGGGATCACTTTGGCTAGACGCGCACCAACATCCTCAGCCAGAGCTATTACTCGATTAACAGCTGGGGTATGTCCTGCCACTACAACTTGACCAATTGCATTATAATTTGCGGGAGTAACCACTTCATTCCCTTGGGAAGCTTGCGTGCATAAAGTGTTTACTTGCTCATCTGTTAAACCAACAATTGCAGCCATCGCACCTAAACCTAAAGGGACTGCATTTTGCATTACTTGCCCTCTACGTGCCACCAGGCAAGCAGCATCAAACAATGATAGTGCATTAGCACAAACCAAAGCAGCATACTCGCCAAGACTATGGCCAGCCATAATCATAGGCTGAGCAACGCTATGCTCCATTAAGAGTTTGTACACTGCAACATCTGCTGTAAGCATTGCCACCTGTGTATGTTCGGTTTGGTTTAATTTTTCTTCAGGTCCGCTTTGCACTAATTTCCATAGATCATAACCTACTGCCTCCGATGCTTCTGCGAAAGTGTTGACAACAACAGGATACTGCAACTCAAAATCAGCCAACATACCTACTGATTGTGAACCTTGCCCAGGAAATACAAATGCTGTTTTTACCATTAAAAATAGCTCCGAACTAAAAATTAATTCATAAAAGTAGTATAAAAAAGTAATTAATAACGAATTACCATAGCTCCCCAAGTCATTCCGCCACCAAAGGACTCAATCAATAATAATTCATCTCTTTTAATCTGATGGGTTCGAATAGAATGATCCAGGGCTAAAGGAATGGATGCCGCCGAAGTGTTACCCTGGCTACCAATAGTAACAATTACTTGGGACATAGGAAGGTCAAGTTTTTTAGCGATTGCTTGAATAATACGCATATTTGCTTGGTGAGGAATAAGCCATTGAATATCAGATTTTTTCAAATGACTGACCTCTAAAACTTCATCGACAACATCGCCCATAATTTTCACTGCGATTTTAAAAACTTCGTTACCACGCATGCTAATTGTAGCGCGTTGATTATCGAAGGTTGCATTACTCAAATTCAAGAGTTTTTCTGCATCATAAGAAGCATGTAAAACGCTCCCCATAATGCCTTGCCTGTCGCTTGCACTTAAAACTACTGCTCCAGCACCGTCTCCAAATAGGACACATGTTGCACGATCAGTCCAATCCACAGCTCTGGACATACTTTCACTGCCAATTACAAGAATATTTTTAGCAGCACCCGATTCAATATATTGTTTTGCTATATCCATAACGTATACAAAACCGCTGCAGGCAGCGCCTACATCAAAAGCAGGTATAGGTCGTTTAATTTTCAAAGCGTGCTGCACATAACAGGCAACCCCCGGAAAAAAATTATCCGGAGTACATGTTGCTACAAGGATTAAATCAATTTCATCCGCATTCAAACCTGAAGCACTTAGTGCTTGTTCAGCAGCTTTGGAAGCCATATATGAGGTGGTTTCATGAGGTTGGGCAATGCTACGGCTGCTGATTCCAGTCCTGGTGACAATCCACTCATCACTGGTATCCAACATTGATTCAAGTTCAAGATTAGTAAGTTGTTTCTCAGGAATATAACTTCCGGTACCACGTATTACAGCATTTTTCATAACAACAATCCCTGATTTATAAAATCATTTATTTGGGCACGCACTAAATCCACTACATTATTTTGAACTTCGATAACTGCTTGTTCAATTGCATGTTGAAATCCCAATTCATTGGCACCACCATGACTTTTAACAACGATGCCATTTAATCCCAACATGCTTGCGCCATTATAACGAGAAGGATCAAAGCGTTTTTTCAGATGCTTTAACGCTGGGCGGGCAATTAAAGCAGAAAGCTTGGTATACCAATTTCTATTAAAGGACTCCATAAGCAAACTTACAAAAAACTTTGCAAGGCCTTCACTTGCTTTCAAGGCTACATTACCTACGAAACCATCACAAACTACAAGGTCAACTTCTCCGGTATAAAAATGATCACCTTCTACATATCCGACATAATTCATTACTTCACATTCAGCAAGCATATGCGCCGTACGCTTCACCTGATCATTTCCCTTCATTTCTTCCACGCCGATATTCAATAAGGCGATTTTGGGTTTGGGTTTATTTGCCACTGCCTGCACCAAAGCAGATCCCATCACCGCAAACTGAAATAAATGTTCTGCACAAGAATCGACATTAGCACCCAAATCGATGACCCATGTCCTGCCGCGCATAGTAGGTAATTCAGAAACTATCGCAGGTCTGTCAATCCCTGGTAGGGTTTTTAAGACAAAACGTGCTGTAGCCATAAGAGCCCCGGTATTTCCGGCACTAACACAAGCCTGGGCCATTCCTTCCTTCACCAAGTTAATGGCCACACGCATGGAGGAATCTTTTTTGTTTCGTAATGCATGGGACGGCAATTCATCCATAGCCACGACTTCGGAAGCATGGACTATGGAGAACTGATTTGAAGAAGCCATACCGTGTTTTTTCAACAAAGCATGAATTTTGTCATGAACTCCAACAAGTATAAGCTTCAAATCCGGATTGTTATTTGCTGCGCGAATACAGGCAGGAACCACAACATTTAAACCATGATCCCCACCCATCGCATCAATTGCAATGGTGATATTTTTCAAGAAATTACTCTTTTTCTTCGTAAACGTTATCAGTGTCAATAACTTTTCTACCACGATAATAACCATCTTCAGTCATATGATGACGACGATGAGTTTCACCGGTAGTTGAATCTACAGAAAGTGTTGGCTTAGTTAAAGCATCGTGTGAGCGACGCATATCACGACGTGAGCGTGATTTCTTATTTTGTTGTACGGCCATTGTATTACTCCTAAACAAATTGCATTCATAAAGCGGGAATATTAGTGTTAATTAGATAAAATTTCAATAAAATTCATTTTTTCCCGTTAAAATTTGATTTATTTCACTGCTGCAATCATTAATTTCAGGATGAAACTGTGGCGCGTAGAGATGTAATTCATCAATAAGTATATCTTCCAAACTAACTTGCAGATTTTGAGAAACAATACATTCATAATGTTCGAGTATCTGCTCTGCCCTTTCATCATTACGACATACAGCAACTACCGTAATATTATCATATGGAAATTTAAATTCGTCCAGACAACGCTGGCACTGAATCGGCAGCTCCCCTTTAACATGAAGATGAATAAGGTAAAAATCCTCTTTCGCTTCAACATGGTAGCTTACTTCAAGCGGACATGAGGCAGTAATAAAATTTGGCAAACGGTCAGTGAGTATCACAGTCTTCGTTTGTTGACCTTGTTTAACCATTTCTTGTAAGTGCAGCATTATTGTCGTATCCTAAAGAGTTATATTTAAATAGTTCACTATTTTAGAACAATAGCCTAGGAAGCTGTATTTTTCCCATGATTGAAGCTGTTGATTCGAAAAAAATAGAATATTAAGCGGTATCTCAATTTTATGAAAGCTAAAGTTATAGTTGGAATGTCTGGCGGTGTTGATTCCTCGGTTGCTGCATGGTTACTGCAAGAAGCAGGCTATCAGGTTGAAGGCTTGTTTATGAAGAATTGGGAGCAGGATGATAAAGATGGGTTTTGTCCTGCAGCCCAGGATCTCGCAGATGCCCAAGCCGTATGTAATCAATTGCGCATCCCCCTTCATACGGTTAATTTTTCAGAAGAATATTGGCAACGGGTTTTCACTCACTTTTTAAATGAATATGAACAAGGAAGAACACCCAACCCTGATGTGTTGTGTAATAAGGAAATCAAATTTAATGCTTTTTTAAATCATGCTTTAACTCTTGGGGCAGATTACATAGCGACAGGGCATTACGCCAAAAATAAAATTAAGGGCGATGTCGGACTATTGTATAAAGCAAAAGACCGTGATAAAGATCAAACCTATTTTTTGCATGCCGTAGAACCTAAAGCTTTGGCCAAGACCTTGTTTCCGATTGGTGATTATACTAAACCCGAGGTAAGGGAATTTGCCAGCAAACTTGGCTTGGTTACCCAGGCTAAAAAGGACTCAACAGGCATTTGTTTTATTGGTGAAAAACGTTTTAAATCCTTTTTGCAAGAATTTATTCTAGCTCGACCAGGAGCGATAAAAAGTACTGACGGGAAAGTTCTGGGTCAACACGATGGATTAATGTTTTATACTTTGGGGCAAAGACAGGGTTTAGGAATTGGGGGCCTGCAACACTCTACTGATGATCCCTGGTATGTGGTGGATAAAGAAGTTGCTACGAATACCTTGTATGTAGCTCAAGGCAGCCAGCATCCCATGCTTTATGCACAAGGACTCATTTGTGGTCCCATTCATTGGCTCGCTGATTGCCAGGATAGTTTGCCACTAACGTGTTATGCCAAAACGCGATACCGTCAGGCAGAACAAGGCTGTATCATTTCCCCTCAAAATGAGCAACAGCATTACGTCATGTTTTCAAATCCGCAAAGAGCGGTTACGCCGGGACAGTATGTGGTTTTTTATGATAAAAACCAATGTCTGGGTGGTGCTACAATTGAACACATTATTCGATAATTAAGTTATACTTACAGGATACAACCGGAGTTAAAATGGCTGCTATTAATATATCCCCTACCACCAGCGACATCCACTTTTCTGTCAGCGCAGCAGACAAAGTGGCTGAACTTATCAGGGAAGAGGACAATTTGAACTTAAATCTACGCGTCTCAATTACAGGCGGAGGCTGCTCTGGATTTCAGTATGGATTTAGTTTTGATGAAGAAATCCATGAAGATGACACTGTAGTTGTCCAACACTGTTCAGATGGCGTTTCTACTGTAAAACTACTCGTTGATTCAATGAGTTATCCATACCTCCATGATGCTGAAATTGATTACATACAAGGCATACAAGGCGAGCAATTTGTGATTCGTAATCCCAATGCGAAAACGACTTGTGGATGTGGCTCATCATTCAGCATTGATGAGGATGATTATTAAAAACACTGCGGGTGTAACGAAGCTGAAATTTTATTCTAGCTTCGCTGCACCTCTTCCAGGTAATTAGTAAGGCTTCACAATAACCTTGGTTCCTATCTTTATAAAATTCTTACTTAGCCATTTAGCATCGCTGGGATGTAATCGAATACAACCATGACTTGCATTATAATTTGGTACTTCATAAGAACCATGTATCGCATAATATTTTGTAAAGAACATACAATAAGGCATAGGTGAACCACCACGACCTATTGGATATCGGCTGGAAACACACCCTGGCCCCCCCTTACTCCATACCGTAAAAACCCCAATGGGTGTTTTACATCCTCTATGAATGTCGGGACAGTATTTCCTGCCTCCCGATCCCTTGCCGATACGAACTATTTTTCCATTTGAATCAATAGCTTTCCATGTAAGAGTTTTGGGATTGAACACAAAGGTGTTGGCAAATGCGGAGGAAGAACAAAAAAGAAAAATGAAAAATAAAATAAAGAGAAAACAAGCTGATTGTGATACGGTAGAACATTGTTTTTCCATAATAAATTCCTAATAGTTTATTCCTTCTTCATCTTTATTTTAGATTATTTTTTAACCAAAACAAATTTCCTTTAGGCAGAATGAACTTATTTGTTCTACTATTTAATGGAATGATGCTAAAAGGTATTCAATCATGACTAAATATTTGCATACAGCTGTCTACATTTTTTTGGGGTGTGTACTGATTTCTTTTGAAGCGAATGCTGAGGAAAAATCCACGAGTACTGGTGCATCCACCGATAATGCCTTAGTTGTATCTAAAGAGCAGTGGTTAAAAGCAGTTACACCTTTATTGCCCGATCTTATTTGCAAGGGATTTGAAAATGATCCCCAGTTAAAAAAACGTCTTGATGACATTAAAATGAACTATGAACAATGTGTGGCTAAAATTCCGGACAGTATCAGTAAATGCCAACAACAGCTGTATGGCAGTATTCCCGATAAAATCGATAATGACAGTGCTGCAGTTTGGGGAAAATCCCTAGGGGAATGTATTGGTAAGGATTTTGCCATCAAATATCTCATTCCTCAAAGCTGATTGAAATCAGTAAAGCGAGGAGGTATTGATATCACACAAGCAAGACACCATCACTAAAAGCTGTCTTTGGTGATGGTAACCTGTGTGGTTAAAAAATCAGGTGGAATTAACTACCCTCCCAATGATTCACCCCTGATTTCTTACTTAAAAATTCAATAAAAGCATGATGTGATTCAAGTTCACCATTATCAGCTTGTAAAACAACAGGATTCGCCAAACATAGGGCTGTAACTTCCTGATTTTTAACTTTGGCATGAATGGATGTTTCTTCAACTTCGGAGAAGAGACTGGATTGACCGCCTGTCATCGCCAGATAAACATAGGCAAGAATCTCGGCATCGAGTAAAGCGCCATGCAGTTCTCGATTAAAGTGATCTATTCCAAATCGTTTACATAAAGCATCCAGGCTGTTCCGTTGACCAGGATATTTATCGCGTGCCAATACCAAGGTATCAATAATAGAACAATACTCCTCCAGTTTCTTATTCCATTGAATCAGTTTGAGTTCGGAGTTTAGAAAACCTACGTCAAAGGGAGCGTTGTGAATTATTAGTTCAGCGCCTACAATAAATTGCCAAAACTCCTCGGCTTTTTCTGCAAATAACGGCTTGTCTTGTAGGAATTCATTACTAATCCCATGGACGCGAAAAGCCCCCTCATCAACTTGACGCTGGGGATTAAGGTATACATGAAAATGTTTCCCTGTTAATTTTCTATCAAATAATTCCACACAACCAATTTCAATAACACGATGCCCTTGCTCGTGCCCTATTCCCGTGGTTTCAGTATCCAAAACAATCTGACGCATTATTTACTCACTTAGTTCTTCTATAGCCTGATTCGCCAAAGCATCAACCCGATCATTTTCTATATGACCTGAATGCCCTTTTACCCAGTGCCATTTTATTTGGTGACGTGAAGCCAGTTCATCCAGCAATTTCCAAAGATCGGCATTTTTGACAGGTTCCTTTTTGGAATTACGCCAACCATTTGATTTCCAATTCGCTAACCATTCCGTCATACCTTGTCTCAGGTACTGAGAATCAGTATACAAATCAACAGTACATGGCCGCTTTAAGGCCTCCAGACCTTTAATAGCAGCCATAAGTTCCATCCGATTATTCGTAGTATGTGTTTCTCCACCGTATAAAGTTTTTTCCTGTCCCTTGTAACGAAGCAATACTCCCCACCCTCCCGGTCCTGGGTTTCCTTTACAGGCACCATCGGTATAAATTTCAATAGTCACATTAAATCCTATTTTTTATCCCACAAATGGAAAAATGGAGTAGCAAACTCCTCAGCTAATATTTTATTTTTGACTGCGGCTATATCCGGGGCAAAAAAACGATCTGCATCATAAGGTGCGACATAAGATCGTAATCGATTATGAACCTCTTCCAATCGTAACGATGATTTTAAAGGTTTATGAAATTCTATTCCCTGGCCCGCAGCCAACAGTTCAATAGCCAATATAGTTGCTGTATTATCATTCATATCATGCAATCTTCGTGCAGCACTTGTGGCCATAGACACATGATCCTCCTGGTTAGCAGAGGTTGGGAGACTGTCTACAGAGTGAGGATGAGCCAGGGCTTTATTTTCACTGGCACAAGCAGCAGCAGTGACGTGCGCAATCATAAATCCAGAGTTTAATCCACTTTCCTTGATTAAAAAAGCGGGTAAGCTGCTAAAATTTTTATCAATTAACAAAGCAATGCGCCGTTCGGAGCTTGAGCCGATTTCAGCGATTGCCAAAGCAAGGTTATCCGCTGCCATGGCAACAATTTCCCCGTGGAAATTGCCCCCGGAAAGGATTTGTTCCTGTTCACTAAACACAAGGGGATTATCAGAAATAGCATTAACTTCTACTTGTAATGTCTCCCTTACAAAACGAATTTGATGCAAGATGGCACCCATAATTTGAGGTTGACATCTTAAAGAATAAGGATCTTGTACCCTTGAGCAGTGAAGATGTGAAGCTCGAATCTCACTTCCGGCTAATAATTCACGATAGCATGCCGCAACAATTTCCTGAGCTTCATAACCCCGTGCCTGTTGAATCCTTTTATCAAATGGAACATCACTCCCATTTGCTGCATCAACCGATAAGGCACCAGTGATAAGAGCTGTTTCAAATAAACATTCAGCAGTAAATAGAGCATTTAAAGCAATCGCAGTAGATACTTGTAACCCGTTTAGAAGTGCCAAACCTTCTTTTGCTTCCAATTCAATGGGTTTTAGGCCTGCAATTTCAAGGCCCTCCACAGCCGAGATCATTTTACCTTGAAAGCGTACTTCGCCTACACCCAGTAAAGGTAAAGACATATGAGCTAGAGGTGCCAAATCCCCAGAGGCGCCCACGGACCCCTTCGATGGAATACAAGGAAAAACTTTATGGTTATATAAAGATATCAACGCCTCAATGAGTTCCGTACGAACACCTGAATACCCTTGCGCCAGATTATTTATCTTCAATAACAAAATTAAGCCGACAATTTCATCAGAAAGCAATTCCCCTGTGCCGCAAGCATGAGAGAGAACGATATTACGCTGCAAATGTTTCAAATGCTCTTCAGAAATCGTCTGATTTGCTAATGAACCAAACCCCGTATTAATTCCATATACCGTTTTTTTATCATGAAGTATTTTCTGCACCGTCTGATGTGATGCATTAATTTGTTCATATGCATCTTTAGCAAGCACACATGTGAGCTGGTTTGCTAAAATTTGCTTAATCGAATGCAAGTCCAACTCACCTGGTTGAAGAATAAACGATTCTTGCATTACTTACCTCCTTAAAATAATGTGGGCAATATACCCAATACGGGATTACAACACCCCCCAACTTTTTGGCTTTAATTACTTATAAATTTAATCTTCCATAGGCAACCAAAGACCATTTTCCTTGGCGCATTGTTTTGCAAGTTCATACCCGGCATCCGCATGACGCATCACCCCTGTAGCAGGATCATTATGAAGTACCCGTGATAACCGTTGTGCTGCTTTTTCTGTTCCATCGGCAACAATCACCACACCTGCATGTTGGGAAAATCCCATTCCTACACCACCACCATGATGGATACTGACCCAGGTAGCACCACTGGCACAGTTTAATAAGGCATTGAGCAAAGGCCAATCAGATACGGCATCACTGCCATCCACCATCCCTTCAGTTTCACGATTAGGGCTTGCAACGGAACCTGAATCCAGATGATCCCGGCCTATAACTATAGGAGCCTTAACCGCACCCGTACGCACCATTTCATTAAAAGCTAATGCCAAACGAGCCCGATCTTTGAGCCCCACCCAACAGATCCGTGCAGGCAATCCCTGAAATGCGATTTTTTTCTTAGCCATATCAAGCCAATTATGCAAATGCTTGTTATCCGGAATGAGTTTTTTTACCATCTCATCCGTAGCATAGATATCTTCCGGATCACCCGATAAGGCGACCCACCGGAAAGGACCTATTCCCTCGCAAAACAAAGGGCGTATGTATGCAGGTACAAACCCTTCGAATTTAAACGCATCCTTCTCCCCTGCTTCAAAGGCCATTTGTCGGATGTTATTTCCATAATCAAAAACAGGAATACCTCTTTTTTGGAATTCAAGCATTGCATGTACTTGGGTTGCCATAGATTCTTTTGCTGCAGCAACAACCTTATCTGGTGCAGTTTCCCGCAACTTTGCTGCTTGCTCCAAAGTCCATCCCGCAGGCAGATAACCGTTTAATGGATCATGGGCGCTTGTTTGATCCGTTACGAGTGCCGGAGTCACTCCTCTTGCAACCAACTGAGGAAAAATTTCAGCAGCATTTCCCAAAACAGCAACTGATATTGGATTTTTTTCCTTACACGACTCATCAATCCAGCTTAGTGCTTCTTCCAGATTTGATGTATAGCGATCCAGGTATCTGGTCTTCAGACGTTTTTCTATCCGGGATAAATCACATTCAACCGCCAGAACGCTAGCCCCCGCCATAGTTCCAGCTAAAGTTTGTGCACCGCCCATACCGCCTAATCCACCGGTTAAAATCCAGCGCTCTTCAAGATTTCCTGCATAGTGTTTACGGGCCGCAGCAACAAATGTTTCGTAAGTTCCCTGGACAATACCTTGTGAACCGATGTAAATCCAGCTCCCGGCAGTCATTTGCCCGTACATCATTAACCCTTTTTTGTCTAATTCATTAAAATGCTCCCAGGTAGCCCAACGCGGAACTAAATTCGAATTGGCAATCAGGACACGAGGAGCATCTTCATGAGTAGTAAAAACGCCAACGGGCTTTCCAGATTGAATCAATAAGGTTTGCTGATCACTTAAGGTTTTAAGGACTTCCACAATTTTATTGAAGCAGTCCCAATTTCGTGCCGCCTTTCCTAAACCGCCATATACAATTAAAGAATCCGGGTCTTCAGCTACCTCAGGATCCAGATTGTTGCACAACATCCGGAGGGCTGCCTCAGTAAGCCAACTTCTGGCTTGTTTCTGCGGGCCTTGATTGGCTTTAATTACTCGATTTGAGTTGAATTCTTCCATTAAAAATGCTCCATAAGAACTAAAATAAAAGCATCATACACCAGACCCATTTCAGCGCATAGATACAAATTTCAACTTGAGAATTTGGAAGCTACCCTGTGAAGGTATCAGACTTTTTCTATTATCTATTTTCCTACTTACACTCTATAAAACAGGAACTTACCGTGAGCATTATGAAAGCATATTGTCTACTATTATTCATGTACTTATGATATAATGGGATTAGGTTAATTAACTGTATAGATGTCGCGTGCACACCAACTCTGAAAAACACCCCAAGTCCCTTCGTATTTTTTTCGCAACCGAGATGTGGGAACGATATGGTTTTTATGTAGTTCAGTCCCTTTTAGCACTTTATTTGGCATTACATTTTAAATGGCCTGACAAACAAGTTTATGCTTTAGTAGGGTCATTCACGGCATTAACCTACCTTTCTCCTGTAGTAGGTGGATGGATAGCTGACAAATTAATAGGGCAAAAAAGAGCCGTCTTACTTGGAGCCGTTGTTCTTTTTTTAAGCTATTGTACTCTCTCCCTTGTAGATAACACAAATGCACTTACTGCCTCCCTTGCCGCAATAGCCGTAGGTACTGGCTTACTAAAACCTAATATTTCATCGCTTTTGGGTAATGAATATCTGATGAGCTCGGCTCGTCGGGAAAGTGGTTTTACCATTTTTTACATGGGGATTACCACCGGTATTATTTTAGGAACTACACTTCCCAGCATTCTAAATGATTATTTTGGCTGGGCAGCTTCATTCATCAGCGCTGCAATGGGTATGGTGGTCGCTTTTGTGGTATTTTTTTACGGGATAAGAAAATACAACATTAGGGATTATAACCCTTTTGTTTTTCAATATAAAAAAATCATTACTGCGGCAGTCTTGATGCTATTCCTGTGGTCCTTGTCTTTTTATATCCTCAATTCTCCGCAATTGGCCAATATTGTTTTTGGTCTGGTGGTAGTATTTTCAGCCGGATACATTTTGTATTCTGTCAGCGGAGAAAATGCAAATCAGTCAAGACAGACTTTGGTAATTGGCTTATTGTGCATCATATCAGTGGTATTCTGGTCGTTTTATTTTCAAATGTTTATGTCATTGACTCTATTTATATCACGGGTTGTTGAACCTACATTTTGCGGCATTCAATTTCCTCCGCCTTATTATGTGACCATTCAAAGTATTGGTATGTTAATCATTGGTTATTTTCTCGCAAAGAAAAATCCCCAACTCAATCTGGTAGAACGCGGCTTAAGTATTGGGAAAAAATTTCTGTTTGCAATTTTTATTACGACCGTGGCTTATGCGGTAATCGCTCTAGTAAGTAATTTTACTGATAAGAACGCATTACTTTCCCCGCTTTTGATTGTCCCGGCTTATTTAATGTTTTCATTAGCCGAGCTCCTGTTATCCCCTGTTGGCTTATCCGCCATTACTCTTTTGGCGGATAAAAATAAAGTGAGTACCTTGATGGGTATTTTCTTCGTGTCTCTGGGAATTGGCGGGTTTTTGTCAGGGAAGCTTGCCTCTTTAACAGCCATCCCTTCGGGAGAAACCAATACAGCAGTATTAAAAACTCTCTATGCCGCTGCATTTACGCAACAACTGGGAATACTGTTTATTGCTACATTATGCTGTCTGGTTTTATATGCAGTGATTAAATTTTTATTGACTCATGTACATTTAACTGAATAACAAGGCGTTTGGATGGATTAAAAATATAAAAACGAGGGAAGTATCTACTCCAACTCTTTTTATATAGCTAAAATACTGCTATCATTCAGCGCTTTTTATAAATGATTCGCTAACTTATGTCAGAACAAAATCCAGTATTAAACAAACTATTACAGCTTCTTGATGATAATCAAGCCATTGACATTAAAGTAATTGATGTTCGAAAACAAACAACTATTACTGATTATATGATTATTGCTTCGGGGCGTTCATCCCGCCACGTTAAAGCAATCTCTCAAAAAATAATGGAAGATATGAAAAATTCCGGCTCTCCTGCAATAAATTGCACGGGATTGGAAACAGGAGATTGGGTTCTTATTGATTTTAGTGATTTTATAATTCACGTCATGCAACCGGAATACAGGCAATATTATAATCTGGAAGGTTTGTGGGAAGAACACCCGGAAAAATAGACATATCGATTGATTAATTATGTTAAAAATCACCATTATTACTTTAGGTAATAAAATGCCTGATTGGGTTACTCAAGGTTCAAATGAGTACGCCAAACGATTTAATGATGGAATTCAACTAAAAATAATTGAGATCCCGTTGATTCGTCGCAGTAAATCGTCGGACTTATCAAGAATTATGGAAAAAGAAGCGGTTTTGATGAAAGATGCTTTACCTAATGGAGCGCGGCTAATCGCTTTGGAGATCGAAGGTAAGGCCTTTAGCAGTGAAGAATTAGCTCTTAAAATTTCACATTTGAACCAAACAACAAGCCATCTCTGCTTTTTAATCGGCGGCCCCGAAGGCCTCTCGCAAGACATTCTCAAATTGTGTGATGAACGCTGGTCTTTATCAAAGCTCACTCTTCCCCATCCCCTGGTGCGTATTATTTTACTGGAAACCTTGTATAGGGCATGGTCTATCATTAACAATCATCCCTACCACAAGTAAAACATGTTGCCTTGTTGTAATTGCAGTGCGAATTCGCTGGGTTAATCCCTGGCTTCAGAGCTAGAAAACAACTCCATTTTAAGTTACTATGCATCTTTTTTGGTTCCAGCTTAAATGACTGTGCGTCAATGAGTCTAAATCCATCTTTTAAAAATTATCGAATAGAATCCCAGCATCAGCTTTTTCGAATAAACTTGTTGGTTGCTTTTCTCATTATCTTATCCTTGATTCTTGTTTTAAGACTCGCCTTTTTGCAAATTTCCGAATTCAAAAAATATCAAACACTCTCCTTAAAAAATCAAATGAGTATTATTCCCATAGCTCCGCCCAGGGGAGTAATCCTTGATAGAAACGGAGTGTTATTGGCAGAAAATATACCCGTTTATGTTCTGGAAATTATCCCCGAACATGTTAAAGATATGGAACACACATTAGTGGAACTCCAGAAATTGATTCCTTCCATCTCTGAGGAAGACATAAAGAATTTCAAGCGAATTCGAAAACAAAATCGCTCTTTCGTACCCATACCTATTAAATTGAAATTAACGCAAGAAGAAGTAGCGCTTTTTGCTATTAATCAATACCATTTTCCAGGAGTCAGCATTAAAGCACGTCTGATGCGTCATTATCCCCTGGGGGAAATTACAGCACATGTTTTGGGTTATGTCGGAAGAATCAATGTGGAAGAATTAAAATCAGTTGATCCTACCAATTATCGTGCTACTAATTTTATTGGTAAGGCCGGCATTGAAAAATATTATGAGGACGTACTTCATGGAAAAGTTGGGTACCAGATGGTTGAAACTGACGTCAGCGGGCGCACCCTAAGGGTTGTTGATAAAATTAATCCCCGCTCGGGAGCAAAACTTTATTTAAGTATTGATGTCAGACTACAAAAGGCAGCATATGAAGCCCTCAAAGATAAACGAGGAGCTGTTGTCATGATTAATTCTAAAAATGGAGAGGTTTTGGCTATGGTAAGCTCTCCAAGTTTTGATCCCAATATTTTTGTAGGGGGAGTAAGTGCCAAAGAATATAAAAAACTATCCAATACCTTACAAAGACCTCTATTTAACCGGGCAGTAAGAGGTGTATATCCACCCGCATCCACAATTAAACCTTTTGTGGGGTTAGCTGGTTTGGATAAAGGTTTTGTCACCACAGCAACAACAATTTATGATCCAGGCAGATACAAACTGCCTACGGCCAGCCACATCTACAGAGACTGGAAAAAAACTGGTCATGGAATGATTAATTTTAAAAGGGCAATCACTGTTTCTTGCGATACTTATTTTTATCAATTAGGAAATAAAATGGGTATTTCCAATATTGAAGACATGCTGGTCAAATTTGGCTTGGGTCATTTAAGCCATATTGATCTGTATGAAGAAGCTTCGGGTATCGTACCCAGTTTACGATGGAAAAAACAAACTAAAGGGGTTCCCTGGTATCCCGGAGATACTCTAATCTCTTCCATAGGTCAGGGTTTTATGCTTGCCACCCCACTACAAATGGCTAATGCAACAGCCTCTTTGAGCCAACATGGCCGACGGTTTAGGCCGCACTTATTAACGAAAACCGTAAACAGCGACAGCGGTGAAATTAACCACTACAAGCCTATTGAAGAGTATCCCATTTATCTGAAAGAGGAAGCAAATTGGGACATTGTTGCAGATGCAATGCATAACGTATTAATCAGTAATGAAGGTACCGGTTATCGGTTTGGACGCAACCCTCCTTACCCGGTTGCAGGAAAAACAGGTACTGCACAGGTATTTAGCGGCAGACAATACGAAAAAACAAAATATGAGGACATTCCGGAAGCATTACGCGATAACTCATTGTTTATTGCATTTACTCCGGTTGAGGAACCGGAAATTGCGCTTGCAGTTGTTGTTGAGAATGATGTTGCCGCATCCATGGTCGCCCGCAAAGTGCTCGATACTTACTATCAACTTTATCCGCTGAAATCTTATGAACAGAAGACACACTAAACCCGTTTATCGCTTTACCGCAAAATCGCTTCATCTGGATTATCCTTTGCTGGGATTATTGCTTGTGCTAATCAGCTTTGGCCTTTTGATATTGTATAGTGCCTCCAACGCAAATTCCGGTATGATTTTACGTCAATCGATGAGACTTGTTTTTGCATCGTTTATTATGATTGTCCTGGGCTTTATTCCACCCCATAAATATAAAATATGGACTCCCTGGATATATACCGTTGGATTAACTCTGTTAATTGCGGTAATGCTTATGGGAAAGATCGGGAAAGGAGCCCAACGTTGGCTTGAACTGGGTTTATTTCGCTTCCAACCTTCCGAAATCATGAAATTGGCGGTCCCCATGATGGCCGCCTGGTACTTTGATCGACAAGCCCGCCCCAGTAGTTTTAAATCTTTGGCTACCGCAGGACTCATTATCTGCGTCCCTGCCCTGCTTATTGCCAAACAACCCGATTTGGGGACGGCCATTATGGTGGCTGCTGCTGGACTTTGCGTTGTATTTTTAGCCGGGATCCGTTTTAAGGTTATTCTATTACTCATACTGCTGGTAGGAGCTGCGATTCCAGTTGTGTGGCATGGAATGCATGATTATCAAAAGCAACGTGTCTACACATTGCTTGATCCGGAACAAGACCCCTTAGGGGCTGGATATCATATTATCCAATCTAAAATAGCTATTGGTTCAGGTGGTCTTTCCGGAAAAGGTTGGTTACAAGGAAGCCAATCCCATCTCAACTTTTTACCCGAACATGCTACTGATTTCATCTTTGCCGTGACCAGTGAAGAATTTGGGTTTGCCGGGGGATTCACCATTATCATGCTCATTGTCCTAATTTCTTTAAGAAGTTTAAACATCGCCTCAAACGCCCAAACTACTTATACTCGCCTCCTGGCTGCAAGTCTTGCCATGTCTTTCTTTATGTCCGGCTTTGTTAATATTGGGATGGTTATGGGGATTATTCCTGTTGTGGGGATTCCTTTGCCTTTAGTGAGTTATGGCGGTACGGCAATGGTTACCTTTTTGGCGAGCTTTGGTATCTTGATGTCCATCAGCTCACACAAGATTCTATTCAACAGTTTATATTAGATTTGGGGCGCAACGCCCCTTCCGGCATATAGCCTGGATGCACATGCTCCCGCTATATGATTCAAGCTACAGCAAGGTTGCTACCTGCTCAAAACTTCGCCGATGAATCATGCAAGGACCAAGTCGATTTAAAGCTTCCCGATGCGCAACTGTCGAATATCCTTTATGTTCTGCAAAACCGTATCCGGGGTAAATCGCATCAAGTGCCCTCATTTCTGCATCCCTGAAAACTTTTGCAAGAATTGAAGCGGCACTAATTTCAGGAATCAAATCATCTCCTTGAACAATTGCCTGACAGGGAATATTCAATTTGGGTAAATGTAAACCATCCACCAGGACTTGGTCAGGCTTGATTGATAAAGCCTCAACTGCTCGTTTCATCGCCAACAAAGTGGCATGATGGATATTCAAGGTATCGATTTCTTCAACCTCTGCCCTGCCAAAAGCATAAGCTATTGCCTGTTCTTTGATTTGAGCAGATAAAATTTCGCGTTTTTTTGGGGTTAACTTTTTTGAGTCTGCAAGACCCTCAATTGGCGATTTTAAAATAACTGCTGCAGTAATCACAGCACCTGCCAACGGACCACGTCCTACTTCATCTACTCCGGCAATAATCATGATAATGTCTCTTTATTAAAATCAGTATAGTCATGGGCTTTAATGTTGGCTAATAATACTCTTTTAAAATTGATTTATCATCCAGAAAATGCGATCATTCGCACAAAAAATTAGCATATAAAGATAATGAGTAAAATTCGTTGCGCAGTAATTGGTGTAGGGTATTTAGGAAGATTTCATGCTCAAAAATATAAACTTCTTCCAAATGCAGAGTTAATTGGGGTCTGCGATCTCAATCAGAAGGCATTGGAAGGTGTATCCCAAGAGTTGGGGGTTCCCGGTTATAGTGATTTTCGTGAGCTTTTTGGAAAGGTAGATGCAGTAAGTATTGCAGCTACTACCAACAAACATTTCGATATTGCAAAGGCTTTTTTAGAGCAAGGAATTCATGTATTAATAGAAAAACCAATCACAGAAACTATAACTCAGGCAGAAGAATTAATTCAGCTCGCCCGGGAGAACCAGGTAAAATTACAAGTAGGACACCTTGAACGTTTTAATTCTGCACGCCTGGCTCTAGATGAATACCTGGATAATCCTTTATTTATTCAATCAGAACGCCTTGCCCCTTTTAATCCTCGCGGTGCAGATGTGAATGTGATCCTTGATATTATGATCCATGACATCGATTTAATCCAAAACATCGTAAAGTGCCCAATTGCCTCAATTCAGGCCCAGGGAACTCCAGTAATTACTGATGCAATCGACATTGCCAATGTCCATATTACCTTTACCAATCAATGTGTTGCCAACCTCACAGCAAGTCGGGTAAGCTTTAAAACAGAAAGGAAGACGCGAATATTTCAACCCAATTCATATCTTTCAATTGATTACCAAAACAAGAAGTTTGCGGTATTTAAAAAAGGAAATGGCGAACTGTTTCCCGGTATCCCTGATATCATTCGTGACGAAAAAGAATTTGAAAAAGGAGATGCTTTATTTGAAGAAATAAAGTCATTTATCAAATGCATTGAAGAAAACAGCACGCCCCTGGTTAGCGGAGAGGATGGACGTCTCGCCCTCGAAACCGCCGAAACCATAACGAAACTGATTCAGAATAACTTAATTGAACGTCATGCAAAAATCTAAACATGTTGTCATTATTGCCGGGGAAGAGTCAGGTGATGTTCATGCCTCAGTTTTAATTCGTCAATTAAAAACCACCTATCCTGATATAGAGATTAGTGGGATTGGCGGCCAACATATGCAAGCAGCCGGAGCCCAGATAATATCGGATTTGGCCCGCTTTGGTGTAACGGGTCTTACAGCCGTTATCCGCCACCTCAATGTTATTCGCAAAGCATTTTTAGCGGTTAAAAAACATTTAAATCAAAACAAACCGGATTTACTTATTTTGGTTGATTACCCAGGCTTTAATTTACGGCTTGCCAAATATGCAAAGCAAAAATTAGGGATTAAAATCCTTTATTACATAAGTCCTCAAATTTGGGCCTGGAAAGCAAATCGCATTCATCTAATAAAAAAATGCGTTGACCAAATGGCAGTTATTCTACCCTTCGAAAAGCCTCTATACGAAAAAGCTCAGGTTCCAGTGAATTTTGTGGGGCATCCTCTAGTAGAAAAAATTACCACCGTAGAGACGAGCCAATCCCAACGTGCAGCACTGGGGCTTCCTCAGGAAGCAAATATTTTTGCTCTTCTTCCGGGAAGCCGTAGCAATGAAATCAAATACCATATGCCTATCCTGCGTGATACTGCGCACATCTTGCAGCAGCGCTACCCCAATGTGCATTTTGTAATTCCTATTGCAGATACAATCAATCCTGACACCATTAAAAATTATTTTTCTAGTGTCAACGTGCCTGTAAGCTTTGTACAGGGAAAAGCGATCAACTGTATGGCTGCTGCAGATTTTATCATAGTTGCTTCTGGTACCGCCTCTCTGGAGTGTGCTTTACTGGAAAAACCCATGTGCATTATTTATAAATCTTCTTTTCTTTCCTACATATTGGCAATGCGATTTATTAAAGTAAAGTTTTTTGGCCTTTGTAATCTTTTGGCCAATAAAATGATCGTTCCGGAATTTTTGCAATATGATTGCAATGCCCATGAATTAACCCGCTACATTGATTATTTTTATACTGATCCTGATCAACCCCAAAAAATGATTTCACAATTGACCCGGATAAAAAAGTCATTGTCTTCAGAAAAATCCGATCGCTCATTATTTAGTCTGGTGGTGAATGAATTGCTCGAAAAAAATGCATAGTTTTCTCTTAAAAATATAGAATATCAATTATCCTTCATGTACAATTAATTTTGCTTTCATTTTAAATGTTAGCAATTGGAATGTGTGATTTAATTAATAATAAGGAAGTTAAGATGACTGTCATTGAAACACCTGATACTACTCAAAGCATGACTAAACAGGACCAAGGTCTACAAGATTTAGTCTACAATTTAGTCACTCGTTTTCTTGCTGAAAACAAAAATAAAAACATTGATGATCTTTACGATATGATATTATCTGAAGTTGAGCCACCTTTACTGCAAGCAGTAATGGAAAAACGCCGTGGCAATCAACTTCAAGCTGCTAAAATGCTGGGTATCAGCCGTGGCACCATTAGGAAAAAACTCCAAAGATATTTTGGAACCAAATATTTTCGTTTAACTGACGAATAATATTTAATTCGGAAAGCATGGGCAGTAAACAATTTGATAGATAGTCAAAATGGCGTAGGTTCTAGAATCAACGATGCAACATACATGAAGTATGTGAATCTCGAAAATTAAATGCTATTTTGGTTAATACTTGAATTGGAAACACCCTACTTCTGTTTAAAGGCTCGAATATCGGGCCTTTTTTTTGCCACTCTTTTCCATAGAATAGCTCCCAAGGAATTTGTAATGAAAAAAATAAGATATCTAACTCCTCTAATAGGCCTGTTGCTCGTCTCCTGTGTCACTGATAAACCTGATGTCATTGCCGATGATGCAGGTAACTTACATTATACAACGCCCTATCAGGATGATACGCGCGGACGCAATGTATTTCCTATGAAGCAAGACGTTCATGGGAAAAAACTTTTTATTTTTGACCCCAAAGCTTATGCATGGGCTGCGTATGATGCCCAGGGAAACAGGGTCATGACTGGCAGCGCTTCGGGTGGGATGGATTATTGTCAGGATATTCACGAATCGTGCAGAACGGTTACCGGAACATACCACGTATTTAATAAAAAAGGGGCAGACTGTAAATCTAACGAATATCCAATTGCTCGTGATGGGCATGTAGTTGGTGGCGCCAAAATGCCTTATTGCATGCATTTCCACGATGGTTATGCGATTCATGCGGCTTATGAAGTACCCAAGTACAATAGCAGCCATGGCTGTATTCGTGTTTTACCTGGGGCAGCAAAATGGCTAAATGAGCATTTTATTGATGTAGGAACCACTGTATTGGTACTTCCATACTCCTAATCGAGGGTACTTAAACTTACATTTTAAAAAGTCCCTTTCAGGATCGTTTTTGTACTAAAAGATACAGGGGTGTAACCAGGAAAATTTAAGAGAAAGAGCCAATGAAACCTGGCTGCAAGCAGCCAGGTTTAAAGAGATCTAATTTACACTGCAGATGAAACGAGAAGCTTATTGACGCGATTTACAAAATCAGCTGGATTATCCAATTGACCGCCTTCAGCTAAAACTGCTTGTTCAAACAACATAGTTACCCATAAGTTAAACAAGTCATCATCTTGAATATCATGCAAGCGTTTAATTAAAGCATGATCCGGATTTATTTCAAAAACAGGCTTGCTCACAGGGACTTGCTGGCCTGCTGCTTGCAGAATACGTTGCATTTCCAATCCCATATCCTGCTCATCAGCGACAACACATGCAGGTGAATCAGTAAGTCTATTTGTTACCAATACATCTTTAACCCGGATATCCAAAACTTTTTTAATGTGTTTCAACAAAGGTTCAAGTGTTTTTTCCTGTTCCTTGATTTGCTCAGAAGACTCCTCATCCAATTCTACTTTACCCTTGGAAATAGATTGGAGCTTCTTGCCTGCATATTCACTCAAATAACTAACTAACCACTCATCAACTTTGTCACTGAGTAACAATACCTCTATTCCTTTTTTCTTGAAAATTTCTAAATGAGGACTATTTTTAGCTGCATTATAACTAGATGCTGTAATGTAATAAATTTTATCTTGCCCTTCTTTCATGCGGCTGATGTACTCATCTAAAGTAGCTTCTTGTTTCTCCGAATCAGTCGCTGTCGTAGCAAACCGCAGTAATTTTGCAATTGCCTCTTTATTTGTGAAATCTTCAATTGGACCTTCTTTTAAAACGAGACCAAATTCATTCCAGAATTTCTGATAAGTTTCTTTATCTTGGGTGCTCATTTTTTCAAGCATGGATAAAACCCGCTTTGTACAGGCTGCACGAATGCTCTCCACTTGCTTGTTGTCTTGTAAAATTTCCCGTGACACATTAAGCGGCAAATCACTTGCATCAACAATACCTTTTACAAAACGTAAATAACGAGGTAAAAACTGGGTCGCATCATCCATAATAAAAACACGTTTCACATAAAGTTTTAAGCCGTGTTTCACTTCCTGTTGCCATAAATCGAACGGTGCATGAGCCGGTATATAAAGTAATGATATATAATCATTTTTACCTTCAACATGATTATGTGACCAAATAAGGGGATCCTGAAAATCATGAGAAATATGTTTGTAGAGCTGGGTGTACTCTTCATCACTAATCTCTGATTTTTGCATCGTCCATAAAGCAGTTGCCTTATTCACTGTTTCATAGTCGTTGGATTCTTTGTCATCCTGAGACATTTTCTTCATTACAATAGGCCAGCAAATATGATCGGAATATTTGCTGACAATACTTCTGAGACGCCAATTACTAAGAAATTCATCATTATCATCTTTGATGTGCAAAGTAATTTCAGTCCCGCGGCTCGGTTTATTTTCAAAGCCAATAGTAAATTCACCTTCACCATTAGATTCCCAAACAATCCCTTCTTCAGGCTTCATTCCGGCACGTCGACTTTTGACAGTTACTTTATCAGCAACAATAAATGCTGAGTAAAAGCCCACACCAAATTGGCCAATTAGTTGGGAGTCTTTGGCGTTTTCACCCGTTAAATGGCTCATAAATTCTTTAGTACCTGATTTGGCAATTGTTCCCAGATTTTCAACAGCCTCATCTCTGCTTAACCCGATGCCATTATCTTTAATGGTTATGGTTTTTAATTTCTCATTGACATCAATAGTAATCTTTAAGTCAGAATCATTTTCATAAAGTTCGCTGTTGGATAACGCCAAGAATCTCAATTTGTCTAAGGCATCGGAAGCATTGGAAATTAACTCACGTAGAAATATTTCCTTGTTGCTATAAAGCGAATGCACTACCAAATGCAACATTTGCTTTACTTCGGTTTGGAAGCCCATAGTTTGTTGCTTATTCGACATTTACCAAATCTCCTATTCGTATTTTTGATTATGTTTGTCATATAGGGTTTGCCTTAGCGAATTTCAAGGGGAGAATGAAGGAAATTATGATTTAATCTATTGATAGCTAAATCCTGGCATTGTTAAGGTACCCCCGGAATGAATAATTAGGGCATTGCCCTTCAATTGGTGCGTATTGATGTATTTCCTTGCTTCATAGAACAGTTTTGCAGCATATATGGGATCGGCCAGGATGCCTTCTTCCCTGGCCATACGTTTGACTTCATTTTTAATAGTTTGGTTCACAGAACCAAAAGCTCTTGCTGTGGTTGGATAGAGGCAAATAAAATTTTGTGGAATAAATCCAAGCCATTGCGTTAATTTGTTACGGAATATAAGCTCGTTCTCAGCGAGTAGGACCACGTAAACTTGCGCCCGATGATTTAACTGAGTCAACCCCTTGATAAGAGCAGAGGCAGAAAACCCCGTACCTGAATCGATAAAAATATGTTGAAACGAAAATCCTAGAGTCTGTTCATTTATCATGATGTCATTAGCAAGAGATATCGCGCCGCTCATAGCCTCGGGAACACTCGCCCCTTCCTGTAAAACAAACCCGGGTTCTTTTAAAGTCAGCAGATGGGTGTGGGCCAATTCATTTACGTTTTGCCATTGATCCCGGCTAACCCATACAATTTCATGCTCTTCAAGAAATAAACGACTCAATTTATAATTTCCTTGTAACTCCAATTTCCAGGGTTCAATTAAAAAAGCGGTCACTTTCAATTGAAACTCACGAGCCAATTGCAAGGCGGCTAGCAAATTATTCGATTGTGGTCCGGCAATAATAATCAGGTGTTGAATTCCCTGCTCTATCAAATAAGGAAAAAGACTCGCATATTTACGTAATTTTGAACCGCTAATGCCGCATCCTAATTCATCGTCTCGTTTAACGAAACAATTCACCCCGGCATCCGGGAAATGGTTTAAGCGATGTACACGACTGGATAAATTCCACATAAAATATAACTACAATTGCATCTACTTTGGACAATACATGTTGACGCTAACGGCTATCTCTTACAAAATCAACGTGAGTTTCAGTTGAGGTTGACTCTTGGAATTCATAGCCTAATTCTTTAAATTGCTTCAGATTTTTTACATCATCAATTTGATTTTGCATGAGAAATTTAGCCATTGTTCCACGTGCTTTTTTAGCATGGATACCAACCATTTTTAATTGCTCATTTTTCTTCTCATAAAAATTGATGGTAATGACCGGATATTTTAAATTTTTTTCGTTAACTACTTTAAAGTATTCCGTAGAAGCAAGATTAACTAATATTGGATTTTTCTGGACTGCCAATTGTTCGTTAAGTGATTGAGTCACTATTTCTTGCCAAAAATCATACAAGTTTTTGCCAGAAGGATTTTCCAGGCGGACGCCCATCTCAAGCCTGTAAGGTTGGATGTAATCAAGGGGTTTCAGTAAACCATAAAGCCCTGATAATATCCGTAGGTGATTTTGAGAATAATCTACCGTCTTTTGATCCCAGTTTGCAGCGTTCAAACCCTGGTACACATCCCCTTGAAATAAAAATAAAGCCGGATAGGAATGCGAAGATCCTTTTTTATTTAAATCAAAAGTTTGATAACGGTGATAATTTAATTCAGCAAGATCTTTGGATAAATCCATCAGTGAAGCTATATCGTTAACTGATTTTGTTTTCATCAGCTTCGCAAGAATATTGGCCTGATCGACTAATAATGGTTGAGATGGAGTTCTGGTATAGGGCTTGGTAATTTCCAATAATTTTTTAGCTGGCGATAATACAATTAACATTATTATTTTCCCCTGAAAACTTAATGCGGTTTAGTACCAGGAACCATACCTACCCGGGGTCTAAAAACATAAATAGTTATAGGCTCACTTGTTTCGAGAACATTTTCATCTGCATCCACAATTTGTACCGCAAAGGTATGCGATCCCCGATACATTCCATTTACTTCAAATAGAGGATTTGTTTGGGGCTTTCCCAGAGGAGCGTTATCATAGATTAATTGCAATTGATCCCCTGGAAATAATTCAGGTTCTACTTCTACAGAGATTTCTACAAAACCCTGATTATTACGGATTGTAGCCCCTGGTTTAGGCTGAGCAATCTCAATTTTCGTATAAGTATGCTTTAACTTTACTGGTTGCTCATCCTCCTCTTTGGGTGTAGAAGTAGATGATGGATTTGGTGATGAATAGCTTTGTTCCTCGGGAATAGTTATGATTTCCGCCCCCTCATGAGGAGTATCGCTGAAATGAACATTTCCCTGACTATCAGTCCACTTGTAAATTTGCGCATAAGAAATGCAGATGCACATCATCAATGATAGTGAAACCAAAAATTTATTCATCACCATTTATCCCTAAAGGCTATAATATAACTCAAACTCGTAAGGGTGAGTCAGGCTCCTGATTTTACTGATTTCTTCTTCTTTCATGCTGATGTAGTTATTGATGAAATCCTGGCTGAATACATCCCCTTGTAACAGGAAGTCATGATCCATCTTCAGGTGCTCCATGGATTGCTCCAGTGAGGCACATACTGTAGGTACATCAACAAGCTCTTCTGGTGGTAAATCATAAAGATCTTTATCCATTGCATGACCTGGATGTATTTTTCTTTGAATGCCATCCAAACCGGCCATCATCATGGCAGCGAAGGCCAAGTAGGGGTTTGCTGTGGGGTCAGGGAATCGTACCTCAATACGTCGCGCCTTGGGATTATTTACATGAGGAATACGAATTGCAGCCGAACGATTTCTTGCTGAGTAAGCCAACAGTACTGGAGCCTCAAATCCAGGTACTAACCGCTTGTAACTATTGGTTGAAGGGTTAGTGAATGCATTTAAAGCACGCGCATGCTTGATGATTCCACCTATATAATAAAGGGCGGTTTCTGAAAGACCGGCGTATTGATCCCCAGAAAATAAATTCACACCATCTTTAATTAAGGATTGATGGCAATGCATTCCACTTCCATTGTCACCAACCAGGGGTTTAGGCATGAAAGTAGCTGTTTTGCCATAATTATGTGCTACGTTATGAACGATGTATTTTAAAATCTGCATCTCATCGGCTTTTTTGGTCAATGTATTAAAGCGGGTAGCAATTTCACATTGGTTTGCCGTGGCCACTTCATGATGGTGTGCCTCAACTACAATTCCTAATGACTCCAGGGTCAAGCTCATAGCAGAACGCATATCATGGGAAGAATCCACTGGAGGAACAGGGAAATATCCGCCTTTTACTGGAGGGCGATGTCCAATGTTCCCCCCTTCCAATTCTTTTCCTGAATACCATTGCGCTTCTTCAGAATCGATTTTATAAAAAGCACCGCCAATACTTGTTTCCCACTGCACGCTGTCAAAAACAAAAAATTCTGGCTCAGGTCCAAAAAGAGCAGTATCTGCAATACCTGTAGATTGTAAATAAGCTTCAGCACGTAACGCCAGGGATCTGGGACAACGCTCATATCCCATCATGGTTTTTGGGTCAACTACATTGCATCGAATGAATAAAGTATTATCTTGAAAAAACGGATCCAGTTTGGTTGTTTCCAAATCAGGCATTAGAGCCAGATCAGATTGATGTATTTTTTGCCAACCCTTAAAGGAAGATCCATCAATCATTTTTCCATTTTCAATAAAATCATTATCCACAGCTGAAACTGGAATCGTTATATGCTGCTCTTTACCACGAATGTCGGTAAAACGCAGATCAATTAATTTGGCATCATGTTCCTTAATCGCCTCAAGTACTGTATTTTTGCTCATTATTGCTCTCCAGGATAGTCTGGTTGTATAGTGTACCTTAAGTGACTTATTAAACCCAATAGATTAAACTACATGTTTTCACATAAACCATAAAAATTATGGGTGCTTATCAATATCAGGCGCTGCAAAAAAATGGCAATGCAACCAAAGGTGTATTGGAAGCAGATTCTGAACGCCAGGCCCGTCAACTTTTGCGTGATCAGGGTTTAATTCCAACTCAAATTCGCGTGCTCACCCAGCAACGATCAGGTAATCATGCCAAAAGTAAAATTTCTGCAGCAGATCTCGCCCTGTTCACACGACAATTGGCCACATTACTTGCAGCAGGCATTCCAGTTGAAGAATCTTTACGGGGAGTCAGTGAGCAAACTGAAAAAGATAAAGTAAGGGAATTGATTATTGGGGTGCGGGCAAAAGTTCTCGAAGGCTATGGGTTAGCGCAAGCCATGGGACAATTTCCCTATGCATTCCCTGAATTATATCGGGCCACAGTAGGTTCGGGAGAACAAACGGGACACCTTGATGTGGTATTGGAGAAATTGGCAGATTATACAGAGAACCAACAGCAAACCCGACAAAAAGTTCAGCAGGCATTGATTTACCCCCTCATCATGATCCTTGTTTCAATTGCCATCATTAGCTTTTTGCTGAGTTTTGTTGTTCCCAAAATTATCGAAGTATTCACCAGTGGAGGCCAAACCCTGCCTGAAATGACGCTTTTACTAATTAATATCAGTCATTTCGTTAAAGATTATGGGCTGTATACCTTGATTGGCCTTATTTTGTTGATTATCAGCTTTCGAAAAAGCCTTGCCAATGAAAAAATTAAATTATTCTGGCATCGCCTGTTATTGAAATTACCCATAATTTCTTACCTGGTCAAAACAATTAATGTTTCACGTTACATCCATACTTTTGGTATACTTTTCGCCGCAGGTGTAAGCGTTTTGGAAACAATGAGGGTAGCAGCAAGCCTGGTAACCAATGTCGTTATGAAACAAACCTTCGACGCAGCTACCATCAAGGTAAGGGAAGGATGTGGTATTAATGAGGCTTTAAAAGACACGGGTTATATTAGTCCTATGGCTATCCACTTAATTGCTAGTGGTGAGAAAAGTGGCCAATTGTCAAATATGATGGAGCGTGCCGCGGTCCACCTCGATAGTGAAGTCAAGCGCTTAATTGATACTTCATTGACCTTGCTGGAGCCCATGGTGATTTTGCTTATGGGTGCAATTGTTTTGTTTATTGTGCTCGCTACTTTATTACCTATTTTCTCAATGGAGCAATTAATTACTTAAAGGGAAAAAACTGTAGTCTGTTGAAACAAAGAATTCCCTGTGTCATCTTATTCAGCCTACGTTTAATTGGAGTTAAAATGAATAGACAAAAAGGTTTCTCATTAATTGAAATCATGGTAGTAGTCGTGATTTTAGGTATTCTGGCCTCTATTGTTGTGCCTAAAATTATGGGTCGTCCAGATGAGGCGCGAAAAGTAAAGGCCAAACAAGATGTGCTTGCAATTCAAAATGCTTTGGATTTATACAAACTTGATAATGGGAATTACCCAACCACCGATCAAGGATTGATGGCGCTGGTTGAAAAACCCTCATCCAATCCGGTACCAAATAATTGGAAACAATATCTTAAATCGTTACCTAAAGATCCCTGGGGCCGGGACTACCTTTATCTAAATCCCGGGCAACACGGTGATGTAGATGTATTTACCTACGGTGCTGAAGGCCAACCTGGCGGTACCGGCATTAATGCCGAAATTGGTAACTGGGATGAGAAAAAATAATCAAGGTTTTACTTTAATTGAAATCTTAATTGTTTTGGTGATTATTGGCATAACCTTTGGTTTTGCCTTAATTGCATTTGGTGATTTTGGAGAAAGCCGGCGCATCCTGTTTTCCGCAGAACAATTGGTAAATACGCTGCGACTAGCACAACAGCAGGCTATTTTAGAAACCAGTACTCTTGGTTTACGTATTGATAATACCAGTTATCAAATTCTCCAACTCAGTAATTCCCAATGGAAACCCCTTTCCGAAAAAGGGGTATTTAAAAGGACTTATTTTCCTCAGGACACACAAATTACCATGAAGACCAGTTATCCCACTTCTACTGGCGCTCCCGCTGTTATTATTTCTGCATCCGGGGGCATGACCCCTTTTGCGATGAATTTTGGCAGCAAGCAGGAGCACAATCTGGTTTTGCTTGTTGGGAAGCGGAATGGGGAATTGCAACTGAATCGGGTACATGCGAAATGAGCGCTCGATATAATAAATCAGGATTTACTCTAATTGAGGTATTATTGGCACTTTCTGTAATCGCGATTGCTTTAACTGCTTTGCTTAAAGCCATATCACAGAATGTAGAAACAACTCGCCGAGTTAAAGAAAAAACAGTGAGTCATTGGGTAGCTATGCAAGGTGTAGCAATGATTCAACTTAATTTATTACAAATTAATCAAAGTCAGGAAACAACCCAGGATACAACCATGCTGAATGAACACTGGTATTGGCGAGCAAAAGTAAGCTCTACTCCCCAAAAAAACATCCAAAAAATAGTTATTTCAGTCAGCACTGAAAAATCAGGTCCCTTTAGAGAGGAGCTGCAAGCATTCCGGTATATCCCATGAATAAAAAAATAATCAATGCGCCTTTTAATGGATTTACCCTGATTGAGATTCTCATTGCACTTGCAGTTTTTGCGATTTTGGCAACAATCACTACCTCCGTCTTGTATAATGCATTCACCACCCGCTCTCGTGTGAATGAACAAAGTGAACGTTTAAGTGAACTTCAACTTGCAATCAGTCTTATCCAACAAGATACCAGTCAAACAGTCGAGCGTCCTATACGCAGTAATGATATGCAATTACTGTCTGCTTTTATAGGACAAACGCATTATGTGGAATTTACCCGTGATGGGGATGTAAACCCGGGCAGTATTGAAAAACGCAGCACGTTAAAACGTGTTGCCTATTCTTGTGAGCAAGGAACTCTAATCCGTAGAACCTGGAATACTCTTGATAGAATCAATCAAAAGGATTATGAAGATAAGATTCTGTTAAATCATATTGCAGAATGTCATTTCGGTTATTTGAATCAAAATTTACAAGTATTACCTGAATGGAGAGAACAAGCCGTAGCGCTAAACCAACGAAGAGAGCCTTTTCCCAAAGCCATACAAGTGAATATGGTTTTACAAGACCAAGGCAAAATAAATTTGCTTTTTATTCTACCAGGCGCACTTTATGTTACGGGCTAAGATCATGAAAGGCAGCGCCCTGCTCACCGCCCTCTTTATTATGACACTGGTTGCCATTGTAGCCACTGCCATGAGTACCAAGGTCCAATTAGATATTTACCGAACAAGACTTATACTCACTCATGACAAGCTCTATTTTGCTTCCCAAGCAGTTACCTTTTGGTCTATGGGCCAATTAGCAGATAAAAAAAATAAATTTACCAAGGCAACGCCTCAAGGTATCGTAGGTCTCTTTCCTTCCAATATGGAACGTATTGACAATAACTTAATCCTTAAAGGCGCACTCTATGATTTACAGGCACAGTACAATCTTAATAACTTACAAAATAAAAAAGCATTGATAGGTTTTATAAACCTCATCGGTACAGCCTTCCCTCAAAATGCCGAGTCCGAAAAAACAAAATTAACCTTGGCGATTAATGATTGGATCTCGCCCTATGATTTGGCGCGAGGTAAAGACAATTATTTATCCTACTATATGAGCCAAAAACCCCCTTACTATCCCAGCCACCAACTGATGAGCAGCAAGTCCGAATTACGTTTGGTCAAAGATGTGAGTTCACCTCTTTATATGGCGCTGGAGCCTTTGATTACTGCATTACCTGAGTCAACGCCAATCAATATTAATACAGCCTCCATTAAAGTATTAAAATCGCTAAGCAGCGCAATGAAGGAAGACCAGCTGAAAGAATTACTTCAAGCGAGAAAGGAAAACGGAATCAAAAATCTGGAAAAAATTGCAGAACTTCTCAAAAAACTTGATATTGCAAACGATCAAATAACATTGGAAAGTACTTACTTTCTGAGTGTAGCGACTGCTGCCAGTGAGAATCTTAATTTCACAGTGTTTACCTTATTGAAACGAAGTAAGGATAAAAATGAAAAGATTTCCGTTAGTGTAATTCGAGAAAGTTTTAACATATTTTGATATCAATGTATCTAACCTGAAAAATCCTTATTGATCAAAGACATTACTCTTCATTTTGAGGTACTTTAAAGTTATTGTTTTGAATGATCTCTTTAGCCAATTCATTGCCTGCCTTTATATCGTCTTCAGAAAGTTTGGCTTTTAACATCTTAAGCTGTTTTGCCGCTTCCTGGTTTTTATTCTGCGCAGCAATTTTAAACAGTGCATAAGCTTTGACCCAATCTTTTTCTACCCCTAAACCGGCAAGATACATATAGCCTAATTTGCCCTGACCTATAGGATTTCCCTGCGCAGCTGATTTGGTAAACCAATATGCGGCCTGCTCGTAGTCCTTATCTACTCCATTTCCTGTGAGGAGTAATTGTCCAATCTCTGCTTGTGCCTCAGATTGCCCGCTAAGCGCTGCGGCTTGATACCAATAAGCGGCTTTTTCAGGATTTGCTTCAACCCCATACCCTTTGAGATAATAATAGGCCAAATAAGTTTCTGCTTTGACGTGGCCTTGATTGGCTGCTTGCGAAAACCAATAAAAGGCCAGTTTATCATCTTGCGCTACACCGGGTTGTTGACCAGTATACAAGAGACCCAAGCTATACTGTGCTCGTACATCACCTTGATCTGCTGCTTTTTGATACCAGTACAATGCTTGATTAACATCTTTGGAGGTTCCTTCACCCATAATATAGTCATAGGCGAGATTCACTTGAGCTTTACTGTATCCTTGTTTTGCAGATTTTTCGAACCATTCGAATGCTGTTTTTTTATTTTCTTTTACTCCATCACCGGCCACATACATAAGACCAATGTTTCTTTGCGCAATTGCATTACCTTGCTTGGCTGATTTCATATACCATTTAAACGCTTCTGGAAAATTTTGCTTCACTCCCTTTCCGAGGTCATACATGAACCCCAAACTCAGTTGTGCCAGTGGATTATTTTTATCTGCAGATTTTTGATACCAATTGATTGCTTCGGTATAATTTTTAGTTACACCCTCGCCATACTGGAACATTCGGCCGATCAAATACATCGCCTCGGGATTTCCCTCTCTTGCCGATTTCATTAAATAAGGGTAGGCAGTAGAGTAATCTCCATTTTGATATGCTGCAAAACCTACGATCTCATCGCCTGCAAAAGCAGTATTCGCTACCAGCAATGCTGCCAAAATAACCCTGCGCATGCCGACTCCAGTTCAATCCCCTTACCTAAAGATTAGAATAAAGAATCAACAAAGCAAGTGAAGCGCTTTAGCTCAAGGGGTATGAAATCCCTTAAGTTTTAGAAAAAAAAGAATAGAATAGTTTAACACTAGCCCCTCCCTGCTTAGCAGGGAGGTCTTCATTATTTTCCTGCAACCATCATCTTTTCAATTAATACAGAACCGCAACGGGTTGCAATATTTGGATTAATATCATTGCCTACGGCAAGAATGCCTTTGAACATATCCTTTAAATTCCCCGCAATAGTGATTTCATCAACAGGATACTGGATTTTACCTCCCTCCACCCAATAACCGCTAGCACCACGGGAATAATCGCCGGTTACTCCATTTATTCCTTGGCCCATTAATTCCGTAACCAATAATCCTTTATCAATTCCTTTTAATAAATCAGCTAAATCACCTGCTGTCGGCTCAATTGTTAAATTATGAACCCCATCAGCATTTGCTGTGGTTTTTAAACCCATGCGGCGCGCAGAATAGCTGCCCAATACATATTGCATCACCCGTCCTTTTTCGACAAGGATATTGGCTCGTGTTGGTACTCCTTCACTATCAAAAGGTGAACTGCCCAAAGCTCCTAATAAATGCGGTTGCTCATAAACACGAATAAATTCAGGGAAAACTTGCTGGCCTATAGAATCTAATAAAAAAGTGTTTCTTCTATATAAGTTGGAACCACTTATTGCATTGATAAAACTTGAAAATAAGCCGCTCGAAATACGTGATGAGAAAATAACAGCGGTTTCCTGGGTAGCAATCTGCTGTGCTCCCAAACGGCTTACTGCCCGCTCTACAGCATTTTTAGCAATTACATGAAAATCAATTAACTCACGGGGATTGCGAGCTGTTGTGTAGTCATAATCCCGTTGCATTTCCTCGCCATCCTTAGCAATTAAAGAACAGCTTAAACCATGACGTGTACTGTGAATAAACCCTGATCCGCCATTGGTATTCGCAAATCCATGATGCGATTCATATGAAGACACATTTACCCCATCTGAATTGATTATCCTTTTATCCAGGGATAATGCGTATTTTTCACAATCCAAGGCCATTTCAATAGCTTGTTGGGGATTTATATCCCACAGATGGAATAGATCCAAGTCCGGATGATTTGGAGACATCAGCTCTTTGTCAGCCAATCCAAAACATGGATCTTCAGCACTAACCCGCGCTATATCGCACGCCGCTTTTACCATGGCCTCCAAGGCAGCAGGAGAAGTATCTGTACTGCTTGCCCCCCCTTTGCGCTGACCAATATAAACAGTCAAACCTACTCCCTTATCTTCGCTAAAAGCAACAGTTTCTACCTCCCCCATACGTACATCGACAGAAAATCCTTTGTCATTATTTACTGCCACCATTGCGTCAGTTGCACCCTCTTTTTTGGCAAGTTGAAGTACATCATTCATCAATTGTGTTAAATCTGTTGTTGACTTATGTACTTCACTATTGTTATTTTGCGTTTTAATTTGCATAAGAGATTCCGTGGTATTGAATGATGTACATAAGGATACAATAACATGTCTTCACAAACCAATGTTTATCCTGCAAACAAATCTTATTTGCTCCATTTATTATTTGTTCTTTGCATCATGTTTATGCCATTCCATTCTTCTTATGCTGAAGGGTATTGGCGTAGATTAAGTTCGGGAATTGACTACCAGGATCTTTCCGGAGGTATTCTTTCGCCCTGGGCCCATATTTATGCATTTCGTATTGACCTCAATAAAAACAAACTCGCTCTGATCAATGCAAAAAAACTATCATTAAAAAACGCCTCTGCAGATCAATTTGCCGAACACAGTAAAGCTCTATTAAGCATAAATGGTGGTTTTTTTGATCATGAATTCAATCCCCTTGGCCTTCGGATTAACAATAAAAAATTGATAAATCCTTTAAAACGTATTAGCTGGTGGGGAATTTTTTATGTAAAAAATAACAAAGCCTACATTTCAAGTTTGAATCATTTTCAACATGATAATGATATTGATTTTGCCATTCAAAGCGGACCACGGTTACTCATAAAAGGAAGAATCCCATCGCTTAAACCAGGCATCGCGGACCGCTCCGCCCTTGGAATCACTGCCGATGGGAGAATCATCATTCTGGTTTCGACTAATGCAGCGATGACTACCAACAAACTTGCTCAATTACTCCGTTCCCCACCCTTATCCTGTATTGATGCAATAAATCTGGATGGAGGGAGCTCAAGTCAGCTTTATGCTCATATAGGTTCTTTTCTATTAAATGTGCATGGATTTTCCAATGTCAGCGATGCAATTATTGTGAAGAAACGAATATAGCTTTCCGGCAAAACTGTGGAAACTGTGTCTGGATAACCCGTTTTCTGGGGTATTTCCTCCCCCAGTCTGCACTATTGTAAGCAACCCACAAGTTATCCACAAAATACTCCCATTTTATTCTATTGACCATAAGCCAAAAACACATTATCTTGTTATGTGACGACGAGAAAAACCCAATATATTGTGCTATAATATGTTTAACAGTGAATAATTTTAACTGACTGTTAATAATAAATAATAATAAAATGCGTGGAGGAAAAATGTCCGCAATTCTTGATCCGGTAAATGATGTGCCGCAAACCAGTCAACTGGAATTGACCGCTAATGCCCCTGGTTTATTAAAAACCATTAAGCGCAATGGTAAAGTAGTAAATTATGATGATACCAAAATTAAAGTAGCAATTACTAAAGCATTCATTGCTGACGAAGGTGGTACAGCCTCTACCTCAGATCGTATTCATCAACAAATTGAAGAACTTACACGCCAAATAACCCAAGTATTTAGACGTCGCTTACCCAGTGGGGGTGCGGTTCATATTGAAGATATTCAGGATCAGGTAGAGTTAGCACTCATGCGAAGCGGCCACTACAAAGTTGCTCGCGCTTATGTGTTATATCGGGAAGAGCACCGTAAAGCACGCGAAAACGAATTAAAACAACAAGCAAGTGATAACAAAATCCTGTTAATTACTATGCCGGATGGTGAATTAAAGCCATTAGATACAGAACGGATGAATACAATTGTTAACGAAGCCTGTCGTGATCTAGAACATGTTCAAGCGGAACCTGTGATTAAGGACGCGATGCGCAATCTGTACAATCAAGCCAAATTTGAAGATGTGCATAAAGCATTGATTATGGCTGCACGTACATTAGTTGAAAAGGAGCCAAATTATACCTATGTCAGCGCCCGCCTGTTATTAGACAGCTTGCGTATGGAAGCATTATCTAAATTGGAAATCCAAAGCGATGCAACCTTTGATGAAATGAGTGCTCTTTACCCTTCTTATTTCAAATTATATATAGCCCATGGCATTAAACAGGGAATGCTGGATGCAAAAATGGCCGATTTTGATTTGGAAAAACTGGGCAAAGCATTATTGCCTGAGCGGGATATGAAGTTTAGCTATTTGAGCTTGCAAACCTTATATGATCGTTATTTCATTCATGAGCATGGTGTCCGCTATGAATTGCCCCAGGCTTTTTTCATGCGTGTTGCTATGGGATTGGCTTTGCGTGAAAAAGATAAAGAAGATAAAGCCATTGAGTTTTATCAATTGCTGTCTTCTTTTGATTACATGTCCTCCACACCGACACTGTTTAATTCAGGCACCATCAGGCCGCAATTATCCAGTTGTTATTTAACCACTGTTCCTGATCATTTGGATGGAATTTACAGTGCCATTAAAGACAATGCCCTGCTTTCCAAATATGCCGGCGGTTTGGGTAATGACTGGACCCCAGTCCGTGCAATGGGTTCCCATATAAAGGGCACCAATGGTAAATCGCAAGGGGTAGTTCCCTTCTTGAATGTTGCTGATGCTACCGCTGTTGCAGTAAATCAGGGCGGTAAACGCAAAGGCGCTGTGTGTGCTTATCTGGAATGCTGGCATAAAGATGTGGAAGAGTTCCTCGAGTTAAGAAAAAATACCGGGGATGATCGACGCCGTACACATGATATGAATACCGCATTATGGATACCCGATTTATTTATGGTACGTGTACGCGAAAATGGCGACTGGACTTTATTCTCCCCAGATGAAGTGCCGGACTTACATGATCAATACGGAAAGGCATTTGAAACACTCTATCGCGAGTATGAAGAAAAAGCGCATCAGGGCCTCATTAAAAATGCAAAAACCGTATCTGCAGTTAAACTGTGGCGTAAAATGTTATCCATGCTTTTTGAAACCGGCCATCCATGGATGACATTTAAAGATCCATGTAATTTACGTTCACCACAGCAACATACGGGTGTAGTCCACAGCTCCAACTTGTGCACAGAAATTACCCTAAATACTTCAGAAGAAGAGATTGCAGTATGTAACCTGGGTAGTATCAATCTGCCTGCCCATATCAAAAAGGGTAAGCTGGACACTGATAAATTAAGACGCACTATCAAAACGGCTATTCGCATGCTGGATAATGTGATTGATATTAATTACTACTCAGTTCCTCAAGCCCGTAATTCCAACTTGAAACATCGACCTATCGGTCTTGGCTTAATGGGTTTTCAAGATGCATTGTATGAATTAAAAATTGACTATGCTTCCCCGGAAGCCGTGGAGTTTGCTGATTCATCTATGGAGTTAATAAGTTATTACGCAATTGAAGCTTCTTGTGATTTGGCTAAAGAACGCGGCAGCTATTCCACCTACGAAGGTTCTTTATGGAGCAAAGGCATACTACCTATTGATTCAATCAGCCTGTTACAGCAAGCACGTGACAAATATCTGGAACAAGATCGTTCACAGCGCCTGGATTGGGAAAGTTTGCGCATTAAAGTCCGTACACAAGGAATGCGTAATTCCAATGTAATGGCCATAGCCCCTACAGCGACTATTTCCAATATATGTGGCGTCTCCCAATCCATTGAACCTACATACCAGAACTTGTATGTCAAATCCAATTTGTCAGGCGAATTCACTGTGGTCAATCCTTATTTGGTTGCGGATTTAAAAGCCTTGAACCTTTGGGATGAAGTAATGGTCAATGATTTGAAATACTTTAACGGCAGTGTACAGCCAATAAGCCGTATCCCTGCTGAATTGAAGCAACGTTATGCCACTTCATTCGAAATTGATCCAATTTGGTTGGTTGATGCAGCTTCCCGTCGCCAAAAATGGATTGACCAGGCACAATCGTTGAACATCTATATGGCTCAACCATCAGGCAAAAAACTCGATCAGCTTTACATGCATGCATGGATGCGCGGGTTAAAAACAACTTATTATTTGCGCAGTTTGGGTGCATCAAATGCTGAGAAATCTACAGTAACTGATGGTGCACTTAATGCAGTTAAAATAATATTGGATGAACCCAAAGTATGTTCCATTCTCGATCCAGACTGTGAAGCGTGCCAATAATCAGGAGTATTAAAATGTCAGAAATCATACAACAACAAAATATAGTTCAAACTGGTGCGACTGGTTATGAGCCTCTTGAAATGGGAGCTGCACGCATCCATGTTGATGATAAACGTATCATTAACTGCCGGGCTGACTTAAACCAACTCGTTCCATTTAAGTATAAATGGGCTTGGGACAAGTATTTAACTGCTTGTGCAAACCATTGGATGCCTAATGAAATAAATATGAGTGCCGACGTGGCACTCTGGAAAGATCCAAATGGACTTACAGAAGCTGAGCGAATGATTATCAAACGTAATTTGGGATTTTTCTCAACAGCAGATTCATTGGTTGCCAATAATCTTGTGCTTGCTGTTTACAGGCACATCACAAATCCTGAATGCAGACAGTATTTACTGCGTCAGGCATTTGAGGAAGCACTGCATACCCATGCTTACCAATACGTTATTGAGAGTTTAGGGCTTGATGAAGCAGAAGTGTTCAATATGTACCGGGAGATTCCATCCGTAGCGACCAAAGCAGCCTGGGCCTTACCTTTTACTCAAAGTTTGGGTGATGAAACTTTCCATACAGGTACATTAGAAAATGATCAGCGTTTATTGCGCGACTTAATTGCATTCTATGTAATCTTTGAAGGCATCTTTTTCTACGTTGGTTTTACCCAAATACTTTCGATGGGTCGCCGCAATAAAATGGTAGGTACATCTGAGCAGTTTCAATATATTTTACGTGATGAATCCATGCATATGAATTTTGGTATTGATGTCATCAACCAAATTAAAATTGAGAATCCGCATTTATGGACACCTGAATTTAAAGAAGAAATGATTCAATTGATTCGTCAAGGAGTTGAGCTGGAATATCAATATGCCAAGGACACCATGCCTCAAGGTATTCTAGGGATGAATGCTGAAATGTTTGAGGAATACTTGCATTTCATTGCCAATCGCCGTTTAAACCAGATTGGACTTCCAGATCAATATCCAGGTGCTACAAACCCATTTCCCTGGATGAGTGAAATGATGGATTTGAAAAAAGAGAAGAACTTCTTTGAAACGCGCGTGATTGAGTATCAAGCAGGCGGTACCCTAAGCTGGGATGAATAATCTGCTGAGTAAGCCATTATTCAAAAAATCCCTAGCACTCTCCGGACCATATGTTGGAATATCTCCTCCAACATATGGTTGATAATTAATTGGACCTGTGATTTCGCTGCAATTTGCCCTGAAAAAAATAATCTAAGTTATACTATAACCACCAAAAATGACACAAATTGTCGAAAAATAACCATTTCACACCATTGTAATTGATCTCTTAATGTACACATAATAATTATTTCGTACAATATTAATAATAGATAATCTTTTTTCTATTGGAGAATGTTATGCCATTGACATTAACTGAATGGTGGAAAAAACTTGACGACGAAACTCGAAGCCTTGCAGGGGTATTTGGAGATATTAATTATCCAGCTTCTTTGACTGTTCCTTACACGAACGTCAAAGCAGATAAAGATATGACTCCTTGGGAAGCTGTACATGCCATGGCAAGCCTTGGCTCAGCGATTGAAACAAATGTGATGAGTGGTCAGGGTATTGCAAGTAATATAGCTACTGCCGCAAAAAACCTTGGTGATCCTATACCCAACTCTCCTCGCCATCTCCCAGCAATTACAGATGAAAAAAGCTTACTGCTCGCTTTGGTATATTATCGGGCACAATGCCGTTTTCAAGAAATTCAATCAAGTAGTAGCCTGGTTCAAAATGGTGCTATGGGCAAACCTGGAGTTCAAAAGAACAAGGAAGGGGTTGCAAAAGAAGCAGAGGTTTTAAGAGTAAAAATAAAAAATTATTGCGCAAGCAATCAAGAAATAGCAGCTGCTGCTGAGTTAAAATTCAAACAACTTTTTCCCCAGGAAAATGAAGTAGGCAGTGAATTCTTTAAAGCAAAAAATTTTATGGACTCCTATACAGATTTTGCTAGCCAATTAATAGGTTCTCTTGTAGAAGACATCAATGAAGAATCCCATACCGAGCTCCACAATAAAACTCTGGAAAAAACCCAGGCGATTATAAAGACCTTAGAGGAGATAGAAGAAGAATTACAATACTTGTATTTATGTAAAAAACTGCAGGAATTCTTGACAGACAATGTTAAAAAATCCTCTGAAGCAACTTTCGAGCGGTTTAAGAGCAGTCTTCCTGCATCATACCAAACAAGTGAAGTAGCCAAACAATTATGGGATGCAGCAGAGCTGCAAGCAAATCAAGGAAAAAAATATTTAGAAATGGCCGCCGAGGGGTGGAACAACCGTATGCCTAATTTGGTTCAAAATTTCATGAATTCACGGTATAACCCCATGGCCTATATTCCCGGCGCATTGGGGGTCGATGAAAATGCTCGTTTTGAACGGTTTAGAGGGCAATTCAGCGCGTTTGTCAGCAGCAAAATCGATGCCTCAAGCCAAACTTTATATGAAAAAACCGGAATAAGTACAGATGATTTTAAGACGGCAAGCTCTCAAAATATCTTAGACTCAATTGAGATGAATCATAAATTAATCCTGGAAATAGAAAGACTTAAAACATCACTCCAATCTTATGTGCAAGAAACCAGCAAGGATAATATCGTTAAATTTTCAACATCCATTTTTTTCGGTTGGCTTACCAAATGGTTTGCCGAATCTAAATTAACCAAAAGTCTGGTGTATGACAATATCCATTATATGAATCTCGCACAAAAATATGCTCAACAATTAGATAAAATTAAAGAAATAAAAGACGAAAAAACTCAAGGCGAAGCGCTTGGGAAGCTCAAAGAAACGATGCATCAGGAAATTGATAACGTTAGAGATGAAAGCCGTTATTTGTTCTTTAAAGAAGATCGGAAATTAGCCCATAAAAAATTAAGTAACATTGTTGACGGTATAAAAAATGAGGATGACATTAGCACCATACAACCTGTGCGTAAGTAATCTCAGAAATTGGTAACGCGTAGTATTTGCACCCACTCTGCTATTTGAAAAAATTAGGATGATCTTTTTCTCTTCTATAGTAGAATCTTAAAACAGTTGAAATGTCTTTTCGACTGCTGCATCACAAAAAAACTCAGGCTAATCTGGTTCAATCACAGGAGGTGACGTATGGCTAAGAAAAATAAGCGACAGGCAGAAGATACCAATTATAGTTTTTTGTTTCAATGCATGGCAGCATTAACCACAGCAGCTATAGTTACGGCAGGGATTATCGCCGCGGCTACATTAAAATCAGCTGCAGTATCTGCAATAGCAGCACAAACACTCCTTGCATCAGCTTTTGTGTTCACACCTGTTTTCCCAATGGCGCTCATTGCGATTAGCCTGGTTTTTGTCTTACCCTTTCTCTTTGGTTGCAACAATAATACTTCCACCGTAGCGAGGACAACCAGGTCTTCAAACTATACCGATAATGGAAATTTTACTTTTTATACTTCTCCCTCTGTTTATACCCCCTATCCTGGTTACCCCATACCCGCCTCTGGCAGTTCTGTATACATAAATGATAACCATTCCCACAGGCATCCTTCCTCCCAAGGTACAGTTCATGGACATGGGGGCGCGAATACCGATAGACATGATGGTGCAATTAATAGACATGGGCATGGACATTTTTAATTAACTTACCCCCAAAAGGGGGAAAAACCAAACAGCAACTCTTTTTATTTAACAAAAATAAAGCATAAAGTCTTTTTTTTAGAATCCATGTGCTATATTTAACCCTTGAAGAAGCATTTTTATGGAAAAATGAAAGAAAAGGAGGGATTTAAAATGCAAAAAACTTTATTAACAGTGCTACTGCTATCATGTGCTACAGCTGCTCTAGCTGATAATGTCATAATCACAGAAACCAAGACCTGGAAAAGCGTTCCCATTACTGTGGATGATCAAGCTCATACTTATACCATCGAAGGAAACGCCACATTACCCGAAGGTGATTTTTATTATACCTATCCAGGTTATCGTTGTTTAAAAGAGAAAAAAGATATTGTCGGAGTAAATGCACTCATATTCCATGCAGGTATTGCAGGTGGAAGCGATATATATTGTTATCCCGAGTAAAATCCCGCTCTAGCAATAACGCATAGCCGGCTGCTGTTTAAAAACCGGTTATGCGTTTTTACCCTTTTTCTGATTCACCTGAACCTGTTCCCTTTGCATTTTATATAACCATTCCATTTACCTGGCTGTCCCAAAGCCTTTTAAAGTAACTTCGCTCATTAGTTACCAACTCATTAAACGATCCCTCTTCAATTATCGCCCCGCCCTCCATAACTACAATTCGATCCATGTGGCGGATAGTAGACAACCGATGAGCAATTGCTATAACAGTAGCATTATTTTGCTCGAGCATGTCATTAATGGACTGTTGAATTTCTTGTTCTGAAAGCGAGTCCAGACTTGAAGTCGCTTCATCCAGAATCACAAGGGATGCATTTTTCAAAAATGCCCGCGCGATTGCAATCCGCTGGCGCTGACCACCCGAAAGTTTTACCCCACGCTCCCCGACCAAAGTCGCATATTTTTCCGGAAACGACTCAATAAAATCATCTATATTAGCCATTGCAGCTGCGCGTTTAATCTCTTCAAGCGTTGCATTTTCTTTTGCATAGCCAATATTCTCTCCAATAGAGCGATGAAAAAGCATAATATCCTGTGGAATTAGGGCTATTTGTCGGCGCAGGGAATCGGAAGTAATCTCCGAGATAGGCTTGTTATCAATAAAAATATCTCCTGAATCAGGTTTAAAATTCTTTAGCAACAAAGAAATCAATGTAGACTTTCCTGCCCCCGAGTGACCAACCAAACCAATCTTTTCCCCAGGTTTAATTAATAAATTCAGATCAGTAAAAACGGGGGCTTTTTCGGCATACCCAAAGGATAGATTTCTGAACTCAATTTTACCGTGTCGGATAGAGTATGCTTGGGCATATGGCGCGTCTACTTCATCATGGGGCATCGATAAAATACCAAAAGATGATTTAAAATCTCCAATTTCTTTTAAAAAAGTACAAAGACTGCTCATAAGCGTCCACAAATCAAAAGAAATGGTAATGGCAGTGAGCATGACAAACAGGAAATCCCCAGTAGAAATTTTCTCATGGGTTCGAAGAAAAATCATAAATAGAAAAACTGTAATCAGCATAAACCAGTAAAGCACCGAACCAACGGTATTAAACTTAAAATCATACTGATAAAGCTCAATTTGCCTGGGGATAAAATCGTTTGACATCAACTGATTAACTCGTTGATGTTCAGCTCGTCGTTTTGCAAAATAAAAAAGAGAAAAGATGTTGGTAATGTTATCTGAAAAAGAACCTATAACCTGGTGTTTGCTCTCAGCCACGTCTTTGGAGAGCTTATTCAATTTAAGTGCCATAGGAAGCATCACGGCCATAACTAACACACACCAGGCCAGCATGAAACAAAATACACTGAAATTAACAATCAGCAGGACAAAAACAGAAACTACCACAATACAAAAATGTTTGCCTACGATATGATGAAGATTAGCAAAAACGCTATCATATCCATCAAGTATCCCCTTCAACTTACTAATTACCATACCGCTTGGGGTATTTTGAAAGAATTGATAAGAATGATGTTGCACGTAATTGTATGCAGAAGATAACAATCTTTGCCGGGCGTAGGGTTCAGCCTTCCACTCAGCAAAATCACTAATACGCCAAACAACATCCAGTACAATTTGCGCAGTAATAAAAAGCACAATTGGAAACACTAATTGAGAATAGGAAGTAATTGTTTGATTAGAAAACGCATCAACCAGTAGTTTAAAGGAATAATTGTTGGCAAATATGTAAAACGCAGTGAGCACTGGCGCCTGCAACATCAAGAGATACCACCAGCGATAAGGCTTAATGACTTGCCATAAAAAATCCCAGGCTGAATGAAATGGATATTTTAAATCTGAAGTGTCCATCAATGCGCACGCCTAACCAAATGATCGCTTGAGTATACCATAATGATCGGTCAGAATGCTCATAATAAGTTCTTTTTTCAGCCTATTAAAAGAGAATACTTTTCATTTAAAGTTGTTATTTTTAAAGGATAACGTTAGACTTACGACGTCAATCAAAGTCCCGGTGGCACAGCTGGATAGCGCAGCCCCCTCCTAAGGGGCAGGTCGGAGGTTCAAATCCTCTCCGGGACGCCAGCAACATAAAGTTAAATTCCCAGTGATATTCCCCACTAGACGAACTTATAAAAAGTTTAAGTATTTTAATGCCCGCTTGATATAAATAAATTATACTGCGTATTTTTTAACTACTAAGTATTAATATGATTCGATACAAATTATATACAGCAGAAGAAATTACTAATTTAGATATAGAAACCTTTAACCAGTGGCTTTCTTTTCTTTATAAATACCCTACCCAAAACAAAAGCCCTTATAACGGGGCACTTCAACCAAGTCCTGATTGGTTACATGAATGTTGGTGTATTAGAACGCAAGCACATTCTCGCGCTTCTTTTTCCAACATTCGTGCTAAATATGAAGAACGCATTTTAAGTGCGGTACAAAGTAATGATAAAAAATCGACCATTCGTTTATTAAGCCTGGGAAGTGGGGGTTTATTTCAAGATCTGATGATTCTTTTAAAGCTTTATTATAATGGTTATAAAGATATTGAGTTGGATTGTATCGAAAACGTTGCGAATCAGGAACAGCAAAAAATTTTAAACGCAATCATTGATCGATTAAATCAAAATGATGCCAATATTCGAGTCCGTCATTTTTCCACTGTAGATGAAAGAAATGAGAATACGGACAGTTCTCAAGTAGAATGCGATGTAGTGTATGCAATCGATTTTGATGATATCGGAAAAGTTTTAGGTAAGGATTTTTCTGAAAGGCAATTGGAAGCCAGGGCGGAAAATAGTTACTCCGATGCGCTTTGTCCTCTTTTTCTGGGTGCTTATGCGCAATTAAGGAAGTCTGCCTCCTCTTTGTTTCTATTGACATTTGGAAAAAATTACATTTCTCACCATGGGGAAAAAGCAGATATTTATTGTAATGAGCTTGATTATCAATTCGAAAAAAGAATTCCTTCTTATGTTTATCATGACTATTACTATATTAATGCAAATATTTTTTCTCTTTTATTGCATCTCCCCTTTATAAAAGCAAAAAACAAAACCCTGCTTATTAATGAGGAAATTTTGAATGAAAGCACTTCAGAATCAATAAAAAAAATATTGGACCAACATAATATTTCTTATTTTATTGCTTCGGCTGATGAAATTGGAAAAAAACTTGATGCGGAAGCAGCTACTGTACTCGTAATTGATGATTCCATATGTAATAGAAAGAACCCAGGAGAAGAATATCTTGATGCAAGTTTTAAACATGGCCATGCACAAGTTACACGTTACGACTTGGATGTCAGGAAAAAGCCGCGCAATGATGTGTTCTTTTCTTTTCATGAAATTAAAGCAAATCAGTTTACCCAAAGAGTTGGGCAATTATCTGCAGATGAATGTGTAGAAAAAGTAAATGAAGGCATCATCAATTATTTAGAATGGTGCAAAAAAAATGCATCGGGAACACGCGGCATAACGCGTTTTTCACATTGGTTTCATGGTGAAAGCGGAATTTTAAGAGCCAAAGGTTTGCAAAAAGCTCTCAGTGAATCCCCTGATGTGGGAAAAGATGAACTTTTGTCTCTCTTAAACAAGCATTTGCAAGGATCTGGAAATACCCATCATTCATTGACTCGTTTTATTCACTCAGCTTTGAGCCGGGACAACGAACTTGAAAACTTACCTGATGCTGATTATAAAGAGGTACGATCTAAAGTCAGAGTAGGATAATAGTATGGATTTACTTTTATAAATTCATTCTTTTTTTAGGACCGTTTTCAATCGCGTACATTAGGTATTTGAAGTCCTGACCCCGATTAGAATAATACCCTTAGTATTTTTTAAGGGGGGCCTTTTCCACTTTTGGGTGCACTCATCACCACATCTTCCAGAGTTTCTTTAGGTTGTGGTAATGGCTGTGCTGATGAGGATTTGAGCGTTGCTAAATGTGTTTTGTAACTTGCTGTATTCTCCGACTTACACATCTTTTTAAGAAAATCGGCTTCAGTATCTTTCGCGATATAAACTGTATTCCCTTTTTGAAATAATAAAGTTTTATTTTGGTAACCCATTGCATCACTAAACGCGCGGGCCTCTTCTTTACTCGCAAAGGTCAGTTGCATAGAGTAGTCTATTACCCCGCGGGTATCTTGACGTATTTTAGTATTTTCATATTTAAGGGTGGGTGCAGATGCTTGAACTCCTTTAACTGCTTTTATTTGGTCCACACATTTTTGCTGTAATTCTTCAATCCTTTGTTTGGAAAGTTTTTCATCGTGATGTCCCTGCATCACATGAGTAAATGCGAGTTTGGGTTGATTGATATTAAGGGTTAAGATCTTGGCTACTGCCCCCTGGGATAAATAAATTTCATTTTCATTTTGGAATAAATTCTTTTTGTCTCTTAAAGAAACATGATTGGTAAATTGCCGCGCTTGTCGGGAATCTTGAAAAATTATCTTTACTGGAAAATCCTGTTGGGTATCTTGCTTAATTTTTTGCCTATAATTACCCGTATGCACCGCTGCGGTTGTAAAAGCAGGACTGTTTTTAAGATTTTTTTGTAGATCAGCTGCTGGTTTGCTTTTTTCTTGTTGCGCTAATTGTTCCTTTTCTTTCTTGCTTTTGTCAAATTGTTCCAGAAATGCTTTATCACAGGTATTCATTTTACGTTGAATTTGAAGCGGGATACTTTTTTCTGTTGAGAAAACAGCATCTACAGCTATACTGGTTCCATCTTTTTTAATAGCCGAACTTTGAACGCTATGCTGATAGCTAAAAGTGGGATTTGTCAGAATATGAGGCATCTCTTTTGGTAAGCCCTTAGGCCCATTATTCATATCCCCAGCCATAACAATATCCAAATCCGGATGCTTTTTTCTGAATTGCTCAAGATCCTTCATTACTCCATTGAGGTCAACACGAGGCGTCTGGTTTAGTGAATCGTTTTTTGGTTTCGTTGACGCATGAACATTAACCAAAAGCCGTTTTTTTCCCTGTTCATCCTCGACTAATGTAACTAAAACCTGCCCTTTTGCTGCGCCTGACTCTTCATATTTTCGTTGTAAATTCTTGATGTCTTGATTTAATGCGTTATCAGGGACAGGCGCGGGATTGCAACTGAATGTGAGATTACCGAAAAGACGTGTACCATTTTGATTATACCTCATGCTCAATTTTTGCTTGGGATCTAAGTACTTCTCAATATTAGCTATTAATTGATTTTGAGAACCGTGGGGGACTTCCTGCAACATACCACTGGTTATTTTTCCTGCATTAATTTGCTGTGCAATAGCATAAGCTTTCATTTCCAAATCATCATTGACATTGTCTTTATCAATGTTCCAGATTAAGGTTTTACCAAATAATTGGGGATGATGATCTGAGTGAAGATTTTGCTCTTTAGTAGTTATCGTTGCGCCTGCTTTAAATTTTATTTTTAGTTTTTTAGCCATGCGTATATCTACCTCTTATCGAAAGACTGACTCTGCAAAAAAGAGTAATAAAAATGGATTACACAACCAGAGACAAAATAAAAATGATTTTTTGCCATTTTTATACTCTCATAATTGAGTTTAGCAGAAGCTACAAAAAGTATGGGGGCAGCTCCATGGTGCTTAGCAGTATTACCTGCCCAATTGATTTGGAATAACAGTCATTAAAAATATTAAGTGGAGACGTTGATAATTTACAACAGAAGAAAAATATAAAAAAAATTATTCAATTATTCTTAAAATAAAATGAAGACAAACAGGGTTATCCTGAAATACTGAATTATTTTGTTATCTAGATAAACTCCTTGCAGTTATTGTTTTATTTGGCATCATTAAAATTTAAAGCTCCAGGTTAACAGGAAGTCATAATGTCCTCTTCACAAAGTACTATTGATTTTATTCTTGATCAAATCTCAGACAGAAATTGGGTCCATGCAAAAAAGATGTTTGGAGACTATGCAATCTACTATCATGACAAAGTTGTAGCTTTAGTTTGTGATGATCAACTATTCCTTAAGCCCACTTCAGCAGGTAAAGCATATCTCAATAACTTTATCGAGGGTGTTCCTTATCTAGGTGCACAACCCTACTTACTCGTATCGGGTGATTTGCTTGAGGACAGCGAATGGTTTACAGATCTCATTAGACTTACTGCATCAGAACTTCCTGAGCCCCATAAGAAGAAGAAGAAAAAATAATCTGGATCAAGGAAACAACAATACACCCTGCTTTAAATCACCAAAGCATAGTTGGATGCCCCAGCCTCAACCTAAGTCATTTGGATTACCAAGATCTGTTGAAGAATAAAGACCATCCTCTTATCCCCAAGCCAGATTTTTCATGCATCATTCTGCTATAATTTAGTCACCATGTGTCAAATTGAATAATTATGGCTACCGATAAGTACGAGAAAAACCTGAACCTTAATAAAAGTAAACTATTTCTTAAATCTGTTTTATTGCCTGCTTTGGAATACAAAAGTTGTATTGAAAATCAAATGATTCTTGAGCAAGTGTTAATTCAGTACGACCCTACCAACTGTGATTCTGAAGAAGACGACATTGAAGTAAGCTCACCTGTCATACCTACCTCAGTAACTGAGGATATATTTTCCAAATCAAAACAAGCCCGCCAGAGCAATTATTTTGTCTGTTTAAATATGGTTGGTATGTACCTTGGAGCAGAGGACATCCCTCCTTATTTCCTGACTATTATTTCCAGAAATAATAAGGCTCATTTAGCTTTAGATCATGAGTTGGATGAAATTGCAACAGATAATAACTACCAATGCGAATTTGAACACGATTTGGAAAGCTATGCTGGGTTCGAATTTCAAAATTGGGTGAGTAAAATTCCCTTAGACAGTAAACATCTCAAATTTCTAAAAGATCTGTTTACTGAGAATGAAGGGGCTCTTGAGTTAATTAATACGGTAGAAGCCAATCTTCTTGCTTATAATGCACGTAATTATGGGTATCAAACATTAATATCTCTTTTAGAAAGGTTGAAAGAAACAAACTCAGTGGCAGTACTTCAAGAGACAGCCTCCTCTAAGAATGTAATTTATTTTGGTTATCCTCCATTAATCGATGTCGAAAAACTAACAGCGAAGGATTTGGTAAACATTCTATCTGAAATGACCTATGCCTATATCAGTATGTCTCAGACAGAGTATGATTTATTAAATCATTATTTTTCGACAATGCGTCGTTCCAGTTCGATTCGGGTCGCGCAAGAAAATCCGCTTGTAGTTGGAATAAAATTTGCCAATGTAAATGAAGCAGGTGAAGTAGTTTGTGATCCTCTGTTTGTGGAAGATGTGAGTTATCTCGATCCCGTTATAAAAGCCACGATTAATAGACAAATTCAGGAATTAAAATTTATTTTTACCCGCTTTTATGAGAGTTATTTTTTAAAATTACAGGAACATTACAAGAATCAATCACTACAGGGAAACGACACCTATATTTTAAGTACTTGTCAAAAGCCGCTAGCGTTCAAAGAAGGATTCCAAAGCAGGGTTACCTTGTATAAAGAACAGTGTAAGATTGGCTTTTTTATTGCGGATCAATTAAAACTTGGGGCAAAAGAAAATATTCAAAAATGTGCTGCACCGATTGACCTCCCTGCCTCTCTGTTCCTGGAACATGGTGATACCATTCTCGCCAATATGCTTGGTGGTAACTCCTCATCAAGAGAAATGCGCCTTATTGACGAAAACCTGTCCATTTATATGGGTTGGGAATATGGGTTAAAATTTACGGATTTGAATCCTGATTTAAAGAAAATTTATTGTGATCGAGGTGAAGATCTTGAAACTGACAACCTTGCATTAGTCATTCCATTAGTCAATTTAACCCTTTATTTTATGTTGCGGTATTTAGAGCAACTTGAAAAAAACAGCCAACCTGAAATTTTTAGGAATACTCTGCAATACACTGCTCAGTTCATTATAGATAACCAACTTGCTCTGCCTGAAAAATATCAATCTATGTTTTACAACTCTAATAATCTTTTCCCAAAAACCAAAGATGCAATTCGTGAAATTTACGATCTACTTTTCCTGGAACAACTGAATACCCGCAAAGAATGCATGGATTTGGAACAAAAACTGGACGAGGACAATGTGGTTTATTTAATTAGTGATGAAGAGGAAGACGAAAAAGTAGTGGAAGAAGAGGTAAAGGAACCACTAAGACGCAGCGGCAGTTATAATTTTTTTGATAGGAAACTCACTGACCAAAATTCAAATCTCCAGGATCAGGAATTATTAAAACCGGATGATATGACACCTCATTGAATGTGCTTTCAAGATCAAAGTACTTACCTAATTTCATTCATAACTCATTGCCTCATGAGAATACGGCGATCTTCGACTAAGTTAATGCAGAAGGCTAATTTATCCATCCTGGATTATGAATTGTGGCAGGTAACAGTAAATCCCTTATCATTAATGCTTTTCTCAATTGCTGCAATTCGTGCCATCTTAATTCTAATTGAGATTTCATGTCCCGTATAATGCAAAGCAAACTCTTTGGTATTTATGGTTTTTGCAGCCTGATAGGCTTGCTGAATCCTTTCTACGAAGGATGGCTCCTGGATACAAAGTTCAAATAGGTGCAAACACTCATTCAAGCGTTCTTTACTGTAAAAAGCCCCAATATTTGTTAATAAATCCAGTAGCTTTTCCGCATCAAGTTCGGGAGCTTGTTTGAATTGAAGCAAATATCTGTTGGTTAGTAATGCCAAATCACGGTATGGGTTGGGTACATTAAATTGCTTGCAGAACTTGAGTATTTCTTCTTTGGTCAGGCCGTGCATCAACACAGCAAAACGTACAGGAGCGGGATCTTTATGATCTGCAGACCGTTGGAGGGCCTCAATAGCAAACCCTGGGAATTTAATAAAGGGGTATAAAGCTGAATCTGCCCCGCATTTATTAAGTGCAGCAAAAAAATTCTCTGGGTAAGCGCCCATAAGTGCACGCTCAAATTCCTTCCATATCCGCTCCATACTGAGCTCATTGAGTTTCTTGTCCGCAACCATTTGCTCCATTAGCGTCATTGTTTCCTCTGCTATTTGAAATCCTAAACAAGCAGCAAAACGGGCTGTACGAATTAAACGAAGAGGATCTTCAACAAATGCAGGGGTTATATGTCGTAATATCTTTTTATCCAAATCCGTTTTGCCATTAAAAGGATCAATTAATTCCCCCAGTTTTCCATCTTCCAGAGGTAAAGCTATGGCATTAATGGTTAAATCTCGTCTTTTTAAATCCTCCGTTATCGTAATCGTAGGAGAAATATCGAACACAAATCCAGTATGGCCCTGTCCTATTCGTTGTTCACTTCGTGCCAGTGCATGCTCTTCTTTGGTTTCTGGATGTAAGAAAACAGGAATATCTTTTGCATGTTCGCTAGTGAGAATAGGCTTGAAACCCTGTTTTATCATTTCCTCTTGAGTTCCTCCAACAACAACCCAATCGTTGTCTTTTGGGTGGATGCCTAGCAATTTATCACGTACTGCGCCACCTACTAAGTATATTTTCATAATTCTAGGATTGATATTAATTTACAAAATGGCTATTTTAAATTCATATAGATAAGATAACAACAATTATGGCCATATTTAAACCTTTTATCGCTTTAATTAAAGCTAATACCTTGAAAAAATGGTCCTTTTGGGTAAGGATTAAAGAAAAGGACTTAACTCTAAAATGAATTTATATGCCGCTGTAGTTGAAAATATTCCAGTAAAAACAGAGGTGGTCCAAACACCTTCACCTTTCTTTGCCTCAGTTTTTATTTATGTGGAAATTTTAAGTATAACCATTGGAGTTGTTCTTCTGTTCGTTGCTTTTTATATGTTGCGCCCAAGAGAAGAAGAGCAAAGACGTATTCAGGATCAATTTCTGTTTTATTTAATCCTGGGCCTTTTTTTAATTTTTTTTCCGTTTGTATTTGAGTATTTTTTTAGTTGAGTATTTTCTACTCTAAAAAAACAATAGAGAAACTCCAGATGTTCAATAAAATTCATCCTAACTTGCATTAAACATTCATTGTGCTTGTGCTCTGCACGCTGATCTATAATTTATTAATAGGCCATTGAAAGGAGCATTTCCATGTTAAGCTCATCCATTAAAAACTACATGAAAAGTCATAACATTCCATATAAAACAATCAGCCACCCCAGAGCATATACTGCTTCCCAATGTGCCCAGGGTGCCCATATTAAAGGAGACCATTTTGCCAAATCAGTAGTTGTCAAACGGGATGGGAAATTTGTTCTTGTGGCAATTCCTGCAAATATACGGCTGAATTTGGAACATTTTAAACAAAAAACCCATGCAAAACACATTGAAATTCCACAAGAATGGGAATTTCAAAACCAGTTTATTGACTGTGAAATCGGCGCTATACCCCTTCTCGGGGAGCTCTATAGTATGGATGTCTATCTTGATGACAGTCTTGCGCATCAGGAATGGTTGGTCTTTAATGCAGGGAATCACAATCAATTACTAAAAGTCAAAAATAAAGATTTTTTAAATCTGGTCCATCCAAAAATTTTTTCTCAATGCTAAGAGTCATTGCAGCAAATGCCATCTCACCGTCAAAAGGGGTGAGCGATTATAAGTTCAAAGAAACTTCCTGAAATGCTATTTCGTCCTCAAAAAACTGGTGAGGAATCTTCCTCACTCTGGACCTGTCCAAAGGTCCTTTTGAATAATCTTCAAGAAATTCTTTAACAAGCAGAGCTATTAATGAGAAAAAGAATGAGGTTAGGAGAAAATTACTGTAATACATGTCCAATTTAAATGCCAAAATTGATGCCAAGAGTACACCCATGCCGCAAGCAACAACGTTTCTAATAGTTTTATTCCAAAAAAATGAGGCATTTTTTTCATGTTGCAATTTTTGTTCATTTCGTAATTGATTTATTTTTTTTTCTTTATAAGCGTGATAATCCGAGGCCTTCTTTCTTACCTTTTTATATTTATGAGGGGAAAAAATACAATTGGCATTTCCGCTCAGTGAATTAAAACGTTTGCAACTTAATGCGACAGAAGTCATATCTTTGGGTGTAAGAATAGACCTCTGATTTTTATTACACGTATTAAAAATTTCTAAAACCATTTCACTGGCAAGTTTATCAAAAGGATTTTGATTTTGTTGATTGGGATTGTGCATCTGCAGCTTCCTTTGTATTACAGATTCTTCCTCTTAAGGATTTCAAAGGTATCCTTTTAAAGGAGTGTTGAATAGCAAGTCTTTAATTTTAAGGAACTTAAGCTCACTTCATATACTATTATTTAGCAAAAATCACAAGACCCCTTCTCATATTCCTGAATAAGAGGAAGACAACTCTTTGACGATTTTTGTTTGCTCTTGTGATAAGTTAATGCTTTTGGCTTATTATTCCAAGTAGGCGTTTTCTATGGACGGTAATGAACTGATTTATGGGGTAAATGACAAACCCCCTTTGCTAAAATTGATTTTACTTGGACTGCAACATACTTTGTTAATGTCAGTCTATTTGGTTCTAATTATTATTGTAGTAAGAACTTCGAAGCTTACAGATGAGATTGCTGTAGATGCTGTCAGAGTAGGTATGATTGCCCTTGCAATGGCTACTACCTTACAAGCTTTAAAACCACCCTTTGGATCAGGGTTTTTAGCAGCGCCGGTGGTATCCGCTATTTATTTCAAAGCCTCTTTATTAGCCGCAGAGTTGGGAGGATTACCTTTAGTATTGGGAATGACTGTATTTGCTGGTTTGTTAGAAATTCTTTTTTCCCGACTGTTATATCATTTGCGAGTAATATTTCCCCCAGGGATTTCAGGGTTCATTATCGTGATTGTTGGGATTGAATTAGGTCTTGAAGGGCTCAGGCAATTTCTAGGGGTTGCAAAAGTAGGAACCCATCACTTCGACATCCATTTTTTTATTGGTTTGTTTACCTTATCCACGATGATTGGACTGAGTATATGGTGGCGAGGAATTATAAAGCTTATATGCTCTTTCATAGGTTTAGTTTCTGGATTTATCGTCGCTTTTTTATTGGGAGCCATTAATCCTGAAAAAATTGCCCTACTTAAAACCATCCCTTATTTCGCTTTACCTAATTTCTCATTTGTTTCCTATCAATTTTCACCAGCACTCATTTTACCTTTTTTTATAGCCAGCATTGCAGCAGCCCTCCGCACAATCGGGGTTATTACCACCTGCCAGAAAATTAATGATCCCAACTGGAAAAATCCGGATTTGAAATCGATTAAAAGTGGTGTCTTTGCCGATGGAGTGGGTTCGGTTATTGCAGGATTATTTGGAATTCCTGGGATCAGTACTGGTCCTAGTTTAGTGGGTATTTCGAGCGCCGCGGGAGCAACAAGCCGTTATATTGCTTTTACAACAAGCATTATTTTACTCATTTTATCTTTATGTCCCAAATTCGTTTCTATTTTATTGATTATTCCTCTATCTGTAGTGGGTCCTGCATTAATGTTTACCGCAAGTTTTATGATTGTTGGCGGATTTCAGGTTATGACCTCCAGAAATATAGATGCCAGAATGACTTATGTTATTGGTTTTGCTCTTTTATTTGGGCTCAGTAAAGAAATTTACCCTAAATTTTATGCTTCCCTGCCTCATGCCCTACAATCCATTGCGAGTACATCGCTTTCCCTTTCCGTATTTGTTGCTCTTGTGCTGCATCTAATTTTTCGACTGGGCATTCGTAAAGATGCAGTGATTACTTTTGAAAAAGAAAAAGACTTATCCAAAGACGAACTGAACTACTTTATCTATCAAAATGGTAAAAACTGGAGTATCAACACCACAATAATGGATCGCATTGCGCTCACCACTGGTGAAGTTGTACAACATCTTCGCCGTACTCATTTAGCAGAGGACGCTGTTGATGTTAGATTAAGTTATGATCAAGTAGACTTTATTGTGCATATCAAATATTTGGGTGACTTACTGTTGCTGCCCTTTGTTAACCAGGGGAAAAAAATCTTTCTTGAAGAGGAATCTTTTTCTTACGGGTTAACCGATTTCTTAACAGGGGTATATCCTGATAAATTTGAACGGTTCATGGTAAAAAATGAAGCACATATCAAGCTTTATTTTATTATCTAAATTTTCTTTTTCATCAGTAAGAACTGGAAGTTTAGGTGATTTTTAATTTTTTTTATAATGCAGTATCTGTTATTTTATACCCCAAAAATTTCCGGCATTTTATTAAAATAGAGAATTTTCCCGAAAAAATGTAAAAAATGCTCGAAATAAATAAGCTAAGTGTAGTAAAATTGATCAAGTTTTTAATGTGCAGGATATATCGTTGAAATCAGTTAATGTTGAAAAAAGCTTACAGGCACTGGAAACTCGCGTGTCCACAGTTGAAAAAATTATTAACAGTGTTTTCCCCATAAAACATTCTAAATCAACTCAAGAAAAAAAAAGTAATACCAGGCAAAAGTCTATTCAAAAACCGATGTCAGGAAATTGGTTAGGATTTGTTGCTGCTGTTTGCTTTATTTTGACTGCTTGTTTCATTGTGAAATTATCTATTGTATCCGGATGGCTAACTCATGAAAAACAACTGGGTGTAGCCACCCTGTTTGGAATGGCCTTATTTACCGGCGGCCTTGTTATTTCAAATGCGGATAGAATGTATGCCTGTTTTCTACCCGCCGCCGGGGCTACAGTACTTTATTTTACCGGTTTTGCAGCCTTTCAATATTACCTTCTTATTTCCTTTCAAACGGTGATTGCTATTACCACGGTTGTCTCGGGAATTTCAATTTGGTTTTATTTGCGTTTTAAGCATGATATTTATGCGATTATAGCTGCATTGGGTGCCTACATTGCTCCCATTGTTGCAGGGGTTGAAAATAATGCCATTTTTTCCTTGTATTATTTTACTATTTGTTCGTTGAATTTCGCGACTCTGGCGATTTGGGTGGAGTCTCGCACCCTAACATTGATTTCAGCATATTTAGCAATCTCCATAACAGCAATAATTGGATTAAAAATTCATCAAGATGTATTGATTGCTGCGGTTCTGGCCATTAATTTTTTGATCTATTCCATTGGTACCTTATTTCATACACAAATCACCAAACAGCAACTTACTGAAAAGGAATCCTGGAGCCTTTTCCCAGTGCTGCTTATCTTTTATGCAATGGAATATTATTTTCTTAGTTGTATCGATCAAACTTTCGCCTCATGTGCTTCATTAGCTGCAGCTGCCCTTTTAGTAAGTTTATATAATTCTGCGAAAAGATGGTCTCCAGGACGTCGCTTCAATAGTAGAAATGTAATTTTAACCTTTGTAACACTTGTATGCTTTCATTCGATCTATCTTGGACTTTTGCCTTTAAGCTTAAGACCCTGGCTTTTTCCACTGATTGTTTCAGGATATACCTTATTTCGGGCCCGACTTAGCTCAATTCAATGGAGCATACCCTTTTTAATACCTTTTGTAGCCCTTTCTGCCATTTTAGGTATTGAATACATCAGTATGTTAAGCCACTTGCTTAGCGGAAGAGAATTATCATGGTCTGCTGTTGCCTGGGTATCCTTTGCCAGCATTTGGCACTTTTTAATTCAAAATCGCAAGGAGTTGGGCGATAAGGAAGAATATTGTTATGTTCTACTCGCAGCCGCCCATCTTCTTGCAATAATGAGCCTTTATCAGATTACTACTGAATATGGAACTTTGGCCGTATCTGCATCTTGGCTTACCTATGTGTTAATCCTTCTTCAGGTTTCAACATTAAGAAATGATGTGCTTATTGCAAAATCAGTCATTATCGTATTATTTTTTGCTGCAGGTAAGGCACTACTTTATGATGCATCATCTACGCCAACACTGATTCGGGCCTTATCACTAATTTTGACTGGTGTTGTATTGTATGCTTCTGGACTTGTAATTAGGAAAAAAACCAACTGGCAAAGTAAGTCAAGCAAGGATATATGTTCTGAGAATGGCAGCAAAATAGTTTAATGCTGTTCAATACAAGCCTGAATGGCGCTTTTATGCGCCATTATCCCAATTCACTACACTGTCGTGTGCAAATCACTAAAACCTCATTTATCCAATAAGAAAAACAGGATGATTTGCATCTCTTGATTGAGCAATATATAATCATATTGATGTATTTTCATCTGAGTAACGAAAAGGAGTTTTAAATGAAGATTAATTCATCAGTAGCAGGATTGATGATTGCTATCGGTATGATTGCAGTTGTAGGAACAACCCAGGCTTCATGCTACAAGCATCAGCCAGGATGGCATATGGTTTCAAAAAAATGTCCTATCAAACCCGCTGATAACTGGCAAGAATACACTAGCGGAGTCTATACTCAGCCAGTAACTGGAAAAAGTCTATTCCAAATGAATCGATAAATCAGTTTTATTTTAATTAATCAATGGGATTTTAATAAGCTAAATCCCATTGATTCAGAGACGAAAACTTAAATAATATTTTAAGAGTCCAAACCTACACTACTTTTCAGGTTTATTAGCTGCCTTCGCTTTTACTTTTGAAATTGTGTGAACAACTCTAAAGTTTTTTCCTTGGATATCTGTCCCACGGTACTTAAATGAGTCATGGCATTTCCTTGTTTATCATAAAAAATCATAGTAGGTATACCATAAACATGAAACGCCTGGCGAATTCTGGCTACTGCGCCTGTTCGTTCGCTTATATCCACACGAAGATTTAATGAGCGCCGCATGGCATTGATGACTTCCGGTTGGTTAAAGACATGCTTATCCATCGCTTGGCAATCACTGCACCAGCCAGCAAAAAACTCAATAAAAACGCGTTGTTTTTTTGCTCTGGCTTCAGCCAATTTTAAATTTACCTCCTCAAGCGTATGAACCTTAACGAAGGGAGTGCGGATTACGGCTTGCGCTGCAGGAGCAGGAGTAAATGCTTGGTAAGCCAAGGCACCGGCTCCCATCATGGATAATAAAGCCAAGCCTTGCAGCAGTTGGCCTATCCAATGATGCTCTTTACGGAAAGCCCCAAAAACCCAGGCATTGACCAGCAAGACAGCAACCCAAAGGACATCGACCCAAACCCGGGATAGCACCCGACTCAGGATCCAGACAGCCATAGCAAACATCATTACTGCAAATAATTGTTTGATACGAATCATCCACGGCCCAGAGTGAGGCAAGAAACGGCCATATCCAGCTCCTACAAATAATAAAGGCATCCCCATACCTAATGCTAAAACAAAGAGCAATAAACCACCTTGAGCTACATGATTGCTCTGAGCTATGTAGGTTAAAATGCCAATTAAGGGGGCGGTTACACAAGGAGAGACCACTAATGTAGATAAAGATCCCATCAAAGTAGCTGAGATAATACCATGTTGGCGTGATCTGCCCAGGGTAAACCGAGCAAACATTGGAAGTCTCAATTCGAAAATCCCTAACAACCATAATCCCATCAGAGTAAATAAAATAGCAAAGCCCCCGATAATCATCGGCTGCTGCATTAGGGTCTGAACGGTTGATCCAAACCAGGCTGCAAGCATTCCGGCAATAGCATAAGTAATCGCCATTCCCATCACATACCCTAATGATAATTTAAAAGCCTGCCGCCCATTACTTGCACCCTGGCCTGTAATAATACTTGAGAGAATAGGAACCATAGGTAAAACACAGGGTGTAAATGCCAACAGCACACCCAGTCCAAAAAATGCCGTTAAATAAAAAAGAGGACTATGATTTTGAATAAACAACATGGCATCCGCAGGATTTGCACTACCAATGCCTTCTGCAAAAACAGAAAACGAGAACAATGTCATCAATAATGACAATATAAGTTTTTTCATTTTGATTCCTTAATAAATAATTTGAATTTTAATAAACGCTGGAATCAAATGGGGGGACGATAAATTTCGTCCATTGGGGAGTTATATTTAGAGTAAATAAGCAAAAAAGCTAATATGCCAATGAGGCTTCGTACACTCCATAATGAACCCAGATGAAATTCATCCTGAATCCAGTAAGAGGCAGAAAAACAGCTGTTATTCATAACTTGCTGCACGGAGCAAGGGGTTAGTGCAACAGAAACAGCAGCCGGAATAGTAACATTTTGTTTTGGGCAAGATGGTAATTTGAGTGGCGCAAGAAACAAGGCACTCATAAGAAACAAAAGGATTAGCGAACGATATTTGTGCATTTGATAACCTTAGCATAAAGATCATCAAGAAATCAATGAGAACGACAGGTCAAAATAAATCATTAATAAATAGTTACGCCCGAAGCAGAAATCCTCTTTCCTTAAATATGTTTCGATTTGTTTTTAATATTTGATTAAACATCGGGCAATTAAAAATTGAGTGAGCTGGTTTTAGTGTACTAATGTTAAAATGCTTTTAGCACTTTTTGAGTCATTTGTTCATTCAAATGAATTACCTAGGTAGAACAAACAGCTAGTAATTCTTCTGAACCCAAATTGATGAGGTTGATTTGGGTACCTACTTCTGCACTTACTGCAACACTGCTGTTATTTTTAATATGAATCAGAGTTCCCTGGCCCACGGAAAGTTTTTTACCATTAACAACACCACTATTTTTAATCACATTAATTTTGATTTTGTTATCTGTTTGATGGCTACTTTGCACAACACATGTAGCATTAAGTGTCCAGAGTGTATTATTTGAAAGAAGTTTCGTTTCATTAGGGCTAAGCTTAATTGTTTTTTGCGCATTCGATTGCGAGCAGTAAAATCCGATAATAATAAAAAGAGAAAAGGTCATGAGTTTTTTCACATTGCATCCTTAATGGCGTTATCACGCATAATGTCTAATCATTGATTATTGAGTTCATATTTTATACACAAAAGCTTAAGGTTTTATTAAGAATAAACTGATGTCTCATGTCTTTGTTTTAATTAACGACTGGAATATATTTTTTTGGAGTTCCCTATACTTCGGCAAACTCATAAATACTATTCTGTTATCAATTGCTTAAATCGAAATAATTGATTTTCCGTATACAGAGGCCTTGAGCGGAGCGTGCGGTGGCTGAAATCTTTAGCGGTAAATTAGCCATGAGTAAAGTACCGCCTTGAGCTTTTTTTGCAAGAGCTCAAGGCGTTGATAATTAAATAAAGTAAACCAGGTTTCGTAAAAGACAAGATAAGGCTTATGCTTGTTGACCTTGACGAACAGCCACATTTGTAATCATACCGGCATCGCTGGAGACTGATTGTGTTTCCTTACACATTCTCACGTATTCTTTATGGGTAATTAATAAATAAAACAAAGCGGATATCACAAGGATATAATATATATTGTGATAAAAATAAATTAACCATAAGTAAGTCATAAAAGGTGTCGATAACACGAGTAATGTACTTGCTTTCATCCGTCGTGTAAGTTGTATCCCTCCATAAATGATCATTAAAATTAATAATGACAGATTCATCTTGAGAAAATCATCAGCTGGCAAAGTACTCATCATCACACCAAGGATACAAAAAACAATAAGCCCAAATATCTTTGTCTTGGGTTTTACTGCACCCATGCTAATCGGAGCGGCCATATAGCCAATTAAATGATAACCGGTAACAATCACCATGAGTGAAGCCCAACTATCAGAATTCCAGAGAAAAATTGCGGTGAGGACAAAATTAATGAGTAATGAACGGCGACATAGATTGTATTTAGGGTGTAATTTGGTAATCGAGCGGCTGGGCATTTGTCCTTCTTTGGCCATGGCATAAAACATCCTGGAAGCACCGCCTAAATATGAATATCCTGTGCCTGAGGGACTAACTATACTGTCTGCAATCAAAAGCATCGCTAAAAAGTGCACTCCCATCAGCATCGCTAAATTAATCAAGGGAGACTGAAAATTAAGGCTGCTCCAGCCTCCTGTCAACATATCATGGGGGACAGCTCCCATAAATGATAGTTGCAGCAGCATATAAACACACATTACGATAACAATAGACAGAATGATGGATAAGGGAATATTCCGTTTGGGATTTTCCATCTCGCTAGCGAAAGCAACTGCCAACTGGAATCCATTGTAAGAATAGATTAATCCAGCCGAGATAATAGCGGTGATTGCTGAGCCAATTCCATATTGGGTGTTAGTGTCTAGACTAAAGTTGCTCGTGTCAAAATGTATGATCAAGAAGATAATAATGGTAAAAATGGGGCTGAGAATTTTTACAACCGTAATGGTGTTATTGATCTTCGTTAATAATTTGATGCCAAAGTAATTAATGAATAAGTAAATGACCAAAATACCCAATGCAAACAATTTACCATAAATAGTGAGAACATTTCCCATCATCAAGGTATCGCTTTTGATTGTAGCTGCTAAATATTGAGTAGTTGCCTGGGCCTCTGTACCAATAGTTACCATCAATCCAAACCAGTTTGCAAACGCAAAAGGCATTCCAAAAATGCTGTTGTGTGACAATGCACTGGAACGTGCTGTAGCTCCTCGGACTGGGAAAATTGAGACCACTTGAGCAAGGCATAGGCCTACAGCCATTACCAGTAATGCTGCTAAAATCCATGCAAGAAAAGCGTAATTTCCTGCAATCTTAGCGTTTAATTGGGCGCTAAAGAGCCAACCTGAGCCAACCATGGCAGTAGCAGAAAGCGCTGTTGCACTAAACAATGAAATTTTTGCATGGTTAGAAGTTGAACTCATAATACAATACCTTAGACGCTACATCTTTAGAATAAGTGAAAATAAAATATTTATTTTGCATATTTTTCGGTCAGCGTCAATAGATCTAATACAAAATGAGTTTAAAAAAATAGGATAAAAATGGGAACTCAAGAGCAAAAATCCCTCACACTTCCATGAAATGAATAGCTTATGTTCTTACTCAAGTTACGGCTTTAATTTGATATTTACGCTAAGTTCGCTTAGCTAAAGCTCTTGATCTACAATTTGATAATGAAATAGGAAGTAGTGATTCAATTGAGACAAAAAAATGAAAACAACACGATTAGAGGCATTTAGTGATGGTGTACTGGCTATTATTATTACAATTATGGTGTTGGAGATTAAAATTCCACACGGTAATACGTTCTCCAGTCTCAGTCCGCTAATACCAATTTTTTCAAGTTACGTACTCAGTTTCATATATATTGGTATTTACTGGAATAATCACCACCATTTGTTTACGGTCACCAAAAGTATTTCTGGCAAAGTTCTTTGGGCAAATTTAAACCTTTTATTCTGGATCTCCCTTTTTCCCTTTGCAACAGGATGGATGGGTGAAAATCACTTTACTGCCACGCCTACTTCATTTTATGGCATAGTGCTTTTAATGGCTTCGATTTCCTATTCGATTCTCGTACATACTCTCATTTCCCATGAAGGTAAAGAATCATTGGTGGCGCAAGCTATTGGAAATGACTTTAAGGGAACCAGTTCTATCCTGCTTTATGCATTTGCCATTCCCCTAGCATACGTTTATGTATGGGTAGCCCAGATCCTTTATGTCATTGTGGCCATAGTTTGGATCATTCCAGACAAGCGAATTGAGAATAAAATAACATAGCTCCATAGCTTAACTAACAAAAAAAGCTGGAGTTCTGGGAATGGTTTGAATTGGGTCTAAAGAGGCAGTTTGAGAAAATTCTTGCTTTAATTTTAAAATATAGACTTCATTGACCATATCTGGTTTTTGACTGCGTACTAATTGGATTAACCAGTTTCCACCAGTATGCATCTCTATTTTACCTTCAGATAACTCTGTGAGTAATTTTCTAACCTGCATGCTTGAAGTTATTGCAGCTTTAACACGGTAATTATAGCGACTCATTTTAACGGTATAATTCAAAAATTCATTTTTTATGTCAGGATATACGTTAGCTAACTCCCGGCTAAAATTTCTAAGCGCTTCATTGTTTTCCTTTTCATCGCAGTTTTGAAGCAAAGCAATTCCCAAATAATAGATACTTTTAAGCAAAGTCTGAGGAAAACCTTGTTTTTTGGAAGAATGAATCGCTGCTTTCTCCTTCAATAATTCATGGGATAGCAAATTTTTTTTTGCACCTTCGCTAAATTCTTTTTGAGTATGCATATTAATAAAAAAGTTTTGTTCAGGTAACGCATTCAACTCTTCAACGTCAAAAGCATATTCATCCAATATTAGAAGCCGATGAGCAGGTATATCTTCAATATGGGTGCCATAAGCAAATGTTTCTTGATTTTTTATTTTTTTAATCGATTTTTTATAATTATTTTTCCAACTGGATTTAATTTTCATTATCCAATAATTCCTATAATCAATTTACTTATCAAAACTTTAGACAGAAAAAGTATAGTGGTTTTAAGACTAACAAAAAAGTTCTTTTTTCCTCCTTACACCTAAACTTTCTAAAATTAATGCTGTAACTCGCATCAAGTTTCTTTGATGCAATAAACGAGTAATCTTATTGATGGGACCCACTGTCAGAGTAACATGAATATAATTAGGATGAGGAGTTTTGTCCGACTTAAGGGATACAGTACCCCAGTAGCTGTGATAGCTCCCCAAAAGAATAAAAATTCGGTGCAAGGCACCGAATTTAAAATGCTCTTATTGTGCAGATTTAGTTTGCTGTTCACAAGTAATCTTTGTACAGTCACGGCAATTTTTCAGGGCAAACTCAAATGCTGAAGTTCCGTTGGCGGCATTATTAGCCATTGTCTTATCAGCTTGATCTTCGGGTGAACCAGAACTCGCACTGCTTGCGTTGGTTGTACATATCCACATACCTGCATTCATATCTGCTTGTTGAGCAGAAGAAGATGTAGAGGAAGTAGTGGAAGTAGTGGAAGATGGGGATGCGGTAGCGTCACTCCCTGCAGCCATTACCTGATTGAACATCAAAAACATACTGCTGCTTAAAATGGCAGCTTTTACTATCCTTTTCATAATTTTCTCCTTATCAGATAATTTTGAGTACCCGTAAAACACAAAAAGTACTCTCAAGCTCATCACTCAAAAATAAGAAATTTAAGTATGATGGCTCCAATTATAGCTTGCTTTTTACTTATGCAATTTAAAGGTTTTCCTTAATCAATCCTCCGAAATCATCGAATTCCCTCACCTACTTCTTGCTTTGAATTTTAATTTTTAATTGTCAACGTCTATACTCAATTCAACACTCATCATGAGTCTGCAGAAGTTATTGCTAAGGAGGGTAATATGTTGGGTTGGGCTCTATTTTTCTTTATCATTGCTATTATCGCAGCAGCTCTTGGATTTGGAGGCATTGCAGGAGCAGCAGTGGGTATTGCAAAAATCCTTTTTTTTCTGTTCATCGTTTTATTTATTATTTTCCTTGTTCTTGGTCGAAGGGGCCCTCCTCCGCCAGTTTAAGGGACTGTGATTTGATTAATCGCTCTTTTATATAAGAGCGATTAAAATTCTTTACCCCACTAAACTAGGAACATCTGCAAAAATTCACACTTTTCTTTTTAATTCATTAAATACGACCAGCTTGTTTTAAATATGACCCAATTGCCTTTTCTTTGCCTCGATGATAGAATGCGGGTGCCTTCATGATTGTTATTACAAATGGAACTCTCCTAGGGATATACTCCAATCACCTTATGTAAAGAAGCTTATGAATATTTTAAATCCTTTTAAAAATCTTATTGAAACCAAACAATATCCCCATGCCAGAACATACCGAACCACATTTTGGGGAAAAGTAGCAGATACCTTTCTCGTATTTTCCGGTCATTTATTTCCTAACTATAGGGAAAAAGAACCTTTCAAAAAAATTCATTTTGGAATTTTTGATTATTTCACTTTAGGTATTCACTTCCTCCTCACTACGTCACTTCTCAGCGCGTTGAGGGGAGCGTCATTGCCCTTGTTAATTCCTGCAGGCATACTCACTTTTCTATTTAATACTCCTCGTCTCCTCTTTGCTGCGGCCATGACCTTCATCTCTCTGCCTTTTGTTTCAATAGCCTGGGCGGTCACCAAAGAAAAAGGGAACAAGATAAAACAAGACATTCTTTCCTATGAGGTGCAAACAACCGATTATATGTTATATTTTGCCCCTTCTACTCTCCCTACAGAACTCAAGAATTATAAAGATTGCTTTTTTTTCATTGAAGGAACAAATCAACTGTATTACATTGATTTTGCCTGTAAGCCCCATACCTGTTCTATTAAGGACATCGATATTTTTCGTAAGGAAATAGGAGTTGATAAACTGATAACATTTATTAAGTTTGGTTTTGGGTATCAGCATAAAATGATAAAACAAGAAACCTTAAAGAGCTTAACGACAGCAGTCCCTACTTTGGGCAGCTACCACTCATTAGGCGAAATTTTAAAAGCTCAAAAAGTAGATTTGGAAGATATAGCCCACGCAACAATTGAGTTGGAAAATGATGCCATTAAGATCTCTTTAACTGGTGAAAAAAAACAACCCCTGGTCAATTTCTCCTTATCCACTCCGAAATCAACAGACTTAACGCTGTTCAAAAATATGAGATGCTTAAACATCGGCGGTATTGAGGAACTCGTAGAAGAAAAAGAAGAATTCTCCCAATTAGTAACCCCCTGATGTGAGATTATTTCCGTATTAGTAAATATAATACGGAAATAATCGGCTTCCTTTTTTAAAAAGTTCTCAATTTTCCAAATTAATACCTATAATTGATAGAAATGGAGGATACAAGGAGGTCTTTATGAAAATTTTTCAAGGATTATTTTTATTCTCTATGTTCATTTGTCAAAATATTTACGCACTCACTTCCCTCTCTGAACCGAGCGGCCCCTCTCAATGTGGGGAAGCCTATGAGAATGCAGGTGAGATTAAAACAATCAATAATGTTTTTAGCACCTTATCCAGTGCATGCCATGATGCTGGGGGAATGAGATTAACTCATCAAATATTATTATCGGAAAATAACAATCAACCGACGGGAGTTTTATTTACCTGTACAGGAACTGATCCCGACTTTGTTGTTCTTTCTTGTGTATTCACAGCAAGTTCAGCAGGTTTATACAATTAGGCTGCCTAAAATTTTATTCGTAACTACCCAATAGTGGGAAAAGATTTGGTATTTTCCCAGTAGAGAATTATTTAAGCTGTATTGCCCAACCCGGTCCTATAATATAAAACCCTAATAAAGTTGGAAGACTTTTTGAATCGACACACAGAACATGAAATGTTAAAATAATACACAGTTTCTACTAAAGTGTGACTATGGATTCGCTCACGATTACCAGTATTTTTATTTATTCTGTGTTTTTTTTAATAAGTGCCGTTATTGAATCAATGTCATTTAATGCCCTGGAGACACTGCACCAAGACATTGTCTCTCATCGAAAAAAGCTTCCCTTTATGACTGATATAACCAGTATAATTAAAGTATTTTTCTTTTCATGCGTGATAATCTACATCTCTCCTTGGGAGATGCGCTATAAAACTTACTTATATCATAATACCCAGGAACTCATTTTTCTTTATCAGGTTTTAATGGTCTTTTCTGTTGTTGCCCTTGTTCCTATAATCAAACATCTCCAAAATGACATAAGAAACGCCTGCTTACCTCAATGGTATCTCAAAAATGTATTAATAGGCGATTATCTCCATTTATGGGGTATTTTACTTGCCTGTTATACATCTATCCCAGATTTTTAGCCTTTTGTTACAGTTTATTCCTCAGCTCTTTATGTGACTGTGCTAAGGGCTCTTCCTCCTCTTTTACAAGGTTAGAAACCCCCGGGAAAAAGCTTAGCCCACTTTGGCGGCTATTTTCCTGGACATTAGTTGATGTTATTGGCATTTTTCTTGGTTTAATTTTTAGCAACCCTAATCCACCATTTCTTTGTAAGGGTTTTTCATAATGAAACCGCAATTCCAAATGATCTTCTTCTGACAGTTCGAATTTGTAGATGGCAAGCATGCGAAATAAAGCCATTATTTCCGTTATTGCAATTCGTAATCCGGGACATCTTCGAGCACCCGTCTTAAAGGTTAATAATCCCCCTTCTTTCTCCATTTTTCCAGGTGAATAAAATGTGGGGGGGACAGAAAAGAAATGCGCGTTATATGGTTCCAGGTTACTTTTTAGAGGTCCCCAACGTTCGGGAAAAATATCATGGGCACTGATCACCTTTTTACCTAGTACTTCCTGTCCTTCTCTGGAAAGAACTATATCGGGAACATGTTTTGCATGAGTGTGTACCCCCTGCATGGGAATAAAAACAAGGGCTCCCTTTGGTAAGGTCAGTACAGTACCATCAAGATCCAGGTGGATTGCTTCATGGATAATTTCAGGGACAATTGGCGCAGGTGGTGATAACCGTAACGCTTCCAGTAAAATAGCCTCTATATAGGAGAGTCCCCCTTTGTCTGCCCTGGAATCCCATAGAGAGTTTAATTCAAAAGGTTCGCCGGTTGAATGTTTTTGCTGAATTTCCTGTTTCATCAAGGTATAGATGCGCTTATCCTGAAGAGCAATTTTTAAAGTGGCAATCAAAGCTGTAGCTGTGGCATCAAACCCCAACAAAGGAATGAACAGGCTTTCATTGATCACATCTCTTATAAGAGCGGATAATTTGGTAGTGTCTCCGTTTTCTATTGCATGCTTCATCAAAAGCTCACATTGATCTGCGGGCAGGTGATCCATTGATGTGATACCCAATTGTTGCAGTTCACTCTCCAGATATGGATTTTTTAATACTCTGGTGACCAATAGAAAATTAAGCCAACTTTGTTCCTGTGTTAATAGTTTTGTAACTTCCTCTGCAGAAAATAAAATTTGACATCCGAGATTGAAAATTTTACTTCTTATAAGGAGCAGATTTTCCCCCTCCTCCTTTTTAATGGGTTCCAAACCAAACAAGCATTCAATTAATTCTTTTGTTAAATTTGGGTCATAATAGGTTTCGAAAGGATTGATAATTTTTTGCCCAAAATAAGTAGTCAATAAAACTCTTCGAGAAAGCATATCCATCACGTCGCCAAGAGGCATCCCATGTTCCCCCTGCTTTGACTCATACTCTTTGAAAAAATCTGCGACCATCCCGATTACTTGAGGTCTGTTTTTTTCATTACGTGACAGTATGGCAGGGCGGATTGTGGAATGTGTTTCTGAACCCAGAACTGAGGACATCAAATTATCAGGACCTAGTATTACTTCTAGGCGCTTAAAAAATTGTTGCTGTCCAAATTTACTTTCATTTTGTTTGGCATAGAGCTGCTGAATCAAGGACTTATTTGATAATACAAATACAGAAGTTAAATTGGGTAATCTGAAATAACCAACACCAGAACCTTGCTCATCAAGTGAACGCGCCCCCAAATCAGCTACAAATGTCATAAAGCGATTTTGTAATTGGGCTTTTGCAGAAGGGTCTGCTTTTAAAAGAGTAAGATCCTTTACTAAGGAAAGATAGCTCGTTGCTGAAGGATACGTAATGTTTTGAATTTGAGCCTGTTGGTATATTTGATATATGCGCACAATCACACCAGCAACTAAAACAAACAAAACATAAAAAAGCATATCTATTCCTCTTAAGAAAGGTATCTTTAACGTGTGCGATTATATAATGAACTCCTGGGTGAAAATAGACCAAACACCCAGGACTCGTTTTGAAAAGATCTAAATACTTAAGAATATGCCTATCAAACTATAAGAGGAATAATTTTATATGGAACCAATTCACAATATTTTTTCCAGTCAGGCCCATATTTTGCAGAACAGCGTTTATCATCACGAAATGCCCTATCAAACAAAAGCACCGTTAAAAAACAAAGATAAAAATAAGGTGCAAAATTATCGAACAATGCAGGTACTGACCAAAAAAATGTCCCGGCAAGCTCTGGAATATAATGAAAATGTCTGGCTATTCCCCACCATCCAGAAGCCAGCAATATGGTTTGTTTTTTATCTCCCTTTGTTGTCTGATATTGGGCAAGCACGGTAACGGGTTTTTTACCCCAAACCTTACATTCGCCTTGTGTAGCCCGGGCAATTAGTCGTTGCTTGTCAGCAAAATAATTAATCATAATACTTGCAAAACCCAAGCCTAAAATAAGAGTTGCCCATACGAAAGATAGATGGATAGGATGAAGAACAAGATACATGCTTGGCGAGGTATACACACACGGTACCCAGACCATACACCCCCAGCAAATATAAAATCCAGCGCGATCATGCATGATATCCAAGGATCGTAAATAACCTTTTTCCCACATGTAAAATTTTGTGAGATAGACAAATTGCAAAATTACGGAAATTAACATCGAATTGGACAAATCACCTAATTCTGCTTGTTTTGCACAATAAGAAATAAGAAATAACCCCCAACTCATCATTCCAAAACGGCAGGTGATAAATTTTTTAATGCTCCATCCTAAAACTTGAGGATAAAGCTCAGTTCCCCAGTAATAGTCGAACAAAATATTATTTGTTATCCCGGAGTCAGTCGATGAAGGAGAGAAGCGGCCTTTGAGATATAAAAACACACAGACAATAAGACTAAACACATTGAGTGCGCCAAAGAGAGCCCCTAGATTGTCATAAAGAATAGACGCCGAAAATAAATTGAAACCAAAAGAGGCAATGCAAAAAGTCGCCATCGTAACAATAAATGCCAAAACGCCATTATCTTTATAAACAGGCACGTTCCCTTTTGGAGTAATGGGCCCATTAAATGTCTTTCCTGGTAAAATGCGCATTAAAGCCAGTTCAAAAACAGTAAAAACTAAAATAATTTTCCAGGCTACTGCAGAACCCCAGAAATAAGGCTGCCATATTGTCAGCACAGTTTGAAAAAAACCATTTTGAATTATTAACTCTCCAAGGGCTGATAAAGATCCTTGAAGTTGGGTGTTGGTATACCAAAACATCATCACAAAAATCGGGCATGTAAGAATAAGAAACAAGGGCCCTAATGTATTCCTGAGATTGAAATTCATAATGCTTCCTTACATTTAAAGAGACTGGTCGGGGATTATGATACAGTAATTTTAAGTATTTGGTATCTATTAATTTATGGGTTTGATTAAAATAAAAATAGGAATTGATGTTTCCTATTTACCCAATAAAAATAGAGGCTTACATTTGCTTTAGCTTCTACTTTACACTTTAATTTATATATGCAGGAACACTCAAAAAGGGAATATCATGCCCCCATACCTTATCGAACGCATGACGCTTGACGAAGTTTCAACTGCGATAGAATGGGCCCGCAAAGAGGGTTGGAATCCAGGCTTAAACGATGCTGAGTGTTTTTATCAAGCAGACCCCCAAGGTTTTTTTGCTGGAAAACTAAACGGACAAATCATTGCTGTTGGCTCTGCAGTAATATATGACGATTATTTTGCATTTTGCGGCTTTTATATCGTAGAAGAAAAATACCGTGCTCAAGGTTATGGGATGGAATTAACCCGTGCACGTTTAGCTTATATTGGCAACCGAAATGCAGGTATTGATGGTGTATTGGATATGGTTGATAATTATGCCAGGATTGGCTATCAATTTGCCCATAGTAATGCACGCTACGCCTTAAAGAACTCCCCTATTACCGCGAAACCAGATTCCCATTTAGTTAATCTAAAAAATGTTTCACTGGATCAGATATGCGAATATGACCGCAGCTATTTTCCAGCACCCAGAGAAAAATTTCTGGCAGCATGGATAAATCAAAATACAGCATTAGCAATAGGTTATATTAAGGAAAACAAAATAGAGGGTTATGGTGTAATTCGAAAATGTTTCGACGGGTATAAAATAGGACCCTTGTTTGCGGATAATCCCTTTATTGCTGAACGATTATTTGAATGTCTGGTTGAACATGCCTATAGTGAGGCAGTTTATCTGGATATTCCCGAAAATAATCCCCTTGCAGCTGATTTAGTTAAGAAATTCGGTATGACTAAAGTATTCGCCACTGCAAGAATGTATTTAGAAGGAGCTCCAAAACTGTCGAACGAAGGGATTTATGGGATTACCACATTTGAATTAGGATGAATATGCGTGATTTAGTGGGTTATGGCCCAGAAGAAAAAAATCTCTTCTGGCCTAATAAGGCCAAGCTAGCCATTAATTTCGTTATTAATTATGAAGAAGGAGCTGAATTAAGTCCTCTCTATGGTGATGCACATGCAGAAACAAGTGGTGCAGACTTTCCATTTGCCCCAAAGGCCAAGGGAAAAAGAAATCTGAGCATGGAATCCTTTTATGAATACGGCAGTCGCGTGGGGATATGGCGTCTTCTACGCTTGTTTGATCCTTATAACATACCGCTTACTTTTTTTGTTACGGGGCAAGCTTTAGTGCTAAACCCTGTATTTGCCGATTATCTTGCTCAACAAAATCATGAGGTGGCAGGACACGCCTGGCGATGGCTCAATTATACCAATATACCCAAGAAAGTGGAGAAGAAACACATGCTTTTATGTGTGGAAACACTAGAAAAACTGACTGGCCGTAAACCCAAGGGTTGGTATACTGGTCGACGCAGCGAAAATACTCGGGAGTTATTGCTAGAACTTGGTGGCTTTTTGTATGACTCGGACAGCTATGCTGATGAATTACCCTATTACATCAATAACCATCTTGTAATTCCGTATTCTTTGGACTGTAATGATTTTCGATTCACTACTTCTCCAGGCTTTCAGGATCCCAGAGATTTTTATGAACGGCTAATGAATACATTTTGCTATCTTTATCAAGAAAAACGCCTTGCCATCATGACCATAGGTTTGCATCCACGCTTGAGTGGGAAACCTGATCGTTGTTTTATCTTAAAACAATTTCTGGATCATTTAACTCAGTACCAGGATATTTGGATAACCAGACGAATGGATATAGCGAAATTTTGGTTGCAAACAGTTCCCCATGGTATGTAATAACTTAGCTTCTGGGGGGCATTTGCAACCAGCATTTAAACTAGATGAAATTAAAAAGTGACAAACCCTGTATCAGTACAAAACTTTGCTGTGCAATTTCTAAATTGTATAACTCCTGTTTGTATTCGGAGGCAGCAACTAAAGGATCAACCTCTTGTAATCGCTTTAGAGTGATTCTACTTTGTTCAATTAAATCAGCGTTTGCTGTATCGGCATGCTCCAATTGATTTAATCTTGACCCCAAATTAGCACGAGCATCTAAAATTGTGGTTAATGCACTTTCTATTTGAGCCAAAATTTGGTTATTCAATGTGGTTGCAGCTGCTTTTTCGGAAGCAGTTGAAAATGGTTGGTTCAGGTTATTAATCATCTCCTGTATTGTTGCAAAAACCGATTCATTTTGCGAAGGAGTAATAGAAAATGCATCACCGGGGGCCGGAGTACCTGAGACAGTCATTTCCATACCGTTAAAATTGACCGTCATCCCCTCTTGATATAAAGGAGCATCATCTGGTAGTCCAGTTGGCGGAATGACGTTTCCGGTTACTGCTCCACTGACCATAACTACCAAATTCCCCTGGGAATTCAGTGTAAAGCTCAACGTGTAATTATCTGCCACATAAGCTGAGGGATTTGATATGGAACCTGGATCTAGTGATGCCGTACCGGTATTGGGTGTTCCTGTTTGTCTAATTGCAAAACTGCCATTTCCGTTAGGTATGCGCATAAAAAGACCATCTCCAGGATCATTGATAGCCATTTGTAAACTACTTCCGACAAGCTGGAAACGCTGCGTATTATCTCCATTATAGACATATTGTCCCAAGGTATTTATTGTAAAGGGTAATGTAGAGGTTTGTCCCCCACCGAACATGTAATCACCGTTAATATCTTTCGTATTGGCGTAATTAAGCAATTCATTCAAAATAATATTTGCCTCAATCGCTAACGCTTTGCGATCTCCTTCTGACAGCGTCGCATTGCCTGCTTTAACCTGAATGTCTCGTAACCTTTGCAAACTGGTTGTGCAATCATTCAGAACGGATTCTTCCATACTTAAAGCATTGTCAGCGCTTTCCCGATTTTTTTGTAAAAGCTCGGTGAAACTGATGCGTTGATTCATGAGCTCAATTTGTGAAAATGCAATGGGATCATCAGATGAATAACGCACTTTAACAAAATTTTCATCGATTCTCTCCTGCAGTTTTGCCACTTGTTCTTGCTTGAGTAATAACCTATTTATGCTATTTTGATAAATTTGATTTGTTGAAATACGCATTTATCACCTCATTATTTCGAAAAGAATATTCATCATTTGATTGGCAATTTCCATGAGCTTTCCCGCAGCTTCATAGGCTTGCTTGAATTGTAACAAGTTCTCCGCTTCTTCATCCAAATTCACCCCACTGATACTTTCCTGGTAATCAACAGATTGCTTATACAAAACTTGAAATGCATCCGCACGATTTTTTGCTTCATTGGTTTGGCTTCCTGTATCGGAAAGCAAATCCGAATAAATATCAAAGAGAGTTTCATTACCGTTAGAAAAAATATCCTTTTGTTGAATTCCAGCTAAAAGTAAGCCGTTACGGTTATCCCCATAGCCTCCTTGATTGTATTGTGCAGTAAATTGATCTCCTGCATTGGGCGCACCCGATAAGGTAATAGAGTATGAAGGATTCACCGCATCAGGAATTTGCACCACATTATCGGTATTAGGTACAAACGTGAGTGGGCCTGTTGTAATTCCATCGGTCACATTGATAAGGTTAAACTGCGTTGGAGAAATAAAATCAATAGTGTATTGTTTGCTAACCTCAGTTGTATTCAAAATGGGTCCCAAAGCGATTTGGCCTTGCCCTGTATTATTCAAAGATGCATTGGTTTGCACTGGTGACGCGAGGGCTAGCTGACGTGGGTCAGTCATGAGCAAGGAAAATTTTGCTGCTGCTCCCCGGGTTGGCATAATTGTAAAAGAATCATTATCAGCCAAATTAGAGAGGTTATCTACAGTAATGGTCATGCCATCTACTACAATTTGTCCTGCAGGCGGAGTTGGTGGATTGCTAGTCCAGTTTAAAGTGACGGCTGAACCGTCAGAGTCTCGAATGAGTGTTACTTGATTTGCCCCTGCATTGGTGACAACTAATTGATAATCACTGGCTTTGACTTGTGAAATATCAGAAATATTGATCGATAATACTCCAGTACCTGCATTGGTTGCTGCTGCAAATGACCGATCCAGCTGCATTGCCAAAGTGTTGTAATCAGTAAAAATATTCTGTCCCAGTTGATTGTTTAAGTCCATTCCCAAGCTGTTCTGGGCATTGAACGTTTGTGCCAAACCGATTGCCATCTGTCCTATGATTTGACTTGATTTAGACAAAATATTTCTTTCATAGTCCAGTAAGCCTCCCAACGTCCCACTTGTGAGTTGATTGGTGATTTCGGTTTTATCCGAATCCGTTCCCAATAAAACCTGAGTACCCTGACCCGTTAAATGATTATAATTAACAGTCAAGGTTCTTTGAGTTGCTCCGATTACCAGCATCTGCCCGCTACCTATCCCTACATTCACCATACCGTTATCTTGTTCCACGACAGTCAGATCAGAAAATTCGGATAACTCCTTAAGTAATTCATCCCGTTGATCCAGTAAATCGGGAGAATTAGGAGAGTTCATTATTTGCGCATTCACTGCTGCAAGATTGGAGGTAATTTGGTTTATTTTATTCGCAGTTTCTTTAATCTGGGATGTTGAGGTTTCTTGATACTGATCAAGATTTTGTTGTAAGAATAAAAATTGACTTGCTAATAATTGACTTTGACTCATTACCACATTACGGGAAGCCACATTGTCTGGTGAATTATTTAATTGGCCTAAGGAATCAAAAAAAGACTGCAAAGAGGCCGAGAGGCTACTACCATCTTGAGAAAGCAATTTATTTATTTGCAGGGCTTGTTGATAAAAAGTATCGTATTGAGATTTAATACTTAAGGTACTGCGCACCTGGGCATTGGCAAATTGATCCGCATTGCGGTAGACGTTATTCACAGCGACTCCGGTGCCAATGAAAGAGCCCGCAAATTGACGTGTTGGGGTTGGGGCAAATTGAATACTTTGTCTTGAATAACCTCGGGTTTTAACATTTGCGATATTGTTCGCTGTAACACTCAATGCATTTTGAAAAGCATTCATCCCTGAATAACCAATACTTAGTATTGACATGGTTTTGTTCCCTCGCCTGATATTCCAATGTCCTCAATAATTTCTCTTCAAAAACTATCGATTGCGATCGCTATTCTTTAAGCTTGCTCTGTTAACTCACACTGTTGTATTGCCTGATTTAATTCATCACCATGATAGATGGATAAAATTTTTGTTCCATACTCTGGATCAGTGGCGTATCCAGCTTTGTGTAATTCATTGATATAAACCTCAGGGTTTCCCACACTGGCCAAAGCATTCTGATATCGTTCCCCATCTTTGATTAGAGAAATATAATCATTAAAACTGTCCTCAATAGATGGGTATTTTCTGAACGATGCATTAACCTTTATCGGAGTATCTGCAATGTATTCTGTAGTTTTAACAGTTACAGAATCATATTGGCCTCTGTCATTGGATTTGATGTTGAACAGGTTATTACTGCTGGTACCCTCGGAATCTTTAGTAATATATTTGCCCCAACCTGTTTCCAAAGCAGCTTGCGCTATTAATATCTTCGGATCCAAACCAATCACCGATGCAGCCTGTTTTGCTTTAGGCCAAATCGATTTTACAAACTCATCAATGGGTGTACTTGGTTTATCGTCTTTGGATTGTTTTGTTTGAACAGCGGGCACAGAAGATGGGCTCGCCATTTTGGCCGCTGCTGTTTTTTGCGGCTGTTCTGTTGTTGATAGATTATGTTCCATTTGCCGGGTGAGCATATCGCCTAAGCCAATTCCTTTCGAATTAGCAATAACACTTGCATATTGGGCATCTAGCATGTCCTGAAATGTTTCGCGATCTTTGCCTCGAAAGGGACTGGATTCTTCAAGAAAATGCTGGCCCATACGCATGCTTTTCAGCATGGCTTGCAGGAATATTCCTTCAAACTGTTTCGCTGCTTCCGGCAATGCTTCTTTTTCATTATTTTGAGCTTTAACTTTCAGCTCATTTAATGCATTAAAATCACTGGTAGCAATTCCATGTACACTCATTTCAATCCTTTTTCTACTGGATTAATCCTTTCAAATCTAAATCCGGATACATCACCTATATCACGATTAAGGTAGCATTTAAAGCACCTGCTTGCTGGAGTGCCTCAAGTATTGCAATCACATCGGCGGGTGTTGCCCCAACTGCATTGATGCCTCTCACAATATCCTTCAAAGTGACCCCAGGAGGTAAAACAAAAGCATGGTTATTTTTTTGTTCAATTGAAACCTGAGATTGCTGGGTTGAAACGGTTCGACCCTGAGCAAATGCATTAGGCTGGCTGATAACTGGGGTTTCCGTCACACTAACCACCAAATTGCCATGGGAAACAGCAGCCGATTTGACAACAACGTTATTAGAAATCACCACCGTTCCTGTACGTGCATTGATAATTATTTTTGCTATTGCTTCAGCGGGTTTAAACTCTATGTTTTCCAAAACGGAAACATAGTCTACCCGTTGCGACATTTTTTTAGGTGCTGTCACAACCACTGAAGTGGCATCCAAGGCTCGAGCAGTACCGGGTCCCATCATTTCATTAATGGCGTCACTCATACGTTTTGCTGTAGTAAAATCCGGTGTATGTAAATTAAACGTCAAATCTTTTGAATAATAAAAAGGATTAGGAATATCAACCTCTATAGTTGCTCCGTTAGGGATTCGTCCTCCACTGGGTACATTTACGGTGACGCTCGTACCGTCACTTCCGCCCGCACTCACACCCGACACAATCACATTTCCCTGGGCTATTGCATAGACCCGTCCATCTGCTCCTTTTAAAGGGGTCAGCAACAAAGTACCACCCAGCAAGCTTTTTGAATCCCCAATCGATGAAATATTAATATCCATGGATTGGCCTTTTTTCATAAAAGAAGATAAGCTCGCAGTCACCATTACTGCGGCCATATTTTTTGAATTGAGTTTGGTTCCTGGCATGATGTTCACTCCCAACTGAGTCAACATGTTTGCAAAAGTGTCTTCTGTATATCTTGTGCCGTTTTTATCACCAGTCCCATTTAATCCTACCACCAAACCATAACCAACCAATTGGTTGGTACGGACGCCTGCCAAAGTAGCAATGTCTTTAATGCGTTCTGCATAAACCTGGTTTGAAATAAGGTTTATCATCACCATCCATGTAATTATCAGCAATCGCCGCATTACAATTCCTCAATTAACAACGTTATTAAAAGGACAGGCCCCGATTTTCAGCTTCTCATGCAGGTTAGGTTGGGAATAAAGGCCCCCACATGAATCGTGCCAACCAGCCTTGAGCATTGGTATTATTTACTTGTCCTGTACCACCGTAAGCTATACGGGCATTGGCCAGACGATCGGAGGTAATGGAATTATCCGCCTTGACGTCTTGTGGGCGTATAATACCTGACAAGCGTACGTACTCTTCGCCTTGATCGATCTTCACCCATTTTTCACCCTGAACGACCATATTGCCATTCGCTAAAACCTGCGACACGGTAACGGAAATGCTCCCCGCCAATTTATTGTTTTGTACGGCCTGTGCGGAGCCATTAAACTGGCGTTGATTATTTAAATCAAAATCCATGCTGTACCCACTGCCAAAAGATATTGGCCTACCTAAAAAAAGTTTATTCTTGACTACATTTGTATCTGTTTTCATCTGTTGCAAGGTTGCATTTTTTGATGCGTTAGTGCTTTCCACCAAAAAAACGGTAATTATATCTCCTGGGTGCCTTGCTCGTGGTGTTTCAAAAAGAGGTAAGGCAGTTTCAGCACTATAGATTGCCCCGGACTCCTTTCTTAACTCCTTTGGATCGGGAGTTGTCGGGTATGTGGGTGCATATTCTGGATCTTTGCCGCGTTGCGGTGGATTTAAAAGTTCGCATCCACTCAAAAAAATGGCAGCCAGACCTAAAACAAGCGAATTAAATAATTTCATTCGTTGAGTCTTCTTAAACAGTTTGATTTAAGTATTGCAACATGTTATCCACAGTCTGGATACCTTTTGCGGTAATCTCATAGCTTCTTTGTGCTTGAATCATATTGACTAATTCTTCAACCACATTCACATTTGAAGCTTCTAAAGAACCCTGTAACAACGTACCAACCCCTGATGTTCCTGGATTGTTCAAAGTTGCTGCGCCACTTGAAGCTGTTTCTATAAAAAGGTTTTGTCCTACAGGTTGAAGTCCGGTCGGATTGGTAAAATTAGCTAACTGAATGTTTCCGAGTACTGTAGGGGTGGTACTTCCAACTACAGTAGCACTTACAACTCCATCAGTACTAATCGTTACCCCCAGGGTTTGGGAAGGAACATTGATGGCGGGCTGCAATGGATAACCATTCATATCTACAAGTTGTCCCGTGTTATCTACTGTGAACGTCCCATCACGGGTATAGGCTTGTGTTCCATCGGGCATCAAAATTGTAAAAAATCCTTGTCCCTGAATCATTAAATCATAAGGATTGCGTGTGTTTTGTACGCTCCCCTGTTCAAATATTTTTTCGGTAGCAACTAAATGCACACCTGTTCCTGCATTAATTCCTGTTGGGATCAAAGAGTTCTCTGATGATTGCGCCCCAGCCTGGCTTGTATTTTGATAAAGCAAATCCTGAAATACAGCTCTATCTTTTTTAAAACCCGTGGTATTGACGTTTGCTAAATTGTTAGCGATCGTAGCAATATGTTTTTCTTGTGCTTCCAAGCCAGATTTGCTTATCCATAATGCTGGTTCCATGGAGACTCCTCCGCAATTATTTCATAAATATTTAACTTAAACGGTTATCATTCGTGCAATACTTGTGCCAATTTCATGAAGTTATCTTCAACTGTAGACATTACTTTCATGTGGGCATCATATTCACGTCCTGAAGTAATCATTTCCACCATCTGATCCACTGCATTTACATTCGAGCTTTCAATTGCCCCGCTTCTTATTTTAACCGTACCATTCGCGGGAGTTGCAGCGGCATTATTTTTTAATTGGAACAACCCCTCTGAGTTCTTGACGATATTATTTTTATCCAGGGTAACCAACTTAATTCTATCCAATATAGCTGCACTGTTAGGATCCCCTCCCAAGGGTACAACGGTTATGGTTCCATCATCTCCGATATTGACTGATTGGGCGGGGGGAATTGAAATAGGCCCCCCATTACCCAAAACAGGGTGACCAGAAGCCGTAGTTAACATGCCATTAGCATCCAAACGTAAATTTCCGGCTTTCGTATAAGCCTCCTTCCCTTGAGTACTACTTACCGCGAACCAGCCATTACCTTCAATGGCAATGTCGAGATTACGTCCAGTTGTGATAATATCTCCCGGGCTTAAATCAAGGGAATTAGAATTTTGAATGGTAAAGGATGTTTTATCGTTTGATCCTCCCATATTTGCATACAAGGTTTGCGCTTGATATAAATCAGCCTTAAACCCTGGAGTATTCACATTCGCCAAATTATTGGCGATTATCTCCTGGCGTTTGAAACCTATTCGCCCACCCCCCGCAGCATTATATAAGATAGGATCCATAAGTTACCTCCTAACGCATATTAATAATTGTTTGTGTGATCGCATCACCCGCGCGAATAGATTGTGCATTTGCCTGGAAGTCACGTTGGGCGCCGATTAAATCAACCAATTCACTGGTTAAATCCACATTAGATTCCTCCAGCATACCGGATTTGATGGCACCAAATCCACCGGATGCACCCACACCCACTAAAGGTTGCCCTGAGGCTGATGTTTGCACCCAAGAAACATTTCCTACATTCTGTAGCCCCGTTGGGTCAGCAAAATTAGCCAATTGAATTTGCCCCATAGCCATTGACTGTCCATTGCTATAAATACCCAAAATAAGACCGCTATCATCAATATTTAAACTGGCAAGACTGCCGGTTGTATACCCATTTGATGAGGTGGATTGCACAGCAAAGGGACTGCCAAACTGGGTGCTGTCTGTTAAATCAACATTTAAACTTATTGGGTCAGCGCCATTATTCAGATTTAGCGATAGCGGGATCAGATTATCCGTTACCGGCACGCCGCCTGGGCCCGCCACACTGACAAAAGTTCCATCAGTATTGAAATTAACCTCATACAGGTTTGAGGAGTTATCCGTCCCCAAATTAGGGGGAACATTTTGATTGTCAATTTGGAAGGCAACATACCATTGATTCTCTGTACCTGCAGGTGTAGAAGCATTAGGTTGACCCGATGCAGCAGCAGAATTTGCTTTAATAAAGTACATACTCAAGACATGGGAGTTACCCAAACTATCGTAAATGGTCAACGATGTTGGATTATTATAAGAACTGCTAAGCGGCGCTGTTCCGCCAATCCAATCCACTGCTGGGGGAGTGCTTTGCGAATTCAAATTCACGCCCGTTTTAACAGTAGTGCTTGCCTGGGGGCTAATATTCGCGGTATTAATCTGTAAGTTTCCTGAAGTTCCCGTAATATTTCCTTTGCCATCTGCAAGTAAACCAGTAAGGTATTGTCCATTGACATTGGTAATATAATTTTGATTATCCAGATTAAACTGCCCTGCTCGTGTGTAAACTGCTCCGCCTCCTGGATTATTTAAAATGAAAAATCCGGATCCGTTTACTGCCAGGTCCAGACTGTTGGTACTGCTCGATAAATTTCCAGACGCAAAGGATTGTTGAACCTTAGTCAACATCACTCCACTACCAATAGAGGTACCGCCGGCACCAAAACTTCCATAACCGCCAAAGGAATATATATCACCAAAATCAGCGCGGGATCCCTTAAATCCTACAGTTGAAGAGTTTGCGATATTATTACCAATAACATCCAAATTGCTTGTTGCTGCTTTAAGTCCACTAAGTGCTGCGTCAAAAATCATATTAGCCTCCTGCTCTTACACTGATATTTGTCTTACCTGATCCAATGATATTGGCCCAATCCCTGCCACATTTAATTTCAAACCCTCACCATTTTGCCCGAGACTTACGCTATCAACATTTGCTGAGGTCATTGTCTTTAAAGAAACCTCTTTACCTCCATAAACTGCATGCACCTCGACTTTGTATTTACCTTCTTTCAAGCGATTGCTATCCGCTCCGGTACCATCCCAACTGAACTGAAAAAATCCGGGTTCGGGCTGACCTAAAGGAATTGTTTTTATTAACTCCCCGGCTTCTGAATAAATAGAAGCATTTAAATTACTAAGACCTGGCGGAATATCCACAGCGGCCTTTACATCGCCCTCTGTACCTAATTGAAGAGCATTACTGTTTACCAAAACTTTGCGTCCCACCAGTGCCGAAGCCTGTAAAGCCTGATTTGATTGGAGAGAAGTTGCCATCTGTTGTAGTGATTCCTGCATTTTAGCCACACCATCATTGGTACTAAATTGGGCTAACTGTGACAAAAATTCGCCATTTACCTGGGGCTGCATCGGGTCCTGATTTTGAATTTGGGCGACCATTAACCGCAGGAAGTCCTGTTGACCCAAATTTTTTTTTACCGAAGAATCGATTTGATTATATGATAGATTGGATGTGTTTGTTCCATTAACTGAATTCGCTGCCATTCCCTTTCCCCCATTATTCACCTAGTTCCAAGGTGCGTTGCATCAGCTGTTTTGTTGTATTAATCAATTCAACATCTATTTGATATGACCTTGAGGCAGAAATCACATTTGCCATTTCCTCTACATAATTTACATTCGGCGTATATACAAATCCATCTTTATCCGCTATGGGATTATCAGGTGCATAACGTTTTACGGGATCTGAAGAGCTCTCAAAAGTACCCTTGAGTTGGACGCCTCCTGATATTTGCTCTCCCATCCACTGATTTGCATGTTCCTGAACCGCTTTGAAAATCGGATACTTTGCTTTATAAACTTCACTCGCATTCCCAGACTCTACATTAGCATTACTCATGTTCTCAGCACTAGTCGATAAACGTGCTGTTTCAGCAGTTAATGCCGAGCCTGCAATATTAAAAATTGCTTTTAATGACATAGTCACTCCCCTTTTAGCGCAAGCATCATGGATTTGATTTTACCATCAAGAAAACTTAGGCTGGCTCTGTAATTAAGTGAATTTTGTGCAAATTCAGTAGTCTCCAAATCTTTATCTACCGTGTTTCCATCTAATGACATTTGCGAGGTAACCCGATATTTTAAATTCGCAGTAAAATCAGCATTTGTATTAATATGATTGGGAGAGGTAACTTCCATTTTTTGTGCACCGCCAGCCATACTCGCTGCTAAAAATTCGTTAAAATCGATATCTTGAGCTTTATAATTTGGGGTATTGGCATTCGCCAGGTTATTGGCCAATTGTGAGGCTCTTTGGTCCCGTGCTACCAAAGCTTTAGCATGTATTCCAAAATAAGAATCCAAATCCAGCGCCATATTTCCCTCCTAAAATAAGTACAACAATAAAAGCAAACATTGTGCCAATTTCAAATAAATGAGAAAATAAGTCAGTTAAAAACTGGGGAGCTCCGCCATGTTAAAGAACCACACTCTTCCTGAAAACGCCATAGAACAAGTTAAAACCTACCTACTCCAATTACAAAATTCAATTTGTTCGAGACTTGAAAATCTGGATGGTACAGCTCAATTTGTCGAAGATGCCTGGGAACGCCCCAGTGGTGGTGGCGGAATGACCCGTGTTTTGGCACAAGGCTCTGTCTTCGCAAAAGCAGGCGTCAATTTTTCTCATGTATCCGGCACTCATCTTCCTGCCTCAGCGAGCGCGCATCGTCCTGAACTGGCAGGCAGAAATTTCAATGCCCTAGGTGTATCCCTGGTAATTCACCCCGATAATCCCTATGTACCTACATCCCATGCAAATGTACGCTTTTTCCTGGCAGAAAAAGAAGATGCTGAGCCGGTTTGGTGGTTTGGCGGAGGATTTGATTTAACCCCCTATTATGGATTTGAAGAAGATTGCATCCATTGGCATCAAACCGCTTTGAATGCCTGCCAACCTTTTGGCGAAGGAATCTACCCCAAATTCAAACAATGGTGTGATGATTATTTTTTCATCAAACATCGAAATGAAGCACGGGGGATTGGAGGCTTGTTTTTTGATGATTACAATGAAATAAGTTTTGAGCATAGTTTTGCGCTGATGCAAAGTATAGGCAATCACTATATTGAAGCTTATGCACCCATAGTGGCTCGTCGTAAATCCCACCCTTTTGGGGAACGAGAAAAAGCGTTTCAAAATTATCGAAGAGGACGCTATGTGGAATTCAACCTGGTATACGATCGGGGTACTTTATTCGGGTTACAGTCGAACGGCAGAACAGAATCCATTTTAATGTCCTTACCCCCCGAGGTTACCTGGGAATACAATTGGCACCCTGACGCCCAGAGTGCAGAAGCTAAGTTATATACTGATTTTCTGCCCCCACGCAATTGGTTAGAGTAAGCAGTTATCTTGTTGCCTTGATTAACCTGCCGCCTGGTGCCATGAAGCCCAGGCTTTAGGCAGCGTTTATTTTTCAGGCAATGCCACTTTCTTTAAGTAAAGTCTCGCGAACACCGCAACCACAGCATTTAATGCGCTTAAAATCAAAAAAATTTGGGGAATTTCGACATTAATATCTAATAAACCGATAACCATAAAGGTTCCTGCTACCATAAATAGAGAATTATAAATATTATTGGTTGCAATAATTTGAGCTCTGGTATGAGGCGGACTCATTACTTGTAAATAAGTATACAAAGGAACAATAAACAAACCTGAGCTAAACGCCACCATAAACAAATCAAAAGCAATCCGCCAATGGTTTGCCTCAGTGAAAAAATTTCCTAAAGAAACTAATATATCAGGTCTCTCTATCAGAGGTGTAGCCCAATACAAATCCAGCGAAAAGCAGGTAAATGCAAACATGGCCCAAGGGACCATAAAAAGATTAATTCGTCCTTTAAAAATAAAATTAACGGTTAATGAACCCAACGCAATACCCATAGAAAACAATGCAAGAAATAATGCGAAGACACTATTGTTTGCTCCTAAAACATAGTTTGTGTAATCAGGCAGCTTTGTCAAAATAACGGTACCTAGCAACCAAAACCAGGATAAAATTAGAATAGACAAAAACATTCCAAAATGATTCTTTGCATCCTTCAACAATTTATAGGTTCCGCGCCATATCTGAGGATCCACTTTAATGGATGCAGATGTATAACCTCTTGGGATAAACAAACTGGCAGTCAAACCTGCAACTGCTATAAAAACAGTTAAAAACACGGCGATATAAGGCTTGGTATTAGTTGCTCCAATGGATAAGGTACCCATTGTAGTACCTAACAAAATAGCAATAAAAGTACTTGCATCAATTAAGCCTGTAGCACCCAATAAATCTTTCTTGGGTAAATGATCAGGTAGTATGGCGTATTTTATAGGACCAAAAAAAGTTGAGTGTACACCCAAGCCAGTCAGAGTCACCATCATTAGAAAAATATTACCCCAATATAAGGAAAAGCTGCCTATTATCATTAACACTAACTCTAATGCTTTAATGACTCGCGTTACTATGGCTTTATCGTATTTATCCGCTATTTGACCAGCTGTTGCTGAAAGCAGGAAAAAAGGGATTATAAATAATGCACCTGCGACCGCCTGGTAGAACTCGGATTGAGTCTGGTCGTGTGTCAAATGGTAACTAATCAAGGTAAGCATTGCCAGTTTGAATGCATTATCATTAAAAGCACCAAAAAATTGAGTAAGAAAAAAAGGCAGGAAAACACGTTTCTTTAAAAGGTAAAAAGCACCAATACCCATCAGATAAACTCCATAGAGCAAGTAATAACCGTTCATTAATATCTTCAAGGATGAATACTACACTGAACGGTTATTTAAATCTGCATACAGGATGATTAATAAATAACTTGCAAGCCCAAACGGCTTGTCCTTAATGCCGAGGGAAGAAAGTGATTATATTTTAAAATTAAGTCTTCAAGATTATCATGGGCTTCTGCCTCTCGCACAAGCTGAGACAGGCCTGTATCGGAAATTTTATTATCTGATAAATCAACATATTTTAAATTAATATTCGTCTTTAATGATTGGGCAATAAGCTCAGCGCCCATATCTCCAATCTTGTTACTTCTGAGATTCAAATGGGTCAATGACCGTGATTCAGTAATCATTGCAGAAATTTCTTCTGCACATTGTTCATTGAGGTTGTTATAAGAAATATCCAAAATTTTTAATGAAGGATGACTCAAAACAAAATGATGCAAGGCTTTCATTCCTTTCAAACCAAAGTCATTACAACTGAGTACTAACTCACTTAACTCCATATTGTGCTCCAGAGCATCGAGTAACCTTTGCACGCCAATATCACGCAACCAATTCAATGAGAAATCCAGAACCCGAAGTTTTTTATTTTGCAAAAACGAAAAAAAATCAGGTGAAATTTTATCTCCAATCCAGTTATCTATGAAACTGATTCTATTAAGGTTTTTATTGGGCAAAGAATCAAATAAATAAGTAACTTGATTCGCTTCAATATGATTGGCATAAAAAGAAATTTCATTCACTTTTGACGATAATTTCAGAATATCGTGGAGGGCAATAAAATCTTTTTCATTTAAACTGGAATGACTCACACTTATTCTTTTAATGAGCTTGCAATGTTTTGAACCTTTTACCTGCAAATAATGTTTGAGGCGAGAAATCGCCAAGTGATGTTGTAACTGAAATAGCTCTATTGCCTCTAACTTTCCTTGTGCATGTTTGAGTCTGATCGTCATCTTACATCCTTTGTAAATTGAACCGTTATTTAAGTGTAGATGATATTTTTCTTTTGATGTAAAGAATTGAAATTTCATTTACTTACAAGAGGTTCCATTTCCAATATGAGATGATTGAACTGTATGCCCCTCTAATTTAAGAAGGGCTAGCAATCAGATTTTTCCTGACATGAGGAGACATTCTTGTCTGCCCAATAAACAAGGTTTATTTTTAAAATTGCATAAAAAAAGGAAGTTTTATGCAACATTGGGTTTCAGAGTTTTATTAAATTTGTGCAGCCAAACGAGTCAGAACATTTCCTGGTCCCACTTCGATGAACACTGTTTCGCCCTGGTTCTTCAAATAACGGATTGTTTCAGTCCAACGAACAGGATGGGTAATTTGTTTCACTAAATTATCCTTAACCATCGGATCACTATAAGGTTCTGCTGTAACATTCGCAATCACTGGCGCTTGGAGGGCTGAGAATTGGAAGGGAGCTATGAATTTAGCAAACTCATCAGCGGCTGACTGCATGTAGCGGGAATGGAAAGCCCCGCTGACTTTTAAAGGCACACACATTAGGGCCTCACAAGCAAGCAATTCATTTGCTTTGCCAATATCAGCAGCAGGTCCTGAAAGAACAATCTGTTTCGGCGAGTTGAAATTGGCAAAATCTACTGAATCCAACCCATTGGCTCTCAGCAGATATTTAATTCGCTCCTCAGTTAAATTAATTACAGCGAGCATTCCACCGCCACTTGCTTGAGCCATCAATTCACCGCGTTTTTGCACCAGTTTCAACCCTGTGCCAAAATCAAACACTCCAGCTGCAAATAAAGCGGCGTACTCTCCCAAGCTATGTCCAACCAGACATTGGGGCATGGGCTCCTCTTTGGCCCTGGCTAAGAAAGAAAGTGCCTCAATAACATATAAAGCTGGCTGGGTGTATTCGGTATTACTGAGCTGCTGTTTTGGATCATCCAAACATAATTCTTTAACAGAGTATCCCAGAATCTCATCAGCTTGTTCCATTTGCTCAGGGAAATATGAAAATAATTCGATTCCCATTCCTTTTGCCTGGGAACCTTGCCCAGGAAACATATAGACAGTCATAGAGCTCCTTTTCAGCATGTATAATCCAATATCTCATGATAATTAGAACACGGTATAAAGTCATTAGATAAATGTGTGATTCGGTGTAAAATTACGTTCTCTGAAGGAGTTTATTGGGTCTTGCTATGGGCTATTCTGAACAGATAATGCTTCGCCAAAGAATTGACAGGATCAATTTTAGGATGAAGAAAATCACCCTTCTCATCCCGAATCATTCCAAGTTTTTCCATAACTCGCTGGGAACGTATATTATCAGGCACGGTAAAAGCAACCAGTTCTTCTAATTTTAACTTCTGAAAAGCATACTCCCTAACAGCCCGAGCCCCCTCGGTTGCGTAACCTTTTCCCCAAAAAGCATATGCAAGCCGCCAACCAATTTCGACACAAGGAGTAAAATGTGCCTGCCAAGCCGGGCTATTTAAACCAATAAACCCCATAAAGTGTTTTGTACTTTTTTCCTCAACAGCCCATAAAGTATAATTTTTCTCAATGAGCTGGGCATTCATGCACTGGATAAAATGAACAACAGTATCTACAGTCCAAAGTGCGGGGATGAATTCCATTACTTTGGGGTCCTGGTTCATTGATAAAAATGGAGCGATATCTTCCTCGTTCCAGGCCCTTAACAAGAGCCTTGGGGTTTGTATCGTGTTCATGGCAGATAAATGGTCCCCCGCATGTATAGATGGGTTGTTCCATATAGAAAAACTCGGCCTTCTTTAACCTCGCATTCCAATTTACCCTGACGCGCACCACCTTGCATCGCCTTTATGGAGGATTTATTGAGTTGCTCACACCAATAAGGGGCTATCACGCAATGAGCAGAGCCAGTTACTGGGTCTTCGGGGACATTGCACCCTGGATAAAAACATCGTGAATACACATCAGAGTTTTTTCCCGGGGCAGTTAAAATCAAACCTCTATAAGCCAAACGCGCCACCGCATCCAAATCTGGTTGGGCTTCACGCACATCTTTTTCATTCTCATAAACAAACATCAAATCAAACTGACTTTTAATAACTTTCTGCGGTTTTTTAAGATTTAATTGCTGCAATTCGGGTGTAAGTTCAATGGGATGATAAGGTAATGCCGGAAAATCCATCATTAACCCATTACCATGTCTGCGAACAATAAGGGTTCCGCTTTGGGAATTAAACTTGATTTCGTCACCTTTAAATTTTAATTCTTCAAAAATGACATGAGCCGTTGCAAGGGTAGCATGCCCGCATAATGCAACTTCTTCATTAGGTGTAAACCATCTTATATAAAATCCCTCTCCCTCAGGAACAAAAAAAGCCGTTTCTGATAAATTATTCTCTAAAGCAACCTTTTGCATTTCCTGTTCAGTTAACCACTTATCTAAAGGACATACTGCTGCGGGATTACCTTCAAAAAGAGTAGAAGCAAATGCATCCACTTGATACATAGGCAAATTTTTCATACACATACACCTCAAAACAAATTTTTAGAGCACGAGAGGTATATATGTAGATAAATTCAGGGAATTCAAGAGTCTTTAAAAATAATTTCTTTACAGGACAGATGTATAAGGGAGAATTTCAGACAAAAAAATAGTATTGCTACCGAAGAACCTCTTGAGTTAAAAAGTTCAGGTTCGGTAAACATACTTTTCCCTAAACAAAAAAATTCGAGGTCGTAGTAACAACCATATACAGTGCATGAGAAGCAACCCGGGTTAATTTTAGCCCAGGTTCAACTTAACACGCAGCGATAGCTGAGAATATATAATTCGTTACTCTAACTTATTCAGTTATAATTGTAACGTCTTGTGCTTTCAGTCCTTTTGGTCCTTTATCAAGCACAAAGGAAACTGGATCATTCTCATGAAGGGTTTTGAATCCGACACCTTGAATATCTTTATAATGAACAAAAATGTCATCACCATTTTCGTTAATAATAAATCCAAATCCTTTTTTCTCATTGAACCATTTTACATGGCCCGTTTCTCTTTGCGACATTAGCTATCCCCTTTGTCTTAAGCTTTACTATCCAACAATTACATATGTTTATTTTTCAGCATTAAAATATTCATGATTTGAACGCTGAGTTATAATAAACATTTACTCATGTAGGAAAAAATTTTCCTACATATAGATTAGCATAGCAGTTTTTTATTGATTGTTAAGGATTTTTTTAAAAAATCAGGATCTTTATACTTTTTTTTTCTATTGGAAATACATAATGAATCAGATGAAATCAGCTTTTATAAAATTAGCACTTGATTGCCAGGTATTAAAATTTGGTGAGTTTACCTTGAAATCAGGTCGAACCAGCCCTTATTTTTTTAATGCAGGATTATTTTATCAAGGAGAGGCCTTAAGGCAGTTAGGTCAGTTTTATGCAAAAACCCTAATCGAACATCAAGCCTGCTTTGATCATTTATTCGGACCTGCTTATAAAGGTTTACCCTTGGCCACAGCAACAGCAATCGCTCTAGCGGAATTAGGCAAAGACACCACCGTTACTTTTAATCGTAAAGAAGTAAAAGATCATGGAGAAGGAGGTCAATTAATTGGTGCACCTTTAACTGGAAAAACAATTATTGTTGACGATGTCATTACGGCAGGAACTGCTTTTAGAGAATCACAGGCTTTAATTAAAGAAAATGGAGGCCAATTAACCGGTGTCATCATTGCGTTGGATCGATGTGAACGCGGTTTAACCCAAGAATCCACCCTCACTGAAATCAAATCTCAAGGCATTGAGGTTTATTCGATAATCACTTTGTTTGATTTAATCGATTATCTAAAGAGCATGAATCAAAACGAACAAGTTATAAAACTTGAAGATTATCAAGCCGAATATGGGTGTTAGTTCCATAAAAGTTTATAAAACCAACCACTGGGAAAAACCGGAATTAATCATTAATAATATGAAATGATTCCGGATTACCCTGCTTAACGCAAACACGCATCCCCTACCCTGTATAAATAATTGCTTTTAACCAAAAACCCATTCCGCAATTTTAGTATTGACAGCATTTGAAATATCGCAGTATCATTGCGCTAATGTTCTATTACGTTAATACATTATTATGAAAACACATGCCACAGTAAAGCATTCAGCACTTCCTGATTTAATGCATGCGATCAGTTTGCTCGAGAATAAAGAAGAAGCGTTACAATTTTTTACTGATTTATGTACTCCAGCAGAATTGGAAGCAATGTCAGACCGTTGGCAGGTTGTTCCTTTATTACGACAAGGAATTCCCTATCGCACAATACATGAGCAAACAGGTGTCAGCGTGACGACTATAACCCGTGTTGCACGTTGTTTGAGTTTTGGTACAGGCGGTTATGAGCTAATCGCCAAAAGATTGGAGTTGTCGTGAAAAATCGTTTACGTTTGGCCTTGCAAAAAAAGGGGCGTTTAGCAGAAGAGTCCATAAATCTGTTACAACAATGCGGTTTAAAATTCCGTATAAAGCCCAATAGCTTGCTCACTCATGTTGATAACTTTCCTATCGATTTACTTTTCGTTCGGGATGATGACATACCTGTTTTAGTCTTTGATGGTCTATGTGACGGAGGAATTGTTGGTGAAAATGTCCTGTTAGAAGCATTTCTTGCCAATCCTGGCAAGCAGTACAAGGTTTCGGCCGCATTAGGAACATGTACGTGTCGTTTATCTATCGCTGTTCCTGAATCTCTCGATTACCAGGGTCCAGGAAGTCTCGAAGGTAAACGAATCGCTACGAGTTACCCTAATCTCCTGAACCAATATTTACGCGATAAGAAAATATGTGCAGACAGCCTGGTATTATCGGGTTCAATTGAGGTTGCTCCGCGAATGGGTATGGCTGATGCAATTTGTGACCTGGTATCAAGTGGCCAGACTCTGGAAGACAACAAGCTTTGCGAAGTCGATACTGTGCTTTCAAGCCAGGCTGTATTGATACAAAGTGATCAGGGCTCTTCATATGCATTTCAAGATTTATTCGATATGCTGGCTCGCAGAATTCAAGCGGTCCAGCAAGCACAAGAAAGGAAATATATTGTTTTTCACGCACCAAAGTCGGCTCTTGAAGCAATTGCAGAGAAATTGCCTGGTGCTGAGTCCCCGACCATTCTGCCTTTACCAGGAAATATAAATAAAGTAGCCGTTCATGTGGTTTCCAGCGAACGGGTATTCTGGAACACCTTAGAAACCATCCAAACTCTTGGAGCCAGCTCCATATTGGTTTTACCTATAGAGAAAATGTTGGAGTAATATGATGTTATCAATTAAAAATTGGCAATCCCTGTCCGAAGCTGAGAAAAAACAGACTCTAACTCGCCCTTTGCAAATATCCTCAGTAAAAAACAAAGTGCAGGAAATTATTAACCAGGTGCGGACCTATGGAGATCATGCATTATTTTCTTTCACGAAACAATTTGACGGCGCCGCTTTAGACAGTTTGCAAATTCCAAGGCAAAAAATTGAAAATGCCTGCATCAATAAGAAATCACTCAATGCAATCCTTGATGCCATAAAAACAATTACCCTTTACCACCAATCCCGTTTACCTGAAATAAGAAAAACAAGCACAGCCCCAGGGGTGAACATTTACACTGCCTATAGACCTATTCAACGAGTCGGTTTGTATGTGCCTGGGGGCAACCAAACTCCGTTGGTTTCTTCATTATTAATGCAAGCAATACCTGCACTCGTAGCTGGATGCCCTGTTAAAATATTGTGTACTCCGCCAGATGCATCAGGTTCAATTAATGAACATCTGCTTGTGGCAGCACGATTATGCGGCATAAATACCATATATACACTTGGAGGTGCACAAGCAATCGCTGCTATGGCTTATGGTACACAAACCGTGACCAAGGTAGATAAGATTTTTGGACCAGGCAACAGTTATGTCACCGAAGCTAAAACTTTAGTTGCCATAGATCCTCAAGGCGCAGCTATAGATATGCCTGCCGGCCCTTCTGAAGTAATGATCATTGCCAATGATCAAACAAATCCAGCATTTGTCGCGGCTGATTTATTGGCACAAGCGGAACATGGGGTCGACTCTCAGGTCATGTTGATCTGTGATACGCCGCAATTTGCAGAACAGGTGAACCAACAACTACAAGTTCAATTTAATACCCTATCAAGAAAACAAATTATTACCCAATCGCTGGCAAATAGCCTGATTATTGTCTGTGCCGAGAAAGCAGAACAATTAAGTATAATTAATTCATATGCTCCGGAACATTTGATTATAAATCGCGAAGATGCTGAGTCCTGGGTAGAAGAAATCCGCTCTGCAGGTACTCTTTTTCTTGGCCCCTGGGCTGCGGAAACACTGGGGGATTACGTTACCGGGTCCAATCATGTTTTGCCCACCAATGGGTTTGCCAAAAATCATAATGGCCTTAGTACAGAGGATTTTTTAACTTGTTTTAATGTTCAATCAATTAATAGGGAGGGCATTATAAACTTAGGGTCCTCAGCAATTGCTTTGGCTCAAATTGAAGGCCTGGATGCCCATGCGCAAGCAGTAGAAATTAGATTAAATGCTCTGGAGGATTGAAATGACGGTACTTAACTTGATACGCCCTGAATTATTGAATCAAAAACCCTATGTTACCCGGAGTACTCCAATTAAACACCGATTGCACGCAAATGAACTTCCCTGGTCTGCATTAGACATGGATATTCCTTTAAATTATTATCCTGATAAATGCCTCAAAGACCAGCTGCAGGAACAATTAGCAGATCGATATAAAGTGAATAAAGAGCAAATAGCTCTTACTCGAGGTTCAGACGATGGTATTGATTTAACTACCCGATTATTTTTAAGGGCGGGCAAAGACGCCTGCATGCAATTTCCACCTACTTTTGCCATGTATTCTTTTTATGCATTATTACAACACGCCGCAATTATAGAATGTCCCTTAGATCCTTTATGCCAGTTTCAAATTTCATTAGAGGATATTCGTAACAGGTGGCAAACAAATTGCAAAATTATTTTTTTATGCAATCCAAACAATCCTACCGCGAATTTATTCGACCTGGATTTTATCGCTTCGCTTTGCAATGAATATCGGGATCGTTCTGTAATCATTGTTGATGAAGCATATATTGAGTTTACCGAGGCACAAAGTGCAACCTGTTTAATTCCCGAGTTTGATAATTTAGTGGTTTTACGTACCCTATCGAAAGCTTATGGGCTTGCAAACCTTCGTTTGGGAGTCTTAATGGCACAAGAAAGAGTAATTCAGGCCTTTAATGCAATTATGTCCCCTTTTCCTCTTTCCAGTGTAGTGCTCGACTTGGCACAACAGACTTTGGAAAAATCCGAGTGGTTTCTTGAATCAATAAACCGGATTAAGGAGGCGCGCTCGCAGTTAATTAAAGAATTGCAGTTATGTCCGCTTATTGAGAACGTTTATCCCACAGAAACAAATTTCATTCTCGTTAAAACAAAAGATTCCATGGGATTAGTCTCCTGGCTTGCCAGGCAAGATATCGAGGTCAAAAGTTTTCCACCTGATTCATCATTACAGCATCATTTACGAATTACAGTAGGTGATGAGTTACAAAATGAGATTTTGCTTAATGCTTTATCCTCCTTTCAAAATAATTACTTGGGAAATTGATATGCAAAAAACATTATTTATTGATCGCGATGGAACCTTAATTGAGGAACCTTTTGATTTTCAAGTAGACTCTCTCGATAAAATCAAACTCACACCCCATGTAATCCCTGCATTGCTGCTATTACAAAAAGAAGGTTTTCGCCTTGTTATGGTGAGTAATCAAAATGGTATTGGCACTCCCTCCTTTCCTGAAGAAGATTTTATGATCTGTCATGAATTTACTTTGGATCTTTTTTCTTCGCAGGGAATATTTTTTGATGAAATATTTATTTGTCCTCACATGCCTGAAGACGATTGTTCCTGTCGAAAGCCTAAAACTGGCCTTGTGAATCAATTTTTGGCAGATACTGTGATCAACAAATCCTCTTCCTGGGTTATCGGTGATCGGGAAACCGACCGGGAGTTTGCAAACAATTTGAATCTCAATTTTTTATTGATCTCTAAAGAACAAGGATGGGGGCAGATTGCTCAAACAATCCTGAACTCCAAACGTTGCGCAAGCATTAAAAGAAAGACTAAAGAAACTGAAATCAATCTGGTTTTGACCCTCGATACTGATCAATGCGGCACTATAGAGACTCCATTGCCTTTTTTTAATCACATGCTGGAACAAATAGCCAAACATGCCGGGTTTAATCTGGATTTATATGCTAAAGGTGATGTGGAGGTGGATGATCATCATTTAATTGAGGATACCGCAATTGCACTAGGTGAAGGAATAAAAAAATCCCTGGGTGATAAATGGGGAATAAATCGTTATGGTTTTACTTTACCCATGGATGAGGCTTTGGCTTCTATAGCAATAGATATCAGTGGCAGAAGTTTTTGTGAATTTAAAGGTCAGTTTACACGAGAGTTTGTTGGGGGCATGGCAACCGAAATGGTTCCCCATTTTTTTAATTCATTAGCCGCCGCTTTGGGTGCAACCATTCATATTGAAGTAAAAGGTCAAAATCACCACCACATGATTGAAGCCTGTTTCAAATCTTTGGGTCGAGCTCTAGGCCAGGCATGTACGAAAACAAATAATGCCATGCCATCAACCAAGGGGATTTTATGATTGCTGTCATCGATATTAGTGGCACTAACTTGACTTCCATATGCAATGCTCTAAAAAGATTAGGGTTTAATTATCAATTAACCCATGAAGCTGAAGAGATCAGAAAAGCAAGTCATGTGATACTCCCGGGAGTAGGTACTGCAACTTTTGGTATGAATGCCCTGCGCCAATATGGTCTGATTGATGTAATCACGTCACTAAAACAGCCCTTACTGGGAATTTGTCTAGGAATGCAATTGCTTCTTGAGAGCAGTGAGGAAGGAAATGTTCGCTGTTTAGGGTTGATCCCTGGAAAGGCTCAACGTTTACGTCATAAAGAAGGATATCCAGTCCCTCATATGGGCTGGAACCAATTGCATTGGAACAGCGCAACTTCATTACAAGAGGGACTAAATGAACAAGAGTATGTTTATTTCGTTCATAGCTATGCGCTTGGTGAAAGTAAATATGCATTGGCTCATTGTGAATATAGCGAATCATTCACTGCGATTATTCACAAAAACAACATTTGGGGGATGCAATTTCATCCAGAAAAATCTGCAGAAGCAGGGATGACCCTGTTAAAAAATTTTTGTAACTGCTAACTGTTTAAATGGAGGCTGTATGATCCTGATTCCAGCAATAGACATTCAAGGGGGGCGTTGTGTACGTTTGCGCCAGGGACAATTTGATAAAGTCACCCAATTCGAGATGCAGCCTGTGGAACGAGCTGCCTATTTCGCTCGCCTGGGCGCTAAAAAGCTTCATATTGTGGATTTGGATGGTGCCAAAACCGGGTCTATGCAGCAGCTCTCACTAATTTGTACCATGCAGAATGCAGGAGTCACTGTACAAGCGGGCGGCGGAATACGATCTTTAGAGCAAGCAGAATTATGTTTTGCATCCGGAATTTCCAATCTGGTTATAGGCAGTATTGCCATTACCGATCCGGAGTTAACGGCGGATATTATCCAACGAATTAACCCTCAACATATCATTTTGGCTATAGATGTTCGCTTGCAACATAAAATTCCTGTACCTGCTATCCATGGGTGGCAAACTACAACAGAAAATAATTTATGGGATGTAGTTTCTCATTATCAGCAATTAGGGGTAAGGCAAGTCCTGTGTACTGATATTGCTTGTGATGGAATGATGCAAGGACCTAATTTTCAGATCTATAAAGAAGCAGTTGAGCGCTTTCCACAAATTGGATGGCAAGCTTCTGGAGGTATCCGGGATACAGAAGATATCAAACATCTTGAGGGATTAGGAGTCAATGCAGCGATCCTCGGACTAACCCTTTATCAAGGTACGTTCGATCTTCGTTCACTGTTATCTGAGGTGGAAGGCAGATAACAAAGGGGGCCGTTATACTGCCTTTTGCTGTTTCAATTTATAGGTAAAATTATGCTGACCAAACGAATTATTCCCTGTCTGGATGTGCGCAACAATGAAGTGGTCAAAGGAGTAAAATTCCGCAATCATCGCGTTGTTGGTAATATTCTCGAACTTGCAGCACATTATTCTGCATCAGGGGCAGATGAATTAGTGTTTTATGATATAACCGCAAGTTCCGAACACCGGACTGTTTGTCCAGATTGGGTACATCAGGTAGCATCAACCCTTAATATCCCCTTTACTGTGGCAGGTGGAATTCGTTCTGTTAATCAGGCAAAATCGATATTAAATTCCGGAGCAGATAAAGTATCCATTAACAGTCCTGCTTTGGAAAATCCTGATTTAATCAATCAATTAAGTCGAAATTTTGGAAGTCAGTGTGTGGTTGTAGGAATAGATAGTCAATGGATTGATGATGATTATTATGTCTATCAATACACAGGGGATGAGAACAAAACCCTGAATTCCCGGCGCAAAACAAGGGAATGGATTACGGAAGTCCAGGACCGTGGGGCTGGAGAAATTGTTTTGAATTGCATGCAAGCGGATGGGGTGCGTGGAGGATACGATTTACAGCAACTCAAACTGATGCGTTCTTTATGCCAAGTACCATTAATTGCATCAGGAGGGGCTGGCGCTTTGGATGATTTTACTCGTGTCTTTCTTGAGGCTCGAGTAGATGGGGCTTTAGCCGCAAGTATTTTTCATGACAAAATTTTAACAATTAATGAAATTAAAATAGCACTAAAAAAACAAAAATTTGAGGTACGATTATGATTCATATGGAAATTAATTCTTTGGATTGGAAAAAAATGAATGGCTTATTACCAGCCATTATCCAAAATGCAGAAAATGGTAATGTCCTGATGCTGGGTTATATGAACCAGGAGGCTTTAATTGCTACGCTCACCACCGGTCAATTAAATCTGTACAGTCGAAGCAGAAAACGTTTATGGCGCAAGGGAGAAAGTTCGGGAAACAGTATGTCCATTCAGCATATCAGTGTAGATTGTGACAACGACAGCTTGTTAATACAGGTATTGCCTAAAGGCCCAGCGTGTCATCTGGGTTATACGAGCTGCTTTCAACCGGAACAAAGCACTAATTTGGGTTTTATACACGATTTAATTGAACTGATTCATGATCGGGCAGATGCAAATAATGAAAACAGTTATACCGCACAATTACTCGAATCCGGGGTTTCCCGATGCGCGCAAAAAGTAGGTGAAGAAGCGGTAGAAACGGTCATTGCAGCTGTGAATAATGATCGTGAAGAATTGGTGAATGAATGTGCTGACTTAATTTTTCACTTGTTTGTTTTATTAAAAGCATGTGAATTGAGCTTTTATGATGTATTGCAGTGTTTGCAAGACAGAGACAAGACGATCCATACTTAATAATGCAGCCCGGATTAAACAGCTAATCCGGGCTAACCAACATGAATGCCAAATTACTTTAGACCACAGCCAACAAAATTGCGGTAAGATAATTTCCCTCCGGAAAGGAAGTTAACGTAGGATGGCAACTTGCTGGACCATATACACCTAAAATTCGCGCTTGTTTTCCTACAGCCCCAGCTTGAGCACTTACCAGGGAACAAAACTCAGATGAGGAAAGTGCAGAGGAACAATTGCAGGTCATTAGTAAAGAACCCGCTTTCATGTTCTTAAATACTTCCCGGTGTAAAAAACGATAATAGTTTTTCGCCCGCTCAACATGTTGTTTTGATGGAACCAGTTTAGGGGGATCCAGAACAACAAGATCATAATCCCCTGCTTTTGTTAAATAGTCACGGGCATCCGCTTCAATAAACTCAATCTGGGTTACCCCATTTAAGGCAGCATTATTTTTCGCCTGGGCTATAGCCTGGGCAGAGCTGTCTACTGCGGTAATTTTTGTGGCCCCGGCGCGAGCGGCATGCAGAGCGAAACCGCCGCTGTAGCAGTAAAGATCCAGTATTTTTTTTCCTTTGGACAATTGGGCAATCCGTTGATGATTCTCCCGCTGGTCAAGAAATAGGCCTGTTTTTTGGGCCTGAGCAAATTCAACTTCATAAATAACCCCTGCTTCAAGAACCTTGGTATTGTAGTGTTGTTCCTGCACAGAGATTTGCTTCCATCCATCCTGGCTTAATGGTTTGCTTTGAGGCATCCAGATTATTTGATCTGCAGGAAATAAATTTTTTAATGCATTTATGATTACTTCCCGATTGAGCTCAACCCAGTAAGCTGAGCTTGCGACAACACAATTCTGGTTAAAGCGATCAATCGTTAAACCCGATAGACCATCTGCCTCGCTATTAAATAACCTGTAAGCAGTAGTTTCCTCATTTGGCAAACTTAAACAGTCCCTTACTTGCTTTGCCTGGTTTAGACGATGTGTAATCAAGGTGTGTAGATTGCTGGTGTCCAAGGATTCATTGCTAAGGGCCAATACTCTGACTCTGTAGAGAGAATGCTCGTTATAAATCCCAACGCCAATGAGCTCTTCTTCTGCACTGTAAATATCAATTAAATGACCAGTAATCAATTTCCCATGAGTTTTTGCAATGGCCTTGGGGAATATCCAGGGATGACCGCGTAATACCGTATTTTGTTTTGCCTTAAGCAAAATAACCTTTGCCTTCACTTTTCTATTTCCCCAAGATCAAAAATCGGCTAATCTACACAAAGAACGTTAGACCTGCAAGTGTTCATAATTTATAAACCCTAAAAAACTATATCTGTTTTGAAATGTGTTAGGGGCAGTACAAAACAAAATAACTCTGTATCCTCTTGATTAATACTATATTATATATTTAGTAAGGCATTCTGGTAATAAATATGGAAAATAAACAAAAGTTCTCTTATGGCCTCACGCTTGGTGCTTTAGGAGTTGTTTTTGGTGACATAGGGACAAGTCCATTATATGCATTGAAAGTAACTTTAAATAATATCTCAATTACTCAAGCTCATATATTAGGAGTACTCTCTCTTATTTTCTGGTGTTTAATCATTGTTATTTCATTTAAATACCTGATTTTGGTTGTGCGTGCAGATAATGATGGTGAGGGAGGGATTCTCGCCCTGTTAGCTTTAATGAAATATAAAAGTACCCGCTACACACCCCTATTTTATATTCTCGCCATTTTTGGAGCCGGCTTACTCTTAGGTGATGGAATGCTCACACCGGCCATATCTGTAATCAGTGCGGTAGAAGGCCTCAGTACCCTTTCAAATGCATTCACACCTTTTATTCTCCCTATTACGGTAGTGATCCTTATCCTTCTTTTCATGCTGCAAGCAAGAGGTACAGGAAAGATAGGCATTCTGTTTGGTCCGGTAATACTGATTTGGTTCATAACCATTGCTATTCTGGGAATTGTACAAATAGTAAAAGCTCCCATTGTGCTTACGGCAGTTAATCCTTATTATGCATTTGATCTAATTCGCGATACCGGATTAAATGGATATTTATTGTTAGGGGGAATTTTCCTTGTTGTTACAGGTGGGGAAGCCCTTTATGCCGATATCGGTCATTTCGGGAAAAATCCCATTCGAGCCAGTTGGTTTGCAGTTGTTTTTCCTTGTTTACTTCTCAATTATTTTGGACAAGGAGCCAATTTACTCTTAAACCCTGATGCTATCAGCAATCCATTTTATATGATCGCGCCTGAATGGTTTTATATTCCTTTAATTATTCTGGCAACGATTTCCACTATCATTGCTTCACAAGCGGTTATCTCCGCAACGTTTTCATTGACAAAACAAGCTGTTTTACTCAGTTTGTGTCCTCGTATCCCTATTATTCAAACATCCAAGGAGTTCTCTGGACAAATTTATGTGCCTCAAATTAATTTCATCCTCTTTATTGGAACCTTGACCTTTTGTTTCGCCTTTCAGACCTCCGATAGACTTGCTCATGCTTATGGAATTGCCGTGAATGCAGATATGCTTCTCATTGATGCGATGGTTGCTTATGCTGCAATATCCATTTGGAAATGGCCCAAATATAGAGTTTTTCTAATCTTCGGTTTATTTTTTATTGTTGATACATCGTTTCTGGGATCGAATTTGCATAAATTCCTAACAGGAGGCTGGGTTCCCGTAATTTTTGCACTGTTCATCGCCACCATTATGTATACCTGGAAATTTGGCCTGGAATACCTGCGCGAACATTATTATATGAATAAAGATGATATTTCCAAGATTCTCAAACAATTGGAATATAAAAGCTTAAATCAACTTACGGATTTAACTGCTGTATTCATCACCGATGTGTATGATAAGAGCGGCGGAAGCTTTCTTCATTTTCTTAAACTAAGCCGCGCAGTCCCCGAACGAGTGCTTATTGTAAATTACGTGGTAGAAAATATTCCCTATATTCATTACAGTCAACGTTATGAAATAACATGTCTGCATGAGAAGGTGTTCAATCTCACCTTGCACTATGGGTTCATGGAAACAATTTCCATACCAAGGGCTTTAGAGCGAGCATCCAATAAAAATCTATTTCCTTTTAAATTGAATGTCGATAGAGCAACCTATATGGTAGAAATCCCAAATATTACTGCTTCAAAATCTAAAAAATCATTAACTTTCTATTGGCAAGAAAAACTATTCGCATTTTTAATACGCAATTATTCGGCTAATTTGAATATAGAATTTTACAAATTACCGTACAATAGAACCATGGCTATTGGTACTTATTATATTATGTAATCTCAGGAGTTTTTATGTGGTTTAACAACGCACTAATCTATCAATATGAACTTGATGAAGCTTGTGATTTAGCTGCTTCACTAGCTGAAAACATTTTAAAGCCCTGCCCTCCTCATGCACGTTTTGTTTATGGATGGCTTCCAGCTTTTGCAGATGAAATGGTTCAGGAAGTCGCTGGAAGTTCCCTTATTTGTATGGGCAAAGAGGAGCGTTTATTACCACGTGGCGTGATCAATAAAATGCTTGCTGAAAAAATACAAATGCTGGAAACCCAACAAGGCCGCAGTGTAAAACGCGCCGAAAAAGCGCAAATGGCCGAAGATCTTGAATTTGAATTATTACCCAAATCTTTTTGTATTCAAAAGAAAATGTTTGCCATCCTTGATAGCGCCAGCAAAAGAATAATAGTCAATGCTTCCAGTAATACCCAGGCAACACAACTCACCTCCCTCTTACGAAAATCAGTGGCTGGAATTTCCATTGAGCCCATTACTCTCACTGAAAATCTCGCAGTGCGCTTTGCTGAATGGATTCACTCTCCTGACACGCTTCCCAACCAATTTCAACTCGCGTCCGATTGTCTGCTTTTTTCTTTGGATGATGAAAAAAAACGGGTTCATTGTAAAGGTTATGAGTTACCCGCAGAGGAAGTTTTAACTCTATTATCTCAAGGCATGGGAACCGCTGAAATTTCATTAATCTGGAAAGAGCGGATTCAATTGACCCTTACCCATGATTTTAGTTTTAAAAAGCTTAAAAGCCTTGATTTCTTAATTGATGATTTTAATGAGATTAAACAACTTGATGAGGAGTATCAGCAACGTGATGCTGCGCTTGCTTTGTTATCCGGTGAACTACGCGAATTAACTCAGGATCTATTAGCCGCACTTACAGTAAAAGAAAAAGAATCTGAATTGGAAGAGATCGCATAAAATAGTATTTTAGGAGCATTGGAACAATGCTCCCTTTAGTAATTTTTACCACTTAACTTCATAACAGGAGGGATTTTCGGGAAGAATTTCCCCTGTAGCATATTGCTCTCCCCTGGTAGGAATCCGGAGAGGATGCCAGTTCTCCACTGCTCTTTGGTGAAGATGATAAGTAAAAAATTTTTTTTCTTTAGAAAGATCCTCAATAATCTTCTTTCGATAATCCGCTAAAAATTGGATTTGCTGTGGGGATAGTTGTGATGTGGGGAATTCTTCATCTAATCTTTTTTGAAAATCTAAAGCTAATTTCTGATAATTTTTCCAACTGGATTGGATACTTTGATAAACCAATGGGTGATTTGGATTGGTTGTTGTTATAAATTTTAGCAAGTTTTGCAAGCGCACTTCTCTAGTGTTGCTCCACTCAGTACTTATTTCTAAAAATAACGCTTCGAATCGTCTCATGTGTATAAATAATTAAAATTTGAAGCATAATTTAACCATGGATTACAAGAAAAGAAAATATGCGGGAGACGTAAACAATAAGACCAATTATTAGATTTGAATCCTTTGCATCTGGAATAAATATGGGGGGATATTTTTATGAAGAAAAGCGAAACCCAGTTCAATTGAACTCAGCTTCGCTCTCATGAAACAAATTCGTACTAGACAATCCTATCCATTTTAGTTGTGTGATAAGTTGCCTTGTAAACAGTAAAAGCTTCTTCAGCAGCCTTTTTGAAACCTAGAGCCAAATTGGCCTCATACATTATCACCAATGCTTTTTTTGCACTTGGTGCCTGAGGGTAGTTTTTAACAACATAGCTTGCTCTATTGAGTGCTGCAACATACATTTTGCGTTTAAAATAGAAGGTTGAGACGTTTAACTCATGTTGAGCAAACATATTCCGTAAATAAATCATGCGTTGTAATGCATTTGGCTTGTATTTACTATCCGGAAATTTTTGAATCAAAATACCGAAATCGGAATAGGCTTGTGTTTGGGTTCCAGGATCTCTCCAGGACTCATCCAGAGGCAGGAATTTTGCAAACACACCCCGGTTTTGTTGGAAATTTGCCATGCCTCGCATGTAGTACGCATAATCCACATTTTTGGCTCGTGGATAAAGATGGATGAATCGCTCAGCGGTAGCTGCAGCTGAGGGATAATCTTCATTTTTATAGTAGGCGTAAATTAATTCCATTTGTGAGTTCTCTGTATAGTCACTAAACGGATACATTGTTTCTATCGCTTCGAGATGTTTTATTGCAGTTGAATATTCTTTTTTTCGTAAATCTTTCTGAGCTTCAGTATAAAGTTGTTCCGCTGTCATTCCTTTATAAGGATTATTATCTTCATCATCTTTTCCCCACCAGGTTTTACATGCAGATAAAGATACAATAAGACCTAAAAGGACCAACACTTGAATTCGTTTCATATACTACACCTATTAAATATATTTCTGCTGCATCCACAACAACAGTCACAAAATTGGGAACATTATACCTAGGACTCTATAATTTGCGAACATTCTAACGCTTTTTTTAAAAAGTGGAAAAACAAAAGTATCATTATTAAAAAAGTAATCTTTGTACATCAGAAAATTAAAAAAATATTTGCAAAACCAGAGGCGTTAGGATAGTATTCTCGGCTGTCGGAGAGATGGCAGAGCGGTCGAATGCGGCGGTCTTGAAAACCGTTGAAGGGCAACCTTCCCAGGGTTCGAATCCCTGTCTCTCCGCCAAATCACTCTAGTCCTTATTTTCATTTCTTATAGTTTCTATCTTTACTCCTTCAATGTAAGTTATTGAAAATTCTTGATATTGCAATTATTTAAGCCATTGGTATAGTAGCAGCATCTATCATTTAAGGAGATCTGCATGCTAAGGAATACAATGAATCGATTTGGTAGTATCACAAAAGTGCTGCATTGGTTGATCTTTATTTTAATTACCGCCCAGTATTATCTGGTTTGGTCTCTTGGTGATAACTCCCCGCTGACCCCGCTTTATATCATGTTGCACAAATCAATAGGAGTAACTATTCTAATTCTTGGGATCCTTTTTTTAATTTGGCACCTCATAAATATCAAACCCTTACCGCCAAAATCTCAACCAAGATGGCAATACGTGTTATCAAAGATAGTTCATCACACTCTTTTTATGCTTATAATCCTTATGCCCATTGTGGGGTATTTGTTAACTTGCGCTGATGGTAAGCCAATTAATTTTTTTGGTTTGTTTACCCTGCCTTGTCTCGTCGAAGCAAATGAGCAGTTAGGTAATGTGATGTTCGCAACCCATGAAAAGCTTGCTTTTGTCATTTTATTATTCGTAGGAATCCACGCACTCGCAGCGCTGTATCATCATTTTATTCACAAAGATTTTGTGTTGAGGCGGATGCTTCCTTTCACATCTAAAGAATAAGCGTTTTTATAGTTCATATTCAGAATTGATAAAATAGATTCCGAGTAAAGAATGCTCTTTACTCGGTAAATAACTAGGTATATCAGGTAAAATTATACGATGTGGATTGTGGATAATCATATGTTGGTTGCAAATAAGCAGGAGGAGCGCTAGGAGTTACTCCATTAATCCCTGTAGCCTCTTGGTATGAAGGAGGTGAGTACGGTACTTGATAAGAAGGTTGATAAAAAACGGGCATATATACCATGGTAGGAACTCGGCAATCAAAATGGAGGCCCCCCGCGTCAATAGTATCCACTTCGCCTTTACGCAGTTGTCTTAATGTAGTGAGTAACTTCTGAATTTTCTCGTTGTCTTTATTAAAATATCGACTGAAAAACGAAGGAATTGGTTTTTCACTTCCTAATACTGTTGCCATTTCACCCCGTAAGGCAACCATAGCACATTTCACTGCTATGGGGTCTATTCCTTTCTTTTTCAATGCATCTTCTTCAGCTGCGGTTAATCTGAAACGTTCGGGATCAGTTTGATCTAACGGCTCCGGATTAGCTGATTTATTCACCGAATCATACAGCATTCCCATTGCAAAACATCCTATGCCGGCCCCAATAATACTAAGTAATACCGTCCCCATAATCACTACACCCACAGGATTTAAACCTGCTGCTACAGCAAGGGCAATCAAGGGGGCAGATGCGAAATTAATCATTAGATAAGATGAGCCTGCACCGAAAGCAATGGAGGAAGCAAGCATTAAGGCCCCTTTTAACCATCCTTCATTGAAGCAAAACCTCTCAATGGTGTTTGCTAACTCATTAAGCATATAAGCCAGAGCAATGAACGCCAAAACTGCAGCGATAAGAGCTAAAGCAATGACTAATAAGGCGACCATTAATTTGACACAATCCTCATTTGAAGAGGAGTCATGACCGTGACGGTTAGAGGATCCCCAACAACCACTGCCCGTGTGACGGGGATAATAATGATCATGATGGGAATGCAGCATGGAATCTAGAATCAACCAATTTAGCAATGTTTGGTTAGTGTCGTAATAATTATATTTAGTTACTTTATATACAACTTTTGGGTTAAATTGAGGGACTGATGGCTTAAAATTCTGCTGTTGCTCGACTGGCATTTGGCGGTATAAAGGGAAAGCGTAGAAAATTGCATTAAAAGCAGCATATGCTTTCATTTTTTCTTCACGGCTTAATTTAGCCAGTGGACTCATACTGTAGGGAGAATCTAAGGTATACTGCATAGCAAGAGACATTTCAGTGTATATTTCACCAATACCTAAGCCGCGCTGTACACAATCTTTATAATGGTTTAATAAATGACCATACAATTCTTTTAACTTAAGGTCAGTAAATGTAGTACTCAAATCAGGCATAGAGATAACTCCTATAGATTTAGGTTATATAGGCAAACTCTGCTATTCCTGACTATGGATATTAATTTTTAATAAAAATCAAAAATCTTGAACGCAAGTTAACACGTTTGTCTATAAAACCTAGTGTCTTTCAATTTGTGCTCGATTAATTAAACTTTTTACATATAAGTCATAATCCATCATGCCATAGCTTGCTTCAATCTGTTGAATTAAACTATCTTGTTGCTCCCTATCTAAAGTACTGAGTTTTCCATCATGAATTTGTTTTAACCTTACTACTACATAATCTCCATTCGGCAGTACAAGGCCGCTTCGATTTTCAGGACGTAATAAATTAAACGCTACATCATTAATATCAGTCTCTACTTTGTCATTATCACGAGTAGATTTAACTACAGATTTCCAACTTAAATTATTAGTGTGAATTAATTCTTGTTGTTGCTTATCTTCGACTGGATTCAACAAACTCATGCCAATTTCTTTTGCTTTGGCTTCTGCAGTTTTTTTAACTAAAATTTTATTAATTTGATCTTCAACATTTTCCAGTGGTTGCTCTTTTTCAGCCCAATGCTGATTGACTCTAATAACGACAACTGAATCATTGTCAATTTGTATCGGTTCGCTATTATTTCTTAAATCGAGCACATCATGACTAAATGCTGTATTAATTATTTGTTTGTTTTTGGTAATAGCATCAATACCTGCAGATCTTGAGAAAGGCTGGGTTTGCTCAATTTTTAAATTCAATGCTTCCGCTACAGGTTGAAGTGAATCTGGAGTCTGATAGCTTAAATCAGATAATTGTTCCAATGCTTGAGTATATTTAGTTTGCGCTGCTTCATTGATCAGTTGTTCTTTAATTGCAGACGCCACCTCGGAAAAAGATTTTTTGGAAACAGGTTTATACGCAACTAACTTGAAAATTTCATATCCATGTTTCGTTTTTTCAGGAGGAGAAATTTGCCCTGGTTTAGTTAAACCAGATAAAATTTGATTATAATTATTTTGCCCGCCTGCAGTAATCCATGGTAGAACTCCTTTATCAGCGACTGAGAGCTTATCGTCTGACAGGGTTGCAACCAGGTGGTCAAATTGATCAGGTTTTTTTAGTAATAGTTGATATGCGTCATTCGCTTTTTTCTGGGCTTTTTCCAAATCAGCCAGGCTGGCATCCCCTGGAACAGCAAATAAAATATGAGCTACTTGCCAGCTTGCTGGTATCAAATAGCTGCTTTGATTATCTTCATAGTAGCGTTTTGCATCATCTTCAGAAACCTTAATTTGGTTCTTGATGTCATGCATGGATAAAGTAACATAATCCAAACTGACTTTTTCCGGACTCATAAAGTCTTTTTTATGTTCTTTATAATAAGAGGCAATTTCCGCAGGAGAAATATGGACATTTTTTTCAAAAGCAGAAGCAGGAACAGTTAAATAATCATAGTCTCTACTTTGCATATATAAACTAACAAAACGATCTATTTCATCAGGTAAAGCAAACGAACTACCCATAAAAGCAAATCGTTGTTGATTTAAAAGCATTCCCTGCTTTACTTCATTTTGAAAACTTGATTGGGTAAATAAAGCTGCGTTTAGTGCTTGCTGGTATTTTTGAGCTGAGAAATGTCCGTCTTCCTGAAATTGAGGAATGTTTAAAATGGCGGCATTGGCTTGGTTTGAGCTGACGTCGAAACCATTTTTAAGTGCAGCTTGAACTAAAACTGCATTAGTAACCATTTGATCTAAGACCTGATTTTGCAATTTCTTTTCATCAGCGGCAGTCATTTGCTCAATGTCTTGCATGGAACGAGCACGTCTATAATTATTTTCGAAGGATTGCATTGTTACAGGCTCACCATTAACGGTCACCTTGGCATTTGTCGTTTGACGTGATTGTAGATAATAATCCACACCAAAAAGTGTAAACGTAATACCGATTAAAATAACTACTAACCAAGCTACAACACCCTGTATACGTTCATTTAACTTTTGTAACATGTCCCGAGATCCATATAGTATTTAAAGCTTTATTAAATTTAGCGAAGGCCGATTATAACCCAGACTAAAAAAAATCAAAAGTTCACTTTTTCAGCATAGTTTTACCCGAAATTCAGGCAGAAAATTAAAAATGAAGTGAACACATAACTTCTATTTCATATCTTCACTAGACATTCCTCTAAATGTGAAAAGTAAAAATCTGGAGAAAATAAGAATTTGAAGTAAACAATACTTTCCTGATAAAAAAAACGCGCCTTTCGGCGCGTTAATCTTGGCGGAGTGGACGGGGCTCGAACCCGCGACCCCCGGCGTGACAGGCCGGTATTCTGACCAACTGAACTACCACTCCATTTCTTGGTGGGTGCTGTAGGGATCGAACCTACGACCCTCGCCTTGTAAGGGCGATGCTCTCCCAGCTGAGCTAAGCACCCTGAAAACTTAAGCTTCTTGCACCGCTTCTTTCAGGTTTTTACCCGCTTTAAACTTGGCTACTCGTGACGCTTTAATTTGAATAATTTTGCCAGTTTGTGGGTTTCTACCAGTACGTGCTGAACGATTGCCTGTAGAAAATGAACCGAAACCAGGTATTACTACTTGATCGCCACTTCTTAAAGCATCAGTAATAGTACTAGTAAAGGTCTCGAGAACTCTGCTTGCGTCAGCTTTTGTTAAACCCGAACCACTTGCTATAGCATCAACTAATTCGCTCTTATTCATTGCTTCCCCTATACAGTTAATCTTCCATACTTCAAGTTAATTTAATTAAACTCATCAAATTAACCGGTCAAGTAGTTACTTCCTTGCAGTGCCCGCTAGTGGCGGGCTACGAAACGAAATATACATCTAATTAATGGGTATGTAAATCATTATTTTTAATTTTTTTTGATTTTCTTCCCACTAAAGCCTCAGACTGTACATTTGTTGGCTGATTTATCCAAGGACTGCGTTGTAAAGCGAGTTCCAGCACCTGTTCTATGCTCTTAACTGGATGTATTGTTAGCTTGCGCAACACATTATCGGGAATCTCTTCCAGGTCTTTTACATTTTCCTCAGGTATTATGACATGCTTGATTCCGCCACGGTGTGCCGCCAGTAATTTCTCTTTCAGACCTCCAATGGGCAAAACCTGTCCTCTTAAGGTTATTTCCCCTGTCATTGCTACATCTGCTTTAACCGGGATATGGGTAACGACAGAAACCAACACAGTACACATACCAATCCCCGCGCTAGGACCATCCTTGGGCGTCGCTCCTTCAGGAACATGGACATGGAAATCGTTCTTATCATAAAAGTCATCAGGTAAACCAAAATTTTTGGCTCGGCTGCGTACAACAGTCATGGCGGCATGTATAGATTCCTGCATTACCTCGCCCAATTGACCCGTATGCGTTACCTTGCCCTTACCTGGCATCATGGATGCTTCGATAGTTAGCAACTCCCCGCCTACGCTTGTCCAGGCCAAACCTGTAACCTGTCCCACTTGATCAAATTCTTCAGCAAGGCCATATCGGAACTTTTTCACGCCCAAATATTTTTCGATATTGCTTGTAGTGACCGTCATTTTTTTGATTTTCTTACTAGAAAGGATTTCTTTGACTACTTTTCTGCAAATACTAGCAATATCGCGCTCCAGACTGCGAACACCTGCCTCGCGAGTATAATGACGAATTACCTCGCGGATTGCTCCTTCACTAATATGAATTTCCTGATTGGTCAGACCATTCAAGATGACTTGTTTTGGAACCAGATATTTTTCAGCAATACTCACCTTTTCATCTTCTGTGTATCCGGCAAGACGAATTATTTCCATCCTATCTAAAAGTGGAGCTGGAATTTCAAGCGAATTTGCTGTGGCTATAAACATAACATCACTCAGATCATAATCTACTTCTAGATAATGATCGTTAAAAGTATGGTTTTGTTCCGGATCGAGGACTTCAAGTAATGCAGCCGCTGGATCACCACGGAAATCCATTGCCATTTTATCCACCTCATCCAACATGATAAGGGGATTTTTTACTCCTGCCTTACATAGTTTCTGAATAATTTTTCCAGGCATGGAGCCAATATAGGTTCTTCTGTGGCCCCGAATTTCCGCTTCATCACGTACACCACCCAGAGCAATACGGATAAAAGTACGGCCTGTTGCATTGGCAATGGATTGCCCTAATGAAGTTTTACCTACTCCAGGAGGTCCAACGAGACAAAGTATTGGGCCTTTTAATCTTTTTACACGTTGCTGAACAGCCAGATATTCGATAATACGTTCTTTAACTTGCTCAAGACCATAATGTTCTTTATCCAATAACTTTTCTGCCTTGAGTAAATCAAATTGAATTTTATTTCTTTTTTTCCAAGGGACTGCAAGCATCCAGTCAAGATAATTACGAATAACTGTTGCTTCTGCAGACATGGGTGACATCATTTTCAATTTATGAAGTTCAGCTAGCGATTTTTCCTTGGCTTCCTTGGGCATCCCAGCTTTGTTAATGGAATTTTCCAATTGTTCAATTTCATTTCCTTCTTCACCCAATTCGCCCAATTCTTTCTGAATTGCTTTCATTTGCTCATTGAGATAATACTCGCGCTGGCTTTTCTCCATTTGACGTTTCACTCGACCCCTTACGCGTTTCTCAACGTGTAACAAGTCAATTTCATTTTCAATGGCCGACATTAAACGTTCAAGGCGTGTACCTACATCCAAGGTTTCCAGTAACTCTTGCTTGTCATCAACTTTCAAAGTTAAATGAGCTGCTATCGTATCAGCTAAACGTCCTGGTTCTTCTATTCCGGCAAGAGGCGATAAAACCTCAGGTGGAATTTTTTTGTTCAATTTTATATATTGTTCAAACTGCGACATTAAGGAGCGCATTAAAATACCGATATCAGGTTCTTGCACGGCTGCGTTTGCATCTTGCAATACCTCAAGATCAGCTTCTAAATATCCTTGAGTCTGGTGGTATTCTTTTGCTCTGGCTCGTTGCTCCCCTTCAACTAAAACCTTAACGGTCCCATCGGGTAGTTTTAGTAACTGCAGGACACTGGATAATGTCCCCACTTGAAAGATATCAGCGGCAGTTGGATCGTCATTTGACGATTTTTTCTGTGCCACTAAAAAGATTTGCTTACTATCAACCATTGCCGCTTCCAGGGCTTTAATTGATTTTCCTCGCCCGACAAACAGAGGAATAACCATATGAGGGTAGACCACTACGTCTCTTAATGGTAACACAGGTATTTTCGACAGTTTCTCTGTCTCATTCGAAGTCTCTATAATTTCAGTGGACATAATGAACCCTTATTCAAACGAAAAACTTTATTAAATATTCACGGGACTACTAATAATAATTTAAAAGGAAGGGAGAGTTATTGCAAGAAATCAAGGCGTTATAATTAAGAAGTTGCCTAAAGAATCTCTCCCACATTAACTGCAGGAGAGTTTGGAGTAGAATTTCTACTCTTGCCCACCTGCTGCACTCTTCATCCCATCTTGTTCATAAATAAGGATGGGTTTGGATGAGCTGTTTACAGCACTCTCATCAACCACTACCTTAATTACTCCTTCAAGAGAAGGTAATTCATACATGGTGTCTAAAAGAATATTTTCAAGTATAGCACGCAAACCACGTGCTCCCATTTTTCGTTCCAGAGCTTTTTTGGCAATGGCCACTAATGCATCCTCTCTAAACTCAAGCTCCACCCCTTCCATTTTAAAAAGAGATTGGAATTGCTTGGTTAAAGCATTTTTGGGATTGGTTAAAATATCAATAAGGGCTGATTCATCGAGTTCCTGCAAAGTAGCAACTACAGGCAATCGACCCACAAATTCGGGTATTAACCCATATTTAATCAGATCATCTGACTCCAATTGATTTAATACTTTCGAAATCTCATCACTGTTTTCTTTTTTATTTTTTAATTGAGCCGAGAACCCAATGCCTGACTTGTCACTTCGCTCTCTTATTACTTTTTCCAATCCTGCAAAAGCTCCACCACAAATAAATAAAATATTTGAAGTGTCGACTTGTAAAAATTCTTGTTGAGGGTGTTTGCGGCCGCCTTGAGGTGGAACAGAGGCAATTGTCCCTTCAATAAGTTTTAAAAGTGCTTGTTGTACTCCCTCACCAGAAACATCGCGTGTAATGGAAGGATTATCGGATTTACGTGAGATCTTATCGATTTCATCAATATAGACGATACCATGTTGCGCCTTGTCAACATCGTAGTCACATTTCTGTAACAATTTTTGAATGATGTTTTCGACGTCTTCGCCCACATATCCCGCTTCAGTAAGTGTTGTTGCATCAGCCATAGCAAATGGAACATTAAGGATTCGAGCTAGGGTTTGGGCTAAAAGAGTTTTTCCACTTCCAGTTGGACCAATTAATAAAATATTACTTTTTCCAAGCTCCACCCCATCTTCACTTTTATGTTGTAATCGCTTGTAGTGATTATAAACAGCCACGGATAAGACTTTTTTTGCATGGGATTGCCCAATAACATACTCATCCAGAAAGGTTGATATTTCTTTGGGTGAGGGCAAGCGTACTTCTGCCTCTTCATGAGATTCATGTGTTTCTTCGCGAATAATGTCGTTACACAGTTCAACACACTCATCACAGACAAATACAGAAGGACCAGCAATCAATTTTTTAACTTCATGTTGGCTCTTTCCGCAAAAAGAACAATACAAAACTTTATCGCCACTTCCGTTACCGGATTTACTCATAACCAAACCCCTTCTTACAACGATTATCAAAAAAATAGATAATATATGTAAAATATTAGTCAATCAGAAAAAGATATGCCACTGTTTTTCACGTAACTCTTTGTTTAAAAACAAATGAAATACGGAAGTAACAGTGCTCAATATAAAAGGACCCCCTAATTGCGTCCTAGCCTGGGTGCAGCGAAGCAGAACCCCGATCTGAACTTCAAACCCGGGTTCGGCTTCGCATCTCCCAGGTTAGAATACATTATAGTTCAGTTTTTTGGATTTAAAGTATTATTTACTCTGCTTTATTCACAGACTCTCGATCGTAAAGCACCCTATCAACCAAGCCGTACTCAACAGCTTGAGTGGCACTCATAAAATTATCACGTTCAGTATCACGCATAATTTGATCAGGGGTCTTTTTAGTATGCTTTGCCATAATTGTATTTAAGCGTTCTCTTACGGCTAAAGTCTCACGAGCATGAATCTCAATGTCAGTAGCTTGACCTCGATAACCACCTAATGGCTGGTGAATCATTACACGCGAGTTTGGCAAACAAAATCTTTTACCTTCAGCTCCCGCACAAAGCAATAAAGCAGCAGCACTTGCTGCTTGCCCTATACACAAAGTACTTACATCAGGTTTTATAAACTGGATGGTATCGTAAATAGCCAAGCCGGCAGTTACAACTCCTCCAGGAGAATTAATGTAGAGAGAAATATCTTTTTCAGGGTTTTCAGACTCAAGAAACAACAATTGGGCAACAACTAAATTAGCCATATGATCTTCAACTTCACCCAAAAGAAAGATAATACGTTCTTTTAATAATCTTGAATAAATATCATACGAACGCTCACCGCGTGAAGTTTGTTCAATAACCATGGGGACTAATCCACTGGCATTGCGAATTATGTTCTCCGAATATCCTGACATAAAATTACTCTCCTTTATTCTCAGTCGCTTCAGTTGCAGGCTTAGGATTCATTACTGAATCATAATCTTTGTTTTTATATTTGATTTTTGCATCTTCAGCAATTTTATCTGCGACCATCTCTTCCATAACCAGGGCTTCAATCTCAGCCATATGCTCTTTGCTGCTTTGATACCAAGCACGTAATTCGTCAGGATTCTCATAAGCGCTGGCAAATCGCTCAATTACTGCATTAACTTTATCTTTATCTGCAACAATCTGGTGCTTTTTAACATATTCAGAAAAGAGGAGTCCAAGATGAACACGGCGTTTAGCTTGCTCTTCAAAAAGTTCACGAGGGAAATCAGGAATTTTTTCATTTTCATGATGCTCGTGACCAAAAAGTCGATGGTACATATCATGTTTCAAATGTTCGATTTCTTTATCAATTAAAGCCATTGGCAATTCAACTGTATTTATTTCCATTAATTTATCGAACAGTTTTTCTCTGTTCATCATACTGACTCGGCGCTCTAATTCACGAGACATATTTTCTTTAATGTCTTTTTTCAACGCGTCGATGCCGCCTTCTTTAATATTAAATTTTTCTGCAAAGGCTTCATTGAGTTCTGGCAGCTTACCTTCCATCACATGATGAATTGTAGTTTTGAACACAGCTTCTTTACCTGCCAAATCTTTATGCCCATAGTCTGCTGGGAAAGTGACCTTGATGTCGAAGGGTTTTTCTTTCTTGTTACCAATGATACCTTCTTCAAAGCCAGGAATCATTGAGCCAGAACCAATAATTAATTCATGTCCTTTAGCGCTGCCGCCATCAAACAATTTGTCATCAAGGTAGCCCTCAAAATCAATAACAACTTTGTCACCATTTTTAACGGCTCGAGAAACATCATGCCATTCTTTATTTTGTTCACGAAGTTTTTCCAACATGTCTTCCACATCTTTATCTGTAACTTCTGAACGAGCCAATTCAACAGCTGCCTGGTTTAATTCAGCGACTTCAAAAACAGGCATTACTTCAAATATGGCAGAATATTTAAAATCTTTACCTTCTTCAATTTGCTCAGGCTCAACTTGAGGGAAACCAGCAGGAACCAATTCATTTTTTTGTAATGCTTCGAATAAAGTTGATTGCACCATATCTCGGGCAACCTCTTCACGAACACTTTGGGAATAACGACTGACAACAACATGGAAGGGTACTTTACCAGGACGAAAACCATCAATCTTAACTTTGCGAGCAAGATTCCGGAGACGTAAGCTCACTTCTTCCTCAACTTTATCTGAAGGTACAGAAACTGTTACCTTACGTTCCAAACCATTTAGGGTCTCAACAGAAACTTGCATCAATATCACCTCTTGGAATTTATATGATAAATGGTGCGAAAGGAGAGACTCGAACTCTCACGGGTCGCCCCGCTGGAACCTAAATCCAGTGCGTCTACCAATTCCGCCACTTTCGCAAATCAGGTTGGATTATCAATCAGTAATTCGGTCTTGTAAAGACTCAGATAAAATCTTTAGCGATAAACCTTTTCTTTCTTCTCAAATGGGGTGAACGATGGGACTCGAACCCACGACAACCGGGATCACAACCCGGGGCTCTACCAACTGAGCTACGCTCACCATAACTTTTTCAGAAATTCATTTGACAAGATGTTGGGCTGGCACGCCCGGCAGGATTCGAACCTGCTACCCTCGGCTTAGAAGGCCGATGCTCTATCCAGATGAGCTACGGGCGCATCTTGGTCGGGGTGGAGGGATTCGAACCCCCGACATCCTGCTCCCAAAGCAGGCGCGCTACCAGACTGCGCTACACCCCGTAAAACCCGTCCCAAGGACAGAGCGCAGATAATACTAGGTGCTTTCACCAAGGTCAATATCTTAATTCATTAAATTTAATTTATTTTTCTTTATTGCTCCAGATACTTATTTTAGGTTAACCAAATCGATTTTTTTTCTTCCATTTAGCTGCGTGTACATACAAGTTCTTCATTGAGTATCTCGAATCTTACTTGCTTTTCAGCTAGCATTGATGATTATCACTTATTTTCCATTCGATCTATGAAATTTAAATTGCTACCTATCTTCGATAATATGAATTACTTGCATAGAAATCATGAAAACGTAGTACTTCCTACTCCGCGTTTTCAAAATGATTTTAACTATGCTTTAAACTTTTTAAAAAGTTATACTGGCAGTCAAGGCACCTTCAACAGTTACCGTAGAGAAACAGAACGTCTGTTGCAATGGTCCTGGTTAATCAAAAATACAACACTTAATGAGTTGAAACGTGAGGATATAGAGCAATACATTCATTTTTGCCAAAATCCTCCCAAAAGCTGGATCAGTTTAAAAAAAGTTCCTCGCTTTATTGAAAAAGAAGGTCTCCGTATCCCTAATGAAGAATGGCGCCCTTTTGTAGTTACTTTAAGCAAATCGGCAATAAAAAATGGTCACAAACCTGAAATTGATCAATTCAATTTATCCCAGGGCGCTATTCAGGAAATATTCGCTATATTAAGTACGTTGTTTAATTTTTTAATTGCTGAAGAATACCTTGTTTCCAATCCTGTTGCCTTGATTCGCCAAAAAAGTAAATTTATACGTAAAAGACAACATAATGCACCCATACGCAGGTTAAGCCTGATCCAATGGAGTGCCGTTCTGGATGCAGCTGAAACTCTTGCAGAAGAATCTCCCATGAAACATGAACGAACTCGTTTCATGCTGAGTTTGTTATTTGGCATGTATCTTCGTATTTCCGAACTGGCGGCAAACGACAGATGGATCCCCAGTATGAATGATTTTGCCAAAGACAGTAATGGTCATTGGTGGTTTACCACTGTAGGAAAAGGAAATAAAGAACGTCAAATCGCTGTCAGCGAAGCCATGCTGGAAAGTTTGATGCGATGGCGCAATTTCCTGGGATTATCCCCTCTACCCTCCCCCGCGGATAATAGTCCGCTCCTACCCAAAATTCGCGGGAATGGTCCAATGAGCGATACAGCCCCAATACGTAGAATTATTCAGCGCTGTTTTGATCTGGCAGGAGAACAATTACGCAGGAAAGGCCATGTCGAGGAGGCAGATAATTTGGCCGCAGCGACTGTACACTGGTTAAGACATACCGGTATTTCCGAGGATGTTAAAATTCGTCCTCGGGAACATGTACGGGATGATGCAGGCCACAGTTCGAGTGCAACAACAGATCGCTATATTGATATTGAAAAGCAAGCCCGGTATCAATCCGCCAGGAAAAAAACTATTGAACCCGAGCCAAGTTAAGGGGACTATGTTAGAATTTAGATAAAGCTCATATTTCGTAGTTTGCGTTAAACCCTGCTGAACCCTGGAAAATATAAATCCCACTTCACTGCGGCACCAGACAACGATTTCATAAGTTTTATAAACCAACTCTATTTATGGCTTAAGATTTATCATGCTTACTCTTCGTCAAATTACTCTAAGTCGTGGCAATAAAATTTTATTGGATAAAGTCAATGCCACTTTATATGAAAAACAAAAAATAGGTCTTATTGGCCATAACGGTTGTGGTAAATCAACGCTGTTTGACTTTCTGCTAGGAAATTTATCTCATGATACCGGGGAATTTTTAATTAATCCCCAGCTCACCATCAGTCATTTATCACAGCAACTACCTGACAGTAATGAAAAGGCACTGGACTTTGTTTTGGGTGGCGATGAAAATTACACGAAGTTGCTTCAACGTTTGAATGATGCAGAAGCAAATGGAAATGACGTTGAAGTATTAGCCTGCCATGAAGAATTAAGCCACAGCGGCGGCTACAGTAAACCAGCTCAAGCCGCAACAATTATGTCGGGACTAGGTTTTAAAGGGGAACAACAACAGGCCTCGGTCAATAGCTTTTCTGGTGGTTGGCGGATGCGCTTAAGTCTGGCACGCTGCTTAATGAAGCCTGCTGATTTGCTTTTACTGGATGAACCAACGAACCATCTCGACATGGAGGCGATTTTTTGGCTTGAACGATTCTTAAAGCAAAGCCCAAGTACCATTATTCTCATATCTCATGATCGTGAATTTCTTGATGCATTTGTTACTCATATTTTACATATTGAGAAACAAAATCTAACTCTTTACTCAGGGGATTACAGTTGTTTTGAAAAAACACACGCCCAACAACTGGCTTTACAACAAGCCATGTATGAAAAGCAACAAACAAAAATCAATCATATGATGTCATTTGTAAACCGCTTCAGGGCAAAAGCTACCAAGGCCAAACAGGCACAAGGACGCCTTAAAGCGATAGAGAGAATGGAAATTATCGCTGCAGCACAAGCTGACTCCCCTTTCTCATTTGATTTTTTCCCATGCCCCCGTGCAGGAAATCCACTAATTCAATGCAATATGGTGGATGCCGGATATCAATCTGAAAAACCCATATTAAAAAGAATCAATTTCTCACTCAATCCAGGGGACAGGATAGCTTTGCTAGGACCTAATGGAGAGGGAAAATCAACGCTCATCAAAACATTAACCGGATCTTTAACTCCGTTAAATGGGACAATTCACCGTTCAGCGCATTTAAAAATTGGCTATTATGCACAACATCAATTAGAACAGCTGGATTATAATCTAAGTCCTGTAGAGACAATTCAAGCTCTATCGCCAGAAGTCCGGGAACAAACCATTCGCGACTTTTTAGGCGGCTTTAATTTCACTGGTGATATGGCAGTACAGCCAATAACCCACTTTTCCGGTGGTGAAAAAGCGCGTTTGGCTTTGGCCAAACTTGTTTGGCTCAAGCCTAACCTGCTCTTACTTGATGAGCCAACAAACCATCTGGACCTGGGAATGCGGTCTGCTATTGAACTTGCATTACAAAGTTACGAAGGGGCTTTAATTCTTATATCTCATGACCGTCATATGCTCAAAACCAGCGTCGATAACTTCTATCTGGTGTACCAACAAAAAGTGCAACCTTTTGATGGGGACCTGGATGATTATTATTCCTGGTTGCAAATGAAAGATGGAGTTAAAGAAAATACTGTTACTACAACTGCAATTGATTACAAGGAAAAGAAAACTTTGCAAAACCGCCTGAAAAAATTGGAACAACTGATTGAACATTATCACAATGAACTGACTCAATTAGATTCCCTGCTAGGCGATACTAACCTATACGAAGACAAGACGCAGCAAAATAAACTGGAGCAACTAATAAAAAAACGTGAACAATCTCATTCTTCTTTAAATCAGGCTGAGGAAGAATGGTTAGAAGTAGGCAGCAGTTTGGAAGATTTAGTTTAGCTTGAATACAACGAACGGAATCCGTGCTGAGAAAGAAAACACAACTCCCGGATCCCTTCATCGCGTGACTACAGCAACTTTAACCTAACTTATGGCCTGCATGAAGCTGTCTGCATAGACAAACAGACAGCTAATAATTCCGTAGCATCACTTTCATATATCTTATTCATTAAAAATTCATTATCCAACAAACTACTGATAATACCAGGTTGACTGGTGTAAATTTCAGTTAAATTATCAGCTGTGAGCCATTTATTTAAATCACAACCCAAAATAAGGCTTGCTGCTTGATCATTATACTTGGCAAGAGCTACCAAAGTAGTTCCATAACCGTTTGTTGTGACAAACTCAAAAAATTTGTTGGGATTGCTTACGACGCCCCTTACCAGAGCAACAACTGAATTTGGATGAGCATTCATAAGTGTTTCCAGCCACGGAAGGTTTATTGCAGGATGATTCACAATTATAATGGCAAGATCAGGATTTTTCACAAGAATTTCAGGATATGCATTTATAATTGCCATAATATCGTCACGCTCTAGTTTCATAACCAATCTTTGCTGACTTAAAATAATTTTCGCAATTTTTTCATTTGATAATGCAAGTTGGTATAACTCCTGAGCATCAAATTGAGCAGCAAACTCGGTATTTGCAAAAATAGAAGCGATGGCTGCAGGATTACTTTTGGCTTGTTCTAGTAATCGACTCATAACTTTTTTATTAAGCTCATCCTGACTTAATTTCAGCCTACAATTATTATTATTGGGATCTGTATCCAGGAAAGACATAAATACAGTTTCTTTAACTGAATCAGAGGTTAGTTGTTTGTTAATATCGCTTTTACCCGCACCTTCATTAGCCTGTTTAAAGAAGCAGGTAGTTAAATACTTAAGTGAAGGAATTCTATTATCTTGAATAACACGAATTAGTCCATCCAAATGTTCCTTCAACGCCGGCTTTTCTGTTACTTTTGCTTTTTCAATAACTGCAATATCAAGAATGAAATTGACGAATAAAGGTTTAATGGCGTGAGTTTTAACTTGTTTAATAAGTTCTTCTCGAAGTTTATCTAAAGCAATAAGATCAACTTTATCTATCGCTCTCTTGAAAGAGTAGATGAAATGGTATGGAAAAGGCAGGTGCAGCATATCATCAAAAAATAATGCAAGGCCTTGGTTTTGAGAAATTTGATAGACAAGATTTAAAGCAATTGGAACAGGTATTAACGCTAATAGTTCGGGGAATCGTGACCGCACTTTATCGCTCTTGAATAATCTTTCACAAAGAAAACTGTTTGAATTGGCTTGGGTTATCCTGTTTGTTAATCCAGCTTGATTTTTATGAGTGATGTCCCAAATAAAATCATTGAGTTCTGCTGATAGGATATGCTGAATCAATAATTCCACACTATGATTAAGTAATGGATATTTTTCACCTCTATCTATTTCGGGCTTTAATTCAAAAGCATAGTCGCCATAAGTACAAATTGCGTCACTTGAACACCAATAACCTCTTGCCCATTCGAGTTCAGTATTTGAATATCTTCCGTCATGCATACTGACAATAAACAACAGATCACTTAGGTTTTGATTATCAATAATAATCTGGTTAAAGAGTTCCTGTTCCTCAAGAACACGAGAAAATAATTTTTTTGCAAGCTCTTCCGGTAAAATTTGCAAAAGCTCAATGAGTTCAAATAAGTTGTTAACTCGTAACTTTAAAATCTCACTATCGGAGACCAATAAATCCTTCGTAATTTTATTCAAAGTCTCTTTTGAAAAGATTGCGCTACTTGCTTTATAAAATTCAATGAAACTCATCCTTTCATTTTTATTTAAAAGACGTTCCTGTAATTGGCCTGGCACAGGCAATAATAGGTCTTTTTTTCGGGTTTCAGATAACAACTTGTCTTTTTCAATTATTTTTACAAGTTCAATTATTTCCTGAATTGAGTTACAGTCTTTAATCCCTTTTTCAACCAATTTGTTGCAAAATTCCAGATTTTTTCGAGCAAATTGAATTAATTCTCTTTTGGTTCCAACGAGTTCAGCAAACCTTGATCGACTCATGTTTATTACTTTATCAATTAAGCTTTTTTTGTATTCAGGATAGATTGAATATTCATCCTCAAGAAAGATCAAAAAATTTATGAAATCGGATCTATTCTTAAAAAAATTATCAAACACATTCTGATTGTCCAGAATGTGTTGAAATAGTGCATGAGCTGAACTCTCATCAAGACACAAAAGAGTATCCTGTAAATCAGGACTCGTGGGGATAAGTCTTTCAAATAACCCACGATCAGCAAGAGCATGCGCTATTATTCGAGCCGAAGCGTGGGAGGAAATAGATGAGTTTAAAAAGTCTCTTAGAGATTCACCTTCTGAAATTATATCAATTAAATCCGAATGGCTCAGTAATTCGGAAACAAGCTCTTCTTTTTCTACCTCAGATAAATCATCTATTAACTGGATCAAGGTTCTTGCATCGTGAATTTCTAAACTATTTTTATTAATTGTTAACCACATACCATTCCTTAAACTGTGTGAGGAAAATTTCGGCAAGGATACATTGTTATGAGCTAGTGAGTCAAAGAGAAAACATCTCTATGTAACTGATTTTTTTGACTATTTCAAAGTAGGAAGACAACCGTGATTTTGATATTGGGGAATGAGTAATTAAATTGATTCAAATTACAACGGCAACTTCATGAAATGAATTTAACCGTTGTGAGACTGATGAGCAGATATATTATCGAGAACGCAATTGTTCCAGCATAGCTTTGGCAGCTAATTGCTCTGCTTTACGGCGATTAGAGCCTTGGCCAAAAGTTTTATGCTTGGCACCATTGACCGTGCAGGTGATGTAAAATATTTGATTGTGTTCATCACCTTCAATCTTAGTCAAAGTATATTCTGGAAGAGCAATTTTCTCAGCCTGGAGGTATTCTTGTAATTGAGTTTTGGAATCTTTTAAACAATCATTTAAATTGGAATCTTCAAGCCTGGATTGATACAAACTTAAAATAACTTCTTTTGCAGGCCCGATACCCCCATCAAGAAAAATGGCTGCGAAAACAGCTTCCATCGCGTCAGAGAGAATTGAAGCCCGACGAAACCCACCACTCTTAAGCTCGCCTTGACCCAAATAAAGAAAATCACCCAACTCAATTTCTTTAGCTAACTCCACCAGCATCTCACCCCGAACCAAAAAGGAACGCAAACGGCTTAATTGACCTTCGCTCTGCATTGGAAATCGGTGAAAAAGTTCATTAGCAATTACAAAGCTCAATATGGAATCGCCTAAAAACTCAAAACGCTCATAGTTTTCACTACCAGCACTGCAATGAGTCAAGGCTTGCTTGAGATAGGCAATTTTTTTAAATTGATAATTTAATCGCCTGCATAATCTTTCTAAATCAACTTTCACTGCCTGCCACAACCTCTTCAGTATGATCAAAATCAAATAATAAGCTCATATTGTATACCAAAGGCTTGATAACCTGATATTTCAATTTCACTCTAAATTTATGAGAACCTTTTGGTTCGATACTTAATTGATTCTCTTTCAAACTCGGTACCCCATTAATATCAAGACGCTTATCAAGGGTACTCTTCAAAACGTTAATATCTGTAACCGGATCACCGGTTAACGAAGATGGAGGAATCGAATTTAATCCTTTGACCGACTGCAGCACTGAGTAATATTGCAAATAAACTGGAATAATACGCATTATCACAACAGCAGCCATTATAAGAACAACGACAGTAAATAATGTCCCTATAAATGTCATCCCTTTCTGTTTTAGCATTCTTTATTCCTTCTATAATATATTCCAACATACAATCTGTAGCTTCTTTCAATCCCAAACTTAAGGGATCAATTTCCCTATTTTAGACCAGCGTACATTATCTGTTTTACCATTCCAACTCATCCACACCAAAAAGGCCTTGCCTCTCAAATAGGACTCAGGTACAAAACCCCAGAATCGGCTATCGGCACTGTCATCGCGGTTATCGCCCATCATAAAGTAACTTCCTTCCGGGACTACAATATCAAAATCTACAGCGGGAACATCTGTTCTGATGAAAATATCATGCACCCTTCCATTTAAATCTTCTTTATATTTGGTTACCGCTTTTCCGGAACTCTCATCAATCGTGTATTCAACAAAAGTTTGCTTGGCTTCTTTTCCATTGATTGTGAGTACTTTATTATGATAGCTCACTTTATCGCCTGGAACCCCTATAACCCTTTTAATGTAATCAAAGGAAGGATCTGGCGGCCAGCGAAAAACAGCAACCTCCCCTGTTTTAGGATCTGAAATGGGTATTATTTTCTTTTCCCAAACTGGAAGTCTTAGACCATAAATAAACTTGTTTACAGCTACAAAATCTCCGACCAGTAATGTAGGCTCCAGGGAACCTGAGGGTATGCGGAAAGGTTCAATCAGAAATGAACGCAAGATTAAGACAATGAAAAAAACAGGAAAGAAAGAACGTGAATATTCAATAATCCGGGTAGGTTTTTCATCCTGTGAGCGTTTTTTTGCCCAGAAAAGAACATCTAACAGGTAAATTAACCCACTGATAAAAGACAGGACAACCAATATTAAAGCAAAATTCATAAATTTATATCCTAATTAAGCTTAATTCATCTAATTCAATGGCATCAAAGTCATTGGATTATTTCTTTATAACTGTTCACCCCAATTTAAATTACCTAGGGTTAAGCCAGGTTGAAAGGGGCCGATACATCAAACACTGTCTTTTTACTGGGGTGAACGGTTATTATTTCTTTTTATCTGTCTGAAACACAGCCATAAATGCTTCCTGGGGAATTTCTACATGCCCCACTTGTTTCATACGCTTCTTACCCGCCTTTTGTTTCTCCAACAATTTGCGTTTTCGTGTCACGTCACCACCATAACATTTTGCAGTAACATTCTTTCGTAAAGCTTTTACTGTTTGTCGGGCAATAATATGACTTCCCAAAGCCGCCTGGATTGCCACATCAAACATTTGCCTTGGAATCAAATCACGCATTTTCTCAGCGATTAATTTTCCACGGCTGTGTGCAGAGGAACGATGGACAATTACGGAGAGCGCATCAACTCGCTCACTGTTTATCAAAATATCCATTTTAACCAAATCAGCTTCCTGGAAACGTAAAAAATTATAATCCAAGGAAGCATATCCACGACTCACTGATTTCAATCGGTCAAAAAAATCAGATACCACTTCACTCATGGGAATGTCATAGGTTACTGAAACCTGACGGCCGCTATAAGTCATATTCACCTGAACACCACGCCGCTCGACGCATAAACTGATGATAGAACCCAAATAATCTTGGGGTACAAGGATGTTTGCCCTCACAATGGGTTCATACATTTCTTTAATTTGTGGAAGCGGCGGAAGAAGGGACGGATTATCGATTAACATCGTCTCGCCTTTCTGGGTTAAAATTTGATAAACCACAGTAGGTGCGGTCGAAATCAGATCAAGATTATATTCCCTTTCAAGACGCTCTTGAACGATTTCCATATGCAGCATGCCCAGGAAACCACATCGGAAACCAAATCCCAAGGCTTCAGAAGATTCGGGTTCGTAAAATAAAGAAGCGTCATTCAGGCTTAATTTAGCTAAAGCTTCACGGAATGCTTCAAAATCATCAGAGCTTACTGGGAATAAACCCGCATAGACTTGCGGCTTGACGCGTTGAAACCCGGGTAAGGGTTTTTCCGCAGGAATCTTTTCCAGGGTAAGCGTATCTCCAACTGGAGCACCCTGAATTTCTTTAATCCCAGCTACCACATAACCTACTTCCCCCGCATTGAGCATGTCGAGTTTGGTGCGTTTGGGAGTGAATATACCTACCTGATCGACCTCATAGGAACGACCGGTAGACATTACTCTCATCTTGTCCCCTTTACGTATGGAACCATTTACGATACGCACCAAAGAAACAACGCCAAGATAGCTGTCAAACCATGAATCAATGATCAAAGCCTGTAATGGTTCATTAATATCACCTTTTGGCGGAGGAATACGGGTTACCAGAGCCTCAAGTACATCTTCGACACCCAAGCCGCTTTTTGCACTGACTCTTATTGCTTCATGGGCATCAAGGCCAATAATGTCTTCAATTTCTGATATAACACGCTCAGGCTCGGCTTGCGGCAAGTCAATTTTATTAAGCACTGGCAAAACAGCCAGGGATTGATCAATAGCGGTGTAACAAACTGCCACCGTCTGTGCTTCCACACCCTGAGCCGCATCAACAACGAGGATTGCCCCTTCACAAGCAGCCAGGGAGCGCGATACCTCGTAGCTGAAATCGACATGTCCCGGTGTATCAATGAAGTTCAAGAGATAGCTCTTGCCATCTTTTGCAGTATAATTTAAAGAAACACACTGAGCTTTAATAGTGATCCCTCTTTCTCGTTCTATATCCATAGAATCAAGAACCTGAGCACTCATCTCACGCTCGCTTAAACCGCCACAAATCTGGATGAATCGATCTGCCAAGGTAGATTTACCATGATCAATATGGGCAATGATGGAAAAGTTACGAATTCGCTTTAAATCACTCAACTGAAATACCCTTTTAGCAAATAGCGCATTTTAGCTTAAATAAGCGCAGCCTTAAAGTATTTGCTAATGTACTGCATTTTTAATAAGATTTATCCTTTCGTTTTACATAAATTAAGGTGTGCCATGCAACGAATTCCAGGCTTGGGGTTTATAGCAATAATACTACTGCTTTTTTCATTCTCAACTTATTCTGATAACGCATTTACACAAAGAAAAGATGTGCAATTATTTATCCAAAGCATGGTTAAGGAACATCATTTTAATGCCAGAGAACTCACAGCAATAATGAATCAGGTAGTTATTCGACCTGATATTATCGAATCAATGGAAAAGCCTTATGAAAAGAAAAATTGGGATGTTTATAGAGATATATTTCTAACTCCTGCTCGCTTAAAAGGTGGACTGGACTATTGGGCGGCTAACAGGCAAGCATTAGAAAAAGCCCAAAAAAAATATGGAGTTCCTCCTGAAATTATTGTAGCGATTCTCGGCGTTGAAACTTTATATGGAGAGCGGCAAGGCGAGCATCGAGTTCTTGATGCATTAGCCACTCTCGCCTTCAACTATCCAAAACGTGCACCTTATTTCACGAGAGAATTAAAAGAATATCTGCTTCTTTGCCGCGAACATGGAGTCCCTGCAACCCAATTCAAAGGATCATACGCAGGTGCTATAGGTCAACCACAGTTTATGCCCAGCAGTTATCGTAATTTTGCGGTTGATTTTAACAATAAAGGAAAACGCGATATTGTAAGTGATAATGCTGATTCTATAGGAAGTATTGCCAATTACTTCCACCACCATGGTTGGAAAACAAATGATGGAGTTGCCCAGAATGCTAAAATAGTAGGAACACGCTATAAAAGAATTCAGGTAAATCCCAAAAAACCTAATTATTACTATTCACAATTGGTTGCCCATGGAGTTAAACCGATAACCGCAGCGCATAACCACCCTTCCCGAGCGGCTTTGATTGAACTGGTAACTGCCAACGGAAATGAATACTGGATTGCCTACCACAACTTTTTTGTAATAACCCGCTACAACTCGAGTCCTCAATATGCCCTTGTGGTTTATCTGTTGTCACAACAATTAAAACAACAGTGGACTGCCATGAACACTAAAAAACATAGAGCTTATGCTTAGGAATGGATACCCTTTTTCTTTTTGTAAAAAATATAGATGAGGCAGGATGTTTCTGCCTCAAAATGAATGCTGATGGAGCAGTAATTAGTCCACCTGCACTACGAAGTTTTGTTGAAATTAAAACCTTACAAAATGACTGCAACACCTTAGTAATTGAAACATGTGAACATGCCACCCTTCTCAATCTTGAGCTTTCATGGCTTCCTGAGAGAAAAGCACGGGTTGCAATTCCTTATGCTTTAGAAGATAAATTAGCCCAGCCCGTAGATGAACTTCATTTTGCATTTGATAAAACTCGCTATCAGAACAATCAATATCTGGTTACAGTAATTAGCAAACAGCGAATTCGCTATCTGATGCAATGCCTCAATGAACAAGATATTGCTTTTTCCGGGATTACTGTAGACTGGTTTGCCTTGGCACCTGAGGAACTATGCATCTGCGGAACAACTTTATTGATTAATACAGATGAGTTCAAAGGCGCCCTTTCCGGGGATTTAGCTCATATTTACCTAAAAAGCCATCCGCAACATCAACCTTTGCTTTTTGAAGACAGTTCAATCCCTGCAGACTTTAACTTGACCAAAAGACAGGAAACGTCCTATGAATGGATTGCACAAAGAATACTAAAGTCGAAATTAATGAACCTCTGTCAGGGGGAAATGCAACATGGATATAAAAACGATTTACTAAAAAAGGGATACCAGCTAAGCATCGTTCTGTTTTGTATCTGGTTACTCTCACTCCTTGTCGTTAATTGGATTAAATTGCATCAGTTAAATAAAGAAACCCAGAAAATTGATGAACAAACAGCAGTGATTTATCATGAGTTTTTCCCTGATGCAAAACAAGTAATCAGCCCTAAATTTCGTATTACACAACTATTAAAAAGCAATAATGCAGAGGAGCAAAATCGTTTCTGGTTCTTACTTAATCAATTTTCTAAAGTAATGAAAAATGATCACCATACCCTGGAGCAATTACGTTACCAGAACAAAACTTTATCTGTCACCCTGGTGAGTACGGATTTTACCAGTTTGGAAGAATTGGAAAATGAATTGAAAAAACTACAATTAAAAGTGAAACAAACCCAGGCCTCAACGCGTGAGCAACAAGTTGTGGCCACTTTGGAGTTAACGTGAAAGCCTACCTAAGTTCACTCAATGAACGAGAAAAATGGATGTTGATTGGAACAGGGATATGCCTTTTCCTTTATGTGTATTATTTATTCTTATACACTCCGTTAAGTCAACGGGTTAACCAGAAATCCACCCAATTAGTTGAAAAAACAGCTACCCTTGAATGGATGAAAAGAATAAGACAACAAAGTCATGTGAAACAAACGAAAAAACAAATCCTGGATAATAGTCAATTGCTTACTACGCTAGCTACGAAACTAAAAAACGATCCGGCATTAAAATTTCCTTATCAGATGCAACAGACCGGCTCAGGAGATATTCAGCTTTCTTTTGATGCTGTTGCTTTTGATTTATTTATTCATTGGCTGGAAAAAATAAATCAAAACTATGCGATAACAGTGAAACAATTTGAAGCAGACCGCTTAAAAACTTCCGGCATAACACGCTTAATGATTTTGATCAGTGCTGCTTCTAAAAACCCTTAGACTTATAAAAAAAGGAATTATTATGTCTCAAACATCAGTCAAAATTGTTCGCTTTCATGAAACTGGCGGAGCAGAGGTATTAAAGCTTGAAAAGGAACCTTTGCCAGAACCCCTAAAAGGAGAAGTTCGCTTACGGGTTCACGCGATTGGATTAAATCGGGCTGAAGTTATGTTTCGCACTGGAAAATATCTGGTACAACCGCATTTTCCCTCCAAAATTGGTTATGAAGCCTCCGGTATAGTAGAAGCGGTGGGGCCTGATGTAGATAAAAAAATAATTGGCAAGAAATTCAGCACCGTACCTTGTTTTGATTTAGGTAAATACGGTGTTTATGGAGAAGTTGCTATTGTCCCTGCTTTTGCGCTTGCAGCATATCCTGAGAAACTATCCTATGAAGAAGGAACTTCAATCTGGATGCAATACTTAACTGCCTATGGGGCTCTGGTTCATTACGGAAAGCTTTCTAAAAATGATTATGTTTTAATTACTGCGGCAAGCAGCAGTGTTGGGATAGCAGCAATTCAAACTGCTCGTGCTCAAGGAGCTATCAGTATTGTTACTACTCGTACCTCCAAGAAAAAGAAAGAGTTACTCGCTTTAGGCGCCGATCATGTCATTGTAACTAATGAAGAAAATCTTGTTGACCGCGTCAATGAAATTACTCAACATGCAGGGGTAAAGATTGTTTTTGATCCCATAGCCGGCAAAGGCATTGAGCTCCTGGCAGAAACACTTGCTCCCGGCGGAACCCTTTTTGTATATGGAAACCTGTCTCTTGAGCCGATTACACCCTTTCCACTTTTTGCCGCCTTAAACAAAGGAATCTCGGTTCGGGGTTATACGCTCTTTGAAATTTCTTCTCAACCGGAAATACGCAGGGAAGCTGAGAAATATATATATAACCATTTACAAAATGGGTCCTTTCACCCTCAAATTGCTCAAACCTTTTCTTTGAGCGATATAGTTGACGCACATAGATACATGGAGTCAAACGAACAAATCGGTAAGATTGTAGTAACACCTTAATCAAAGCAAAGCCTGGATGAAATTCTATATCCAGGCTCAATTTTTGATACTACTGTTGGACGCTACTCCAGTTAACCACTGATGCCCCACTTTTTATTTCGGGAGGTAACGAATTTAATGCTTTTTGCGCTTCTTCAGCAGTACTGTAGGTTCCGTAAACACCTTTGTAGCGTGTTTTTCCATCTCTGTCATATTTTACTTGGGCTACACGATCATTCTTAGGGGTTTTATAAAGTACTTGGGCAACTTGAGATGCTTTCTCCCCTTCCGTCAACTCTATAGTATAGCCTTGGGGGTTTTGTTTATTTACCCACACTTCATCCCTGTCTTTAAAAGAAACAGGAGAATGTAATTCTCCTACATGATAGGAATCTGGAACCCTTACTTCCTGTCTTTGCTGATATCGATAATCATAATTAACCATCGTGTTGTTATTTATGGAATAAGGCTCTGTGATGTCCATGTATGAATAAGCTGGATAGGAGAGGTAATTATCGTCTTTTGTACAGGAAGACATCACAAGAGCACTAAGAAGCAGAAGCGCGAGGTTTATTTTTTTATTCATTGTCATCCCCTGTTTTAGTTCTTCTTATTTACTTCTTGTCTACTATATCTACACAATTAGAAAAAACTTTAGAAATTTGTGTTGTTCAAGGACAAATTATGTCTTACAGTAATTCTCTATTTATTTAGACAGTAAAAAATTATGTGGACACATCGACGTTCTGGACAAACAAACCAAAGAGGAAATCTGGATCATCGGGATCCTTATGAGCGTGATCGGACCCGTGTAATCCACTGCCCGGCATTTAGGCGGCTGCAAAGAAAAACACAAATTTTAGGTACTGATGAAGGGGATTTTCACCGCACACGCCTCACTCATTCGCTCGAGGTCGACTCAATTGGGCGCAGCATTGTCCACAATCTCTTGATGAATCAAGACAAGCATATTGGCTTAACGGGGTTATTGCCCAATGATGATTTAATTTCCGTAATTTGTTTGCTGCATGATATTGGTCACCCTCCTTTTGGTCACGGCGGTGAAGTGGCGCTCAACTTCATGATGCGAAATTATGGGGGGTTTGAAGCGAATGGACAAACACTCCGACTTTTAACCAAAGTTGAAAGCAGTTATGGGACCTATGGACTTGATTTAACCCGACGGGCACTGCTTGGCATTTTAAAATATCCGGTAAAACACTCCAGTGTTGTCGCCCCCAAACAACCTCCTGTCCATGAATCCATTCATAAAACCATCAAGATCACTGATTGGTTACCACCTAAAGCGTATTTTGATTGCGAACAACCTGAGATTGATTGGTTATTATCTCCTTTTTCGGATAAAGACAGAGAATTATTTCAATCCTTATCGCAGATGCCACGCGAAACCAAATCAGGAAAATCAGCATACCATAGTTTTGATTGTTCTATTATGGATATAGCCGATGATATTGCCTACGGAGTCCATGATCTCGAGGATGCCATTCATTTACGCCTCATCAATGGCTCTCACCTGGATACGCCTGAATTCAGACAATTATTAAGCAATACTCAGTTAGGCAATCGAACAAATCAAATAATCGATTCACTATTTTCTCACGATCTCTACTCAAGAAAACAAACTATTGGAGAAATGGTGAATTATTTCATTACTTCGACGCAAATCATCACAACCCATGAAGAATTTGAAAATAATTTACTCAAATTCAATTTGGCACTTATTCCTGAAGCAAACGCTTTGCTAAATTATTTAAAAAAATGCATCTTTAATAACGTTATTGATTCCCAGGAAGCCCGCACTTTTGAGTATGGCGGACAAACGGTGGTGCTCAGGCTCTTTGATGCCATTAGCTCAAACCCTGGCAGCTTACTGGATAATAAAAACAGGGTTTTATTCAAACAAGCTAAAGATGATGCTGACGCCTATCGGATTGTTTGCGATTATCTCGCCAATATGACTGATGAATACGCCTATAGAATGCATGAGCGGTTATTCGGGTTTAATACAAGAACCATTTTCGAAAGGCTTTAAAATAATAAGGATAAGCTTGCAGAAAAAAGAACGTTGTAAAACGGTTTTTACATTCTCCAGGCTTCTCTCTTGGACTAAATAAATAAAGCACTCTATTTAAGATGTAATAAAAATAAGATAATAAGAAGAATTGCTTAAATCAAAGCGAATGTGGCGTCCCCAAGGGGGTTCGAACCCCTGTTACCGCCGTGAAAGGGCAGTGTCCTAGGCCGCTAGACGATGGGGACCTGGATCTTTTTTACAACTATTTACCGCAACAACTACTAATGCCAATAATGGCGTCCCCAAGGGGGTTCGAACCCCTGTTACCGCCGTGAAAGGGCAGTGTCCTAGGCCGCTAGACGATGGGGACCTATAACGTTTTTTCCATCAACATCTGTGATGTTGATGGTGGAGCTAGGCGGGATCGAACCGCCGACCTCTTGCATGCCATGCAAGCGCTCTCCCAGCTGAGCTATAACCCCTAAAATTAGGTTCGCAGTTTAATTAGCTACCCCGGCTCTGTCAAGTAAATTTTACACTTTTCATAAAGAAGTTTATTTTCGGTTAAAAATTGATAAATCCAAAGCCACCTCAGAGCATGGCAGGAAGCACTTTAACAGTTCTGGTCTTCGTTTAAAAAGACGCTTTTTTATATGCACAAACTACTTTATGAATAATTTATTTACATATCGTGCTGTATATATTCTTTTTTTTTGATTATAATACGTCGCACCAGTAATGATATAAAAGTATCACTCAGGGTTATTAACTAGTGTACTTTATTTCTTCAACTCCAGGAGTTTTGCGGTGCCTCAATTCTCAGAAAACAAATACCTTCAAGCTTTATTGGAAAATCTGATTGCCTCCTATGAAACCGAAGTAAATTATAATCCTTTAGAAATTGAACTTGATGCACAACAGATCACCGCTAAAGATATTCGTGCACTTTCCCAATTCGTTACTGACGAACGTAAACGTCTTTTCATTTTTAAAATTCCGGGAAATGAGCAAGCAACAAAGCAACTCTCCTTTCTCGCTCGGCGGACTGTATTAAATAAAACAGCCGAAACCATCCTGAAAAACACCTCCAATACCCCTAAAATAAATCCACTGAAGTATGCCTTGAATTCAAAATCACCTGCGGTCCGGGCTCGTATCCAAATTCAAAAAAGTTTTGAGATACCTAAACCACCCAGTATCCAACACGCTATTCACCTTGACCAAAGTGAGCAGATAGTAAGTCCAGCACTTCAATTGTCACCCTTAGACCTTCCCGATTTTCCCGAACTGGTCAAACAACTTAGGGCATTAGGTATTGATCAGGTGGAAGATTCAGTTATTCCACAATTAAGAGAACATGGCTATGCATTTAGGGACGGAATTATCCCGAACAATCTTCCTAAGGGTTTTTATATAAATAAAGACAAAAAAGCGTTTTGTTATACTGATTCACCCAAAAAAATTCCCACTGCTTTAGCACCTGTGCTTAAAAAACAGGATGGTTTAATTTTGCCCTCTGTTGAAGAAGCATCCTCTCTGCTGCCTTTGCTTTCACAAAATACGATTAACGCACTTTTGGCTTCCCAGTTCTCCCCTAACCAAAAAAATATCCTTCTGGGATTATTACCTGCTTATGAAGATGAAATCACAGCATTAATCCAATCAGACCAGAATGAAGAGTTCCTGGTTCCCTTGCTTTGCAAGCAGTATTTAATGGGAGGTGAATCCCACTCTATCGTTTTAGTCAGACTCCTTACCGCATGTTTGAATAAAAAAATTAATTTGGAGTGTTTCAAAACCCCTGAAGTCCAAAATGCTCTTTTGAGCACTCGAGGAATAAAAAACCTTCAAAAACTTGTGCAACTGCCTGCAGAACAAAAAGAATGGTGGAATACCCTGGTCGCGTCCCATTTAAACTACGACCCGGAAAGTTTTGACTTTAATGTATTTTTTGAAGCATATACGCAAATCTTTCTTCCCCGAATTGCAGAAAAAAACCTGACACTACCAAATCCATGCCCTATAAACCACAAGGGGCATTTACTCATAACCTTAAACAGGGTGTTGGATGTTATAGAACATGCTCAAAATCCGCAGGAACAATGTCTTTCTTTGTCGGATCTGAACTGGGGCCCAACCGGGGTGCATTATGCCATGTTACAAAAACCAGCTGCAGAACAATTCAAGCAAGTTGCTGACTGTATGAAGCTTGAAAACCCTGAAGATAGCATCCCCGATCCAGAGCCTATTTATCAACAAATCAACAATGAAGTATTTGATCTTAAGCCCTGGATATTTCGATATTTTGGGCAAAACTGGAAAAAGGAAATAAGGTTATCTGACATTCAGGCACAACTTTTTGAAATTGAAAAACTTGCCTCCTGGACCTCTGTTCAAAAAAATCAATTAACTTTTATCTTAACCTGCACTTTTGCAAACAAGGATACATTAAACCCCGTACAATGGAGAGAGGAGTTAAATAATTGCATCCAATCATTACAAGTATTGGAACCCGCTGATCGCAATGATTTACTGCAAGCATTTTCCCGCTCCTTTAAATTCAAGACCAATTTTTCATTTGCGCAGATCAATACATTTATGAAGCAATGTATTGAGTTTAAAACTGCATTTCCTGAGAAACACTTGAAAGATGATTTCATTACCCCATTGGTATCATGCCTGGAGAATGAAGGCCCTGAAATCCTGGGCATTTTACAAGAGCGTATTCAAAAAACTGATCCGGCTCCGCAAATAAATCAATTTTCTCTTGCGGTTACCGCATCATTTACGACAATGCTGCTGGGGAATCGCGAGACTTTATCACCCGATCTGATTAAGTTACTGGCAAAACTCAATCAGCCTGACTTGGCTCAAGACGCTGTAGATAATTTGGTATTGGCAATTCAAAATCTAAAAGTTAAAAAAAATATTGAATTGCAGAAGACTGTACTCCATACATTGAGCCAAATTAATATCTCCAAATCCCAAGAATTACCTAAAATTGAGCAGATACAAAGTCTTATTGATACTCTTGCCAATTCTAATAATATCAATATTCCGGCTGAATGTAATACCCCGGAAAAGCAAGAGGAATGGTTTAAAAATCTTCTTATTGAACAAAATCTTTTAAAAGATTGTGTCGTTGGTAATGGAGATATATCCAAGCTCGATGATTTAATTGTTGATGCGCTTGTTGATGCAATTAAAAAAAGAAGTGCAGTATTCGAAGTAAATAAACTAAAGCAGGAACTGGAAAAGCATTTACAAAATTACATGGTACCGCAGAAATTGCGCGAGCAATTGGGTAAGGAATTGATGCCGCTTTTTGATGCAGTGCATGAATTAGTTACCATGCTACAAATGCCCAATCCCCAATTCCCGGAAGTACTTGAAAAATTTCGTTTTTTTGAAGAAAAAAAGCCTATGTTACTCGAAGGTACCTACAGCCTCATCCTTGGAGAAACAAAAGGGGAATACATTTTAAGTTTCTTGCTCACTGGAAAAAGAAAAGCCAACGATCAAACTACAGGAAAAGCCTTTGCTAGTGTTCTAGGCTCAGTTCATAACTTGCTTATGTCGCAGATGAGAGCCTTCTTTGAAAATCCCAGGAATAAACAGATTGTCAAGGATTTGGATTTAAATACCTGTTTTTCCTGGATGGAGCAATTTAATGAAACCCATTCCTTAACCTTCTTTTTCAAAGAAGAACTGATCCAGAAAAAAGTAGTGCCTGCGTTGAAAAAAACCTTACATCAATTGAATACCCAAGATCTGGAATTTGAAAAAAGCATTCTTGATGAAGCTGCTTCAATTGATGAAAATGCACCTTCCCATCTGGCACTACAAAATTACAAAGATAAAATTGAATCAATTGCGAATTATCTAAATTTACTTATTGATATCAATGATAGGCTTCCCCAGCAATTCATTAAAATTTACAAACAACTTAATACCGGACTGTTAGCTCGTTTAAACTTTAAACAAAAACAAATTTTAGTAGGGAATTTAATCCAAGAAGATTCAGATAAACTGGATCATTACTTGAAACTGACCACCCAGGCTTTAGAGGAGTATCCCAATGCCGATCCTGCTGCACTGGAACGGGCAATAAATGGATTGGTAGAACTCTTTAAAATACAGGGTCTTGAGCCAGAAACACAAACGATGTTCTTTAAAATGAGCATGGCTCACAATCTGAGAAGTGCGAGTCCCTTTCCCCTCGCTGCTTTAAATGAATTGAAGAAAGCAGACCTTCCAGAAGAAACCAAATCTTTAATTATCAAGAAAATTTTGCAAATACTTGTTGGACTTTCAGGATCGAGCGCCGAACTTGTCCAGGGATTGATACAACAAACTCAGTTATTCTTAACTCAAAATCAAGACCAAGCCGAACTTTGCATTGCCTTACTCCATATAGTTTCTCATGATAATCCTAATCATGATTTGGCTAATTACCCTCTGATTCTTCAACAACTGACGCAAATTAATCCTGAAAACAGAACAAACATTATTGCCATTGTTACGGGATTGGCAAAAAATAAAAAAGATCCCACAGTGAACTTGCCGGCCTTGCTGGAAGTCACTAAAGGTTTGGGACGACGCTCTGCAGCTGATGTTGGGAAGGTTCTTAAACTATTTGCGACTCCACCCTACCCCAATGCCCAAAGCCTTAACACGGCCCTGCTCGCTCATGACTCAACAAAACTCCATGACTACTGTTCGAGTTTTGACACAAATCCCTTCGCGAAGACAGGTGAAACAAGAGATTTAGCAAAACAGTTTGCCACCAATCGAATAAAAGATGCGCTAGTAAGTTTGCAAGACATGCTTCATGAAGAAGACTTTCCTCATGCATTGCAAATGAAACTTGCAAGGCAATTAACTTTTATCGAAACTTTAGGATATACCGATCCATTAAACCCTAATGACTTCACTGGCCTGAAGAAGTTAACTGCCTGTTCGCGTCATGATCTAAAAATACAAGCCAACGCCCTACTTCAACAATTACGCTCTAAAACAATTCCTCCCGAACAAGTGGAAGTCGCCAATCTCGAGCTTTTGGCTTATTTACGAGAAATTTACTTCCGAACCACAGGTTTATTTCCAAATACAACCCAAATGCTCGTCCTGTTATTAGCCCTTCATGACCCTTCATCTAACCTGTTAATGCGTATCAAAACCGGTGAAGGTAAGAGTATCAATACTCCAATGCTTTCAGTGTTGCAATGGTCACAAGGGGGTACTGTTGATCAATGCACTGCTAATCCAACATTACTTATTCGCGATTATGAAAACAGCTGCGAACCTTTCTTTAAATTTCTGGGAATAAAATCTGCACTGATCCAAAGTGACACTCCAACTGAAGCTTACCAAATTAATGGAATCAATTGCTCTACAGGTGAGGATATGTCTCTTTTCCGCTTAGCGGCAAAAGAGGCTAAAAAAGAAGGGCTTCTGGAAACCAGCGATCCGGTTCATATTGTTTTGGATGAATGTGATGATGCACTTTTAGATCAAGTAACACTCCATAAACTTGTAGCTGAGACTGAAGCTGCTAACGAAGACAACCCAGAGCAATGGATTTACCCGCTGGCACATCAATTCATTAATCTTCCTGCTTTCCGTAAGATTGATCCTCCCTGGGATGAGGATGAAGATTTGGACCAGTTTCGAATCTTTCTCAACAAACAAATAAATGAACAATTTAATGGTAATGTAGAAAAGCAAAACTATTTGATGGCATCAAGCAATACCCAGCTGAAACAATGGATTCATGCCAGCTGTGTTGCTCAAACCCTGGTGGAGAATAAACATTTTATAGTCCAACCGATAAAGGAAAAGGATGAAACAGGTCATGAGGTGATTAAAAAAATCGCTTGTGTTCCTCTAATCCGCAGTACACCTAAACATGGTTCAATTTTTACAGAAGCAGTACAACAAGCGTTACAGGCACGATTAAAATTCGAAAATAAAGACCAAGCACAATACATTTTTATTGATCGCGTCCCCTCTGTGCTTGCCAGTCAATCAATTCAAGGTTTAATTAAATTTTATCAAAAAACAAAAGGACGTTTGCTGGGAATTTCAGCCACTCCTGGAGATAAAGGGGAACTGGAAAGTTTGGCTACCTCTTTAGGAACTCAAGCCATCAGTGTAGCACCCTATGCAGGTGACAAACGCAAAAATCATGAACCCATCTTTACTTTCAATCGTGAAGAGACAATTAAATCAATTCAGGAAACATTTGAACGCATTAAGTGCCCTGTAACCAAACCTACAATGGAGCTTAATCCAGATTTAGCGATACAGACTTTTGATGAACACGCAACACTTATTACGCAAAGTAAACAGGCCATTGAAAAATGGAGTCATACGCAAACACAACCTATTCTCATTATCAATGAAGATTTTGATGAAGCAGAAGCAATTGGCAATAGTTTAAAATTTTATAAAGAACAAGGTTTTAAGATTCAAATCATTACCGGTAAAGAATCCCCAAGTGAATTGGATAAGATAATCAAGCAAGCTGGACAGGTTAATACCATAACTGTGGGTACTGCTATGCTTGCCAAAGGAATAGATATCAACACAGGTGATCATCCTAAAGGCTTGTTCGTAATTCAAACGTATGCAGACACACAAAGGATGACAACTCAAATCGCAGGGCGAGCTGCACGAAATGGCAAACCTGGTGACTGGTTGCCAATCTATCAAGTCAAACCTCCAGAAAACATGCTCAAGAAATTTTTCTATTATATTTTACCTTGGGTGCGTCAGAGTATTAATGAGCAATCGGTTGAAGAATTAAGAAATAAAATTAAATTACAAGCAACTGTTGACAGGATTTATACTCAAGCTATAGATGAAGTACAGCAAGTACTGATGCAACAAATAGAGGCATGGGAAAGCTTGCTATTGGAATTTTATCCCGATGATCCAAGAATAAAATTTGAATTTTATCAATGGCGCGAAACGATCTTAAGTGAGCTTACCCGTTCTCAGGATCCTAATGTAACTCAAACCTCGCTTAATGAGAGTATTGAGCAATTCAAAAAGACCGCCTGTAAGCTTTGGGAGAATGCACGAGAAGAAAAGTGGGCCGCTAAAGCAGATAAAGCAGTACGTATGAGCTTTGAGCAAAGCTTAAGGCTTAAGTTTCTGAAACAACTAGACTTCTTCCAGGAATTAAATATACAGTCTAAGCTTCAACAAAAACCGAAGCAATTTAAAGCTGGGGTAAAAGCCCTAATGCATCAAAACCTGGAAACAGTGATTGCTGATAAAGCGGGGGTTGTACTGGAGTATACCAAACCCGAAGGTCAAACAAAAAATGATTTGGAACTGGCCCAAAGTAAACAAATTTTACCTCATTTGATTGGGGAGTTTTGTGCGATTTGTCCCGATACTATAAAAGTATTTTTCCCCAAAAATACCTCGCAAAACTCTTATTTCATACCTGAAATTGTAAGAACCGTAATTTATAAGTTAATTGAACAAAAAAACAGAGTACTACATCGCGAAGAAAAAGAAAAAGTTACAGAAAGTGTTATTCAATTTTATCAAAGTAAGCTAATGAATGCCGATGATAAAGCCATCCGGGAATTATTATCGCAAATTAAGCCCTTAGTATTAAATTACTGCGAGCAATTAACACAATTCTCACTTGTCGAACAATTTAAAGTACAAGGTTTAATTCTCTCATTTTCTACTCTTTATCGGAATTCAGGATTGCCGGAAGATGAAAATTTAAATGATTTACAAAAGTCCTACGATGAAGAAATAATGAAAAAATTGGCTCAATACCTTATGGATGAGTTTGCCTGGGTTCAAGAAAATCCAGAACCGCTCCATGCCCTGTTCGAACGAACAGCAGCCAAAAATGCAGCATTAGAAATTTATACTTTAGCGGGGGATCTAATTAATTCGCCCCAGGATAAAGATAAAATTCAGAGACTGTATGCGACACTTGAACGTCATCGAACCATTTTAAAAGATAAGTATCTGTTTTCTATACGGCACTCATCGCCCCGAGAGGTGATTAATGATGCTCTAAATGCGATTGATTCATTAAATAGCGCCCCGCATTGCGATCTTGATTTTAGGCAACAATGCCATGATCAAGTAATCGCAGAGCATCAAATCGATGCGTTCCGCAATTGTTTGAGCCATACATCACCGCATTTTTTCAAAACACTCTATGATCCTACATGGGAGCATTTAAAATCCGCACTTCTCAAAATATGCAATCAGAGCAAGGATAATCCCACTCATATAATACATGAGTTATATGAGGCTACATTACGTTTTAGCTCTTATAAAGCATATCATCCTTATTTAAATCAACTGAATGCATTAAAAAAACAACTCCTAAGATCCATAGAGGAATTGGATAAACCAGATGGGTTAAATCAAGATGCCCAAGAAAGCTTATTGGCAGAAAAACAAAGCCAATTTGCTGCGTTATTTAATGTTAAGCCTGAGCAAGTGCATATTCAAAGTGGTAATGACGGGATTCAATCTTATATAGATTTTCAAATTGAAGACGCACCCTTACAGGAAGGATTTACTGGATATGAATCCTCATTCCTTCCCCATGTTGAAGCAGAGCGTAATGAAATAAAGAGAGTTAAATCAATTCTTGAGGAAAATAAAGAGGCTCTTTTGAATTTATCGGACGTAAAAACTATTGATATCCTGCCTTCACACAAACGAGCCGAATTCGCGAAATTATTCAGGTTAAAGGCGATATTGGCTCTTGACTGGGATAAATCGGTAATTGATTTTCAGGAGTTCCCTGAACAAATTAGGAAACAAATGGAGCATGCCGGTCAATTGAAACAATTGGATTGGAAATCACAGCCCGTAAATGTGATCCAGCTCAAGAGTCTTTTAGGCATAGAGCCCGATCTCGACTTCGCACTTCTTTTAAACAAACAATTAAAAATACAAAAGAAACTTGACGAGATTCAAAAAAAGAAGATGGAAATTGGCGAACAAATCGGCAGAAATGAGAAGTCGATATCAGATACGGAATATCTCATTACGAAAGCAGAAGAGCGAATGGAAGAGGAGTCTTGTTCCTATTGGGAAAAAATCACCTTAAAAACTAAAAACCTATTACTTTCACAAACTGTCCAGTCTGTTGAAAAACCTCAGGCACAACTCAAGTTGGCCTGGCAAGAGTTAGATCATGAAGAAATCCAGTGGATATATGCCTTAAATGATCACAATGTGCTATTGGATAGGAAAAGAATGGAATTTATAAAGAATCTTCTCTCAGAAGCTAAAGAGGATTTGGCATCTTATCTCGATGAAGCATCACAAGAACAAATTACAGCTATAGAAAAAGAACTTGGCGACACTGAACCCTTAATTAATAAAATTGCTGAAAAGGAAATTAAGAAAACACAGTATCAAAGTCGTCGCTTCTTCAAACCCGCGGATCTACTGAAGTTCCAGGCGACATTAACCCAGGAGGAATCACAGATTCCCCTACAAGAAGGTACAATTGGTGAGGTTGAACTTAATCTCGATACACCAAAAATTGTCGCCTAGTTACAGTTAAGGCAAAAATGAATTTTGAGAAGTCAAGTTGAGCCTCCTGACTCCTCAAATTTTACCTCAATTGTTATTTCACCATTACGGAACTGTGTGCGTCCTCTGCTTTTTTCATTCGAATTGCAAGAAAACTAACCGTAGATCGTCTATTATAAATGGGTTATTGGTTACAGGAAAACGTCCTTCCCCTCATTTAATGCTTTAGGATTACAATGGCTCAAAAGATATTAATCATTACGGGTATTATTTTATTAATCGCAGGAATATTTTGGCCATTTTTGATAAAAATGGGATTGGGAAAACTTCCAGGTGACATCATTATCCAGAAAAACAACTTTACATTTTATTTCCCTATCACTACTTGCATCGTAATTAGCCTGATCATTACTCTTGTTTTTTGGTTTTTCAGTAAATAACAGTTTACCTGAAACCATTGACACCCATTTAATAACAATGATAAAAACAACACACCCTAACTAATTAGGTATAAATATGACTAAATTATATACTTTTATGCTGTTGACTTTACTTGTCGGTACCAGTTTTGCGAAGCCGTGTATTAGTACTCATAGAAGTTGTCTAAAATTAAAAAACCAAAACTCTCAATCCGCAAAGATTGAATGTAATTGGTTGAGTGAGGTAACCTCTGCAGGAAACTCCCAGGGATCGACCCAGTTGGATTTAAGTTATGGCGATGGTCTTGGTGCACCTGAACCGAGGCAACTTTCTTGCAAACTAACCATTGGGGAAACAAAACAAAGCTTTGAATTCCATAATCCCTATTGGGGCTCTTTAATCGAATTTAATCTGATTTCTCAAAAAAAACTTGACGTGCATGTCACAGATGGTTGGAGCTCCAGAGAAACACGCTATTCATTTAGTTGGTGAGCTTATGGGTAGCCTGAAATCCAGATGTCAGGTTACCCATCATTTATGCATAACTTTAATGGATCCTGCCGGTAAAATTTGCCAAGTAATTGATAAATCTCAGGATAATAATGGCTTATTGTTTCGGGTTTCTCGAAAAATAATTCGGAAAAAACAGCAAAAAACTCGCCCGGAGATGTAACAGCATAAGGATCTATCGGGATAGTATCGTTCTGTTCAAGCCTATGGAGTAAGTCATTGTATCCCGAGCTAAAAACCTCAGCCCAGTTTGATACAGACATTCCATTGTGAAGAGGAGGAAATCCATTGGCACTTCCATTGAGCATATCCAGTTTATGAGCAAATTCATGGATAATTACATTACGTCCTTCTCCATGATGCAATGAATCATCCCATGAGAGGATAACGGGTCCGCGTTGCCACGATTCCCCACTTAAACTGGATTTACCTGAATGTTCTATCCCAAACTCATCAATTACCTTACTCTCATGGGAATATGCCCCCGGATAAATTATGACGGAGACCCAACCATCATACCAATCCAGTCCCAGATTCAGTATTGGAAGGCATGCCTGCAATGCAATATTTAATCTCATAGCAGGTGTCACTTCCAGATCGCCTACCCCTTCCAATGATTTATAATAAAGAAATAAGATAGCCAAACGTTTCAGTTTTATTTGTTCCTGATTATCTAAACGATGCAGCAAAGGCAGGTCGTAAAATGCCCTCTTCCACTCCAAATCGGTTATAAGTGAATGACGTATGATTCGTTCAGACCACCAGTCCCTTAGCCAGTGGAACATTAGGGCAATTTTCCTTTTTTTATCATTATTCTTCCTTGAAATTTTTTTAGTTATTCTAGATTAACATCCTGTAACCGTCTTCACCTACCCTATGCTCTTCAATTTTAGAAAGATTCATATTCTTGCTCTGGCTGTTAAAATGCACTGCATCTTTTCTACCCAAAACATAGGCACATAAATCAGAATATTCAACAGGCTTATCATTTGATTGTATCAGCTCCTGGATTGCGCTAAAGCGTGATTGATTCAATACTTTCACCAAAATCAAACCAGAGGTTGTTGTCCCATAAAAACTGTAACTGTATCGATCCCGTTGTAGAGCCACGGCAAGAATATCTCTAAGTATAAAGCTCAACTGCTCTTCACTATACGACTCATCACGTTCCAAATTGGTTTTAATAGTACTCAATAGCTCACCCTTTCTACCCTCCTTGCTCTTGGCAGTCATATTCTCCTGAATAATGATGATGAGTTCCAACAAGTCTGCTTTGCAGACCGGATTTTTTGGTTTCTCAAAATTGATGCGTTCGGGTTCCACTTTTAAACATAATTCATGCACATCAATAGAATCTGAATTACTGATTTCACGGTGCGTTTTATTCAGATATTGGGCTGAATTTGAAACCGTAATTTTAGAGCCATTTTGGGAATGCAGATATCTGTTTTTCGGATCAAGATTCTTGATAATCCCTTGAAGAGTCCGTGTCCATTTCTCTCTATCTCGTTGGAACTCATTAATGATTTGTGATTGTTCCACATTCTCTTTGGAGTCCGCCAAGCTACCTACCCGGCTTAAAAATTGATACATGAGCGCTTTACTGAGTTTTCTAATTACAGGAATTATATCCACCCCATAACGTAGAGGAACTTCATCACTTTCCTTATCAACATCCTGAAAAGCCTTTAAATGAGCTCCTAAAATCACTTCTTCATTAACTCGAGCATGCTTGGGATAAGTAGGTCTTATAGGTATATGGAATTTGGCAAGAACTTGATCCAAATACTTGCCCGTATCATCACCCACCTCAAGATAAGGATAGAGTGTCTCTACGTAGTTCAAATTTTTAGATTCTGATAAATTAACTGCACGGTTAGCCAATGAATAGTTAAAAAAATCTAATAAAGGCGTGTAAAATAAATTACCGGGCACAGGATCTAATAAAAGCAGATTCGTTTCTAAATGAAAATGGTCAATATGCGATAACTTGATAGCCGCAAGGATTGCAGCAATTCCACCCCGGCTCAAACCAATCCCATTAAACTTTACTTTATATCCCTTTTGGATAAGTTTTTTGACCACTGCTACTACTTGATCGCTTTGTTCTTCTACACCTACTCCAAATAGAACCCCTTTTACGCCGTTCTCGATGGCACACCCATTAAAACCCATTTTAAAATGGGTGGTATCTTGATGTTTGTCGACGTCTGCGGATGAAGTGATGCGAACTCCTTTTGCATCTTCAGTCAAAACTCGATGCAAATGAGTATTAGGACTTTCAATACTATAGATAGTTCCTTCAAAGATGGCGGTCAGTGTTATTTCTTTCATAAGGTTAGTTCCAAGAGGGCAATTTTTACGCGTATACTATCTCTTTTAATGACCAATTAACACTCATATATTTGCATGAAAATCGATTTGAATGTCGCTTGTCAGATACATCGACAAATCATTTCATCCTCGTCTTCAGGGTTGTCTTGTACACTCTCATTTCTCGCAGATTCGGATCCTGCATTTACTAAAGTAGAAACAGAGCGGGTAACAAGAGAGGCAAGACTATGAGGAATACTGATAAGGGCAAGTAATGCACTCGCTGCCGATATAATAAGAAACCACCCTGTACAGTACAGGGAAAAACCAGCTAACTTGCAGGTATTATTTTTAAATTCTGGAGCATGAAACAAAGAAGCCCCAAGAGCGACAAGTGAAGCCCCTATATATAAGGCGCCAGATATTACAGCAGCAATTGCAGTGGCACCGGCAAGTAGCGTTCCATGAAGAGGATAGAAGACAGGAGCAATGAGCTCCCCTGCAAATTCGTAGATATTCCTGTAAGGAGTAAAAAATCCCGGACGATTTTTGTAGGTGGTAATTCCCCTTTTGATAATCTCCTTGCAGGTACCTCCATCAAAAACGTAATTTAATTCTTTTTCACCGATTAAATAAAGCATAAAATCCTTGGTTTTTCTGTATTATATAGCTATTTTTGGATAAACTTCTGTAGTCATACTTGCATTATTCATGCATTCCAGCACATCAGCAGTGACAGTAGCCAAGCTGCGGGTACCCAAAACAATAAGAGAACAGGGTATGCTCAGTAATGCCAATAAAAGACCTGCGGCAGCATTTACAAGCGAGTATCCTGCATAATATAAAAACTGGCTTGCATTTCTAAACGCCTTATCCTGAACTGATGCATACCCCGATATTACCGCGCCTATTCCGGCCAGGCCACATCCAAGTGTAGCAATCAAAGAACCCACACCCGCTACAATCCCTATCAAACCAAGAGAGGCAAATTCTAATGGGTAAACAATTGGGGCGATTGCGCCACCAATCCACTGTTTACCATTTTGATAAGGATCAAAAAAGGATGGCCGCCTTTTATAAACCTGTTTAATCCTTTTGTATTCACCGGATAATGAATGATTCGGATCATCCGGGTTATTGAGAACAAAGTTAATCTCATCGAAACTTATTAGTCCTAACATAACATCCCTCATTGTGCGTAGTTTTGGCACCATGCTAAAAAGATGACATATTAAAGTCAATTTTTTTAATTAAAATTTTTAAATTTAAAAAAATCTTTCTCAGATCCCAAGAATCCGCAGCAAACGCTTATGACCAGAAAGAAATTGGCGATTATAAGTTCATACAATTAGGAAACAGTTCGGATCAACTGCTCCAGAAAAAAGCCAAAATTGACACTATAATAATAAAAAACCATGAAAAAAATCTTGCTCCGGAGAAAATATGGAAATAAAAAGCTTTCAATTCCTTAAAAATAAAGGATGGAACTTGAAAGAATTTCCCAATCTTGATTCTGAAGATACCCTAGTTCTTATTTTTGCAGCTCCGGAATTCATTGATTTTCAAGAGCCTATTATTCAATTAGCTAACTTTTATTCCAATTCAAAAATTATAGGATGCTCCACGTCGGGTGAAATTTTTGGGGACAGCCTTTTTGATCACAGTATTACGGTAGCTGTAATTAAATTTGCCAAAACTACATTAAAAATGGCAAAAGCAGAAGTAAATCATAGTAAAGATTCAAAAAATACGAGTAAATTGATTGCTGAACAATTAAAAGCAGATGATCTACATAGCATTTTTATCCTCTCTGATGGGTTAAATGTCAACGGTTCCGAATTGGTACAAGGGTTGAACACTGCAAAAGGCTCCAAAAAACTCATTATTACCGGCGGCTTAGCTGGGGATGGCAGCAATTTCAAAAAAACATGGACTATTTCGAATAATCAAATTCTTGACCATTATGTAGTTGCTGTAGGTTTTTATGGATCAGATGTTCATGTCGGCCATGCCTCTAAAGGAGGTTGGGATATTTTTGGCCCTCTTCGACGGATTACACGTTCCGAATCCAACATTTTATATGAACTTGATTATCAACCTGCCTTGCAGCTTTATAAGGAATACTTGGGCGAAAAAGCCTCCGAGTTGCCCTCTTCAGGTTTACTTTACCCCTTAGCGATAAATAATCCTGAGGCCCATAATGATGCTCAATTGGTTCGGACCATCCTTGCAATTGATGAAAAAGAACAATCTTTAGTATTTGCTGGAGACGTTCCAAATGGATGGCACGCCCAATTAATGAGGGCAAATTTTGATCGATTAATCGATAGTGCGAATGAAGCGGGTCTTTTGGCAAATAAATTAATGCTTAAGGATAATCTAGAACAATTAGGTCCGGTATTGGCTATTGACATCAGTTGTGTGGGGAGAAGGCTATTATTGGGTGAACGGACAGAAGAAGAAATCGAATCAACAATGTTGGCATTACCTAAAGGTTCGACCCAAATTGGTTTTTATTCATATGGAGAATTATCACCTTTTTCTGTCGGAAATTGTGAGTTGCATAATCAAACCATGACAATAACGACTATTTATGAAACTTAAAAATTTGTTCAGGATGACATGGAAATTCATAAGCTTTTGAAACGACAGTTACAACATACAAGCCTTGCTCCAGATAAAAAACCTGAGACTGATGAGCAGTGGCAGACTTTTATTCAGCGTATCAATAACACTTATATAGATGCAGATCAGGAGCGGTATTTGCACGAACGTTCCATAAAAATTTCTTCCCGGGAAATGATGAGTTTGAATGAAAAACTTGCCTATGCTCAGCATATTGCCGGTTTGGGGTATTGGTCTTATGACGGGATTATCGATCGTGCAATCTGGTCCAATGAATTATTCAGCCTGTTCCATTTAAATCCACAAAATAAAGCCCCTTCACTCGATGAATTTATGAAGCTGGTCCATGAACAAGACCAGTTTGAACTAAGACAAAAAGTCCAACGGTCCTTAGAAGAAAAAATAGATTATGAATGCGAAATACGGATAAAAAATTCAGATGGGAATTACCGCTGGTATCGAATAATCTCTCAGTGTCAGCAGGGTGAGAAACAGCTTGCAGGCATAATTATTGATATCCATAAAAGCAAAGCTGCTGAAGAAAAAATCAAAGAATTAAATCAACAAATATCGTCTACGGCACGTCGTGCCGGGATGGCAGAGGTTGCAACGACTATTTTGCACAATATTGGCAATATTTTAAACAGCTCCAATGTTTCAATTACCATCTTAAAAAACAGTTTCAAACTCGATTATCATAAAAAATTACTAAAGATTATGGAGATGATGGAAAATCATCAAACCGATTTGGTACATTTCTTAACTCATGATCCTAAAGGCAAAATCATTCCTCAATATTTGTTAGCAATTGGCAAAATTATTATGGAAGAAAATGAGAAAAATAATTTGGAGGTAGAAAATCTGCAAGAAGATTTACGTCATATAACCCAAATAGTAGACACCCAAAAATCGATAAGTGGCCTGTCAAGCCTGAACGAAAAAGTCTATCTTCCAGAATTAATTGATACAGCAATGAGTATCATTATGAACTCCTCCAAGAAAAAGGATATTCAAATTACTAAAAATTTTAACCCCACACCTATGATTAATGTTGATAAATCCAAACTCCTGCAAATATTGATCAATTTAATTCAAAATGCCAAAGACTCAGTGCTAGAAAATACGTCTTCCCTTTTTAAAGAAATTAAATTAAAGGTCCAAAAAAAGGGAAAAAAATGGGTGGAAATTATTGTCGAAGATAATGGGGTTGGTATTAACGCTGATAATTTGCAACGTATTTTTGCTTTTGGATTTACCACCAAAAAAAATGGTCATGGTATTGGCTTACATAGTTCGGCAATTTCAGCTCGAGAAATGGGCGGCTCCCTTATAGCAGCGAGTAAAGGAGAAGGATATGGAGCTCAATTTTTACTGACTTTACCAATTAATGACAGTTCCTATAAACAAGGGGGCCCTGATGAATGATATACCCTTGCATATTATAATTATCGATGATAACCCCTCAATACATCAGGATTTTATTAAAGTACTGACAGCATCCAATACAAAATCAGAATTGAGTCAATTGGATAAACAACTGTTTGATGATGAACCCTCCTTGACTAATTCATGTAATTCCGACATTGAGTGTTTTTTACCTAAATTTATTTTTACCACTGCGTGTCAGGGCCAGGAAGCAATTAATATAATCAAAGAAGATCTTGCCAAAGGAATTCATTACGCACTGGCATTTGTAGATGTAAGAATGCCCCCGGGATGGGATGGAATTGAAACCATCAAGCACATGTGGAAGGTTGATCCCGACATTCAAGTAGTCATTTGTACTGCATACTCGGATTACAGCTGGGAGGAGACAGTCAAAGAATTAGGCATGGGAGATAATTATCTTATTCTGAAAAAGCCCTTTGATGTGGTCGCAGTGAGACAACTTGCCTGTGCATTAACCAGAAAATGGATTTTGGCCAATGATTCCAAACATCATGAGAAAATTTTACAGCAGACTGTTAAAGAGCGGACCGAGTCTTTGCAACAATCCTTATCCCTTTTAAGATCCACTTTTGAATCTTCCGCTGATGGAATTTTGGTGATGGACTTAAACAATAGAATTATCGATTGTAATGCGAAGTTTGTTTCCATGTGGAATATCCCCAAAACCATGCTCGAAACTAATGACGGAACTATTCTTTTGTATTACATGCTTAATCAGCTCATTAAACCACGCGAGTATTTATCTGATGTCAATCGTCTAAGAAAAAATATTGATGAAATTACCCGGGAAATTGTTCCTTTTAGGGACGGTAAAATATTGGAATGCTACACACTACCCCACCGCTTGAACGAAAAAATCATTGGTCGGGTTTGGAGCTTTAGGGATATTACCGAACAGGCAACTCTTGAGAAGCAACTGAAATACCAAGCTTTGCACGATCCGTTAACGCAATTACCAAACCGGGCTTTGTTAATCGACAGAATCCATGCCGGTATTGAATATGCAAAGAAACACAATCAACAATTTGCCCTTATGTATTTTGATTTGGACCGATTTAAATTAATTAACGACAGCTTGTCGCATGAAGTTGGGGACCAATTATTGCAGTTGGTTGCACAACGCTGGTCTTCTTTAATTCGCAAAGAAGATACCATAGCTCGAATCGGCGGTGATGAATTTGTTATGACGTGTCATGTAGGCAAGCATGAAGAAATTGGGATTATTGCCAATAAAATCCTGGAATCTATGCGAGAACCATTCAAAATTGAAAATCGAGAAATAACAATCACTACAGCGGTAGGGATAAGTATTTATCCTAAAGATGGAAATACCCCTAATGACCTATTAAAAAATGCAGATTTAGCCATGTATCAGGCTAAGGAGCGGGGAGGAAACCAGTATTATTTTTACGCCGCGCAATTGCATGAATATACCGATAGATGTTTTAAACTCGAATCAGATTTGCGCAATGGAATTAAAAACGAGGAGTTTTTTTTATTATATCAACCACAATTCAATCTTGATAATAAAGATTTATTATCGGTTGAGGCCCTTATACGGTGGAATCATCCGGAAAAAGGTTTGTTATTACCGATGGACTTCATCCCCATTGCCGAAGAAACAGGATTAATTATACCCATAGGTGAGTGGATTATCAGTGAAGTTTGCCGCCAAATTAAAGCGTGGCATAAAAAGGGACTTCCTCTCATACGGGTAGCAGTTAACATCACTACCCGGCAATTACAACACCCTAATTTTATTTATATTGTAGAAAATATTTTAAAAAATAATCTGGTTGATCCTAAATACATTGAATTTGAAATTTCTGAAAATGTGATTATAACGCATAGAGATATTGTGCAAACGCTTAATCAACTGAAGCAATTAGGCATCCAAATTGCTTTGGATGATTTTGGAACAGGTAACTCCAGCATCAATTACCTGAAACAACTCCATATAGACTCTTTAAAAATTGATCAATCGTTTATTCAAAATATATCTTCATCCCGTAGTGATGAAGTCATTATTGAAGCAATAATTTCAATGGCCCGCAGTTTTAATTTTAAGGTAATTGCTGAAGGGGTAGAAAGCAAAAAACAACTGGACTTTTTAAGGCAACAACATTGCGATGAGGTTCAAGGATTTTTCTTCAGTAAACCACTAACATCCCGCGGCATTGAAAAATTTATCAAGCAAAACCTGTAGATTTTCGAAGAAGGTTCCCTCTTAAACCATGTCCAATCGTCTTAACTCCCTGTCTGCTTTTAGCTTTACCGAAAATTCCGAACATGACTTGCTGAGACCAAAAAATGCTCCTGCACATGCCCCAAGACCCGTAGAATAAATGGGAATCATTTCTGATATGGGAGGGGTATAATGTGAGAATTGCGAGTGACGTGAAAATTTTAAAAATTGTTCGTCATCCTGAACATGTTTGCCATCGAGATTAACAGCTTCAGGATTTTCAGCGGCAAATTTTTTCAAAGATTCTGAAAACAGGTAAGTGCCTAAAAAACCAACACAAGCACCATATAAACTATATTTGGCTGTAGTTACGGCAGCATGAGGCAAGTAACGTATCCCGAAGAGAATATCCGCAATCGTCACCTTGCCTCTTACTCCATCAATAAACATAATAAAATACCAAATGGAAAAAAAATATCTCAATTGTATTTATTTGTCGCTTTTTTGTCAAAAATGATCTAACCCAATTCTACTGAGTTATTTTTAAATCTTTGTGAAGAACAAGAACTCATTTCGGGCCTAATTTTTTTCCACTGATTTAAAGGTGAATGATCTGGGACCGCCATCTTATCAACTGGAAGATAAAATGTTTGTTCTAACAAGTGCTGGCCACTTAAGGCTGCATGCGATACATGATCAGTAAAAACTATCCAGGTACTTTTGGCAGGAAATTCAATTCTTACCTTTGCAACTTTTGCCTGGTAAGCATCATCCAATTTCATCGTATCATGTAAATGCAGCATGTAGTGATCATAGGGTGAACGTAATGTTTTGGTTGCTTTAACCAGTTTCAGCAGGCTCGCTTTTACCTTGCTGTAAGGAGCGATTCTGGGTGCAAAATGATGAAGAACATCGGTAAAGGGTTCTCCAAGATTCCACACTCGCGGTTCGTGGGGATTTACATTGCAAAAAACACGTAAAATTCTTAAACCATGTACAGGGCTTGCTGAAAATGAATCTACATGCAAGCGAGTGTCATCTTTTCGTTTTGAGGAAACACGTCCCTGGATTTGTGCGGGTCTAAAACTCGTCCTTCCCCATTGTAGATGAGGCACGTAAGAAGGAAGAACTTTCTGAATCAATTGGTGCGCAAATTCTGCATACCCATGCATCATAACTGTAAGTTTGGTCGCCAGCTCGCTTGTTTCTTTTTTATAGGCATTCAACTTCTGGGTGCGAATATCATAACTTACATTTTTGCGGCTGCCATCCAAAATATGCTCTGAGAGCAAGACAGAGTCAACAGAGGAGAAAAAATATTCAGGGAAAAACAAGACTTTCCCTTCTTCCAGTTGATTAATACTTTGTTGATGATCGATCTGTTCCAAATTTTGGGTGAATAAACAAGAATTCATTCTTTTATCCTAAATAATTGTGTAATTTAGTAAAAATTTAATCCTACATCGAATATAATCCCAATTTTCAATTTTTACTTTTTCTGGATAATACCATGTCATTTTGCCCTTGTGGATCACAAAATACATATGAGCTGTGTTGCGGGTTATATTTAGATAAAAAAAAATTACCCGCAACGCCGGAGCAATTGATGCGGTCACGGTATACTGCATATACCAAGGGGCAAATTGATTACATCAAAAATACCATGAGGGGCAAAGCCTTGATTGGTTTTAATGAATTGGAAGCCGAACAATGGGCTAAAAGAGTGGCCTGGATTGGTTTGGAGGTTATTAACTCAAACTTATCCGGCCCAGATAAAGGTTTTGTCGAATTTGCCGCACGTTTTTCTGAACAGAATCAAGTAAAAACCATTCATGAGATAAGTGAATTCCATAGAGAAGACGGCCAATGGTTTTATGTCGATGGAGTTCATAAACAAGGTTTAAATAAAACAAGTAAACCCAAAATAGCCCGCAATGCACCCTGCCCTTGTGGTAGCGGTAAAAAATTTAAAAATTGTCACGCAAAATAGAGTTGAATTATGAATGGTCACGTCATGCTAAATATTTTTATCTTTCTTGCCTCGGCAAGTATTATGGTACCTATTGCCAGCCGTTTCAAACTGGGATCAGTTCTGGGTTACCTCATAGTCGGCATTCTTATTGGACCTTTTGGATTAAAACTTATAGGGAACTCACAACAAATTATGAATTTTGGTGAGTTTGGCGTCATTATGATGTTATTTCTTATCGGTCTTGAACTAGAGCCTTCCATGTTGTGGAAGCTGCGAAAACTCATTATAGGTTTAGGTGGTTTGCAAGTCCTGTTGACTACATGCATATTCACTGCAATCGGATATATGCTGGGCTTTAACTGGCAAGCAACTTTAGCTGTAAGTATGGCTTTGTCCCTTTCTTCCACCGCTCTTGTTTTGCAAATGCTCCAGGAAAAAAATCTTCTAAAAACAGCAGAAGGTGAAACCTCCTTTGCTGTACTCTTATTTCAAGATATCGCAGTTATCCCTATTCTTATTATCCTTCCCTTTCTTGCACAAGATGGAACTACTCAGGTTAATGTCCATGAAGCCTCGTTTATGATGCATCTACCTAGATGGTTACATGCACTTTTTGTTGCGGGAGTTGTTGGAGCGGTTATTCTTGTTGGTCATTATTTATCAAGACACCTGTTTTTGATTATTGCCAAAACCAATTTACGTGAAGTATTCACTGCCTTTTCTCTTGCCTTGGTTGTGGGTGTGACTTTATTAATGGAGTCTATAGGAGTTTCTCCTGCTTTGGGTGCGTTTATTGCAGGTGTTGTCTTAGCTAACTCCCAATACAAACACGCAGTAGATGCAGACATCCAACCTTTTAAAGGAATTCTGCTTGGTCTCTTTTTTATATCCGTGGGGATGGGAATGAATTTCTCCATTTTTTCGAATAAAGCAACCATGATTGTTATCGCGGTATTCTCTTTAATCATTATCAAAGCACTTATTTTATACGTCCTGGGGTTATTCTTTGATTTGACCAGATTACAAAGAATGGGATTTGCTTTTGCCCTGGCGCAAGGAAGTGAGTTTGCTTTCGTGCTCTTTGAATATGCGGGAATTACCAAGGTTATAAGCCAGGAGAGTGAGGCCTTTTTTACCCTTGTTGTTGCCCTATCGATGTTGGCAACTCCCTTTTTAATGCTTTTCTATCATCGCTTTGTCATACCTAAATTTATGAGTTTTATTCCTGAGCGAGAATATGACTCTTTCGATGAAAGAAATGGGATTATTCTTGCGGGTTATGGGCGTTTTGGGCAAATTATTGGGCGTCTACTCAATGGGGAAAATATTACAGTGACTGTATTGGAAAAAAATCCAGAGCAGATCGAGTTACTCAGAAAATTCGGATATGTGGGGTATTTTGGTGATGCCAGCCGGCTGGATATGCTAAAAAGCGCTGGGGCTGAACACGCAAAATTGCTTATAGTTGCAGTGGGGAATGTAGAAGCAAACCTGAAAATTGTGAAACTTGCCAAACAGCATTTCCCGCATCTGAAAATTTTTGCCAGAGCTCGTAATCGCCGTCATGCCTATGAACTTTATCGGCTGGGAGTCGATTACTTTATTCGTGAATTATTTGACTCTTCTTTATCCATGACTAAAGAAGTAATGAAATTTCTCGGATACAACCATGAGGATATTCAAAAGAAAACTTCCGCATTCAGAAAACATGATGAAACTACATTGGTCCAATCCTTTGACTTTTTTGAAAAAGAAAGCGACCTTATCAATTTTTCACGTCAGGCAAAAGGAGAATTGGAACGTATTCTTCAATCAAGTTAAACGTTCCTAAGGGTAAATTCATCTTGTAATTTATAATCCCGATTAACGCCGTATAGGGAGGTGCCGTGACCTCCCGGTACGACGAGAGAATCCGCAGCCTGCGTAAATCGTTCCTTGCACTAAAACATCATGGTGAATACCCTGCCTTAGGAATATCTCGACAATGAAACAAACACTGATAATTTGAAAATAATCAAACTTTTTGCTTTGAATTTAATCAATTACTTGGCCATAATCTAAAAATAAACCTTTTAATTTAGTTCTAGTAATTTACAAAGGAAGATTATGCTCAATGCAAATGAAGTCAAGCAATTAGAATCCAATTACGATATTCAGATTATTCCTCAAGAAATTTATTCTGTTTCGGGCGGTGATATAAACAGTACGTATTTGATCAAAACTTCCTCCGGGCAATATATTGTCAAGCGCATTGCACTTGATGAATATGTTCGTGAATATAAAACCACGATAGAAGATGTTAAAAAATCTTTATGTTTTTCAGAACAAATCAGTAAGGCACAGCTGGCTTTTGGGAATGCTATTACTGCAATTGAGGGTGAAAAAGGAGTTTTACTCGAAACAGGTCCTGGTGTTTTAATGCTCTATCCCTACGTTGAAGGAACAATTTGCGAAGATCAGCAAATATCCCTCAATATGGTCCGAAGTATCAGTCGTCGCTTAAAAACATTACATCATGCGACTATTAGCTATGATCACGAATTCTCGAGCAAAAAATTTGCGATTTACATTGACATCGTGAATCAACTGGTTAGTCATCCGGGATGGAATTATCTTAAGTTATTAACCATCTTTCCACGCCTTAAAACTGTTATTTCGTTCATGAGAGACAATAGAGAACTCCTCAAAAAATCAATACGTCATATATCTAAAGAATCAGTCTGTCATAATGACTTAAAACCTAAAAATATCTTATGGACTAAAGACACCAAGGATTACTGGATTATCGATTGGGAAGCTGCTGCAGATTTCGATCACCGCACAGATTATTTAGATACTTTGGTCGCCTGGTGTATTGAAAAAAAAGACTCGGGCTTATTATTAAATCCTGAAAAAGTGACTGCTTTTCAAGAGGAGTATTATATTCCTAAAGAGGAACTAACTCATGCTACAAACATTACTATATTAAAATGGTATTTTTGGCTCTATTTCTGTATTAGCAAGTGCTTCAAGAAACCTAAGGAATTTTCCCACTATCTTTATCACGCGAATTATTCGATACACTACATTGAGTTTCTTATTCACCAAGAACTCAATTTTCTAGAAAAATAAATTCTCGGATAGCGGAGACATCCACTCAGGATGCTAATTATCACTCACCATCTTCTATACGGTTAGAACCCATGATCTCCACTACTAATAACGAAGTGATTAATAACATACCCACATAAAAGGGCATGCTATAGGATATATTCATAAATAAACCTGATAAAGCGGCTGCAATGACCGAGGATAAACCTACAATACTGGATTGCAAACCCATGACAACCCCTTGATTTTTTTTGAATTTATTTGAAATGACAGCTAAAAACAAAGGATTAATAATAGCGATAGAAAAAGCAATACCAAGATTAGCCAATATGAATAAAAAAAAGTTATGCCAAAATGTCCCGATAAGAAATAACGAAAAAATTGAAACAATCATGGAGATTTTTTTTAATAGGATAATTCCAAATTTATTAATTAATCTTTGGTAAAAAAATTGCAGAAAAAATAAAAAACAAAAAGTAATACCCGAAAAAAATAATCCTATTTCATAAGAAGAGAATCCCTTTTTTACGATTGAAAATGGAATAATACATAAAAAATAAAAATACCAGGTTATTTGAGTAAATAAGTATTTTATAAAAATTGAGTTTTTTAAATAGAAATAAAATTCAAAATAACTCAAATTAATTTTCTCAGTCACAGGAGGTTCACGAATTCTCAATACAAACAATACGCTCAATATACTTAATGTTAAAACAACAAAAAATGGGAGTGAATAATAATACAAGGGGACTGTTTTTTTGAAATTAACTAAATATCCTGCAAGAATAGGACCAATCAAAAGTCCTAAAGCATTCATAATTTCTACTTTTCTAAACACCAGATTTTTATCTGTTTCTGTCATGGATAAAGCCGACATTACAACAGCCCGTCTTCCGGAGAGTAGACCATCCATTGCTCTTCCGAGAAAAAATAATATAAAACTGGAAATAAACAATGCGAAAATACAAAGTACATAGGATAGGATAGCTCCTACAGAACAAAGAAGTAAGGTTTTCCTGGGCCCAATAAATTCAGAAATAAATCCCCATAATAAGGCTCCAACAATCATCCCTAAATAATAGACCCCAATTGTTAAACTGTAGGCATTCAGCCTGAAGTAGTTTGTCGCCCTTGGTAAAACCCCTCCATCACTAAGAAATAAAGGACCGATTAATGGAAATATAATGCTCGAGCCAATACTGATAATAAAAAGAATGAGATAAGGCGAGCTTGAATTTTTTTTATTTAACATGGTGTTATAAAAAACCCTTTTATTTTTACACCATTAAAAACCAAATCTTCGAATTTATCCATAACGTACGTTAAATTAGTAGAGTGCTTACACGGTGAATGTGAGGATAAATAAGCTTGTTAAAACATTCATTACACTTTGTACTCGTAAATAGCGTTTAAAAAAATCGAACATGCGGTAAACTATTCAAAATCAACCCAGGTATTATCAAAGATGATCAATCTCCAACACATTTCCTTAGAAACTTTTCTTAATGAATATTGGCAAAAAAAACCATTAATTATTCGTAATGCATTACCAGGCTTCGCTACCCCAATATCTCCTGATGAGTTAGCGGGTCTTGCTCTTGAAGAGGACGTTGAAAGTCGTCTGGTCTTTGAAACTCCCCATGAAAAAACTTCATGGCATTTAAAACGCGGACCCTTTTCCGAAAGCGATTTCAACACCCTGCCACTTACCCATTGGACTTTGCTTGTCCAGGGAGTAGATAGGTTAATTCCAGAAGTTTGTGCGTTGTTGGATCATTTTAATTTTATTCCCCAATGGCGAATCGATGACATTATGATTAGTTATGCTGTTCTCCATGGGAGTGTTGGTCCTCATTACGATAATTATGATGTTTTTTTATATCAGGCACGGGGACGGCGCGAGTGGTTACTTACCACTAAGGGGTGTAACCAGGATAATTACATTAATGATCTTGAACTTCGTATTATGAAACAATTTGATGTCGAAGAGCGGCTTGTTCTTGAGGAAGGAGATATGCTCTATCTTCCACCCCATGTGGGCCATTACGGCATTTCCCTTTCCGAAGAATGCATGACCTATTCTTTTGGCTATCGAAGCTATCAAGGACAAGAATTATTGGAAAGCCTTAGTGATTATTTAGCTGAAAAAGATACCTTCAAAACCTTATACCAGGATCCAAATTGGTCTCAGTGGCACAATGCCTCCGAGATCCTCCGTCCTGCCTGGCAAAATGCACAAGACCTATTACACAAGTTAATTAATGACGAAGAAACCATGAGGTCATGGTTTGGTTGTTTTGTAACACAGCTGGATCAACAAGCTGAACTTCAATTGCCCATGCCTTTGGAAGAAGATACAATCATCGGTTTAACGGATTTCGTTGAAGAAATAAAAACAGGAGTTGATCTGGTTCGAGATGCTTCGTGTCGTTTTGCTTATCAACATCCAACGGAACAATTTGGCTTTCAATTCTATATTAACGGCTGTGAATGGGATATAACTGATGTTTCTCCTGATTTGCTCGGTTATATTGCCAATAATCGTTATCTATCACACAAATTACTAGTTCCTTATTTAAATACTACACAAAATCAAATATTTATTTATAATTTATGGAAATTGCAATGGTTATGCATTCCAGAACACTAAATTGATATGGAGTGTTTTTCCAAAAAGTCAGTTTTTAAAATGTGAATATAAATTGGTTAAATTCAAAAACATAGAGTATAGTTAATATACATACCATAATAAGGATAGGCAATGAAAAGAATAATACTGGCTGTAATCCTGGTGTGCTCAATTCCCTTGCTAAGCAACTGTGGTAGTAATTCATGTTGCGGAACTTGTGCTAGTGATTGTGGGGGCTGTGGCGGTTGCAATGGAAGTTGGTATTAAGAACCGATACCTGTTCATACAATAGAGCCCAAAACATCGCCTGGTTGCTTGCAACCAGGGTAATTCGAGTTAAGGCTCCTTGCCTGAGCATTACCTTAATTCTAACCAAAATCTCCACTGCGCATGGGCTGCAGTTTCAATTGGCCAAAATTGATCTTATGGCTAAATAAGGTTATTAAGGCCCCTGCCAGAACCAATATAACACCGAGGGCACCCCACAGGTTTAATTGTTCTCCCAAGAGCAATACCCCGAAGATTACCACAAATACCGGCTCCAAAACGGATAAAATTGAGGCTTTTTCCGAGCTGATGTATTTTAAGCTATAGAGCAGCAATACGATGGGGATGACAGTAGCAATAAGCGCTATTCCAAATAGATGGAACCAAACCTCTGGGGACGAGGGGATGGTAAAAGAATGATTAAAAAGGGAAACCAGCAAACTCGTTGTCATACACCCCAAACAAACCATAAAAGTCGACATGTTTGGAGAAAGTTCATTTTTTTTACTGCCTATGATATAGCAGGCATAGAAAAATGCGGAAGCAACACCTAGTAAAATGCCCCATAAATTAAAAGATAAAGCTTCCAGGTCCACCATCAGCGCCATACCAATGAGTATCACTACAATAGCCAAATAGTAAATCTGCGGAATAGACTGACCATAAAAGAAATAATTTAATAACATTATCAGTACCGGATAGGTGAAAAAGATAACCATCGCTAATCCCGAACCTATGTAATGTGAGGCTAAAAAGTAAAGCCAGGTGGAAATGCCATAGAAAAAAACGCCTGTAATGAAAGCTATGAACATGTTCTTATAAGAATCATTGGTTTTTTTTATTTTTGGGAGCATGATAATCAAAATAATCATACTGGAAATAAGAAAGCGCCAGAATAACATGGTGCTGGCAGACAAATTGCCATTAATGGCACTTAAGCCAAAATAGCCTATGAATCCATAAAGAAACCCTGATAAAATAGCATAAATTGAACCGCGATATTCTTGATTTATCATCATGATAATATACTGCCTGAAAACTGACTTTAATTAAGAAGGTTGGACTTCTGTCCAAACCTGAACGTTTGAAGGTAAAATTTAACCTACATAAAAATGTAAAAATATAGTGTATCATTTTTTCCACATGATACCATATTGAAAACAAAAAATACATACTGTATCATTTGGCTACTTTTTTATCGAGATTTTGACTATGCTTCGTTTTTTACTTCTTCTCTCCAGTTTTCTTGTTGTAGTTACCGATATTAATGCCGCCTCTTCTTCATGTTCTGAGCATCAATGTATTGCGGTTGTTGATGCCGGAAGTACTGGGTCAAGACTGCATGTTTTCACCTACGACTTAGATGAAACAAACACCCCTTCTCATATTACCGAAATATGGTCTAAAAAAGTCAAACCGGGGCTTTCGATGATTGAAGCAAATCAAAATACGATTGATGCATACCTGACAACCCTTTTCTCTGGAGCCCCCGCACAACACTTACCTGTTTATTTTTATGCAACAGCAGGAATGCGTCTGGTCCCTAAAGCAAAACAAAAAATATATTATCAGGAAGTGCAAAACTGGTTTAACCAGAAATCAGAGTGGCAACTCATGGACGCGAAAACAATTACCGGCCTTGATGAGGCACTATATGACTGGCTTGCAGTGAATTATCATATAGGAGCGCTCCAATCATCCTCTACTCCATCGGTAGGAGTCATGGATATTGGTGGGGCTTCAGTACAAATTGTTTTCCCAATTCAAAAAGATGTCGATAACAAAGGGTCGCAAGTAGACGTGGATTTGTACGGCCAACATATCAGTTTGTCCGTTCACAGCTTTCTGGGGCTTGGACAAAATGAAATGACCCATCAGCTTCTCGATACTGCCACATGCTTCTCAGAGGGATACCCTCTTCCAGACGGCAATATAGGACAGGGGGATGCGGTGATGTGTGAACATGAAGTCTCCCCTCTAATTTCAATGCATAAGGTCAAAAATGAAGTACAACCAGCCCTTAGAGCCAACCACATTACTACCTGGTATGCGATTGGCGGATTTCCAAATCTTGCAGAAAGTAAGCCCTTCCAGTTTAAAAACAATCAGTTGACCATTCAAGATTTACTCCAACAGGCAAATAATCTGATTTGTCACCAATCATGGGAAGGCCTGAGCAATCAATTTCCAGATAATGAATACATTGAATCCTATTGTCTTTTACCTTCTTTTTATTATGCATTGATGGTAGAGGGTTATGGGTTAACAGCAAATCAAACCGTCAACTATGTACCTACCAAACAAAATCTGGATTGGACTTTAGGGGTTGTTTTACATCATTGAAATTAAGTAATTTAGCCCGGATAAATGCTTACCGGGCTAAAGACATTGATTTAGAATATTTATAATTCTTCCAGCGAAAAATCTTCACTCTTTAATGCAGTAGATTGTCCATAAAAAGAGCTCAAGGCATTACGAAATTTGTGCGCGCGTGGCGATAATCCATGGGTACAGTAATGAATTACTTGCTTATAAACCGCATGTTTAAATGCAGTGGTATCTGATTCCGCCCCATTTAAGTTATCAATACTAATATGGAATTTATATCCTGCAGCCTTTGAAAGGATCCATTCTATTGACTGGGGCTTTACTTCAACCTGTTGAAATACGGCCTGCTGTTCGGCTGTCCGTCCATCTGGCATATACCAATACCCAAAATCCACCTGTTTTCTGCGTTCCTCTCCAGCAATAAGCCAATGGGAGCACTCATGCAGCGCACTGCTAAAAAAACCGTGGGCAAAATATAAAGCATTATAGGGACGATTGTGATCCGCGGGTAAATAAATTGGCTCATCATCCCCTTTAATAAGCCGGGTATTAAATTCTTCGCCAAAGCAATTATCAAAAAGAGTTATTAAATCCTGATATTGATGCACAACTGTCTTTTCGCTCATAATTTTACACATACTGTCTAATTTATACTAATATATTTAAAGAGTCATTATTTTTGTGGTCAATGGATAATGGAGTTCCGAAAATAAAAATGCCTAAAAAAACTCTGTCATACCGAATAGGAAGAATTATAAATAAACTGCGTTGGCCCATTATAGGTTTATGGCTGCTTGCCATCCTCCTGTGCATCCCTTTTTTACCCCATATAATTACTCCCTTTAAAACGACTGGATTTATTGATGAAAGTTCTGCCAGTGCAAAAGCTGAAGAGTACATGAATAAAAAATTAGGATATAACGATAATAATAAATTCCTGATTATGTACCATAGTGCAAAGCTTTCAGCGACTCAACCTTTATTTCTAAAGAAAATAAAAAGATCATTAGCGGATTTAAAGGATTTCCCAATAGAACATGAAATTATTTATCCCGATGACACCCATCAAATTTCCAAGGATAAACATACGGCTTATGTAGCCATCATCTTCAAATCCAATAAACCTCTTAGTGATGAATTATTAACACAATTTAAAGATTCAATAAAACAACCTTCAAATATGACGATAGAGCTTGGAGGGGAGCCGCTTTTTGTGCAAAATGTTAACAAACAGACACAAACTGACTTATATAAAGCCGACTTCGTTGCCACACCGGTAGCCATCATCACTTTAATTCTTGTATTTGGCTCGGTTGTTGCTGCAACCCTTCCAATCATTTTGGGAGGCGGCTGCGCGTTAATTATTTTAACTACCCTTTATTTTCTAGGCCACCTGTTTACCCTGTCTATTTTCACAATTAACATCGCTTTGTTACTCGGTTTATGTCTTTGTCTGGATTATTCATTATTTTTTATCAGCCGCTTTAGAGATGAATTAAAAAATGGATTAGACATTGAGGACGCGATCGCAACCACCCAGGAAACAGCGGGAAAAGCTATTTTTTTTAGTGGACTGGCGGTTTTTGTAAGTCTCAGTGCTTTATTTTTATTTCCCGTCAATATCTTATTTTCAGTTGCTGTTGGGGGTTTGGCCGCTGTTTTTTTTGCAGTGTTGATCTCTACAATTTTTTTACCGGCAATTCTTGCTGTACTGAAACTAAAAATTAATTTTTTGTCCGTGCGCTTTTTTAAGAACAGAAAAAATTCCAGCTCTTGGCGCTGGCTTGCACAAAGGGTAGTAAAACATCCTTATCTTTTTTTCTTCCCTATTCTTATCTTTTTATTAGTACTTGGATATCCCTTTTTAGTAGCAAAATTTGGTATATCGGATTATCGTATTTTTCCGGAAAAATCAGAAAATCGGGCTTTTTATGATACCTATGCAAAAAAATTTCAGATTGAAGAATTAAATCCAATCACTCTAGTTATTGAATCACCCTCTTCACCTATTTTATCACGGCATAATTTATACAAGATCTATGATTTAGTACAAAAATTAGAAAAAAACCCTCTGGTTAAAGAGGTCAATGGAATTATCAGCAGTAAATCCGATCTGAAGAAAAAACAATATTATACGCTCTATCACTTAAATAAAAAATTACTCGATCCCCGGGTGAAACAATTGTTAGAAACCACAACAACCAAACATATGACTGTTATTAACGTAATTAGCAAGCACCCTGTTAATTCAGAAGAAACCAGAAAACTGATTAATGAGTTACATCTCATTAATCTAGGCCCAGGATTGAAAATACAACTGACCGGCATTGCTGTAAGTAATATGGATGTGCTGCATAGCATTTATCATTATCTGCCTTATGCTATCCTATGGATCATTGTATTTTCTTACATTATCCTGCTGTTCCTGCTAAGGTCTTTATTCTTGCCATTAAAAGCGATTTTGATGACTTTATTAAGCCTTAGTGCGGCGTATGGTGCATTGGTTTTTGTATTTCAAAAGGGATATCTGTCTCACCTACTTAACTTCCAACCGCAAGAAATGCTCGATATCAGTTTATTAGTCATTATATTTTGTGCTTTATTTGGGTTTTCGATGGACTATGAAGTATTTTTGTTGACTCGAATCAAGGAAGCCCATCAGTTAACGAAAGATAATAATAACAGCATTATTTTTGGTATTGAAAAAAGCAGTCGCATTATAACTAGTGCGGCGCTTATAGTAATTGTGATTTGCTGTTCCTTCCTGATTGCAGATGTATTGATGGTCAAAGCCTTTGGCCTTGGTATTGCAGTGGCTATTTTTGTGGATGCTTTTTTAATCCGGAGTTTCTTAGTCCCCGCCACAATGGCTCTTTTTAAAAATTGGGTCTGGTACCTTCCCAAATGGATGGATCGACTCTTGCCTAAAATATAATCTTGGGTCCTCAAGTTGAATATACCAAATGTTCCACTATACTGAATTTAAAGGTTTTTTAATGAGTTTCAGGAAAAAGCAACTTAAGAACTTTTAAGTTCAGCATAAGATTGAGTTCTTCATACTATTTTTTAACTGCCGAATTCAGGATGAAAAATGGCGAATAAAAATATAATACCAGCCTTGTTTGAAGAGCATGCGCATCGCTTCCCTCATGATATCGCGGCTCAGAAAGATAATGAAAAACTCACCTATGGCGAGCTTAATGAAAAAGCAAATCAACTTGCCCATTATCTGCGTAGCACAGGCTTAAAACCTGACATGCCGGTAGCACTTTGCCTGGACCGTTCCTTCGATTTTCTCATTACTCTTTTTGCTATTTTAAAAGCAGGCGGAGCCTACCTGCCTCTGGATGCCTCACAGCCAGAAGAACGTTTATTGTTTTTACTCAATGACAGCAAAGCATCTATTTTGATTACACAATCTGCTTTTATAGATAAATTTGCATCCTATCAAGGTGCTGTAGTTCTCTTGAACCTGAATGATGACGCTCTCAATAAACAACCAAAAGATAATTTAATCCCTGCAACTACTTCGGAGCATTTAGCGTATATAATCTATACATCAGGCTCCACCGGAACTCCCAAAGGTGTTCTTATTGAGCATCGCTCTGTAATTAATTATTGTAAATGGTTTGCTGCGTATACCGGTTGCACTCGACAGCAACGAATTGATTTTTCTGCAAATCCGGTTTTTGATATGGCTGTAACTTGCACGCTTGTTCCCTTGATGCTTGGATTAACTGTCGTTCTTTGTGACGATGCTATCAGGAAAGAAATACAATCCTATCTCCATTTTCTGGCCAAATACCGTATTAATATCATCAAGTTGACGCCGAGTTATTTTAAAGTTCTTTTGCATGGAGCGAAAAATAATTTTATTAACTTGCCTCAATTACAATCGATTATTCTTGGTGGAGAAAACTTAGCTTCAGCCGAGTGCCAATCCTGGCTTGAGCTCTACCCAAAGCATGTTTTATACAATGAATATGGGCCAACTGAAGCAACTGTTGCTGTCTCAACTTACAAGGTAAGTAGTTTAAGTTGCACCGATCTAGGTACCAATGTCCCTATCGGGACAGCAGGGTCAAATATGAGTTGTATCCTGCTCGATACCAACAACAACCCTGTTCCTGATGGAGAGATAGGTGAACTATTTATAGGTGGAGCGTGTTTGGCTCGGGGCTACCTGAATCAGCCGCATCTAACCCAGCAACACTTCATTACTTGCCGGGAAACCCGTTTATATAAAACGGGAGATTTATGCAAAAAAAATTCTGATGGAAACATTGAATATCTTGGGAGAATTGATGAACAAGTAAAGATCAGGGGTTATCGAATTGAACCTAGTGAAATAGTAAAATATATGAGTACCTATCCTGCTATTAAAGAAGGTGCTGTCCTCCCTCAAAAAGATGCCTTCGGAGAGCAACGCTTAATAGCCTATTACATACCCAAAGACAGAAATGGGTCATTAAATGCAAATAAATTACGCCAATATTTACAAAAGTATTTACCTGAATACATGATTCCTACAGTATTTCTAAAGATTGACTCCTTTCCCCTGACAGCGAATGGCAAACTGGACAAAGCAGCCTTACCTTTACCTTCTTTGGGTATGAATTGTCAGTATGTTGAACCCAATACTACTTTAGAGAAAAAGCTTGCACAAATTTGGTCCGATGAATTAGGGGTGCAGATCATCGGCCTTCAGGATGATTTTTTTGATTTGGGAGGGCATTCTTTATCCGCAGCACGTATTATTTCAAAGATAAGCAGTGACTTAAATAAAACCGTCAGTATCTATGACTTTTATAAAGCCGCTAATATTGCCAACCTGATCTCAATTATCAAAACCACAAAAAAGAACAAGAAAAAGCGTTCGCTAAGAACTCCTGATTACCGCCAGATAAGCAACATCCCTCTTAGTGATTTTCAATTTTTACTTTGGATGGCTCACACGTTTGAGCCCAGGGCGCAAAAACTAAATATCGTTGGGAGAAAGAGGCTAAACGGCCGTCTAAATGAGCGTGCCCTGGAGTTTGCATTCCAAGCGGTTTTAAAAAAACATGAACCGTTTACTTATCAGCTTTTCAAATTTAAGCCTGCGCAAAAAAGAAAAAATATATGTTCCTTTAAATTAATTGTAAAAGATTTGACCTCGCTTCCTGTACCACAAAAAGAACGCGAGTTACAAAAATCAATGACGCAACTCGTTAACTTTTATCCCTGGCCGAAAAAAAATGCTTTGGTTATTGGAAGATTATTTTATTTGAATGAATCGGAATCAGAACTGCAAATATGTATCCCGCACCTTATTTCAGATGATCATTGTCCGGATATTTTATTCTCTGAATTATCCCGATTCTATCAACTCCATAACCAACTTTCTCTTGATAAAATCACAGCAGATACACGCTTTAAAGAACATATTTTCATTGAACGGTCCGCAATGAAAATGCATTTGGATGAGGACATTTCATTTTGGGGAAAATATCTAAACGATGTCGGTTTATTTACATTTCCTGAGGAGCATGTAGTTTTTGACATGCAAAATAAGAATATTCCATACTCTACCTATTCCGTAATCCCTGAAGAACTGTTACATAATCTCAAGCATTTTTGCGAACGAAATCATATCAGCATTAATAATGCATTAGGTGCGGTAGTTGCATTGGCTTTACGAAATTGTTGCGGCACAGGGCACAATAAATCGCCTTATACCTATATAAACATCATTCAATCCACACGGGATAACCCGATTTATGATAATACAATCGGCTGTTTTTTACGGGTTGAACCCGCAAAAATAAAACTTGATGAAAAAGCCACATTAACCGGCTTATCGCAACAAATACGTAATGCGATTATTGATACCAGTAACTATCAGCATTGCTCAAATTTAGTAAAACTCTGCTCCATTAGTTCTTTTAAACCCAACCGGATCGAAAACTTCTTGACCCATTTAGTAACTCCATTGTATTCAAAACTACTCAAAATACCTTCCATTTACCGGAAAATTTTACATCAATGCGGCAGTCGTATCGTATCCTATAAGCGAAACACCCAATTTCTTATCAATCTTAATATCAGAGGAAACTTCGTTGAACAGGCTGATAAAAGAGAGTTATTTGGCTTTAATCCTAAGCAGATCAACAACACCAAAGATGATTTACTGGCTATAGACTATGTTTTAGAAGCCAGCTTCCTTCGCGATGACAATCAAAATACACGTTATTTGGTGATATCAGCTAATTTAAAACCTGAATTTCGTGAAATAATTGCCCGCGAAATGATTCATATTATGGAATTGGCAGCGTTTGATAATCAGTCTCATGAGCAGGTTATAAAACATGAATGTGCAGAACAGTTTTCCTGAGCGCATTGATATCCGACCAAAACTTTTCCATTTTCACAATAACATCCAGAAAACTTCATTGAATCCGGTTTGCTCTTAATTAGAACTCACCTGCAACACAATTGCGGTCATAACAGCTATCTTTTGCAGCCAGGCTATTTTTCTGATAGAGTAAATTAGATTAAATTTCGGCTTAAGAGAGGATGTTAAAAATGATTCGGGGATTTTTTGCTGGTCTTATGTTTTTATTAAGTTTCTCGGTTTTTGCAAATGGAAATGTTGTTGCCTGCGGTAATGCAGTTCCTACTAATGATGTAAATTTTTGTTCTTCATTTAAAACAGTAGCAACCTGTTACTGTACCAGTTCTGGCTTACCCTCAGGCATGTGCCAGGATATGAATATGCTTTATGCCCGTATGGTTAGTGTATATGGTTCATTGGATAAAGCATGCGCAGCCCAACCCTACACTACAAAACAAGATTGTCTTGATAACTGGAATTGTTATCGCCTTGGTGGGGTTGATTCTCGTGGCAGAATTTGCAGTTCCACTAAAAAACCCTGTCAATAATAATCGACACTGATTAAGGTTGGGTTTGAAGCCCAACCAACAATTCTAATTGATTAAAACAATCTTGGTAGAGTAATTATTGTGTATAATTCAAAATTATTTTTACTTTCATTCTTGTTTCTTTCTTCATCTTCCTGTTTGGCAGAGACCAGTAATTTACCCCACCATCCTTTTTATGTAGGTGCGATTGCCGGCTTTGGTTCCACTACCTGGCAAGGCCTGGTTCCAAGCGAAAAAAATCAAAATGTGGCTTTGATGCTATCAACTCCTATCGATGTTGAAGAAGGTGGGAGTGCATGGGGTGTTTTAGCTGGGTATGAGTTTACCCGTTTTTTTGCAATCGAAGCCAACTACATGCACTTTCCAGAAGCAAATGTTCATTTCGATTCTATCAGTTTGTTCAGCTTCGATCATGACGGTTTAGAAGTCTTAACCACAAAAACTGAAGTCGTATCACTGCTGGGAAAACTCATGGTTCCTATTCCTCACTCCCATATGAAAATCTTTTCAGGTGCGGGAGTTGCCGGTGTGCATCGTAAGGATATTGTGGTCGACGACTGGCGCCCAGGCCCTACTTTTACGGTGGGGGTAAACTATAATTTTACCGAACATATTACAGGGGAAGTTGCTGGTAATTTTACTGCCGGTTATGGAGAATCCCAACTTAGTCCTGCAGACTCTTATTACCCTTTTCTCTATTCGGTTGCCGCCCATCTAATTTTTCGTTTTTAGAGTAATTTTCAAAAAATGCCCAACAGGAAACTCGGACTATTTTATTCGGAGTTTCCTATTTCAATCACCAAACTATATCTCATATCAAATAGGATATTATTTCAGAAGTTAATACCTTTAGTGCTTGCCTAACCGATAGAGTTCGTAGTTTTTCTCAACTTCATATTTAATTTTTTCTTTATTATCAATACCAAATTGACGAACCAGGTTTAGAGTATCAATTATATGAGACGCTTTAGCTTTGGTTACCTTAAAAAAAACGGTTAGATGCGATTTTTTTGAATCAGTACTTTCAGTCAATAAATCCTTCTTGGTCATCCCTTGAACATGGCAGTTTTCTTTGTTTTCATTAGGTATAAAGTTTTTATTTCTCAAAAGACCACGCATTACCTGATAATAAGTATTGATTTGTTGGTAAGAAAGCTCTATTTCTATAGCATTTTCTTCATTATAAATATCCATTGTTTCAATGCGTGGTAAAGCAGGATGATGAATTTTGGGAAGAGCGGAAAATTCTTGAGGAATCGTCATCCGGGCAAATTGAGGGAACAATTTGTTCACCATAAAATATCCTAAGGGACGAAATGTATAATTGAAAGGCACTAACACATAATAATAGATAAACGATCTTACTGCCGCATTAAGAAAAAGATGATGTGTTTTGCGCTGGGCATTGTCAAATTCAGCTGAAATATATTTAAACTCTGTATCTGCAAAACCAGCATAATTTAAGCAATGATCCCAAAAAGCGTTAGGGCCTTGCTTGTCTTTTGGAGGTATTACTTGCAGAATTTCCCAATCAGGTTTCCAAATGCCAAACGCCGAGACGGGATCATTGCCCTGTTTTTGCACCACTACCCTTGGTTTCTCCGCGAGTTCTTCCCAAAAGTCATATCGACTTTTAAATAAAGGGTCAAAAAGTCCCGGAGGGTTCAATGCATCGACACGAGATAGTTTATAATCCCCCTTATCAAGAGCGAGTAACAAACTTAAAGCACCCCCCAAACTTACCCCGCAAACATGTACCGGATTTTTTTGTTGACATAGCCACGTGTGAATTCGTTCCCTGCCACTGCGGTATAAGGAGAAGCCTACGGACTCAAATCCCTTTGAATCGGTTTTTATTTGGGTTAGGAACCCTTGGCCTGCAGGATAGGTGGTGCCCATAAAAATTAAATGAGACTCTGCTTCCCTGTGAAACATTGGCTTTAGCCCATAAGCAAAAACACGATCATGGTCATATGTAAATGGCCGCTTCCAAAAATTTCTTTCAGTCAGTTCAATTGGGGTAATTTGATATTCTATTAACTCCCAATGATTCTCAATATATTGCGGGATTTTATAAGCCTCATAAGGCGTGGGGTCACCATAGGGCAGCATAGATAAGCAATTACTTAAATAAAGTTGAACTTGTTCGGCTTGCTCCCAACTCAATTTGTGTTCTTGTAATTGACTAAACAGTTCTAAAAATCCTTGTTGCATCGCCAAACGAATTTCTTTCAATAAATTTATGTCCCGCTGAAGAAAGAAAGAATATAAAACGACCGGATTTAAAAATTGAGTCCAGGAGTTTGTCCACCCCATAGTAAATAAACGCAATATGTTCCGGGCTAAAATAGGATTTACCTGGGAAGCATCCACCCCTTCGAGAGATTCAAACTCTTGTTGCTCAAAAAACTTGAGCTCTACCCCCCCTTTGAACACTTTTTCATTTGACATATTCAACCTCCTGTTTTTTTTGTTGAATAAATCTCCTTCGCACAACAATTTAGTTAATAAATGAGATCATCTATGTTTACCGATACAATATTCAGTGTAGCATTTATCCAAACCAGCCTTTAATTTTTCGTTTTCTATCCCCAATTGGTGTACCAGACTCAAGGTATGGCGGATATGAGCTGCCTTAGCCTTAGTAACTGTAAAAGGAATAGTGTAACCGGCTTTTTGCGAATCCGAGCTTTCCATAAGCAAATCCCTTTTATTGTATCCTGGTACATGCTTGCTTTTCTTCTCATCATCTGGCAAAAAATTTTTTCCTTTAACCAAGCGGCGCATTACATCATAGTAAGTGTGGATTTGCTGATAAGTAAGGTTTACATTGACGCTATTTTCCTCTTTATAAATATCCATGGTTGGATTGCGGGATAAAGACGGATGATGCATAGCGGGAAGCCCCTCCTTTTCTATAAGTCCCTGAATGGGAGAAGAAGTTTCAAATTTTTTTCTATCAGAAAGATAAGAGGAATATCCCAAAACCGTGGCTATTAATCCCCCCGCCATAATTAACAGGGGAACTAGGGGCAAAATGCCCGCCAGCGTAAGCCCAATACCAACACCTATTCCTAGAAGGGGTACTGAAAACATCCAGTAATTTAGGGAGAAATAGACAATGGGACGCACTACATAAGTATAGGGCAGTAGAAAAAGACCATAAATTAAACTTCTACCCAGAGTATAAAGTAATAAATTGCGCGTTTTTCGATTTGAATTGTCCTGTTCGGGTTTAATATAGGTAAATGTTGTATCCGCAAAACCTGCATAATTTAAAAAATGATCGCAAAATGGATTCGGTCCCTGTTTATCAGGCGGTGGGGTTACGTGTAAGATAATCCAATCGTCCTTCCAGATCCCAAAAGCTGACACGGGATCATTACCTTGCTTTTGGACAACAACTAACGGTTTATCAGTTAAGTTATCCCAGTGATCGTCTGTGTCTTTGAACCAGGAATCATGGAGTCCGGCAGGATTTAAGGCATCAACACGCGACAATGAATAATTCCCCTTATCGAGAGCTAATAATAAACTTAAAGATCCTCCTAAACTAACTCCACATACATGTATTTTATTTTTTTGTGTACCCAACCATTCGTGGATTCTAGAGCGCCCCGTACGATAAAGTGACTTCCCTACTGTTTCAAAACCTTTAGAATCAGTATTCACTTGAGGCAAGAAGCCTTGTCCTGCAGGATAGGTAGTACCCATAAAAATTAAGTGGGATTCCGCTTTGTTTTGGAATAAAGGTTCAAGTCCATAAGCGAAAACACGGTCTTCATCTTTAATGAAATATTGTTGCCACCCTGTTCTTGCTGTTAATTCTATCGGCTTTACCTGATACTCAACCAGTTCTAAATGATCATCTATGTATTGAGGGATTTGAAAGGATTCGTAGGGAGTTAAATCTCCGTAAGGGAGTAAAGCCAAACAATTACTCAGATAAAGATTAAATTGTTCCTTTTGCTCAGAAGTTAATTTTTTATCCTTTAACTGTCTAAAAACTTCTAAAAAACCTTGTTGAAAAGCCAATCGTAGTTCACGTAATAACTCATGATCTCTTTTTACAAAAACAGCATGAGCAACAGCTGAAGTTAAAAACTCAGTCCACTGTTTCGTCCACCCCATCATTAAAAAGCGTACTGCATTGCGTGCGATAATAGGCGCCATGCTCTCTTGGGCTGCTCCATCGGTGTTTTCAAATTTACCTTCCGAGGCAAAATTAAGCTCTAATCCCCCGCGAAAAGAAGATTCTATAGTCACGCACACCCCCAAAATAATTACGATTTAATAATTATCTTTCCAAAGCAAACACAACTTGAGGAGCATTTGAATTGCAAGGCAACAAACTGATAGAATATCCCAATGCAAATGCTCCTTATCAATGAAACAGAAAGAACTTGTTACAGTTTTTCTTGTTGGAGTGAAACCGCAACAGCTGGACGTTCTGCAACATTTTTCATAAATTGTTCCAAATGTTTATATGGTGAAAGATCAAATTTAAAATAATAAGCCCATCTCAGTACGACAAATAGATAAGCATCCGGTAAGCTAAAATCCTTACCCATCAAATAAGGTCCGTGCTCAAGACGTTCATTAACGTACTTCAAACGAGAGTTAACCACAGACATGAAAATGTTTTTGGTTTCTTCATTGAGATTTGGATAAAAAAACATTCCTACCGTCTTGTGCAATTCGGTAGCAACATAATTCACCCACTCCAAAGTATGATACCTTCTTAAATCACCCACTGGAGGCAAGAGTTTTTGACCCGGGGTTATATCAGTTAGATATTGCAAAATAACCTGATTTTCAGTCAGCACATCACCATTATCCAGATAAAGTGCAGGTACTGCCCCTTTGGGATTAATTGATAAATAATCCTTATCAAACTGGGTTTTTTTTGCCTTTAAATCCACTTCTTCATCTTGAAATTCAATGCCTAACTCATTGAGAACAACGCGAACAGCTAAAGAGCACGCTGACTTGGCATAATAAAGCTTCATATTCACTCCTTTGATTGGTTTAAATTGGTAATTTCTACACGGCAAACACAAGAATTCTTAATGATATGTTTTTTTTCCCTTGCTGGAAATACAAGTTATTATTCTACCCATGTGGTCTGTTGTCTATCTCTACTTCGAGATCATGTTCTACTTCTTTAATAAGTTTCATAGTCGAAGATGTTCTTTTGAAGAAAGGTAAATAGTCCCAAAAATAGGTTTTCCTTAAAACCTCCAAGTCACTTGTATTGGTCGCTTTCCACTCCTTAATGTTTTGTATTAAGGATTCAAGTGATGAGTCCTTTTGTGGCCCAACGATGTCTAAATATAGTTCCTTTAACCTCAAAAACTTTTTTTGGGTTTGTGGCGAATCAGGCTCTAAACGAAGCATATTTTCCATTCGGGTATATAATTTGGAAATCACTTTTGCTTTTATTTCATCTAATTGAACAAACGCTGTTGGTGGCGCTGGAAGCACGTAAAATGGAATATCTTCACTCGGTTTTCCATAAATCAAACAGGTTTCATAGGGTAAGTCGTTGATAAAATTGGAAGAAACCAGAGAACCAACTCCATGTTGAACCTTTTCTACGAGTTCGATTGCTGAGTGCCTGCATGTATTATGTACACTCAATCCACTAACGCTTTGCTCTATTTCACTGACATCTACTGGAAGAAAAAGCTTTTCTATAGTATAGGTTAGGGTAACTTCCTCATCATTGCCATCATCTGTATTTTGCGATTCTTTTGAATCTTCAAGAATATCGGGTTTATAACATCCAAATTCATTTTCAGGTGTTTGCAATGACTCCAACACTTGCACAAATTCCAAATACTGCTCATAAGTTATATCATAGGCTTGATAAGAGATTGGCTTTCCACCTATTTTTTCGCGCCAAATCCCTTCATCAGCTAATCTCGCCTTATTGCTAAAAAAAAGCGCATTGCAGAGGAACTGCATATTCATTACATAGTCAGGATCTTTAACATTAAGGTTTCCAAACTTTCCCACCCGACAAAGCAAATGCTGGATTTTGTTGTTCTTGGCATCATACAACCCCAGCATTATAAAAGAATGCACGTCTTTTTTGGCAATCGAAATAAAAAAACGAGCAGTTTTTTTATTAATTTTCAATGATGCAGGTGGAGACGGTGGGAGATTCTCATCATTTGGGGAGGTATTCTCATTCTTTTCTGATAAAGAGAGATCTTCATTTAAAGAGAGATCTTCATTTTCTTTACCCATAATATGCTTACTTTTAAATCTTAAAGTGGAAATATATTACATGGTTTATATTATAAACACAATAAGATGCCCCGTAGTACTTTATCATTTGAATTTTTTCTATATGAAAGACCTCCTCCCACATCTAGGAAGGAGTCTAAAGTAAGAAAATATCTAGGACATGCATTGAAGCTCAGGATAATTTTTTAAAATAACCTTATACAGGCTTTGATTTGCTTTGAGGATTTCATCACCTAGTTTGGATTCAGGATTCCCCTCACCGCCCTTGCTGTTTAATGCGACTACAGTGGTTACATTATTACAAGCCTGCCAGAAATACATCACACGAAACCCTAAAGTACTTCCTTTGTAAACCCAAAAACGCTGTTTAAGTTCTTTATCATAAAGATACCCTACCCCTAATCCAAACCCAAAAGGATCGTTTTCCGATACCTTGGGTATAGGTTGACCTGTTTTCATCGAAACGACAGATTCAAGCTCAGCCAAAGCTCTTTCTCTGAAGATAGGTTTAATCAATGTTCCGCGATAAAGTAATTGTACCCAGTGTACGACATCTTCTGTATCGGCAACTATGGCGCCTGCAGCTGCTGCCCAGGATAAATCATTAGTCAGTGTATCAATTAATTTATTCTTTTTCTCATCGTAAAAATAGCCATGTACCCTACGATCTTCAATTGATTTTTCAACCGCTTGCGCATCGGGGCCTGCAAGATAGAAAGAATTATTCAAGCCATTTTGTGCATTAATAATTCGCAATTTTAATTGGTTGGCAAAAGAATCATGAGTTACTTTTTCAATTACTAAAGCAGCCAATATATAATTGGAATTAGAGTATTCATAAAGATTACCCGATCTCTTTTCAAGCGGTTTTTCAGGATGTGCATACTTTAATAGTTCTTCATCGGTCCAGACAGCATCCAAATGAGATTCCATTTTTTGAGAGAATTCCTCATCTTCTGAATAATTGGGAATACCGCTGGTCATATTTAATAACTGTCTTAAAGTCACAGTTTTCCAATTGGAATACTGAGGCAGCCATTTGCCTAAGGGATCATCAAGGGATAATTTTTCTTCTGTTTGCAGTTGTAAAAGGATAAGGGATGTAAATGATTTGGTAATACTTCCTATATCAAACAAATTAGTGGGATTAATGGGCTGGGATAAAGGAGGATATCCTATAGTTCCGTGCACTACAGTTTTAATTTCTTTCGCATTGCTCAATCGATTTTGGGGGATCAGGACTGAGGCGGCAATAGCAGTAAATTTTTCTTTTTTACTGTATTTATTAAAGTAATTATCAATTTCTTTCTGTAATTGCTCAGTAATGTTTGTAGAGGAATCAGAAGTGGCGGCATAAGAATAAGGTAAAATTAATGAAGCAATAAATGCCAATGCTACTAAATGTGTTTTGCCTTTCATGAGTGACTATTCCTTTTTTTAAAAATTATATTTGTCCCTGTTATTTGCTCATTCTATTTCACACAAATAAGAGCACCACCTGCAGGCAAGCTTGGGGTTTTGCCTGCAGATCAGAAACGAATAAAGCAAACTCAACTATTCGTTTGGGCCCTAATTTTCAATTGTTCCAACGCAGTTTTCAGGCGTGCTAGCACCCTTTCCCGGCCTAATAAAGTCAAGGTCATATCAATGGATGGAGACATACCCGAACCGGTTACCGCAACACGCAAGGGTTGGGCGATTTTCCCCATGTTAATGTCAAATTCTGCACTGATGTCGTTAATGCATTCTTGCAAATGATCTTTTTCCCAAACATCTACTTTTTGTAACCGTTCATAAAGTGCTGTTAATGGTTCCAGAATAACTGGCCGCAAATGTTTTTTCACTGCAGCTTCATCATATTCAATTGAATCTGTAAAAAAATACAAACTCATTTGGCACATTTCGGCCAGGGTTTTACAACGCTCAGCCTGAATCGCCACCAGGTCGGTTAATTTAGGCCCTTTTGTTACATCGATACCTGCTTGTTCAAAATACCAACGCAATGATTCAGCAACCTCTTCAGCAGGATCATTTTTTTGATAATGCTGATTTAACCAATACAGTTTTTCATAGTTAAAGCTGGAAACACCCCGACTCACATTTTTTAAATCAAAGCGATCAACCATTTCGTTGATACTGAATATTTCCTGATCACCATAAGACCAGCCTAAACGCACCAGGTAATTTAATAAAGCGTGAGGCAATACACCTAACTCCTTAAATTGCAATACACTCACCGCACCATGTCTTTTGGACAAACGTTTTCCATCTTCCCCTAAAATCATAGGTAAGTGGGCAAAAACTGGAATTTCAGCATTAAGTGCCTGAAACAAATTAATTTGTCTCGGCGTATTATTGATATGATCATCCCCGCGGATGACATGGGTTATTTTCATATCTATATCATCGATAACCACAGCAAAATTATAGGTCGGGTGGCCATCAGAACGTACAAGAATTAGATCATCCAATTCACTATTCGCTACATGGATTTCTCCATAAACTTGATCATGGAAAGATACAGTGCCCTGCTCAGGATTCTTAAAACGGATGACAAAAGGTTTGTCCGATACAGGTAAATTTTTATCTCGGCAATGACCATCGTACCGTGGTTTTTCTTTAGCGGCCAATTGTGCAGTTCGTAAATCTTCCAAACGCTCTTTGCTGCACTCACAGCGATAAGCCTTGCCCTCATTCAAAAACTGTTGAGCCACCTCATGGTAACGAGTATAACGTTCGGTTTGAAAAAAAGGACCTTCATCATAATCCATACCTAACCATTCCATCCCATCCAGAATAGCTTGCACCGATTCCTTAGTAGAACGTTCCTGATCGGTATCTTCAATGCGCAAAACAAACTTGCCTTGATGACGCTTTGCATAAAGCCATGAAAATAAGGCAGTTCTGACTCCACCTACGTGTAAAAAACCAGTCGGGCTTGGTGCAAATCGGGTTCTAACTGTCATAATCTCTTCCACATTGTAAGGGATAAAATAATCGGGCTATAATAACTGACTTTGCAGTCTTGGTGAAGAATATTTATAAGCTACCCTCAATACAGTGAGCTCTATGCAAGCTAAAATTAATGTATTATCCGAACTATTTGGTGAGTCATTTTGAAAAGCATTGGTATTAAATATCAACTGAGAATTACCACCCTGATTCCAGCCTTCCTTGTCGCCCTGCTCCTTGCCATTTTTTATAATGGGCTGTTTGGTAATGACTTAAAACAACACATGTCACGCCTGGGTGAAGCCTACATACGCCAGTTACTTCCAGCAGCACAATATGCCATGCTTCGAGGTGATGATCGGACTTTGCAAGGTTTAATTAATGCATCCACCATCAATCCTGAAGTTAAAGCGCTCGCATTTTACAGTAGCGATGGACAATTGCTTGCTTATCGCGGCGGCAAACATTCCTTAAATAAACCATTCGATCCCCCAAAATTTACAGGGGATTATATTGAAAGCAAGCAAATAAATCCTTTTACAATTAATTTTATTGCGCCTGTCACTATTCCTAAATTCAATCTTTATTCTAACTCTCCCCTCAAGAACATTCTCAGTCCAATGGCAACTCGTGCCGATGATATTTTAGGCTGGTTATCCATCGACATTGATACTCGCTCAATGATAATCAAGCGTTACCAAATGCTTATCGTCACTATTTTTATTACCTTATTTGGTTTGCTGATGGGATTAACCATCCACTACTTCCTCTCCAAACGGATTTATTTACCTATTTCCCGCTTACGTCGCAGCATGAAACAAATTTTGCGCAATGAGTTCGAAACAGAAATTAAATTATCGAGTCCGGGGGAGTTGGGTATCATTGAACAAGGTTGTGCCCATTTACAAAAGAAATACCTTGAGACAATTCGCGATTTGAATCAACACATCGAAGTAGCTACTGAGGATTTACAGCAAAGTCTGGAGTTACTGGAAGAGAAGAATATTGAACTATCGCTTGAAAAGAAAAAAATTGAGGAAAAAAGCCGGCAAAAATCCGAATTTATCGCCAATATGAGCCACGAAATCCGTACGCCAATGAATGGGGTTATTGGCTTTACTAATGTTTTATTGGAAAGCAAACTGGATCCCTTGCAGCTGGATTATGTAAAAACCATTAAAGCATCCGCCCAGGATTTATTAGGAATCATTAATGACATCCTTGATTTTTCTAAAATTGATGCTGGAAAACTTCATCTTGATTGCATTCCATTAAACATACGTCATTGTATTGACGAAGTGCTTACACTTGCAGCCCCCAATGCCCATAAAAAAGGAATCGATTTGATTCCCATTACTGATGTCAACGTACCTAAAATTGTCTTGGGCGACCCGTTTAGAATCAAGCAATTTATCACCAACCTAGTCACTAATGCCGTTAAATTTACGGATCATGGTTATGTATTAGTCCGTACTAAAGTAGAACAGGAAACAGATAAAGATTACACCCTATGCATTACAATCACCGATACTGGCCTGGGCATCTCCCCTGAAGATCAAAGTAAATTATTCACCGCTTTCAATCAGGCCGATACGAGCATTACCCGTCGTTACGGAGGCTCTGGACTGGGTTTGGTTATCTGTAAAAAACTCTGTGAAGAGATGCAAGGCCGCATTACCTTTACCAGTGAGCTGAACAAAGGCTCAAGTTTTACTGCGCACGTTAAGGCTGAAAAGTTGGTTGCCTATGAAATAGAGAAAAATCAGATACACCCCTTCGCGCATTTTAAAATGTTATGTTTTGATGATAATTCCCTGCATCTGGAAGCCTTATGCAATGGATTAGGTTATTGGGGAATACAATGTGTTCCCGTAGCATCATTTAACCATCTTGCGAAGGCTCTTGAGCATAATAAAGACTGCAATATTGCTTTTCTCAATATCAATAAGGGTTATGAGCAGAAGATTGCCAAACTCATTTCCGAACATAATTATTTCCCCTACGTACTGATTTCGAAATGGGCTATTAATGACTACACGGCGTTAGGGGCTCAGGGCTTTTTATATAAGCCAATCAGCATTCAAAAGCTTCAGGATGTAATTGAATCACTTACCAGCCAGGAAAATATTGAAAAACCGGTCAATCATGAATTGGACGGTTTGCGGGAACAATTACGCTTCATGCATCCGGATTTACTTATCGCTGAAGATAACCCTGTGAACAAAATGCTGCTGAATTCCTTATTAGGTACTCATGCAAATATGACTTCAGTTGATGATGGCGAAATGGCTATTTCAGCGTGTAATGACAAGAAGTTTGATTTAATTTTGCTCGATTTGCAGATGCCTAAAATAAATGGGCTGGAAGCAGCTCGACTTATTCGTCAAAAATCACAGCTTAACCGGCATACGCCTATAGTGCTAATTAGTGCAAATGGCAGCGATGTGAACAGCATCGATCTGAAAAAGTCAGGTGTAGATTTTTGCTTGCAAAAACCTATAGATGAAAAACAATTACTCTCACAGATTATCCGCATTGCAGACAAAGCAAAACATGCTGCTATTGATTGGCAATTATGCGTACAAAAAGTCTCCGGAAATCAAGCTCTTGCTGAAGAATTTCTTGCACGATTTGTTGAGGAATTACATAAAAATCGCGAGGAATTCATCCAGTTAATGCATGATAAAAATGTTAAAAAAATAGGGGAAGCGGCACATAAGCTTCACGGAGCATGTTGTTTTTCCGGCGTCCCTACCTTACAAAAGAAAGTGGTTCGCGTGGAAAAACTGGCTGAGCATGCTGCCTCAATCGAAGAACTGGCAACGCCTTTTGCAGAATTAATTCAGAGTATTGATGCTGTAATTAGTGAATATGAAAACCAGAAAATTAGAATTTAACTCAATAACATAACTTCACTCTTGCCCTCTCCACAAGTCCAGGAGAGAGGTAATTTTAAACCAGGAGAAAGAATGACAACAAAAAACGCAATATATGCCCAATCAGGTGGCGTTACTGCAGTAATTAATGCTTCCGCTTGTGGTGTTATTCAAACAGCCAAACTTTACCCGGAGCAAATTGGTAAAGTATATGCTGCAAAAAACGGAATTATTGGCGCGCTAAATGAAGAACTCATCGATACGTCCCTGGAAAGCGACTCCGACATTGCCAAATTACTACAAACTCCTTCCGGGGCGTTTGGTTCTTGTCGTTATAAATTAAAAAATGATGGGGATGAATATCACCGTTTGATCGAAGTATTTAAGGCCCACAATATAGGTTATTTTTTCTACAACGGTGGGGGAGACTCCCAAGATACAGCACATAAAGTATCGCAAATCGGTTCTAAAATGGGATATCCCATTACCTGTATTGGAATTCCCAAAACTGTAGATAATGATCTTCCCTTCACAGATACATGCCCTGGTTTTGGTTCTGTAGCCAAGTACGTGGCGGTTTCTACTCGCGAAGCGGGTTTTGACGTTGCATCTATGGCAGCCTCATCAACGAAAGTCTTTATTTTAGAAGTAATGGGACGCCACGCAGGATGGATTGCAGCTGCCAGCGGCTTGGCAAGTCAACATCCTGAAGAGCCGCCCCACATTATTCTGATGCCTGAAGTCCCTTTTCAGCAAGCCAAATTCTTAAGTAAAGTGGATGAGTGTGTCAAAAACTATGGTTATTGTGTTGTAGTAGTTTCAGAAGGAATCCGTAATACCGAAGGAAAATTTTTAAGTGATGCGGGTCTTCGTGACGCTTTTGGCCATGCCCAATTAGGGGGTGTTGCGCCTGTTATTGCCCAACTCATCAAAACTGAATTGAATTATAAGTACCACTGGGCAGTCGCAGATTATTTACAACGAGCAGCTCGCCACATTGCTTCAAAAGTGGATCTTGAGCAGGCTTATGCCCTGGGTAAAGCAGCAGTGGAATATGCCGTCAAAGGTCAAAATGCCATTATGCCGATTATCATTCGCGAACAAGATGAGCCCTATCAGTGGTCTATAGGCCATGTCCCATTAGCCGATGTTGCCAATCAGGAAAAAGACATGCCTGCAGAATACATTTCCGAAGATGGGATGGGGATTACCGATGCTTGCAGAAAATATCTTTCCCCTCTGATTCAAGGCGAAGCCTATCCAGAATATGTTAATGGATTGCCTGATTATGTGCGTTTAAAGAATCAACTCGTACCCAAAGTACTCAAATAGTTTCAAATTGTAGTCTTAAGGAAAACCGGGAAAGAAATTAGTGTATTTCCTCCCTACTTAAGGCTAAAATTTTAATGATTTTTGGTGAAGAAATCAAAGTTGACGCTTTAAAGCAGTAATTGTTGTTTCAAGCAAGCAAGCCTCTTCGGGTTCTGCTACACTAAAAAGAGGAAAAGAAAGTAAAAAGTAAAAGTAAAGTGGACTTCCTTTTCTAGCCATGGCAGGTTGTATCGTTGTTTTGGCCTATTTGTATGTAAGTTTTGATAAATGGCATTTCCTTTGCATATTTATCGTTGTACCAATCATTAGGAGCAAATAATGAAACAAAAAGGCTTTACTTTAATTGAGTTGATGATAGTAGTGGCAATCGTTGGTATTCTTGCTGCTATCGCTATCCCGGCTTATCAGGATTATGTTATCAGAGCGCGCGTGACAGAGGGATTAAGTATCGCATCGTCAGCAAAAACGACGGTTTCTGAAAATGCAACAACCGGAGCTGCCGATTTGAGCCTGGGTTGGAGTTTTGCAAATCCGACTCAGAACGTCCAGAGCGTAGCTGTTGCTGCAAATACGGGAGTAATAACCATTACATATACGGCTCAGGCAAATAATGTGGTTCTTACCCTAACTCCGCAAGCGAATGGTGCAGCGCTGGTTCCTGGTACACCACCAACAGATCCAATTACCTGGACTTGTGCAGTCAGTAATGCTGCTGATGACAGATATGTTCCTGCAAACTGCAGAATATAGGTGTATCTTTTAAAAGGCCGCTTCAAGGCGGCTTTTTTATTATGTTTTTATATAAAAGAGTTAAATATGTCGCGTAAAAACCGGATTGAAGAATTGTTAAATCATGAGTTAGCTCCAGTTTTTTTAAATGTAGAAGATGAATCAGGGCAGCATCATGTTCCTGAAAATGCACAGACACACTTCAAAATTACTGTGGTTTCCTCACAGTTTTCTGCTCTATCCAGACTCGCTCGTCACAGATTATTAAATCACCTGTTGAAAAAGGAGTTTGAACGGGGACTGCATGCATTAAGCATGCATTTATTCACTCCCGAAGAATGGGAAAGCAGGAACAAAAATGTTCTAAATTCCCCCTCCTGTAAAGGTGGTTTCAATAGAGAAAACCAAAATAGTTAAAAACGAGATCTACCAAAATCAATTAATATAAGTTACAACAGTTATGGAATGTATATTTTCCAACTTTCTAACAGGAAATGCTTTATTTTTTCGTGTTTTAAAATAAACCATTAATTTAAAAGGAATTAGAATGGACCTTGAAACTTATAAAGTTAAATTCAGTCAACTGACAGAACAGGCAAACAAAATCAGTAAACTGTGCAAATCAAAAGATGATCTGCAAAAAAAAATCTCAGCTCTCAGTAAAGAGGCTGTAGAATTTTATACAACGAACAGTGATCACCTGGAGTCCGATTATCAATTAAAAATTGAGGTATTTCTCGAATTCGATAATTTCCTGAAGGGACTAAAGAAGAATTTTGAACCTCAAAATCAGGAAAGTAAAAAAACTTCCTTTTTTAATGCCAAAAAACCGAACAAAAAAGATGATTCGTATGAAGATGTGCCAAGTTTGGAGAATTCCATAACTCTATGATTTTAAATAAGTGCCCCAGATTTTATAAGGATTGAGTAATTGGCGTAGTTCAGATTCTGTAAAAATCTGTCGGCACATGCAAACAAATAATTCTCAGCCTGCTCCTAAAAGATGAAATTTCGAGGATTTTAATTTTGCAAAACAGCAAAGTTGATTCTATATGTTAAAATAAATAGTAACGTCCATGGCTAACTTCCTATATAATGCCTACCATTTTAACAAGTCGATTTAATTAATGAACCATTGGTCTTCCGAAAAAATATCCGTCCTGGCACTTGTTTTACTGATTACAGGAGCGATTGATAGTATAAGAAATCTACCAGGAACCGCTCTATTCGGATCTTCGTTAATATTTTTCTTTATTTTTTCTGCCATTGTTTTTTTAATTCCGGTAGCTTTGGTCTCAGCAGAGTTATCGTCAACCTGGTCTGATGAGGAAGGCGGGATTTACAGTTGGGTAAAACATGCTTATGGCGAAAATCTCGCATTTTTTACCATTTGGTTACAATGGATCAACACCCTGGTTTGGTATCCAACCATTCTTTCTTTTATCGCAGGGGTCCTTGCTTATCTAATCAATCCTGAACTCGCCCAAAATAAATATTATTTAATTTCAGTAATTTTGGTTATATTCTGGTCATTAACTTTAATTGCATTGTCCGGATTACGCGCATCAGCGCATTTTGCAGGGCTTTGTGCCATAATAGGGATGATCCTTCCCATGGGATTCATCATTTTTCTTGCATTAATATGGGTTATTAAAGGAAATCCTATAGCAATTGATCTAAGCCCTTCTAATTTGCTCCCCCATTGGAAAGACACCCAATCCTGGGTTTCTCTCACGGCAATCATGACCTCATTTTTAGGAATGGAGCTGGCGGCGGTACATGTCCGTAATGTAAAAAATCCACAAGTTAATTTTCCCAAAGCAATGTTTTTTTCGGTGCTCCTTATTTTAAGCACCATGATTTTTGGTTCTCTAGCTATAGCTTTTGTCCTGCCCAAAGAGAAAATCAGTTTAATTGATGGGGTACTGCAGGCCTTTAACAACTTTTTTCAGGCATACAATCTTGAGTGGCTGTTGCCTATTTTGATTGGATTATTATTATTAGGCAGTTTGGGCAGCATGATTAACTGGATAATTTCGCCGGCGAAAGGGTTGCTCATGGCGGCAAATCATAGCTTCTTGCCAAAATTTATGTGCCAATTAAATAAACGGGGAATTTCCTCGCGCATTTTAATAACCCAGGCTGTTTTGGTTACCCTTTTATGCAGCGGCTTTCTATTATTTCCAAGTGTAAACGCGATCTATTGGTTATTTACCGCGTTAAGCACGGAACTTTATATCATGATGTATGTTTTGATGTTTATTGCAGCCTGGAAATTAAAAAGCAAATTTGCCCATCTTGAAAGGCCTTTTGCAATCCCAGGTAAAAAAGCGGGTTACTACCTGACTTGTATTTTGGGTTTATGCGGCTGCACTATGACTTTGATAGTAGGATTTATCCCTCCAGTTGAATTTATGAATTTTGGCAGCGCCGGTCATTTTCGTCTGGTTTTTTCTATGGGAATTGTGATTATGATGGTGCCGGCATTTCTATTGTATTGGCGTAAAAAGTATATTACCAGGTCGTGAACCACACAGCCTGGCCACACCTCAGTGAACAGATAATCCATGTTCCGGTGTTCAAATCAGGCTGCGCCAGTTTTATAGACTATCCTTCTCTTCCAATGAAAGCACTCGTGCTTCATGCTCCAGCATGACCGGAATATCATCATGGACTGGAAATGCCAATCGATCAAACTTACAAATAAGCTCTTGCTTTTTTAGTAATAATTTTCCTTTACACAAAGGGCATACCAATATTTCCAAAAGTTTTCTATCCACCAAATTCTCCTATGAGCTAAGTCACTTTATTTCGTACATATACAGGTTGGGCTTGAGCCGCCGAAATGGACTTTTGTCCAGAAAACAGTGCAAATTGAATCATAGCTTCTGCTGCAGGATTCACTGTTATTTTCTCACAGATTTGTGTTTTTATCTCTGGAACAAATTCATCCCAATATAAGTCTATACCGACTCCAGCAAGGATTACAGGTTCATTTACCGAAAGGCTAAGTTGATGCACGGGAGCAACATGCTCCTCAGCTATCCATTGATTGTGGGGAAAGTACGCCCAATACATCTCTTGCATCCGGGCGTCCAGTACTGCCAAAACCGGTATCTCACTCTTCTGCTTTTGCCGGGCTGACCACGCAATAGCAGCCAGACTGCTCACTGGGATTAAATTCAAATCGTTAGCATAAGCCAGTCCTTTTGCAATACTGCAGGCAATCCGTAAACCGGTAAAACTTCCTGGGCCACGGCCAAAGACAATGGCATCCAACTGATTCATGTGAACACCGGCATTTACCATCACCTTATCAATCATGGATAAAATAAACTGTGCATGTGTTCTTTGATTATTTTGTGTTTCACAAAGTAATTCAGTGCCAGTGAGCAAAGCCACACTTGCTGTCTCAGTAGATGTATCAATAGCTAATAGTTTCATCATTCAGTTCTAATTCTTTAATAAATTTCAGCACCTTTTGCTCATCGCGGGTTTTAGGTAACTGCGGCAAACTGGATAAAATACGCCCGCCATATTCCCTACTGGTGAGTCGAGGATCTGCTATCATTAATACCCCTCTATCCGTATTATCCCGAATTAAACGCCCTACCCCCTGCTTTAGAGCAATGACGGCACCAGGTAAAGATAACTCATCAAAACCTGATAAGCCTTTCTCTTTTAAATAAGCCATTCTACCACGAATTACAGGGTCAACCGGACTTGAAAAAGGCAGTTTGTCAATAATAACACAAGAAAGTGCTTCACCTTTTACATCTACCCCTTCCCAAAAAGTTGCAGTTCCTAATAAAACAGCATTCCCAAGTTGTCTAAAACGTTCCAATAGAATAGGTTTTGCCTCGGTTCCCTGGATTAATAAGGGATAGCTTAAAACACGGCCCATCATTTGAGCAACTTGCTTTAACGCTTTATGACTGGTAAATAGAAAAAAGCAGCGGCCGCCCAATGCTTCAATTAAAGGAATCGCTCGCGATACCAGTATTTCATAATAAGCCGGATTCTTCGGATCAGGTAACCCTCGGGGCAAATAAAGCAAAGCTTGCTGCCGGTAATCAAATGGGCTGGGTAATAATAAGGTCCGGGCTCCATGCAAACCCAATGGTTTACAAAAACAATCAAATGAATCTCCAAGGGTTAAAGTTGCCGAAGTAAATACATAAGTGCACTCCTGGCGCAGGAGCAAACCGCTGAATGTTTCAGCCACATCATAAGGCGTAGTATGAAATACTACAGTATGCTTAAAGCGCTCCAGCCAACGTATTTTTTTATTATTTTCCTGGGTAAATAAAACTAAAATCCGGGAAAATTCCAATAATCTTTCTTTACAGCGTGCAAGTCCCGGGAACTCGCCCAGGGACAGTTCGCTGAAACACTCCAGCACTTCATCTTTGATTGCCAACCAGTCAGCCCAAACCCTCATAAAGGTTTTATTATTCTTTATCTCTTCCCAACTGAGTCGTTCATCCATTCCCGATAAGCAATTCAATAACTCATCCAGCAGCTGATCCGTTTTATGGCTTAAGGATTTTAATGGTTGATTTGCAAGATCCATTACAGGCCATTCTTTAAGTACATCATCCAGTAAATCACGAAATTGACGGGTGCCAATACGTTCCCCATTGAAGTGGCTTGCAATTTCGGCCAGTTGATGTGCCTCATCAAAAATAATGATGTCCACTCCTGGCAATAACTCTCCAAATCCCTCTTCTTTCAAGCGTGAATCGGCAAAAAAAAGATGATGATTGATCACGACTACATCAGCATCCAAGGCGCGCTTGCGTGCTTTAAGCAAAAAGCAGGTTTCATAGTGCGTGCATTCATTACCCAGACAATTATCCACGGTAGAGGTGACATAAGGCCATACAGGGGAATCTTCACTGATTTCGGGTAATTCTGAGCGATCCCCATTTTTCATCTGCGATAATTTACTGCGCACATGGGCAATTTCATGGGCGCATTGAGGGCTTTGGAATTGACCTTCTTCAGAATGTAATTCAACTCGATATGGACATATATAATTGGCGCGTCCTTTAAGGTTTTGTATACGCGCAGACAATCCTAACGCTCTAACTAAAGTAGGCAAATCTTTTTGATAGAGTTGATCTTGTAACGTTTTTGTAGCTGTAGAAATCAGTGCTTTTTTGCCACTAAGCAAGGAAGGAAGCAGATAAGCAAACGTTTTACCTGTGCCCGTACCTGCTTCGGCAATTAAAATCGATTTTTCTTCGATTGCTGCAGCAATCGCCACAGCCAAATCAGTTTGTGGCTTACGCGCCACAAATCCATGTATGGCTGTAGAAAGTCGTCCTTTTTCACTAAGGATTCGCTGACATGATTCAGCAAGTGAGGTGATTTCTACCACTCTTTCTGTAAATATTGAAGTTTATCCTTTACCTCTTCCCAATCTTGAGCATCAGGGGGAGCATCTTTTTTGGCAGTAATATTCGGCCATGTTTTCGAAAGTTCGGCGTTCAATTCCTTAAATTGCTGCTGTTCGGGTGTTAAATCATCTTCAGAGACAATTGCATTGACCGGACATTCTGGTTCACATAAGGCACAATCAATGCACTCATCGGGATGAATTACTAAAAAATTGGGGCCTTCATAAAAACAATCAACGGGGCAAACTTCAACACAATCAGTATACTTACATTTAATGCAACTTTCTGTTACTACAAAAGTCATGGCAAACCTTTCTTAAGCTGGAAAATAATGAATATTAAATCATAAAACAGCCCCTTTACGATAGTAGTTTCCTCAGGTAATTAATTCCTTGAAAGGTAAATTATACTGTGTTAATTTTTGGCAAATTTTTACTTTCATTGAAAATTTATATGCCCATTTTGAGATTTTCTTACCAACAAAACACTCTCAACTGGCATTAATAGATTTCTCGTCCCCATTACTTTTTTGAGTTGGAGTATTCATGCCTTTAAAGATATCAAGTCTCAATCGTCTTAAACATAGAAGATTGCTTAAACTGATTAATGATTTTAATCGCGTCCCTGAACAAGATGCAATTCAGCGCTTATTCTTTTTACAAAAAATTAACTATTATACTAACTCTATGCCGATAGGTAATGAAGAATATGAATGGTTAACAGACAGAGATTCACAAAGTTGGCGAGCAAATCTAGAAGCTTTTGGAATAAATCCTGATGGTTCTTTCCTGTTCAAAGGAATAGAGTTTGCAAGGGCCGTTGCAAGAAATGCGCCCATCGAAAAACAACCCTCTATAGAATCAAACGAAAAGGACCTCTATAAGCTGTTGCAAGAGCGCGACGCCTTGTTAAAAGATAGCCGCTCTTTCAAAGCCTCTGAAAAACAATATCTCAATCTATGTTGCAAGCTTGTTTTTTTAGCTGATCATGATTCTGGGTTGAAAACCCAACTTGAGGAACATGCACAAATTTTAGATTTGGCTAAAGAAAAAATTAGGGCAATTAAAGGTGAAAGCGAACTGGTGAGTTCTAACTATAGGACTGAACCATTGGGTGATAAGCACGTCAATAATTATAATTTCAAATTCCAAATGAAAGGTTGGGAAGAAACACTGGTGTTTCGGGTGGAAGACCGAAATTATTTGAGTTTTGAACAAGAACTTCATTCTTATCCCGTGGTTAAATACTTTGCGGATGATTTTGCACTGTTTATGTGGAAATTCCTAACTGAGGATAAAAAAGAAATAGAATTTAAACCCGTTGTATTAAGTCAGTTTGCCAGACAAGGAAGTTTGCTTGATGTGGCAAAGAGGTTTAAGACTCAGCCCCTGCAGAAAGAGGAGTTAAAAAAACAGCTGGCAATTGCAACAGCAGCAAAATACTATTTCACTCAAGTTAATGAATTTTGTCTTAAACTCAAAGAGGCAAATGCCTATCATCCTGATATTAAGTTAGAAAATTTTTTGATCGATTATAATCGACTATTGGTCAGTGATCGAAAAACCTTCGTACGTTCGCCCCAGCCCCTTGCCCAAGAGCTACGCTGTAGTCCCCGGTATGCTCCTCCGGAATTTCTTGAATGCATTAATGAGGATTATTCGGATCACTTACCCAAGGCGAGTTCTACCCATATTCAAATTGAACCGCTTATGTCCTATCAGATAGGGATGGCACTCAAGGAATTCTTGATTTTGACGCAATTGGACGAAATCCCCGATAATTTTGAAGAGTTAACCTGTACTGCCCGCTCTCATTTTCAAAATCCTTGTCCCTCAATTATCAATTTATCCATTCTTGTAGAAGAATTAACACGACCTGAGGCAAACAAAAGACTTTCAATAGAACAATTCCAGAAATTGCTCCGCTATATTACTCATCCCTCACAATTTAATAATTGTCTTGAGGAGATGTTATCAGCAGAAACGTTAGGGATTTCTAACGAACTTAAGATAATTGGCGAACTCTTAGAAAACCAGGACCACACAGAGGCCGATTTTTTAGAGCAAGCCAATGAAATATTTGTAGCGATTTCAGAACGCAAACCTGGTGAGCCCCGGCTTAATAGAATTGCTGAACAATTAGCGATAAAGTGCTATACAAACTACTCAGAGAAATTTTTTTCTCAAATCTCTCAAGAAATTGAAACTGCTCTGTTAAACAAAGATTGGAATCTCTCCCCATGGTGGCGCCAAGCAGTTCATCTTCTTTCCTTTGGTTATTTTAGAGTGGAAAGGATAACTACAGCGGAGGAAATAGATATTGAGCTGGATTATGATGATCCAACTTTCCGCACCCATTTTATCCAATTCGAATTTTTACCGTCGGAAGAACTTAATAGCCTGGGCCGCACAGAAGCTACTAATTTAAAAGCTTATTTTATAGAACATTTAGATGACATAAGGGCGTATAATAGTGCAGAAGAAAATGAAATAGAGGAGGAGAAAAAAGAACCTCCAGAAACAGATGAGGTACCCGAGGAAACAGCACAACCTAAAGAAAAAGAAAATCAAAAATCTACCAAGGAATCAGAGATATCTTCGCAACCTCCAGAGGATGATGAAGAGATTATTAACCCCTCGGGTACCATGGTTATTAATAAGAAGCCAAAGAAAAAAACTGAGGCCGAACCCGCAAAAACCTCTGATACCCATGTTCCGGCTCCCATGTCCATCCCCCCAGTAGAGGAGGAAAAACATCATCCTGAGCACGCAGAAAAACCTCAGCATAAGAAAAGACCATCTACCCATCTCACAGAACATCATAGGTTTTTTGCAGCAACTGAAGAAGCCAATGAGAGTGAACCTATGCTAAAGAGACGCTCTATTCGTCGTGTCGGCAGTACGCTTTTCAGAGGAGAGAGGAAGAGCCATCACCCCCGGGTTCAGCAAATCTTTGCACATTGCCCAGAACAACCAACTGAAGATTTTTCACTAACCATGAACTAAAAAGAAAACTCATGGAAGAGTTTCCCTCCTACTACCAATTTCTTATCACTACGCCCTTTATCCCACCATAAGCATCCTTTACATTCAATGAGCTTAGGCTGAAGCACCTTGATTCTTCTACGGAAACCCCTAATGTTCTTTTTGACCAAAAGCATAAAAATTGTCTATATTTATAGACAGGATTAATCGGTTTTATAAGGACTTAGCTAATGGAGTTGGGGAAAAAAAATAGGATTATCAGACGATTTTTAAAAGAAATAAGTGAAAATCCTGTTTCAATGGAACTTCAAGATATCGATATGTCACATTATTCTGATCTGGATAAACTCTTAGAGCATATCGATTTACATAAAAATAATTTATTTGACTGGGAAACTTTCGAAACCGATCCCGAACAGTGGCGTGAATTTTGTGCCATCATCAAATTTTCTACCGTTTTTGAAAAAGGAGGCTCCCCGCCTCTATTAAAATCTGTCGATTTCATCAAAGCAGAAGAAGGCATCCGTTATACTTTAAATGCTCACGAAATAATTCAATTACCCAGAGACAATTATTATGAGCGACCAACCCGTACACTCCAAGATGTAGATACTGAGTTAGAAGAACTAATTGTTAATAGCAGAGCAAAACTGTATGCCCTTACCCAAACTTTTGCAGACCCCATTCCCTTTAACGCCGCCGATTCGTTGCAGGTGCTTACCCAAATCCAATTTCTGGATGAAGAAATGGAAAAATTACCGCAAAATAATTCAGCCAGGGAAATCATAGAAAAAAAGTTAAAGCTCCTCTTGGATCTTAATAATCTTAACGGATTAAAACGAATCATTATCCCTCAGGACAATGGGACAGAACTTGTTTATTGCACATTGCAAGAAAATATAGGCGGGGTAACAGAAAAAATCAGTTTAATGAGTCTAGAAGAGGTAAAGCAACAGCTGCACCGTCTTTGTGACCGGACAGAAGGTTTGAGTGCAGAAGAATATATTATAAAGCGAGAACACTATAGGCTTAGCACAAAGGCCATTATCAAATTACCCAAACATGGAAATATCAAAGAAGTTCAGCATGAAGCAATAGGACTGAATATTTCCCGTATGTTCGGATTAGCGACTGCTGCAGTAACTACAATTTCCTATAATGGACACCCTGCTTTATTTATTCCTTTTGATGAGATACAGCTGCTCGGTGAATTCTCCATTGGCAAAGTATTTTATGCATGGCTGATGGGAAAAACATATACCCATTATTCAACAATAAAACCTTTAGGTGAAGGAATACAGGCAGATTGTTTTATTGATGATTTTGGTAATGCCCTCGGACTTCTTTATCTATGTAGTGATACCGATGCAATTGGAGGCAATTGTCAAAATAAAGCATTAAAAAATGCCAAATCCCTTTTTGTCTTTGACCAGTCACTAATGGAATCTCAAAAATTTATACTTGATTCCCGTTTATGTTTGATACCTGGAGAGTTTTTAAAAAGGCACACGCGTCATGGTTTGGGGAGAAATCGCACTCTTATTGAAGACTCATCAATGCATTCAAAATTTGAAAGCATCATCACGTTACGTGATTTGGGACCTAAAATTATTCAATACATGACACATATCCTGTGGCAACATCAGTGCCAGTCTGCGCGCATCAAGCGACAATTTAAAAACCAGTTGAGCCCTGAAAAGCAAAGCCAGCTCACTTCCGAATTAAGTGATTTGATGGTTCTCGAAAAAGATGCAGAAATACTGCGGACGAGTGTCATGGAGCGTCTTGCAGCAATCGATGATGTTTTTCCGCAAACAACAGGTGATATCGATTTGCCTCTGATAAGAAGTGCCTTAATTTTTGAAAAATTAATCCATAATCCGATATTATTTAGTGACGATGGCCGACCCTTTAAAAATGCCTGGACCTACCGGCAACCCAATAAAATAAAAAGAATAGATTGTCTGGATAATAATCTGGTACAACTAACCTTTAGTGATAAAGTTTCTTCAGTGATGGTAGATTTTATTAAACGGCGCGGTGGGGGTAATTCCATAACCCTCACCTCTGCCAAAACAATCACTTTAGATAAAACCCAGTTAGTGCAATTAAGAGAAGACATACTCCATCCCGAGCATCAATTTATTCTGGATCCCTTTATAAACTATTTGGATCCCGCGGATTTGGCTATTATCAAAGATGCTTACTATGCGGGGAACAGAACTTATATTATGCATACGATAAAGAGCTATAGCGAAAAAATTGCTGATGAAACGAACACTACTGAGGATAAATTGGAATGCATTATTGAAACTGAGGAACAACTCAGGGAGTTGATTATGTCTGCCAATGATAGAGGTTTTGGCATGCACGTCTTAAAAAAATTCTTTTTTGACGCACAACTGCAATTACAAAAGTTGATTTCTCCCAGGGAAATGCCAATAAAATTAAATGATGCTTTTTCCGCTGCCTTGAAGCTGGATAGAGTAGCTGAATTTAATGCAGTCGTCTTAGAAGCGATTAAACAAGATAAAATTAGGGATGCACAATTCATATGTTTTCTTGATAAATGTATAAAAAGTGCAAAAGCAGCAACAAATTACACACAAGCACAACAAGAAAGCTTGAAACTCTCCAGGAAAGCAAAAAGAACGATTAGACACCTGGAAGGATTTACGATGCCATTTATCACTAAACTTTTAAAAGCATCTTTAACACAAAATGAATTGAAGCAGACTGAACAAATCATTCCTACAACAAAGCAAGAAAAAGAAGAGAATGCGTGGCCTGTAAAAGTTTCGCCGGATTCACTGACATTGGAAATGGGACACGAGGAACACGTAAGAATGTTATGTAATTGATAAGTCACATGGAGTGGCTTATACACTCAAAAATGCAGTTAATGGAGCTATTATGCCTATACATGAGAGACGTCAACATTTTCGGGTAGAAGATCATATCTATTTTAATTACCGAATTATGGAACCAGGGGAACTGTGTCCTGATCGCGCAGTTGTGGATCAACTTCTAGGTAAAAATGGGCAACGCTATCTGGAAGCGGCTCATTATTTTCAAGAAATAGATTATGAATTGGCGGAACTTACCCAAGTGATTGCACTTAAAGAACCTACCATAGCCCATTATCTTAATCTGCTCAATGCAAAAATAGATTATTTATCACGGCAAATGCTCATGACCAATACCATTCAACTACGTAAAGTTAATATCAGTCTGGGTGGAATGGCATTTAAAACACCTGAACTCATTAGAGAAAAAACACTTTTAAAATTAGTTATTTATACCAAACCCAAAATGATACCCATCATAGTTGAAGGGACTGTAGTTTATAGCCAATATCAAAGCGAGCATAATTATCGCACTGCAGTATCTTTTAATGGATTAACCAACGAACAGGAGCAAATCCTTTCCCAACATATTTTATTGGCGCAGGCAAAACATCGTTCAGATTAAAAAAATTTAATTTTTTACTACAAAATTGCTTAATTCACCGTACACTATACTGTCTTAATGGTGTTGAAATAAGAGGCAAACATGACGAGAACAGTATTTTGTTGTAAATTAAAACAAGAAGCCGAAGGTCTGCTAAAACCACCCTTCCCGGGTGTATTAGGCGAGCGGGTCTATAATGAGGTGTCAAAACAGGCCTGGAATATGTGGCTGGCCCACCAAACTATGCTTATCAATGAATACCGTCTGAATTTAATGGAAGCGAAAGCCCGTGAATTTTTAAAAGAAGAAATGCAAAAATACTTTTTTGGCGAGGGTTCTGACAAACCATCCGGCTATACACCCCTAAGCTCTGGCGAATAAATACAAATCTCTCTGCCTTTCTCCTTTAGACAAGTAAGCTAAAATTTCCTCTACCGTGCTGTAGCACGGTGGTTGAAACCTGTTGCTAAGAAACTGAATAACGAACACTCGATATTATTTGTCATGTAGAGGGGATATATACCGCAATACATACCGCAAATTTTTTTCTTCCCTCCCTCTTTTTAAACACATAAACAAAAATAGCACCCAAGGGCAATTTGAGCCCATTTTGAACCCATTAAACTCATTTAGAAACAATAGAGTACTAATCAAAAAGATGCAGTTAAGCGATAAATGAATTAAAGCAAAAAATTATCATTTTTTTTAAAAAAAAATGCATTCAACACTTGACTCGAAACGCTTCTAGGAGTCTAATAGCAACCCTCGGGGCCAGATAGCTCAGTCGGTAGAGCAGAGGACTGAAAATCCTCGTGTCGGCAGTTCGATTCTGCCTCTGGCCACCATGAGAATCAATGAGTTAAGGTGAATCCCCGAGCCCTCAAGGTTTAAATACACGTCCATATAGAAAATAAATCTTAATATAATTTATTGATATCTTAAAATTAATTACCGCCTCATCATAGACCATTTCTTATTTTTCAATGTACAACAATATTCTTTGAACAACATATGATCGCATGTTACCATTATCGCTCAACTTGAGCCATAAATTCACAAATGAGTGATGTTGATATTGATGATATAATTAAACTAGTTGAAAATTTGAATGCTAATGATTTCAGTCGCCCCCCTGCAGGATATATATTTGAAATTGATTTATCTGCAGAGTTAGTATCGAACCATCCTCCCCCTAATGTAAAAAAAGAGCTGTTCGAAGATATTTTCGCTTTTATTAAAAATGAAATTGCATCCATACAAACTGGAAATTTTCCCTTATATATTGATGACTTCATCTATTTAAAAGAATTAATTAAAGATAATCCATTAGCAACTATAAATTTATTCTTTTATTTAACTCATGGTTCCCGTATTGACTTAATTGTGACTAAAGAAAACTTAACTGCTTTACGCAGCTATACCCTGCAAATGAGAGTCTTCAAAAAGATTCCATTCCGGAAATAAAAGAGAGTTTAATAAAAGAGAGTTTAATAAAAGAGAAACAATTATTCTCGAGCGCCGCTGCCAGAGGGCTATTCGCAGGCAAAACTAATTTGCCTTTTGAACTGGCCGAGAAAATCGGCAGCAATCTGGATTTAGTTATAGTGAGAGCTGTTACACAAGTATGTAAAGCTGCAGCACAACAGGCAAATAAAGCGTCCGATGAAATAATCGATAGCAATCTCCACTATAGAATATAGATAATTCAATAAAAATAAGCCTCAAAATATTTTGAATTTTGAGGTTTGTTTACATTCCCTGTAAGCCTATACAGTGGCCTGTCTTCAGGAAATTTATAACAAAATGAACTAAAATCTTATCTAGAGTACAAATAGATAGTTTTCGAAGAATAAAGTTACAATACAAACAACAGCATAATTTAAATATTCGCTGCCAACCCTAGAGAAAGAAGTGCGTAGATTTTATCTTATGCCTAAGACAAAAAAATTGCGAATGATACGTTACCTAATTGGTGCAGCGCTGTTGTTTTACTCCCGGGAGGTATAGCAAATCCTAAAACCCGGGAAAGCCTCCGAAAGCTCTTACAAACTGTGAGTAGATCCATGCCAACCCTATCAGCAATATTGTATCTTATATCCTTGGCTTTACCTGCAGCAGTTATTCCTGATGTAGAATTGGGCAGACCGCTGACTGCATATGGTTTTGAATTATTATTGTCGGGTTGGACAGGCTTTATTGGTTTACAACTAGCCTGGTTAGCTAACCCGTTTTATTTTTTTGCATTATATAATCATGGTCTAAAAAGAGGTGACTTTTGGTGTTATGCCGCTATATTTTTTGCCTTAATGTCGCCTTGGATAATAGTTATTAAAACCCTAATTGGATTTTATGTATGGTTGGCTAGTTTTATTGTCCTGTTATTTAGGAAGAAAGTCTAAAATAGTAAGATTAGAGAGGCAGGCCGGGAAATTCTACATTGACTTACTTGGGTATCATTTTTGAAATGAGTATCAATCCGCCGCTTTTTTAACACAACGGTTCCCACAAGCAGTTGCTATACAACTTTGTTCCACGCCACAATCATCGTCTTTCGTACATTGTTCCCAGCAGGAAGTACAGTTTTGGGGGCAATTAGCCGCGAGTTTATGTAATGGGGGAGCTGTTTTAGTTATTGTAGCTTCTGAAGAAAAAACATTCATGTTCATTGCAATAACCAGGAATAATGAAACACTCCACTGTTTTAAACTCATTTTTTAAGTCCTTTCAGATTACTGAGACAAACAACTATCGCGAGTATTACTGCAGCCTTGAATACAGGGTTGGTATTGTTCTTGACAGTAGGATTCATCATTATTCGAGGTGCATTGATTGTATTGGCTTTCGCATGAGCTCATACAATAATCGTATTTTCTATTACAAGATTCATCATCTGCAAAGGTCAACGTGGTCCATCCTAAAATTAGTATGCCTGTTAGTGCAACACAAAGCTTTTTCATTTACTCCTCTCCTTGCTGTGAGTGCTGAAAATCGCTCATACAAAAGTCCATTTATTAAGTGTAGCAGGAAAATAAACGTTATGCCTGGAAATAAAACTCTCCCCCAAAAATGGAGATAGTTTAAGCGGCTTATTCCTGTACTGTAGGTCCATTCGATATTAACTTTGGGGATAACAAAGGCCAAGGAATAGGTTTTAACCTTTCAAGTTACAAGAATCTTCCGAAAGGGACAAGTCAGTCTGGAGAAACCCCTTTCCAGAGAAGGTTTCAGTCATTCATAAAGGAGTATCGATTGATATTCCATGGTGCAAAATCATCTGCCATCTACTGTTTTTTTTTCGCCAAATCGAGATACGCCTTGAGAACTTGCCTTCTGAATCATGATTTTCTTTCATTTCGCTAATATAGCTCAATAAAAAAACATCCTCTGATAAAAATTTTGACTCAAAATCCATGCCTTTAATTTCAAAAGAATTAGGTTCTGCTAACCAGCGAACCGCTTCTTTTTTATCGTTCATTTTACCATTACTGCCATATTCGATAAATTCATCATCAATTAATTCAGCCAAAAGGGCAACTGGTTCATTCCGGACCAGTAATTTTTGCTCCTGTGCCATAATTTCATTGGCAATTGTATCCACCATGTTACATCCTTATTTTATTGAGTTGTCCTATTCATTTCATTTTCTGGAGATCAGCCAAGAGCTTTACAAACAGAATAATAAAAATGTAATAATAAAGATAAAAAATGCATATACCATTAAAGATTGCATTTTAAAAGTATCGAATTTTATGAAACACTATTTCGGGCAGCCGATGTTGTCCAGAACAAAGGACTGTTTCGGAATATGGAGATTAACCATGCAAAATATTCTTTCTCCTGCATTTGCAGAAAAAATTTCAAATCTACTCAACGCAATTAAGGACGATGAGCACTCAAAAAAACTGCTGCTCCAAGATCCCGCCACATTTTTAGAGAAAAACCAAATTTTCCTGGTTAACTGTCAAGTTATAGTAGAGGAAAATCCAGGCTATGGATTATATTTTGCGATTCAATCTAAAAAAATAATTCCATCCCCTGACCAAGCGACTCAAAGCAAAGATGAGACATTTCGAGATCATCATTTTCGTGATTGTCTTTTTTATTAATTAAAGAAACACAGCAGGGACTTACTCATGAATAATTTACGAAATTGGCTTGATCGCTTATATAACACCAACCGATTATTGGTCAGCAAAACTCATTTAAACCCTAAATTTGAAGTAATGAGTTGGATAGAGCACTATGAAGGGGAAAAAGCGCTTTTTTTTCCTGAGCCCCAAGGATATGAAATCCCTATCGTGGCTGGTATTTTAGGACAACGCCGCTGGGCTGCAGAGGCCATGAAAGTCAATGAGTCTGAAATGCTTAAATCCATATTAAAAGCATTGCACAATCCCATTCCCTGGCATGTCGTCGCTCAGGAAAAAGCGCCGGTGCATGAGGTGGTTCTTGGTAAAAATATAGATATTTTAAAATTATTCCCCGTCGTAACCCATCACGAAAAAGATGCTGGCCCTTATATTACTTCAGGATTAGTCCATGGTTTAAATTTGGAAACAGGAAAGCAAAATACATCAATCAATCGTCTGCAAGTTCATGCCCCGGATAAGCTAGGCATCCTGATGTTGCCTCGAGACCTTTATGCCTACCATCAATATGCTGAAAGTCAAGACGCCCCTTTACCTGTAACCATCACCATTGGAGACGATCCTTTAACAAAATTGTCATCACAAATGATTGCACCAAGAGATCAGTCGGAATTGGAAATTGCAGGTGCGCTCATGGGCCAACCTTTGCCTGTAGTTAAATCTTATACCAATGATGTCCATATCCCAGCTGAGGCAGAAATAGCTATCGAAGGTTATATTCCACCTGGTCTAAGAGCATTGGAGGGACCATTTGGAGAATTTCCCAAATACTATACGGGAAGTTCCATGTTACCTATAGTTCAAATTACTTGCATCACTCACAGACAAAAACCCATTTTTGAGACAAATCATCCTTCTGGTCTGGAAAATATTGTATTAGGAGGCGTCCCGCGAGAAGCCTCTTTACTCGAGCGAATTCGTTTAAACTTTCCAAACGTTTTGGATTTAAGATTAACTCCTGGGGGCTTAGGCCGTTACCATATGGCTATAAAAATGAAAAAAACGCAGATGGGTGAAGCGAAAAATGTAATTTGTTGTGCTCTGGGTTGTCATTACGACATTAAATTTGTAGTTGTAGTGGACGAAGACATCGATATTGATGACAGTAATCAAATAGAATGGGCTGTAGCTACTCGTTTTCAAGCTGAACGCGATCTTGTGGTTGTTCATGGCGCGCTTGGCTCCAAGCTGGATCCTTCTGCGAAAAAGCACACACTAGGTTCTAAAGTGGGATTTGATGCAACTTTGTATCTTGATGAGAAAGACAAGTTTTATGTCACCCGTGTACCCACCCCGCAAAACTACCTATTTCCAAAAGTAGATAATACAATGGATGAGAAATTTAAAGATTATATCGCCTAGTTACCGGGACATTTCGGGACATTTTATGCCGAGAAGCCGCTATTGAAAAATACCAATAGCTGGTCTCCTCTCTGGAACTACAAGATCCAGTAATCTGTATATAAATTTTCGAAGTTCCGATGTTATTATCCTGCTCCTAAAATCAATTTTTCAATTGAGTTAAATTGAAATTTACACACCAAAAAATCATAATTTTATTATAAATATAATTTTGTTTTTTATATAAAAAATTCCATAAAATTATAATAATAAAAGAATATAAATTAATAAAAATTAAAATAATTTAAACATTTTTTACTTAGTGTTTATCTTAATTTTTTACACTAATTTTAATTTTAATCTATAATTAAAGTGGATTTTAAAGGGAATTTAAGGAGAAAATTATGAATAATCCTGAAATTGTTAAATCAGACGATGTTAAAGGAAAGGAAGTAAAATCCCCTAATATGGAATCTTTAGGTGAAATTGAAGAAATAGTTTTAGATAAAGTTTCCGGACAAGCAAAATATGTTGTCTTATCCTTTGGTGGTTTTTTAGGTATGGGTGAAAAATATTTTGCTTTCCCATGGAAGAGCATTCATTACAATGATAATGAAGATTGTTTTATATTGAACGTAGACAAGTCACAATTAAAACAAGAATATGGATTTGATAAAAATAATTGGCCGGATATGGCTAGTTGGCCTACTACAATTGATCGATATTATCATTAATTTTGCGGTTAATAAAAAAACAGCTAATTTTAAAAGCATTTTAAAATTAGTATGAATAAAGTAATTCGCATACTTTATTTAATTTCATCTTATGGCCATAAGATAATTTTTAAATAAAAAACTCTTCCATTGTTTCAGTTATCATCAGCAGATCCTGAGCTGCCTAAAAATAAAATGGAGGACTTTATGGAAAGTGAAAAAGAAAAAACTGAGCATCCCGAGAAAAAAAATATTAAAAATATATGCAAAATAACACCTAAAACAAGATATACCAAAGAGGTTTGTGATAAAGTAAATAAAGAGAAAGAGGATGCATATAACAAATCACAAATTCATGAATAAATGGGGACGGACAGAACTGTCCCCATAATATTCCTCAATACAATTGATTGCACAGGAAATAATTCTTTTAAAGTACTGGTCTTTGAAATACAAAAAAAATTCTTTTAATAAATATTTAATTAAAAATTTTATCTTTTATTTGTTCTTTTTTTCAGCGAGTAACAACACAAAAGTTCCCGTTAACTTAAATAATTCATCTAAAAAAAGGAACAAATCATGCCTCAACTCCTTCTATGATTTCTGAAAAAAAAATCAAGTAATCACAACAATAGTATATTATTAAAAAACCGATAAGGTTTTTACTTTTTTTCCATGGATTTCTATCAAATGATAATCTTCGTAAAAAAAACATCTTTATATTGATTGTAGGAGTAAAATGCGTTTTATTAAGCAACTTTTTTAGAAAATTAAAAATCAAGAAATTAATTGTCGGAAGCATAACCGTTTCATAAAAAGAACAGCACATTTCTCAAGGATTCATTCGGATTTATCGATGAAGAGTGGTATTTTCTCGCGCGAAGAGCCTTAACAAAACACTTCCAAACGGTTCCATATCCTCGGATGCAAGTAAAGGCCAAATACCCGTGAGGGTTTGATAGAGAAGCAGTTCATCCGTTAGGTCAGGCATCTTTGAAACCCTTGGTCATGACCGGTTCGGTAAATACCTCCCAATCATTTCGCCATCGAATAGTAATTAATTAGCAGTTGTATTCAAAAATATCATTCTCCTGATATCATCTCTTTTTTTTTAACATCGCAACAAGCCAGCAAACTCTGGAGATGTCCATGTTTTTTAGTTCCAATAATTCCAAATCCCCACAACCAAAAACTATTCTTAAGCATTATCGCCGTTTGATGGTTCAATTCAAAAAGTGGGAAAAAAATTGTGCTGCCCTGGAAGAAAATCAAGGAAAGGAATTTCTTAAAACTTTAAATGTTGAATTAAAAACGATTCAGAAATTCTATAAAGCATTTATCAACGATGTATTAATTCCATTTGATCAACAACCGGCATTACCTGAGATTATTACCCAAGAGGATATTTCAAGCCTGCTTAGGTATAAGGAATTTATGCCATTTTTTCAACTATTTGCTGAACGGGAAGCATGGATGCAACGTATAGCGGGAACCGATGGAACAAATGCCTCTGCCAGTGAAACTTATTGCCAATTTAAACATTTTATTTCAAACCATCCAAACAAGTTTGTTATTGAAGAAAGCTTAAATCATTTTGAGCAAGGGACGCTCCGATATCATCACGAATGCCAAGCTGCGAAACGAAAAATTGACCAGGAATTCAAATCATTACGCGATTTGTATGAAAGGTTGAGAGAAAGTAAAAATAAAGCGGATATGGAAATAGCATCTATTCTGAATGAATTTATAGACCAGTTTGCACATGTTCCTTATCAACTTCGCTTAAGGGAAGAAATACAATTCAAACAAAGCGAACCCTATATAAAGGCACTTTCTAAAGACAAATTCACAGCAGCACTTCTCTTGAGCCAACATCTTCGTGATTACAGCAATACTCAAGAGGAACTAGCGGAAAGAATGAAACTTCTACAATCCCTCTCTAGGCATTCAATTTTATTTGAGCAAAATAACTCCCCATTGGGACGGTTAAAAACTCGTCTCCATATTACTCCCCCTGCTTCACAAAAACTCTCCTCTCTGGAACACGCATTAAAATTTGCGGAAAATGCATTTAAACTTTACAAGAAGCATACAGAGCTAAATGCGGAAATAATCTCTCTTACAGCGGTAAAAAATTCTGAAATTACAAGCGACTTTTTTTCCACAAAGCCTGCTGCTGATGTTGTTTCCGAAAGTCAGAATACCAGTCCCTCAATTGCACCCCAGCCGGAAATGGCTTCAGTTGAGCGAAAAAGACCTCTCGGAAAAGTTCACCTCAAAGTTAGGGAATATGAGGAAAACCTTCTCAAGCTTGGTGTGTTTCACTCAAAAAAACCCCTTCTCACCGAACCAGTAAAAAGCCCTGTTCCTTTTAATGAAAATAAATTCAACTATTAAACCGCCCTTCTTAAACTATGGCAGATACTTAGCTGCCATAGTTTAAATAATTTTTGTCTTGAGTTTAGAGTATGGAGGATGCCTCATATTTTTTCTTAAAGGTCACAATTAAATTGGAATCCTTCATCTTGGTAGCCATAGAGTTCGGATCATAGCCTTTAGGCAGTTGGAATGACTGGCTGTAATTACTTTGGGAATAACTTACACTTTTATTATGATCCTCTTCACGTGTAATTTTTTGAGTGATGTTGGTACTAACCACTAACTGTCCGTTTTTAACCGCAACATCCACTTTGCTGTCAGCCCCTTTCGGTAATTTTATTTTATAAATAATTCCTTTCTTACCTTCCTTAATTTCAATGGTACTTGTACTCCCAAACAGATTTGGATTAGGTTGATTTACAAGGCTATTTTGCATTTGTGCAAATTGTTGCTTCATGAATTGATCCATAGCTTGTTGCATTTTATACATCTGCCGTAGGGCATCATTGGATGATTGAAAAAAAGGGTCGTTATCAAAGGGATCAATATTGAACGGATCATTTTTCTGTATTTGATTAGTTACCCTAGGGTCAAGTGCACTAGCTCCTGAGAAAAGAGCGGTCATTAATACAACAGAGGTTAAAATAGGAAATAGTTTCTTTTGCATTGAAATCTCCCTAGACAATTATTTATGAAAAAGAATTCTACTCACCCATTTATGGGGATGGATTTATAGTCGCGACTCATATTTTATCACTTTTAGCGAGCGCATCCAGGTAATACCCCTTTTGGAGAGTTCCTTTCCTAGCCAGTGTTTATATATGGACCCGATCTGGAAAAGATCAACTGCTGTGTTTAACTCAAAGTTAAGATTTTCTCTGTCTTCTTGATAATGAACCCTTAAGTTTATTCCAGTATAATTTGTTATATATATTTACCGATTGGTCAATTATGAAACACGATAAATCTATTGTCCCCTCATCAATTAAAGACGCAGCTCTTCTCGCTAAAAGCTATGCTCGAGAATTTATAGTAGAGGGCGGAACTCAACTGATAAACAACACGTACCCTGAAGATAAGAAAAAAAGTCTTAGTGAAGCACTAAAATCTATAAGAGATAAATCTCAAGAGCCCGCGCACTCATGGTTGGAGTTTGATTATTATATCTATGAATTTTATCAATCCATTACCTGCAGTAAAAAATATTCAATAGGCAATTGTAATGAGCTTGCAGAGTTGGCTTTAGACTATATTGCACATTTTGTTCCCCATATAGATGCAGAGGTTTTTCAGTTATTGGGTGGAAATCATGTAGTACTTGTGGTTGGCCGGGAAAAAGGGAGTGATCCTAGGAAACCAGAAACCTGGGGTAAGGCTGCTTATATTTGTGATCCCTGGTCAGATGAAGTTTATCCTGCTTCAGAGTACCTTTCCCGGACTAAAAATTATTATCAGGAATATGACAAAGCTTTAGATGTATTTACGAATCATGTAGAAGATTTTAATCCGTCCAAACATACCTTCAGTCCTATTAGAAATTACACTACAGACTACATCAGAAAATATAATACTACAGAGCATATAGTTAAGGTTCATGAGCTTTTTCAGAAAAAACAGCAAATCCTTATAGCCGCGGCAGTAAATTTGGAAAAGGCCCTAATACACTTATCCGATAAATTAGAAAAAAAATTTGGCATAAGTAATGAAAAATATAAGATTATCCAAAATAAAATAGTCCAGTTAAAAAGTGCAACTGAAGAGATTACACGCGATTTCATGACCCCTGTCGATGAGACAAGTAATTATTATGACATAATTTCTCAATTGGATAAGATCCTACGGAAATCGGTTAAAACTTTTGTCCAAGCAGCAGCAATAACAAAGGAAGAGGCAAACACTTTGGCAAAACCAGTTGAAATAAGCTGGCGCCATAAGTTTTTCCCTCAATACGACGTCATCTCAAAAATTAATGAGGCTTTAAAAACATCCGACGATTCGATAAAGAATATTATCGCGAAGAAATAAAATGTTTAGTAATTTGTAATAACCCGATGGGAAACACAGCGAACTAAAAAACATGAGTAACTTCGGCTAACGGCATAAAGCATTATCTTCTTTTTAATACAATTAGCCAATTTTTATTGCTTTTTTATATTAGAAATGGAACTATAAAAAATGAAGTCATGATTGGTTACAGATTACCCAGATTTAATAAAGGAGTTTGAATCACCCAAAATAATGGTATTGATTAATTTTTATTTATTCCAATGAATTTATTAATGAATTTATAACAGAATGATTGTCACAATATGGGGCAGCAACTATGGACAGTAAAATTGAAAAACCACCATTCACCCTCACCATGCTGGGAACGCTCACCGACTTTACCCCTGAATTAAAACAAATTCCCAAACCAGCCCCATATACAAAGGGAGCCAAAGTAAAGGATTATCCCAAGGGAGAAACTTTAAGCGTAATCTCCTCTTTAATTAAAACCAGTGCACCTGCTATAACGATAAAAGTAGATGCAAAAAATCCTTATCCTTATCTGGCAGATGAAATAACGGTAATTAATGGCCCTAAAACAGACGGGACAAACGTAGGGGAGAAAATTGCCCTGGGTCTGGCAGCGATACTCAAGGCAATAGCCCGCGGACAAACCCGGATTAATATCATTGCTCATAGCAGGGGGGCAGTGGAATCGATTTTAATCGCTCATGAATTGGAATCAATACAAACCATTATTGGTACATGTACTACTTTTGATGAGGTTTCGAAGCATTTAACAGAGCAACAAATCAAAAGACGCAAAGGAACACCGGCAAATAATACCCCGGATATTATAGAAACGTTAAAAATACAAATTGGTCAGATTCCTAAAGAAGAGGAAGAACAATGGTTTAATAATCTCAAAACCTTTTTGCCTGCGGCGTCAATAAACTTTTTTGGCATTGATCCCGTACCTGGAGATTGCTTTCCCATTACCTGGTATGACGAACGATATTTCATATTACCCAAGATTATAAAAAATACAGAACTCATTTTTTATGCAAACGAACATTCTGATTGGGGATTTACTCCAATTAGTCCGGAAGTAGTTTCTAAAGAAACCCAAAAATTTGTACGCTATTCCATGCCAGGACATCATGGGACAGGATCCACCGGAAATGATGGTTCGCAACAAGGAATCATTGTTTCTCCTGATGGCTCTAAAACAACCCATGTCCAAAAATTAATGCTCTATAAGTTAATCAGTTTTTTAAGCAGCCAAGGTGTAGCATTTAACGATGGTGAGCAGATTTTTCATCAGCATACAGCTTTAGGCAGAAAGTATCTGGGAATCGATAGTGAAACAAAACCCCTTAATCTCCCCGCCCTTAATTTTCCTGCTATTTTACGGGCACTTTATGCCATGATTGCAAAAAATCAGATAGGTTATGATGCGTATAATTTCACCAACTATTCTTACATGGGGCTCACCAAGCAACGCAAAATCTTACATAAAGGTCATGTCTATGGCCTCTTTAATGATGTCTTTACGACATACTCAGGCTATGTGAATGAAGAGCATGCCTTATTAATGCAAGCCCACTTCTTTAACATTTTTGGTCTTGATACTCAAAAAGTAAATCTTGCCGAGATGATCAATTCCGCCAGTTTAGTCTTGGAAGAAAATATTAAAAAAATTGCTGATAAAGAAACCTCCATTCTAGATTCTGAAACGAATCGAAAAAATGTCCTGGAAACATTTGGCATTGTAATTCGCCAAGTAAGTCAGCAATACTTGACTGAGGATTGGTCCTCAATTGAAAAACAAAAAGAAAAAGAAATCCTCTATCAAGCGATTATTGATATACTCACCAAATTCAAAGATCTGTCTGCATCAGACAATATAACGATCCGCGAGTATGTGGCAGAGCTCCTGCTCTTAAGTTTTACCAGCATAAATCATACTTTAGTCGCTCGCTCCAAGGATTTGAAAAAAGATTTTAATTATCTGCAAGAATCCATGGATACTCGCTTAACCCAGTTTTTTAGTGAATTATTAATGCAATTAAATCACATTGAGAATAGTCCTTCGGTGATTCTTGATGAGATTACTCATTCTGAAGAATATAAAAATCTACCCAACCATCCCTCATCAATTAAAATAGCTTATATTCATAAAAAACTGGCTGGAAAAGGACTCGAAAAATTCAGTGTCGAACAACTCACCAAAAGCTTTGAAGATCAATTTGCCAGTACCCTTGAAGATTTTTCCAAGCTTTATCTGCAAATTCAAATCCTAATCCATGACCTGGCTGCCTTACGAAGCATTATCCCTAATGATAAAATTGAAGTAGACGAATTGGATTTGTTAAGTCAAGTTGAGGGACTGATTGCAACGGCCGCAGAACGGTTTTATAAAGACAGACCTAAAGCATTGCCTCCCCTTGCCGAAACAGAATTCATGAAATTGGCAGAACAACATGCAGTTACACATTTTGGTGTTATTGATCGCATCAAAGAAAAGACTAAAGAAACTGGAATAACAAACAATGAAACAAGTGGGGTTTTTTCCAGAACTTTTTCATTTTTTTGGAGTCCGGTTTCAAGAATGATCTATGGCACTCAAATTAATACCGCCAGTACCGGGGAAATCTCCAACAAGGAAGATATTACCCCCACTATGATATAGGAAGAGCGCACGCATTTAGAGATTTTCTCCACGCTTGGCAAGTACTCTCTTATCCATTACCCTTCTCCATAAAAAAGGAAAAAGGGCTAAAATTATCATCCCCAAATAACCAGAAGGAAGCTGGGGGCTTGAGTCAATATGTCTTAGCAATTGATAAGGACGGGCGCCATACATATGGTGATCTGAATGTCGTTGCAGTTGGAAAAGGAGCATGTTACTAAGCCAATGATTTGCATTCCATGAGTGTTGATCTGAAACTTTCTCATAAAAGCCATTGGCAAGTTTTTTACGCTCCATTCCATAATGCTCAATATAGTTAATGATTTCGAGCAAAATGACAGCAATAACTGATTGAAGAATAAAAAATAAAAATGCTGGCCATCCACCGTAATAATAAAGGGCCACTGCCAAAACTACAGGCAGAGTTATTATCCACCAGAATTGATTTTGTAAATGGTACCAGGGATAACCATTACGATTTAAACGCTTACGCTCAATGCTCAGAGCAGAGCGAAAAGACCCAATAAGTGTTCTGGGTAAAAAATGATATACACTTTCACCAAGACGCGATGTCGCAGGATCTTTTGGGGTAGCAACATGAACATGATGCCCGCGAACATGTTCAATAAAGAAATGGCCGTAACAAACACTAGTTAATAAAACCTTGCTTAATAACTGATCCACGCTGGAATTTTTATGCATCAGCTCATGAGCGAGAGTAATTCCGATTCCCCCTGTTAAAAGTCCAATTGACATACCGAAGCCTATAAATTCTATTGCCGTTAATGGGGTATGCACAACCAGGTAAATTGCAAGCATTATAAACGTGTATTGCACAGGTACATAAATCCAGGTAAGCAGTTTGAAATATTTATCTTTTAATAAATTAGGTTCCTGGGAACTATCTGGATTGCTTGCATCCACTAGCCAGACATCCAGTAGCGGTATTAATGTAAATAAAACTAAAAAGGGAAGGAAAGTATAAAAACCACCAAAATAAAAACCAATAAAGGGCAGTGTCACCACTACATAGACCAACATAAAACATAGTTTTTTAATTGGTTTCATTATGCAATACCTATTGAACTTCTATCTATAAATATAGATGAATCACTAGCAATTTGATATGTTTATGGTGATGCTTTTTATTTCTCGCAAAAACCCTCCATTTCCCTTTTTTATGGTGAGAATAATCCCCTGTTACCTTCTTCTTCTATCCCCTGCTCATAATTCCCCTCCCTGTCGTGAGCCTTGTTACTACCAAAAATTTTTTTACTTTAAAATCAAATTCATAAGGCTTGTCTATTTGTCTGAATCACGATAACCTTTGCCATCGAGATATGGAAATCCCCATTCAATTAATGGTTAACCGCAAATTTTCTTTGGAATGGGCTTTAATGTTTATTTACAGGATGTGACCTATGAATTTTAAATGGAGTACGTTTTTAGTTGCATCGGCATTAGTGGCAGTGCCTCTATCTGGAAATGCCAACATTATTTATGGCTTGGAACACTGCAGCCATTTTAACACGAGTCAATCCGGTCCTTTTTTTGTACAATTGGGGTCATTCCGTTCCGAGCATTTGGCAAAGCAACTCACCAAAAAACTAGCTCAATATCCTGTTCGTACCCTTGCTTCCAAAGGATATTATACAGTTAGAATTGGCCCTTTTTATTCCCTAACTGAAGTACACTCCATTTGCAAATCATTATCCACCATAACTCATCCTATCAAGAGGCTGCAAACAAGTTCCTCTCCTAAAGGCACCACGCATTTAAAGAAATCCAAGAATAAGTCGATGCAGTCACTTAATACCTCTACTGCTGCCTCTGCTTTAGGCTCTTCGAGTTCGCTCGCCTCTTCCCATCATTGGTATTTGGGAATAGATGTTGGTTTTATGCAAACCATCATGAATAACGATGCAATGACTGTTCCCAATGGTTCAGATTTTCCCTTTCCGGAAAATCTTGATCACTATTCCTTAGAGCGACATCAGCCAATTATGCTCGATGTACAGGCAGGACACAGATGGAATCGTAGTCAACAATGGATTCCGTCGTTTGCAGTAGCTTTGCGTTATGAGCATGTTTTTTCAAAAAACATCCAGGGCTTGGTGACTCAATATTCAGATCCGGAGTTTACGGATTATTCTTATCAGTGGGGTATCGAAGCGGACGTTATTTCATTGTATTCAAAACTTGATTTGGTACGCATGGGGCCTTTGATGCCTTATGTTGATCTCGGGGTTGGTCTATCGATAAATCGCAGCCAGCCCTATAATGAAACAGCTCTCCCCGATATCACCCCCAGATATAGTCCCAACTATGCCTCTAAAACCAATTATCAGTTCACCTATAACCTGGGTGCAGGGCTTGATTTTCTGTTATCCCGAAATTTCCTTATTTCCGCAGGTTACAGCTATCAATCCTTTGGCAAGGTATCCTCTGGTTTTGGAGAAGGACCAAACTGGGGTGATACCCAACTTCATTTCGGAACTTTTAAAACAAATATGGGATTAATTGGCGTTTCCTATCAATTTGATAATTCCCAAGAAAGGCATTTTACGGGTTCCAAGTAATTTAATTAAAACGGTAAACCAGATATTAAAGTACCCTTTGGAGATGGAATGAAAAAAATAACTTTAATAGTTTCTATAATTACAGGCTTATACTCCTCCTTTCAGGCAATAGCAGGAATTGACCCCGTTGGATGGACATTAAGCCCATCCAGCGGCATACCGGCACAAACAACGGTAGGCAACACTTACCCCGTAGTCTATACCTTTACTAATAATTTAAAGCATCCTGTACCCTTGAAAATTACTACGGAATATACAGGAAGCCAATTTACTGTTTCAAACGGATGCAATCCTTCCATTCCACTTGCCCCGAGAGGCAAACCTAAAAGCAGCTGTACTGTGGCTGTGCAGTTTAAACCGAACAAATCGGGTGCTGCCTCATTGCAACTTACAATGAATTACCATAATAACGTTGTTCCCCTGCCAAAACTTGCTACCACAGCTTCAGGAACAGTAAATAAAGGCCCCATCATAGGTTTTGTATCAGAACCATTGCCTGCGGTTACCTATACTAATTCTTCCTACAAAGTTTCATTTACCTACATTAATGAGGGGCCTGTCCCAATTACTGCAACATCAGTGACTGTCAATGGTTTTACGTCCACCGCAAACACATGCTCCAATCAACCCATTAATGGAAGCGGCGGCCAATGCACCATTACGGGCACTTTCACCCCCGTAGCTATTGGGCAGGCCACCTTAAATGTGAAATACACCTATCTCAAAGGAAGTTCCAGTGTTTCTGTTCCATTGTCTACCTCAACAGTTGTTCGGAGTGGTTCAGGTTGTCACCAAATAACAAGTTCCGCAGTACTGCCATTACCTACACAAACATATCAATACTCGGATAACGTAGTAAAATATGTTTTTACCAACCACTGCCCCCAACCTGAAACCTTAAGTAATGTCACGGTAACTTACACAGGTGGAAGCGCAACGCTTACCCAAGGGAAAAATACATGTAACGGAGCGACTCTGGGTACCTCCGCATCCAATAACAGTTGTTTTATTTATGTATCTGTTGTTCCCACCACCACAACTGCCAAACTCGATGTCTCGGCATCAGTTTCTTATAGTGGCGTTACAGAAACTGCAACAACGAGTGAAGCTGTTTTGTCCATTCCCAATCAAACCACAGTGCACAACGTAACCTTCGTAAATCAGTGCCCCTTCCCGGTTTGGTATGAGTTTGAAAATGGAGGTCCTTCCTCAAGCACTTCCCCAGATCCCACACCACCAGGAGGAAGTTATCAGCTGAATCAACAGATTTCCAACTCAGCGCCTTCGGTAATTAATTTATCAGTTAGGGAATACGTGAATGGCGCACTCTATGTGAGGACAGGATGTGATGTCACAACCGGGATTTGTGCAACAGGAACTTGTCCTGCATTTAGTGCTTCTGATCCTATGAGATGTGCACAAAACACTCAACCAATGAATTTCCCACCTTTGACCAAAATGGAATTATTCATGCAACCTGCCAGCGCAATCGGCACCGACGGTGTTTATGATGTATCCATGGTCAATGGATTTAATGTCCCGGCTGAGGTACGCTCCCTGGCTCCAGTTGTCACAGGCCCCCCTCCTCCAAACAATGCTCCTTATCCATTTAATTGTGGACAATCTGCAGGCGCCTTAATTCAACCTAAAGCTACAGGTTTAGGAGCTTGTCCCTGGTCATTTTCACCCCCAAATACAGGAGGGGTAGATATCCCTCCCAATTACACCGCAGTTGAAGGCGGAGCGGCAACAGGTTGCACCAATTCATCAAGTTGCGCCGCTCACGAATATTGCGGCATGGGTTTTGACTCAGGAACAGGAAAGTGGAACCGTTTATGCGCTCCTTTCCTCGGCTATACTAATGTCCTCACCTATACTGGATATTCATCACCAGGCCAGTGGGGAACAATAAATCTTTATACCGGTTTCGGTTTAGGTACCACTTTACCGCCACAACCTTCACCTGGTTATGGGAACAGTTCAGTAACGGGTTTGGCAGCAACATATACGGACATGTGGGGATGCTCTCCAACTTCTACAGGAGCACTGCAATCAGGATATTCCTTTACATACCTTGTTTGTGGGTGCCATAACTGGAGCCCTGGTATTACCGCCCAAGTGTCCCAATGCCTGGCAGACAATGCGGATTGGGAAGCTGCAGTTTATCCGCGTATTAACTGGCTTAAAAAGGCCTGCCCAACTGCATATTCTTATAATCATGACGATGCATCAACTTCTTTTACATGCAATGTTTCAGGCAAACAAACAAGTTACCAGATTACTTTTTGTCCTGGAGGAGTGACTGGTAATCCCAATTACCCCAATTGATAAATGGCGGCATGATCGCCGCCATTTTTCCAACGCTTTTAAACACTTAATAGGGTACCCGAAGTCCGTAGGTTATCTTTGAGTCATATTCACTGAGAACAAAATTCTTTTCCAACATGGTCTGAAACAATGATCTCGGAACCGGAGTTAATTTATTGGGCCAGTTAAAAAGCATGATTGTTAAAATATTCCGATGCTCTCCTTTAACGAGATCAAATGAATTTTCCTTATTTGGGAGCATATGATAGTTTTTATTGTAAATTGTTTCTAAATAAGATTTGATTTTGTTAATAATTTTAAAATCATTGTCCTGAATCAGCATAAGGCATACACCCACCTCAGCAACTACATCGTACTCCGTGCGAGAAATTATTTCGTCAATATGGGTTTTTAAGTATGTATTTATCCAATTAAATTGATTTGGGTCAAACGGTTTTTGATAATACCTGCTTTCACTTAAAATGAAGTGTGTCATCCCATAAATTTTTGCTGAATAATCCATATCATTTAATTGGGAATCCTGATGGTCAGCAAAAACTTCCCTAAAATTTTGCATGTATGAGGCTCTTAAATCAATGATCCCAAAATCGTATAAATAGTAAACATAATTAATGAGTTGAGCCCCATAAATTTTGATATTTTCTTTATCAAGGATGTATTTTTTAAAATAATTTTTTTTAGTTTTTAAAAAATTAATGACTTTGATGGTATCGGGAAATAGTGGGGTTTCTTCCATATGGTAAAAATATATTTTATTGGTCATAATCAGCAAACTAAGATAGTAGGCGATTTTGGGATATTTTAAACTTTCCTTTATTCTCTTTTTAGTTTTTTCAGTATCTCCCTCAGCAATTGATAAGAGTCTTTTATTTTCGATCTCAATCACTATTTCATTTTGTAAATTTTTATATAAATATCTGTACCTGCCGCCTAAAATATACAGATAATTGATGATGGGATTAATGTATTCTTCATTACCTGTCAAGGCATACATTCTCATGGCAAAATGTTCTTGATGAGTAACGGGTAAAGTATAAAATTTAGACTGATATTCTTTTAAAATCTGATCGCCAATATTGGCGTGACATAAAGAATGAAACAAAAATAAAATAAAGATTAAATAGCGCACTTATTTCTAAATCAATGTTCAATAAAAAAGGAGCATTTTAACAAGAAATTTCAAATTTACTATTAAAAATTTATTTAGAAATTAAGAAAAGCAGTTCATGTTGAGCTCCGGAATTGGAGAAAAATTCCTAATAAAAGCTTATTTTTTATTTACTTTATTTAGATTAATTTGAACTTTTATCTTCAATTTTTTCAGAATATTATTTCGCAAACGCCTTGAATAATAAGTAAGTCGTTTGAGGTTCCATGGCCAGTATTTCCGTCAAATCATTGCGCCGGGGTGTAATTAAAATTCAGCACATAAATGTAATTTTTACCCATCGTAGGAATTTTTGTGATATTAGCTGCATCAGGGGAGTACACTGGACGATAAAAATTAAGATGGAATCGAATACATCCATCATCTGCTGATGGAATAAACTGCTTATTGGGTAACGACCAGTTGTATATGTCTCCTTCCGTATTGGCAGCAGTTTGCGGGTCTACCTGACCATTAAAAACCTTGTACTTAACTCCTTCTTTGGTCCAATCCATAAAAAAAGTAAGTGTATTGCTTTCTTTGAATTTCTCGGGCATTGAAAAGCGGACCAGATTATTAGGTTGTGCCCACGGTTGTGAACCTAGCTGGGCAATACCCGAACATCCGTAAGTTACCATTGCCCCTGTAAAAGGACAATTCCCTTCTCCATTCCATCCCCATTTGGATAACTCAATTACATCAAGTTCATTCAGATTATTTTCTGCAGGACTTGCCTGTACATCTTGTCCATTTTCCTGCTTACGGTCATAGGTAAACGCGCCAAAAACTGTCCCAGGATCAACCTCCAAAATAGGTACTGGGGTTTCAATCGTAACAAGATATTGCCCATAACCGATATTGACAGGTTGACCTCCTTGGGAAACCAAAACTGCTTCTGCAGCCGTCCAGTCTAAGCCGCCCCCAAGATTACTTTGCTTAATTTCCAGCTTTAAGCGCCCTGATTCTACCGTTACATTTCTTGGATCATAAGCCTGGTTGGATTCAAAAAAATAGCCTATAGGATTAGCATGAAAATTGGTCCACCACCCATATCCTTTCCACTCCAAAATACAATTTGTGCCCTGTTTACAAAATTTATCTTCCCAATCCATTCGTTTGGTAGGAATATTACAACCTGCTGCCAGTACTATCGATGGGAGACATAGAGTTAAGGATATTATTAGTTTTTTCATGAATGTCTCCAGCAATAAACCTGTACACTGATTTTTATTATAGCAAATTAACTCGCGCTCTGATTTATTACCAGTCATTTAAATCAAAATAAATCCAATCTGCAGGCATAATAATTGATTCTATTTTCTCTTATTAATCCAATTAGTAAATTGCGGTATGTCACTAAATCACTTATTCTTTTACTTCAAATTTGCTCGTATTGGATGATATATGGCATATACAAACTATTTTTTTATAGATCAATCTCGCAAGAAAATGGCACGTATTTATAAATCATTGAGTGAAGAATTTAAAAATGATTTGGTTCATATTGAATCCTCTTATAAGGACCTGCTTATTAAGGATACTGAAGTTCAACTTTTAATAGAGGTGAACGAACTAAAAAATAAAATGAGCCATCTTTTATCTCACTTTATCCCTCTATTCTTAAAGGATGAGCGTGGTTTCACTCTGGAGATAAACAATCTAAAAATCAAAGTTTTAAGCTTAAAAGCCAAATTGATGATGCATCATATTTTATGGAATCATAATCAATTTGACATTAACCATTTTGTACTCGTAACAAACAGCTTGCATAATCGCCTTGAAGAATTTAGCCATAAGCTACTCGCATTGAGTGAACTGGATGATGCTGCAGACGCGACCTCGGCACGCTCCAAATATCAGGATTATTTCGAGCAGACCTATGGAGTATTACGCCAAAAATATGAAGAATTATCAGACACATTCTCTATTGGTGATTCTTTGGACTATTCAAGTGATGAGGAAAAAGTAAGTTTGGGTGATTTCGAAGCCTATCATCCCAGAAAAACCCCAAAACTTAGTTAATACATATCTACCCCTCGCGAGTTCCTATCCCCTTTGAGGTATAAAATTAAATTTATACCCAATAAGGGATAAAATTGAAATTATCCCCAATAAGGTATATACTTTTTCTTATCCCTACTAAGGTATAATATATCCAGGAGCATTAATGCTGATTCACTCACCCCACGAACTGGCACTGTTAATTAAGAGTCAAAGAAAAAAACTGAAGCTAAGCCAAGCTGAGGTTGCTGAATTAGTAGGGTTAAAACAAAAAACCATTTCTGCAATAGAAAATAATCCAGAAAATATAAGATTGAGTACCTTATTTCGGATATTATCTGCTCTAGGTCTCGACTTTAACGCCGCACCAAAAAATGAACCAATAACCAATCAGTGGAATGATGAATGGTAAGCAAGAATCAAATCCTGTACGTATTAATGAATGGAGTTTTGGTGGGCATGCTTGAGAAAATCCCTCAAGGGGGATTAAAGTTTGCCTACCACCCCCAATGGTTGGATCAGGCCGGAGCCCGCCCCATTTCATTGTCTTTGCCACTTGTCAATCAAACTTATTTCGGGGATGTCGTATACAATTTTTTTGATAATTTGCTCCCAGATAATCAACAAATCCGCGCGCGAATTCAAGCACGTTTCCGAATACCCACCAGTCAACCCTTTGATCTGCTTGCAGGAATTGGTAGAGATTGCGTAGGCGCCATTCAGCTTATGCCAGGCCCGTTACCTGAGTTTGAAAGAAAAATTAAATTTAAACCCTTATCCGAGCAAAAAATAGCTTCAATCTTACGAAATTATCGGATAAATCCTTTGGGTATGGGCCAGGAGGAAAAAGACTTTCGAATTTCTATTGCCGGGGCACAGGAAAAAACTGCTTTTTTGTATCATGAGAACCAATGGTGTGAACCACTTCAGGAAACCCCAACCACCCACATCTTTAAATTACCCATAGGCTTTATACCACATCAACAAATGGATTTAAGCGACAGCTGTGAAAATGAATGGTTATGCTCACTGCTTGCAAAAAGTTACGGATTACCAACAGCCGATTGTGAGATTCTTCATTTTGAAGACCTTAAGGTTTTGTCGGTAAAACGATTTGATCGCAGAGTGTCCCGTGATAAAAGCTGGATTATGCGATTACCCCAGGAGGACATGTGCCAGGCTTTAGGGGTTTCTTATAATATCAAATATCAATCCGATGGCGGTCCGGGGATTAAAGACATTATGAATGTATTGCTTGGGTCAGCGAATTCAATAGCAGATCGCGATATCTTTTATCGGACCCAGGTTTTTTTCTGGCTACTTGCGGCAATTGACGGTCATGCTAAAAACTTCAGTCTTTTTATTGAAGCCGAAGGAAAATACAGGCTCACGCCCTTATATGATATGATTTCAGCCTATCCATTGATAAAGAAAAAAGAGTTGGAAATTCAAAAAATTAAAATGGCTATGGCTTTAAAAGGGAAAAACAGCCATTACCATTGGCACCTCCTGCAACGCCGACATTTTTTAGAAACTGCAAAAGACGCCAATTTCTCTGCGGAGCGAGCAGAAATAATTCTTAATGAAATGTTGGAAAAAACAGATTCGGTAATCGAGGAAGTTTCTAAGAACTTACCTCTACAATTCCCCACTCATATTTCTGAGCCTATATTTGAGGGCTTGTATAAAACAAAACAAAAATTGACTCAATAATGAATGAATATTTCTTTTTAGGTAGAGAAAGAAATATTTCAGTTTACCACTAACCCATCTCATTAATAAAGAATTTTTTGCGGAAAATTAGACTTTTTTAAAAATTGTCTACTATAGTTATTTTTAATAACAATAATAAAATTAGGGGATATCATGTTACTTCGTTGGACCGGTGTAACGCTGCTGTTTTGCATACTTAATTCTCCATGTTTTGCTGAAGAAAAAGAAATTGCGATTACAATTGATGACTTACCCTTCGTCGGCTCAGGTACGAGCACCCCGGCAAGTTTGAAAAGAACCCAAGCCCGATTTATGGCCATAGTCAAAGCTCTTGTTGATAATCAAGTTCCAGCTACAGGCTTTGCTATAGGCGGCGCCGTAGCAAAAAATGAATGGGATCTTTTAGAGACATTCCGCAACCAGGGTTTTGCTCTGGGAAACCACACTTACACCCACAGGAGCTTGAATAATATCAGTGCCGATAAATACATTGCCGATATCGACCGCGCAGATACTGTCCTGGCACCGGTGCTAACAGAACCCAAATATTTTCGCTACCCTTATCTGGCTGAAGGGAATGGAGAAAAAAAACAAAAAGTGTACAACTACCTGACTGCGCATCAATATACTATTGCTCCAGTAACCATTGATAGCAAGGATTATGAATTTAATGCACGATTTTACAAAATTCCTTATAGAAAAAGGGCAGCAAATCTTCCTGCATTCAAAAAGCGTTATTTGGCCTACATTTGGCAGCAAACATTAAAAGCAGAAAAAAGTGCCAAAGGAAAAAATGTGAAACAAATCCTGTTGATCCATGCAAATCTTCTTAACAGCTTATGTTTGGAAGATATCATTGAATTATACAGGGAACATGGGTACAAATTTATTAGCCTGGCTGATGCCTTAAAAGACAATACGGCACAATCCTTGAATAACAATAAAGAAGCTTTAAATAGTGTGATACCTTCATTAAAAGAAGCAGCTAGAAATAATAAGATCTCTGGGCAGCAAAGCTAGTTTCTACCATTATTCCATTGAGGGCATGCCCCTTCCCTCCCTGGGAGAGAAGGAGAGCACCACCCTCTTCTGCTTTAATAATTATCTGGATCTGAGGAGAGAAATAAAAACAAACCAAGGTAAGGGAAATGCTATAAACGAGAAACGCCCCCTTCTCCGTGCATCAGAAAAGGGAACGAAAAAGACAAGATTATCCGGAAATTAATTTATTTTTTTCTAATCGGGATATCGCCTGTTTAGGCAGAAGAATCCAATAATGGCCATGGTTTTTCATATGTCCGGCAATTAGGGTCGCTTTTTCACCCCCACCCCAAAAAACATCACCCCGTACTTTACCCCGTATTGCACCGCCGGTATCCTGAGCAATCATTAATCGCCGCATGGGCTTATTCTCATTAGGGTTTGAGCTGTCAGGACGTGTAGTCGTGAGCCAAAGAGGTGCGCCCATAGGAACCCATTGTTTATCAACAGCCAAAGAATAACCTGGAGTTAAAGCCACGCCTTGAGATCCGAGAGCAACCCCGTAAGCCAATTTACGGAAAAAAACAAAAGATTTATTTTTATTTATTATTTTATCCATTTGCTTAGGATGAGCTTCCAAATAACTTTTTATTGCTTGCATGGACGCATTATCTTTGGTCATAACTCCCTTTTTGATTAAAACTCCAGCAATAGCGGTATATGGAGCCCCATTTTGTGCATCATATCCTACATAAATATTTTCACCATTCTCAAGCTCAATAACCCCTGAGCCCTGGATTTCCAAGAATAGGCGATCAATGGGACTATTGATCCACACTAAAACACGTGCTTTATCTTTAAGTGCTCCATTGTTGATTTGTGCACGGGTATAATAGGGTACGAGTTTTTTACCTTCTAGCCGACCCACGATACGACGGTTCTTTAAATCTTTAAAAAAAGTACCTAAGTCTGCAGTCAACAAATCATCAGGTGTTTCATAAAGAGGAACATTAAATTCTTCTGATTTGGTATAGCTGCCTCTTAGCACGGGAACATAATAACCAGTGAATAAGCCCGGTTTTTCACCAGTATCAGTAAACTCCACTGGGATAAACCATTCTTCAAAAAATTTTTTCGCTTCTTTTTCAGAATCGGGAGAAATTTTTAAAGCCGCAATACAGGCTGGTTGCCAGTCTTTTACCTGCAAATTGATATGATCCGTTCCCACAATCTGTTCCGGATTTTGCTTAACAAAAGCACGGCAGGAAGCCTGAAAAGTCTGCAACGATCTTTTAAGATCAGCAGATTTCCAACCTGGTAAGCGCGCAAAATCAGCTTGCCTGAACAGGGTTGATGGTTTTTTCACTGGCCAAAACAACCATGCCGAAATACTCAAGGCAATCAAGGCTAAAATAGTTGTGATAGAGATTATTTTCGTTTTCATAAGCGGACAATTTTTACACGTTATGGAATATTTTGCAACGCCGGGTGACAAAATTTAAACATTTGGACTGAATAAAAGTCCATTACCCAGTGAACACATCATATACGTAAACAAATGATATTAAACGTTTTTTAAGAAACTCACAAATATATGAGGTATATCAGCTCCCCAACCTAAAAAAATTAATGTATTCTTAAAACGAGTTGATTTAGGGCATTAATATAAGCAAAAAATCCTCTTGCATCAGGTGTCGAAATTTGAAAAAACCCGGGTTTTTTAGTCGTTTTGGATAACACTTCCTGCAATTGTTGACTTAATTTTAATCCATAAGCAGAATCGCGCTGATTAAATACCCTCCATATTTCCCGTTCATAAAACCCCAAATCACATCCCAATATTTGCGCCGTTTCCGCAACTTTTTCCCTATTAATGGCTCCAAGAATGTGGCTCATAGTAGCCTGAATCATGACCAACGAATCAAATCGATTTCTCAATTCGTTTAATAAAATTTGTTTTTTGGGGCTTAAGGGGTCATCGGCAAGCGATTCAAGCAAACCGCGGGAATTCCAAAAAAGATTCCCTAAATCGTGTAATTTTTTCTGATCACCTCGTGTGAGAAGTATTTGCTGCAAATTCTCTCCCATATAAGTATAAATTTTTTGAAGGTAACGATTTAACATAGTCCAGACATCAGAACGCCATATGAGATTCGCCACGAGAAAACTTGCCGCAATGCCGATTACTATCCCAGCCAAACGTTGCAATGGAGGTCCCAAATAAACCGGAGGCCCTCCTTTTTGAGCAAGAGAAATGATTACGGCAATGTTTGCCTGTAACCCTATATAGGAATATTGGGGTGACTTGAACATAAAATAAGAAAAGCCCCAAATCGAGAGAAAGAATATTACAATGAAATCAAAGAGGTTCATCTCCAGGAAGAATAAAGGGAATAAAGCAATACCGCCCCCCAGGATACAGCCAAGCAATCGATGAATACTGACACTTTTCATTTCAAAAAGATTTTTGCGAATAGAAATCACAAGACTGCTAATAATTCCGTTAATACCCCCGGGCCAGTTACTTACCATCCAAAACCCCAAAGCCACAATAACAGAAAGCCCGGCTTTAATACTGCGCTTGATTACATCACTATCTGTGCGAATTCGTTCCCGAGTACTCAATATCTGAAATTTTGCTGTCATCTCAAGAGGGATATTGCTTAACAAGGAACGCATCAAGAGGAGATTTTGATTTACATGATGCAAAAAATGGATAAACGCATAGGCAAAATTACTCTTGAAAACGGACTGTTCTTTTTGCATGTCGGTATTTGCTTCCAAATACAAATGAGACCCGGATACACTGTCGTCTTTTTGCATTTGGATCACATGGTGTTCCAGTCCCACAAGAAGATCCTTTGTTTTTAATTCTGAAAGAATATCTGCTTGTTTAAAAAAAGCCGTCTGTAACTGGAGCAAATCCTCTCGGATCGCATGCAGTACTTGGTGTATGGGTAATGACTGCAACATTTTGAAATCGATCTCTTGTGGGGAAATTAAAAGTAAATAGTGTACTTGGCGTGAACAATCATAAAAAATATCCAATAAAGCACGCACCTGGTCAATTCTTGACTTGGAAACTCCCAATTCATGGTTCATTGCTCCAATAAGTTCTACTGCTTTACGTATTTTCTTTTTTATCTTTAAATTGTTTTGGGCTAACACATCCAAATCAGGTTTAGCCTTGCATAGCATGTTAAGTTGGGTAAACTCATCAGAAAAATCAGTAAAAATCTCATGAAGCTGAAAAGTGATATTGTTCTTTAAATGATTTGGAAAAATAAAATAGGCACTGAGAGCCGATACCAATACGCCTATTCCGATCTCAACAGGCCTCCAAATAGCGACAAAAAAAGCATTTTGTGGATTCATAGCAACCTGAGAAATTATAAGAAAAGCACAAATTGAACCCAATAAATAGCCATATCCATTAGCACTAAAACTGTAATAATACGCACCTATAAAGACGATTGAAAAGCAGGAGAGAAAATAGAGGAAATAACTGTTCACAACCAGCCCTGCGGTATAAAAACCCAAAAAAGCCCCCGCAACAGTGCCAATAATGCGTAACATGGCTTTATTAATGATATTCCCGGTATACAAATTGGACACCACAACTACAGTCATTCCCGACCAAAAAGGTGTTTCCAAATGAAACTTAAATGAAATCAAAACAGCCGCCAAGGCTGCAAATGCAGTCCTTAGGGCAGCTCTATTTTCAACAGTTTGCGGCCAGACCAACACACTTCACCTGTAGGTAATGGTAGTCGCATTGGCACCAATGCGCATTGGGTATTCATCGGTCAAGTCATCAAAATAAATTCGTACTGGAAAACGTTGTGCAATGCGAATCCAATCTTCAGTTGCTTCCAGATAAACCAGGGTGGAAGGAGCAACATTGCCCCGTTGCACCCGATTGATTCCCCAACCAATGCTGTCCACATGTCCATGAAATACTTTCCCGGGATACATATCAACTTTAATTTTTGCCTTGTCCCCAAGATGTATTAGCCGAATGGCGGTTTCACGATAACGGGTAACAACCCACCATTGTTTGGTTTCTATAAAAGCAAATAAACCCTGCCCCACTTTAATGTACTGCCCTACCCGCAGATTAAAATTGGTAATAAGGCCATCCTCAGGGGCAACAAGGGTAGTATGATGCAGACGATAGCTCGCCTCATCCAGCTCTGCCTGAGCAGCTAAAATTTCATTATCATCCAAATTGGTTTGGGCGATTTTAAGTTGCTCCTCCGCCTCCTTGATTGCTGCCATTTGCTCCTTCATTTTATCGGCCAAATTGATTAGAGTTATTTTGGCCATATCGCCTTTCAATTGTAATTTTGAATAGCGCTGATAGTGATCCTGGCTTAAATTCAATTGGATTTGAGTTCTTTTTAAATATTGTTCTGCTTTGATTACATTTGCTTTTTCATTTTCATAATTTAATTTGGCAATATTTAATTTGGCTTTGGCTTGTTGGACGGCATAAGTATAAGGACGAGAATCAATTTCAATGAGCTTATCCCCCTTTTTGACTTTTTGATTTTCTTTAATAAAAATTTTTGTAACTGGCCCAGAAACTAACGAAGCAATATTCACAATATTAGCTGACACATAGGCATCATTTGAACGGGTATCATAATAGGCAAAATAACGATATGCAGCATATCCTGCTAACAACAGCAAAATAACAGTCACTTGCGGCCAATATTTAAATTCAGAAATCATTTTCCAACGCACCAGAAAAACCTCACTGTTAATTCTATCCTTTACAATACAGCCAGGCTTTAAACAGCTCAAGAAAATAATTTTTTATTCGGGAGGTAAATAACGCCAACTGCTCACCCCGAGGGAAATTAAATGTTCCTTCGCAAGACAAGGGATTATTCTTCCTTTCTGGATAAATCGTATTTGTAACACAGGGCCGTAAGCCCCATCTTCAAAAGGTGCAATCGTAATTCTTTGATGATGTGTCGCCGATTTTCTTCCCTTAAAACGGGCAGTCAAACAAGGGAAAATCCCCAAATCTTCAATGAAATATCTGTAGTGGATCCTGTCGCTGGTCAAAGAACATCCCTTTTGAATGAGCAGATCATAGATAACCGCATTTGCAGCATCTGTACGCACTACACAACCCGGATTAAAACTGTGTTGATGCAGCAATTGCAATGCGACACTCTCCATATGGTAGAAGTTTCGATGAGATTCTTCTTGTTTATTTATTGCTTTGTAATACAGTAAAATGTGTTGCATTGAAGTTAATATCAATAAACCAATTACCCCAATAACCAGTAAGGTTATTAATAAAATAAATCCTTTATTCTTCATGAACCCCGTACCACTACTTTAATCTCTTGTGTTTTGTCCTCGTCAAGGTCCAGGATAATTTCAAGGAATTGTTTCTCTTTTATGCGCCTGTTTCGAATATGCATGAAATGGATTAAAGGCGTTACTTCTTCTGCTTTCACCCTTTGATAATGCAGGGTATTTTCATGGGAAGTGTTTTTCCTAATTAACCATTTTTCCTCAAGATATTCCCCAATATAAGTGCCCTTGCCATAGGAAAATAGGAGCGGTTTGCTCAATGTAATAAGAGAATTCCCAGCATGTTCTTCTATATTCACAACTTCCTGAATTTCAGCATGTTCACAATCAGCAATAAGTACAAGCCGCTGGCGATGAAAGCTTCCTTGATTTTGAACCAATACCTTTGTTGCATCCCGGATTTTGACTATTTTTGCAAAATACTCAGTCATGCGATTTATCTCAATGTAGGGGTGGGGTTGATTTCCTGTCTGCAGGGCATAAATTCGATGACGGGGATTTCTTCGATCCACAACGTGCAAGCGATCAATACTTAAACAGGGAGTAAAACCTGCGCGTCGAATGCTGTCGCTTAGCAAATCAATCGCCCATTGCACATCGAAGCGCATTGTCAAAATTTTTTCAATTTCCATGTATTGACGTTTACTAATTAAATACAGCTGGACTAGAACGGTGATCATCACACTCGTCAAAAACAAGCTAATCAAAATCTCAGTCAAACTGATGCCGGCTTGCTTTTTCATTCCATATAACCAATAGGTCTCCGATTACGCGTTAATGATCCCGGTTGTTCAAGCCAGGCAAGGTGAATCAGTATTTGCTCCCTTTTATTTTGTATTTCCAAGTGATAGGGTAAAGGAGCAGAGGGTAATTTGGGAGCCTGCGCTAATAAGGCTTCTTCGATTTGATCGATGAACTGGGAAGCTTCCATTCGCAGAATCACTTGATTTAGTAAATGTTTGCTTTGATATTGTTGTTGAAATAAAGAAAAGAACAACGTTGTTACGAACAATAAAGACACCAATACTTCAGTAAGGGAAAATCCCTTTTGCCATCTCATATTCCATTTTCCTGTGGTTGGTTTGCCGCCCAAAGGTTAGCGCTGTGCCAATTAAAATGCAAGAACTGACTGATTTTTCTTGATTTTGTAATGAGCCAAAGAACATCAGTTGAGTCAACTATTAACCCTAGTGTATTGTTTATGGGCGTCATTATATTTAGAATACCCCTGAATCAAAAATTTACCCGTCTAAAATTTAAAGGAAACAACAATGTATGCTTATTTCGTCAAAGGCTGGACAGTGGGTCATGTATTGACCCGTTTGGTATTAAGGGAAATTACAAGTATTCCGGGAATAATTCTCGATCTTGCTTTAGCTATTTTCTGGGTTCCTAATTATACCTCTTATTGGGCTGAAAACAGTGCATACATTGATTATGCTGACGGCACTCGGCATCATGGAGTAATGCGTGGGATATTTGGTTGGATAGGTGAATTTTTAGGATTTATAATTGGTTCGTTTGTAGGAGCCCTTATTGGTACCGCTCTATTTGTCCCGGATTTATTGCTCCAAGGAGTGATTTTTCTCTCAAGGAAATGCGAAAGCTCAATTGAGGATTTTGTAAAATTTATATGCAAAACTCCCTTTTTCGGATCTATCTCTGACTCACCAAAAAATTATTCTCAAAAATCTTGGATTCTGGGTACCGCTATTATCGGTATGACGCTAGCCGCCATACCTTACACTTTGGCCAAAATAATTGAATTCTTTTTCCCATTTTTGCCTTTATCCAAGCCCATTTTATCTGTCAGTGCTGCTATAGGGGGAGTTTTGGGATGGTTTGTGGGAGTATTTATCTATCCCCCAGTCTATTTTTTTAAAAAATGCGTTGATTTGATTGAAATAGCCAGAGACACTGTGAGAGATGGTGTTGCTCTTATTTATGCAAAATCAGGTCAAGTCCCCGTTAACCCCGATAATCAACCTAGCGACTGCTGTATACCAGCAGAGGCAATTCATTCCGATGAATTTTACGATAAGGTGGAGCATTATCAACAAACATCATGGGCAAGGCTTATTTTTGGCCCATTGAAAGGAGAAGCTTCTTTAGCCCCAGAACAAGCCTCAGACTCTAGTGAGCAGTTGCTAGACCCTTTTACTCTTGAGTCTTTAGGAGTAGATGGTGTCTCTACGGTTATTGATCCTCACGGGCATACATTTAATAACTATAAGGGAACTTCAAAACAAGGCATTCATTTCTGGTTACAAACGCATCATAAATGCCCTCTGAACAACGAGAATCTTACAGAAGCAGATTTAGTACCAAACCGTGCCTTTGATGAGCTGAATGCAAAGATGCATTAGTCGCATTAGTACCGAGTGTCACCAAACACTCGGTACCCCCATAAGTTATTCCTAGGGGCATCACCCGAACCAGTTTAAAACAATGAGCTCGTGACAGAAGCCTAAAGCTTGGATAATATTAAAAAATTTAAATTAGGGAAAATTTATGGCAGTAAACTTTCAACAATTACCTCATTCAGGCATCCGTTCGTTAATTCCATACAAACCAGGAAAATCAATTGAAGAATTAGCGCGGGAAAAAGGGATTAAGAGCAATGATATTATCAAAATGGCCAGCAATGAGAACCCCCTGGGTTGTAGTCCTTTAGCACTGGCTGAATTAAAAAATATCTCCCCCCATCTTCTGGCCACTTATCCCTCGCCCATCAACCACCCCTTGATGTCCAAATTGGCCAATAAGCTGAAAATTGACGCAGAACAGCTGTTTTTAAGTAATGGTTCGGACTATATCTACACGATCCTTCTTAACTGTTTTGTTCTGCATCAGGATAAACACATAATAACTCATGAATATGCATTTAGTACCTATGCGATCCAAGCACAAACATTGAATATTCCAGTGCATACTGTCGCAGATAATCCGAATTGGCAGGTTAATATAGACAGTTTGATTCGGGCATGTAATTTAAAAACTGGAATTATTTTTCTTGCAAATCCCAATAATCCTACAGGCATCCTCATCAATCCCAAAGAAATAAAACGATTACTGGAAAATATTCCTGAAAGTACTTTATTAGTGATTGATGAAGCCTACTATGAGTATGCTGCAACCCAACTCAATTGCAACAGTATTGATTGGTTAGCCGAGCATCCCAATTTGGTTATCACACGAACTTTTTCAAAAATATATGGTTTAGCCGGGATTCGTTTGGGATATGCCATATCCCATCCTTCAATCATTGAGCTCATGCGTCGCATACAACTTCCCTTTATGGTCAATCAAGTAGCATTAACTACTGCCCATGCTGCCCTGGAAGATGAAGAGTTCATCCAACAAAGTTTACAGCTCAACTCTGAGGGAATGAGACAAATTCAGGCGGGATTTACCGAGCTAAATCTCCCTTATCTTCCCTCAGCGTGTAATTTTTTAACCTTTGACTGTAAGCAAGACGGCATCTCACTCTATAACTATCTTTTAGATAGAGGTATTATAGTGAGGCCTCTCCATCCCTATAAAATGAATAATTATCTTCGAGTAACTGTTGGAACTAAAGAGCAGAACAATCGATTTCTTGATGAGTTGAGTAATTACTACAAGTAAGGAAATAAAATGACCAGTGATTTAAGCACCAAACATTGTGAATCATGTGAAGGCATTGGAGCTGCATTAAATGCAGAACAAATTAAGAATTTAATGCCGCAATTGAATGAAAATTGGAAAGTCAGCATCGATAATCGCATTATCAAACGGAGTTTATCGTTTAAAGATTTTTATGAAACTATGGCATTTGTAAATGCATTGGCATGGATAGCTAATACTGAAAACCATCATCCCGATTTGGAGGTTGGTTATAATTATTGTCATGTGAGTTTTATGACTCATGCACTCAATGGTTTAAGCCATAATGATTTCATTTGTGCAGCAAAAATGGATAAGTTATTAGAGAATTAAAGAGTGAGAAATATAGCCTGGTTGCTTGCAACCAGGCTTTATCCCAGACAGTCAGGCTACCTGGCCAAAATTTTTCAAAAAAAAAGCAATAAAAATTTATACCGAAGTACCACTCAACAAAGGGCAACCTGCGATTTCTAGCACCAATCTCAGTAACGCATCACCACTTTCTCTTCACCCAAAAGATTAGCCAAATGTCCAAGTAACTCATCGCTAGGCATAACCTGCCATTGGGGCGCCAAACTCAACTGTGCACGAGCATATTCATTGCTGTAAGAAAATTGAACGGAACAACGTCCTGTATAAGATTTCAATAATGACTGGATAGAACTTAAAATTTCCTGATTTCCTGAATGCAACCTCAATTCAAGACATCGAGCAAATTTAGTTCTCGCTGTAGGTACATCATAGAGTTGACTGGCAGTCATTTTCACGCCGCCGTTATAATCATCATGCGCTACTTCACCCTCAATTACCAACATATCCCCTGTAGATAAAGCAGCTCCTGAAGACTCAAAAAGCTCACCAAATACCACGACATCCAGTCGTGCTGTAGAATCATCCATCCCCAGAATTACAAGCTTCTTGCCGCGTTTGGTAACGATCTTGCGAATTCCGACAATTTGCGCACAAATAAGGGCTTTTTTATGCTGAGATGGATTTAATTGGCTGATTGATACAATGAAATCGCCAAACTCACGACGATATTGATCGGCAGGATGTCCTGTTAAATAAAATCCCAAAACCTCGCGTTCACCTTCCAAACGTTGGGACTCAGACCAAGGCTTACAGCTAACATAATCCTGCACATGATTCTCGTCTTCCAACAAAGAAAACAAATCAAATTGCCCACTGGACTGATTTTGGTGTTCCTTCTCCGCTATCTTTAATGCTTTTTCCAAGGAAGCAGTCAGAATCGCACGTTCCACTTTCCAATCATCAAAGGCACCACTTTTAATCAGGGCCTCTAAGACCCTCCGATTCACCTTGCGCAGATCAAGTCGTTGGCAAAAGCTAAACAGATCCGTAAATTTTCCTCCTGCATCCCGCGCATCGGTGATGCAATCAATAGCAGACTCCCCTACTCCTTTTATGGCTCCAAGCCCATAAATAATGGTGGTATCATCGGTGACCGTAAAGGGATACATGGATTGATTGATGGATGGAGGCAAAATCTTCAATTTCATATGGGCGCATTCATCGATAAAAGTAACCACTTTATCTGTGTTATCCATATCAGAGGACATAACCGCAGCCATAAATGCCGCAGGATAATGTGCTTTTAGCCAAGCGGTTTGATAAGCAACCAGGGCATAAGCTGCAGAATGCGATTTATTAAATCCATAACCTGCGAATTTTTCCATCAAGTCAAAGATGTGGGTTGCAACTTTTTCATCTACACCCCGCGCAGTGGCGCCTTGGGTAAAAATTTCCCGTTGTTTTGCCATTTCTTCGGGCTTTTTCTTTCCCATAGCCCGACGCAATAAATCAGCTGCGCCTAAAGTATAATTAGCCAATACCTGCGCAATTTGCATAACTTGCTCTTGATACAGGATAACACCGTAGGTGGGCTTTAAAATGGGCTCCAAATCGGGATGGGGATAATCAACAGCCGCACGGCCATGCTTGCGATCAATGAAGTCATCTACCATTCCCGATTGCAGTGGACCCGGTCTAAATAACGCTACTAAAGCGATGATGTCTTCAAAGCAATCCGGCTGCAAGCGATTGATCAACTCTTTCATTCCGCGAGATTCAAGCTGAAATACCGCAGTTGTTTTACAGGCCTTTAACAAATCAAATGTTGCCGCATCATCCGTAGGTATCTGGCTGATATCAATTGGAGGCAAGCCCTCAAGAGCCCTTTTTTTATTTACAGTAGCCAATGCCCAATCGATAATTGTCAGCGTACGCAAGCCCAAAAAGTCAAATTTGACCAGACCCGCTGCTTCAACATCATCTTTATCAAATTGGCTGACTATTTGCGTGGATCCCTCTTCACAATAAATTGCCGTAAAGTCAGTTAGCTGTGAGGGTGCGATAACTACCCCTCCGGCATGTTTCCCCGCATTTCGAGTAATTCCTTCCAATTTTAAGGCCAAATCAATAAGTTCTTTAACTTCCTCTTCTTCTGTATATCGGCGTTTGAGTTCCTCTTCTTGTTCCAATGCCTTATTTAAAGTAATACCTATTTCAAAAGGAATTAATTTTGCTAATTTATCGACAAAGCCATAAGGATGCCCTAACACCCGCCCCACATCACGTACAACTGCTTTCGCAGCCATAGTACCAAAGGTAATAATTTGGGAAACACTTTGCCTGCCGTATTTCTCGGCCACGTAGTCAATGACTCGATCGCGGCCTTCCATGCAAAAATCGATATCAAAGTCAGGCATGGACACCCGTTCTGGATTTAAGAAACGCTCAAAAAGCAATTCATACTCTAAAGGATCCAGATCGGTAATTTTTAAAGCATAAGCAACCAGGGATCCCGCACCTGAACCCCGTCCAGGCCCGACAGGTACCCCATTTTTTTTTGCCCACTGAATGAAATCTGCCACAATCAAAAAGTAGCCGGCAAACCCCATGTTGTTAATCACGTCCAATTCAACTTGCAGACGCTTGTCGTATTCATCTCGCGATGCCTGTATTTCCTCAGGAGATTTAAATATTTGTACTAGGCGTTCCTCCAAACCAACCTGGGATAAATGGGAGAGATAATTTTCAACGGTGGATCCAGCGGGTATAGGAAAGTTAGGTAAGTAATTGTTTCCCAAATCCAGTTTTACAGTGCATCGTTTACTGATTTCAACTGTATTTTCTACTGCAGAGGGCAAATCAGCAAATAAAGCAACCATTTCATCAGCTGATCGTAAATACTGTTGGGCACTGTATTTTTGCGATCTTCTGGGATCAGCTAATGTATATCCTTCATGAATGCAAACCCGGGCCTCATGAGCTTCAAAATCTTCCTTATCCAGAAAACGTACATCATTGGTTGCTACAAGCGGTAATTGCAGCTCATCGGCTAAAGCAATTAACTTTTCATTATAGCGGGTTTCATCAGGCCGCCCTGTTCGCTGAATTTCCAAATAAAATCGACTAGGAAACAGTTTTTGCCAATATAACGCTCTGCTTTTGGCTAAATCATCATCATTTGCTAACAAGGCTTGGCCAATATCACCTAATCTTCCCCCTGACAATGCAATAAGACCTGCTGAATACTCATGAATCCAGTGATTTTGTATTCTGGGTTGCCCTAGATGTTGCCCTTCCTGGTAAGCTTTGGAAATGAGGCAGGTCAGGTTTTTATAACCTTCTGAATTAAGGCATAAAAGAACCATTGAAAAAACACGTTCAGGCTGTTCGGGATCATGACAAGGTAAATCACTGCCTATAATGGGTTTTATTCCTGCATCAACTGCTGTTTTATAATGCTTTACTGCAGCAAACAAATTGCAATAATCAGTTACTGCCACAGCACACATTCCCCGAGAGGGCAAAACTTTCATTAATGGCTTCACCCGAACCAGGCCATCAACTAAAGAAAATTCACTATGGACGCGTAAATGAACAAAACGTTGTTGCATAAAGAAATGAACTCATTAAGCTTAATTGATGAACTTTAACCTAAATCAGGGCTTTTGCCTACCTGCATTAAGATGATCCATGACCGCCAATACATTTAATATCCCCTGCTTTAATCCGGTATTAAACTTGTGATTGGTGGGGATCAAAGGCATCCCTGACCGCATCTGCAAACAAGTTTATTGCCAGTACCAATAAAAACATAAAAACAAATGCAGCCAGCATAGGCCACCAGATTACGGGATTACGGGCCAACTCCAGACGCGCACTGTTGATCATGTTCCCCCAACTAATGGTCATAGGGGACACGCCTACACCCACATAGGATAGCAACGCCTCAGCCATCACCAGAAAACTAAAATCAAGAACCAGTGTGATTACCACAATATGCATGACATTGGGTAATAAATGCTTGCGGATAATGGTAAACCAGTTAGAACCCAAAGCACGCGCTGCCTGGACATAGTCGACTTCCCGCAATTTCAGGGTCTCAGCACGTAAAAGTCGACATAAATTGGTCCAACTGGTTACTCCAAGAATAAAACAAAGGGCTAAAAGCCGTGCATCTGCGCTCTGCGCCAAAGTGGTAAACTTTTCAGGATGATTGCTGATATAAATTTGTAAGGACAAAACAGAAGCAGTAATCAATAAAACACCTGGAATTGAACTTAATGTTGTGTAGGAATACTGAATAATATCATCGGCAATTCCCCCGAAATATCCGGCAATAACCCCCAAAAATAACGCTAAAGGGAGCATAAATAAAGTAGTTAAAAGACCAATGACCAGTCCTGTGCGTATGCTCTTGATAGTAAAATAAAAAATGTCCTGGCCTATTTGACCTGTTCCCAAAACATGGAATGTTCGCGACAGCTCATAACCGAGCACGATGAAAAATGTGAGCAGGGTCAAAGTAATTAAAGCACTCCACTGAGTGGAGCTTATGGCAAAGAAAGAATTTAAGCGCCGGGCAAAGCGGATAAATACAAAAAAAATTCCGATCACAATTGCGGCTGACAGACAGCATGCCAAAGCGTACCATATCGTATTTTTGATGAGTTTATTTTTTTCAGCCTCTGTTTTTATGCTTTTGCCTGGATAAATGAGCACGGGGTAAGTTTGTGTCACCACGCCATTAACTAAAGCGGTTTCACTAATAAATTGCCTTAAAGCCAACGGAGCAGAATAGGTTTTTTCAGAAATTTCATCTATGGGGGCCAAAATCCTATCTAACAAGGTAGGAGATTTTTGAGTTTCGTTTTTAACTAAAGTTAAATGAATGGAATCCAATACTCCAATAGTTATAAAAAACAAAAGGATTATGCCCGCACTTACAGCAATTGGGCGCTGTAAAATTTGGTTAAACGAATGCCTGATATGCTGCTTGCGTAAACCAAGAAGGATAATCAGCACGCTTAAGGCTAATAAAGTGAGAAAACATGTATCAGTCCATAGAAATTCAACAGTCATTTTATTTCCAATTTTAGCGAGATCGAGTAAAGCAAGCGGAAACCCCGTTTATCGCCGCCCCCTTTGCTTTAGGATAATTTCACTCGCGGATCAACCAACATATAAGACAAATCTGTTAAAACCAAACCTACAATGTAAAGAATCGATCCCAAAAAAACCATTGCCCTTACAATTGCAAAATCTTGTTGCTGGATTGCATCAATTGTATAACTTCCCAGCCCGGGCACACCAAAAAAAGACTCAAGGATTAAACTTCCCATAAATAAAGAAGGGATAATCACTACGATTCCCGTTAATATAGGGAGCATCGCATTTTTTAATACGTGTTTGAACATCACCTTTTGTTCGGATAATCCTTTGGCTCGGGCAGTTTTGACGTAATCTTTATGCATTTCTTCTAAAAACAAGGTTCGATACCAACGGCTCCCAGCCCCCAAGCCGCTAAGCACGGCAACTGTAATCGGCAAAATAACAAACTTCACAGCATCAAACCCGCCGTCATAACCTGAAATAGGGACAAGACGCAATAATTTACCGAAAAGATATTGACCGCCAATAATATAAAACAAGCTGGAAATTGACATAAGGACAATACAGATTACGACCCCTGATAAATCAAGATATGTTCCTCTAAAGAATGCCATAGCCATAGCTATTATGATGTTGGTAATTACATCCAATATCAATACCGGCAAGGCAATGGAAAGACTGGGCCACATCCTGTAGGTAATATCTTCACTGATGTCCCTGCCTGAATCAGAAACACCAAAATCAAAAGTAAACAATTTCATCGACTTTTGAAAAAATAAAGTCGATTCTATTTTTTGCAGGCCTTTTTTTTGGTCGTTAAAAAATAAGGGAAAATTATAGCCATGGGAAATTTTCCAATCATCGATAACTTGTTGTTCAACATGTTTCTGTCCCAAATGCATCCGCGCAATGTCATCCGGTGTATTCACCATGAAAAATAAAATGAAGGTAAGAAAGTTTATTCCAAAAAGAATCGGGATTGAGTACAAAACGCGCCGCAGCAAATACTTCATCATGGTATATAAGTCCTTTCTGCAGGTTTTTTTTCCTTCTTGTGATAAGCAATAATTAAAGGAAGAACCAGCATAAAAATAAGTAAAAACAATAAACCTAAAGGCCAAAAAATAGGTTGATTCCAGGCTTGCCTCAATTTGTTTCGTTCCGGAACATTAACCGCCACATACTTTAAGGTTGTAAAAGAAATCGTATTTGGTTTTACCCGTGAAACCCAGGGCTGTGATAAATTAAACTCTTCAGGATGTATTCCCCATATCCAGGGGGCGTCATGCTGGACAATATTTATCATTTTATCTATAAGTTGTTGTCTTTGAGCATCATTTTTCCTATTTTTCATGAGAGTAAAGAGGCGGTCAAATTCAGGATTTTGATAATTGGCAGCATTTTCCCCGCCAAATTTTACTTTGCCATTTTGGCCATACAGTTGAAACAAAAAGTTTTCCGGATCCGGATAATCCGCTACCCATCCCCAACTGAATATTTGTGCATCCCCCGTACGCATTTTTTCTTGAAAACGGTTATATAAAGTTGCACGCACATTTAAATCAATCCCTATCTGGGCAAATTGTTTACGCATCCAGTCAAATAAGGATTTGTCCTCGGGACCACCTGTTGTAGTTACATCATAATGCAAAATCAAATGCTTTCCTGTATGCGGGTCAATTCCATCAGGATACCCTGCTTCAGCCATAAGCTTTTTGGCCTCGCTAATTGGACGCCTTACGGCTTCCCCCTCTTTCCATTGATAAATATAAGGATTCATTCCTTCTTTACCTTGCTTGTAACCAAAAATTCCCGGAGGAATTGGCCCTTGAGCAGCCATACCACGCCCATTATAAAAAATGGCTATATATTCGTCATAGTCTACAGCAATTGAAATAGCCTGCCTTAGCTTAAGGGCCCGCTCACTCTTCCCGCCAACGATGCTATCAAGCATGTTAAAGCCCATATAGAAAGTACTGGCTTGAATAGTCTGACTGAGATACATCTTCTTTTTTTGCATTTCTGGCGTCAGTTCTGCCTTACCGTGCTGATTGATGTGAATGGCTTGATCAAAACTGTCATTACTGATTGCGGCATTATCATAATAACCCTGCAAAAATTTATTCCAGCGAGGAATGGATTCTTTTTCCAGGGTATAAATTGCTTTTTCAATTAGTGGCAACCGTTTTCCCGAATTATCCAGATACCCTGAGGCCCTGTCTTCATCTGAGCCCGTGGCGGGATAATATTCTTCATGATAGTTTGGATTTTTTTGCAGCACCATGCTGCGGTTCGGATTATTTTTTACCAACATAAATGGGCCCGTACCTATTGGATACCAACTTAAGGTAATATTCTTATCCATCATCCCTGGCTGTGAATAAAAGAGATCTGCTTCCCAGGGCACTGGTGAAAAAAAACTCATAGCCAACCAAAATAAAAACTGGGTATATTCCCCTTTTAAAGTAATTTCAAAGGAATAATCATCCAACTTTTTTAGGCCTTTTAAGGGATATTCCCGTAAATCAATGTAGCGATTACCTCCCGGAAGCGTTTTTCCGTATTCTTTAAAACCAACAATATAATCGCTCATTAACCCATAAATAGGTGAACTGACTGCCGGATTTGCCAAACGTTTTATCTGATAGATATAATCATCGACAATCATTTCCCGTGTGCCGGTATATTTAAAATCGGATAATTCCTCAATATCTTCATCGTCCAGATAATCAGAAGTTAAATGATGATAAATGTAGGAGCCCTTCTTATCTTTGGCGAATGCTGGATGGGGTTGATAATAAATTCCTTTCTTGATGGATATGGTATACACACTGTAGGCGGGAGATTCCAAACTCTGGGCAGTCAACGTGTTCCCCTGGGCATCAAGATATCTCAACTGCGGCATATTTGTAGCAATCAAGGGGATTAATTGATACGGCCTTTGCAAATAATCATAGGTCAGCAACGGTTCATAAATTTGGGCAATAAAAAGATACTCATTTAATGAATAAGAAAGTGCGGGGTCTAAAGTTTTGGGCTGCTCGGAAAAGGAAGAATAATAAATATTCTCTTTTGCTTGTTCTTGCGGATAGGGATCATTTAAAACCCAAGGCCAGGCATAAACAACGCCAAAGCTCTTTAAAAAAAGAAGGAGTAGAATAATTCGTTGTATACGATCCAAAAATATATATCCTTATTTAAATAATTGCGCAAAGCAAAAACTCAGATCATTACAAATAAATCATGGGTTTTGCTTTGCCGCCTTGTCTGTGCCCATTAGCTACGTAACAATTGAAGAAACTGCTCCTCATCCAAAACAGTAATACCCAGGTCATTTGCTTTGTCTAATTTGGATCCAGCCTCGCTTCCAGCAACCACATAATCAGTTTTGGCTGAAACACTGCCAGTTACTTTTGCTCCGGCAGCCAACAAATTTGCTTTGGCCTCTTCCCTGCCCATAGTATTCAAGGTTCCCGTTAGCACTACTGTTTTACCAAATAAAGGATGCTCCCTACTTACTTGCTTTTTCTCAACTTTTTGCCAGTGTACCCCTAGAGCCAGTAACCGCTCAATAACTTCGCGATTATGCGGTTGGGCAAAAAAGTGAACCACGTTAAAAGCCCCAACAGGTCCCATATCTTGTAAATTCATCAATTCTTCTTCTGTTGCTTGGGAAATTCCTTCAATATCTCCGAAATGCTCTGCCAGCATCCTCGCACTGGTTTCCCCAATTTCCGGGATTCCAAGAGCATAAAGAAAACGGCTAAACGTAGTATTTTTGCTCTGCTCCAGGGCATAGACTAAATTTTTTGCTGATTTTTCCCCCATTCGCGGGAGACTGGCTAAAGTAGGAGCATCCAGAGTGTACAAATCAGGCAAATGATGGATAAGCCCTTCATCAACCAGTTGTTCAATAAGCACCGATCCAAGCCCTTCAATATACATTGCTTTACGGGAAGCAAAATGCCACATCATTCTTTTTAACTGGGCTTTGCAGAATAAACCACCAACGCAACGAGCAACAGCCTCCCCTTCCTCACGCACTACATCCGATCCACACACAGGACATGTTTCCGGTAAATGTATCTCTCTCGTATGCGGTGGACGTTGCTCCTGAACCACGGAAACCACCTCGGGAATCACATCGCCGGCGCGACGAATAATTACTTTATCGCCTATACGGATATCTTTTCGGGCAATCTCATCCATATTATGCAAAGTCGCATTACTTACAGTTACCCCGGCAACATTGACAGGCGCCAAACGGGCTACCGGAGTTAGCGCCCCAGTTCTCCCTACCTGAAAATCAACGGCTAGAAGTTCCGTCATTTCTTCCGTAGCAGGAAATTTATGGGCGCAGGCAAAGCGTGGCGCCCTCGAGATGTAACCCAGTTGTTTTTGTAACGGGATACTGTCGACCTTGTATACCACCCCGTCAACTTCAAAAGGGAGTTGATCGCGTTTGGCCAACATCTCATGATAGTAATTCAGGCAGCCTTGCATCCCCTCTTGCCGCTGAATATCGGAGGATACCCTAAATCCCAGTTTTTTAAGAAGCTGCAATTGCTCCCAATGAGTTTCAGGCAAAGTATACCCGTCACAAGCCCCTATCCCATAACAATAGATGGCTAAAGGTCTGCTGGCCGTGACCGAAGGATTGAGTTGCCGCAAACTGCCAGCAGCAGCATTCCGTGGATTGGCAAAGGTTTTTTCACCTGATTCTTTAGCCTTTTTATTGTACTCCTCAAAACCCGCTTTGGGCATGTAGACCTCACCGCGAATTTCAATAAAACGGGGTGGTGTTTTTACCCTTAAAACTAAAGGGATTGCAGGTATTGTCTTAATATTGGCAGTAATATTCTCTCCGGTACTCCCGTCGCCACGAGTTGCTGCGGTAACCAATAATCCGCCCTCATAGGTCAGATTTACAGCAAGACCATCCAATTTGGGTTCACAGGTGAAAACCAGTTGTTGAACCGGTTCATCCAGTTTCTCGGTAACTCGCTTGATAAATGCCTTTAATTCTTCTTCAGTAAATACATTCGATAAGGACAACATAGGTTGTCGATGAGTTACTGGCATAAATGCATCTGCAGGAGTGCCACTAACCCGCTGGGTCGGAGAATCAGCCGTTAATAACTCCGGGTATTTTGCTTCCAAATCCTGTAGGGCCCGAAAACAGCGGTCATATTCGACATCAGGAACTATAGGCTCATCAAGAACATAATAATGATAATCATACTGCCTTATTTTTTCTTTCAGCTCAGCAATTGTTCCTTTTATTTCATCAATGCTCATTCATCTCATCCGTATCATTTCAGGCCAAAGACTTCATTTACTTTGACCAGTTTAGGGGGAAGCAATTTTTTAAAACATTAGTTTATCACTAAAAAATATGCTATAGATACATGTCGATTCAACATGAACCGAGGCGTATAAAAATGGATTTTAAACGTATCTTGTTAATAGTGTCTTTGTTTCTATTCTCCAACTTCATCTATGCTTTTTCTCAATCTCCGGGGAATATCAATTTGGGTATTGCATTTGTTCACGGAACAAACGACCATCGCGAAGATGCAGAGGGAGGGTACTGGAAATCTGATTTTATTGAAAGTATTGCTCAATCCCTCCCTAATCCTGGTAATTACTACGTAGTTCATTGTGATTACAGTAAATATATGTGGGAAGAAGATGCAGCAGGATGCACTGCAAATCAGTTATTAGCTTTTATAGACCATAAAAAAATTAGCTCGTTAATTCTCTATACTCATTCCAATGGCGCAAATGTAATGCGCTGGATTCTCTCCAATCCGACTTATGACAGTCGTTACATGCGGTTAAAAGGTAAAATCAAGCAGATAATTGCCCTGGCGCCTTCAAGTGGAGGAACCCCACTCGCGGACATCCTTTTCAATGGCGGGGTTTTTGAAGCCAGTTTGAGTTGGTTATTGGGTTATAACGGTGATGCAGTGAAGCAACAACGGGTGGGCGACATGAGTATCTATAATGAAGAACTCTTATTCGGCACCAAAAACCGTCCGTCCTTACCTGTTCTTTTTAATGCCGTCATAGGGACTGATGTAATCGCCTCACCCTTTTCTTCCGCCAGTTATTGTAACGGTTTTTTACCCAATAGCGGCTTGAAACTTGCCAAAGTCTATCTGGATTCCTGTGCTGATGGATTTTTAAATTGCAGCTCACAAACCGCCGCAGGAACTGTTTGGTTCTATGACAAAGAAAAAACAGAAAACGAGACCACACTGAGCCACAACCAAAGCCGGCATTCCTGTTTTGGGTTAGACAAACTATTAATTTCTGCTTTAGATTTAAAAGGAGTTACGAAATGAGAACCACGCTAATTTTGTTGACTTTGTTTTGTTGCTCGCACCTCAATGCATTTTCGCTGCCGCAAATTCCGATAAAATCTTATGATTGCGATACCTGCGAGAGTTTACCTCATGAAACGTTACAGGCCAGATGGAAAATTAATGAAAATCCTTTGACTGGAACAAAGCGCAATATTCACAAAAGTTACAGCTATACAAAACAAGTAACTGCAACTCAATTGCAACAGGGGATTTCGCTGGCGATTCACTCACCAGAAGCAGTGATACGCATTATTCCATTAGAAAAAAACAAATCTGTTCCTCCTTTGGAACTCAAAACTTCTTCTGGCGATTTCATGAGCCTCAAAGAAGCCGCCTCTTTATATAGCCAGGATGAAGCGATCGATGAATCCCTGAAAATTAATTCCCGCCAAACCATGTTGCAAATTAAAAGGGAATTGGGCAAGGGGCCTTTTATAGTTAAAAGCAAACAGGCAATACCTGCAGGCGAAGCAGGTAAATATCTAATCGATGTGTTTGAGAAATACTCCTTACTTTATTTGCAAATTGAACCGTCCTCATTACAATATCGCTATGGAGATCCATTTCATGCCCTTATCACCCTGAAGGATAATGTAACCACCTATCCGGTTGAGGATATCAATGCCACATTAATAGGTCCGGATAACCAAGTCATTCCCCTGCAAATTAAGGAAGTAAAACGAAATCAATTCCAGGCCAGTGGAATTTTATCCTCAGAGGTGAATACTCACGGAGACAACTGGTATATTGCAGTGGATGTTTCCTGTGAGATTGAAGATAATCTCCCTGCCTATCGCAGCGGACGAGCCGCTTTTTCTTATTCAATCCCCTCTGCAAGTCTAGTCAGCATCATGAAAGTTTCCTCTAAACCTTTAACTTTAGCCGCGACGGTCAATGCAGCGACTGCGAGTAGGTACGCTTTACAAAGCGTTTTATACAGGAAAAATGCACAAGGTAAACCTATTCCTGTGGAAACCACCCAAATCGCGCAATGGCTCGAACCGGGAATGAATAGAATCAAATTTAGTTTTGACAATTCGGCTCATTTAGCAGAGGATCAACTCTCAGTCGGTTATTTACACCTTACCGACTATGGGCAATTAAAAGTGGTTTATCAATATGATCAACCTATTAATCTCAGTCAACTTTTGGACTAATAAATGCAATTTTTATCTTCAACCATTTCCCTAGAGGGCGTGATTTGTGTTTTAGCCCTCCAGTTCCTCTTTTTAATTTGGCTTGTGATCAAACAAAACCAACAAAAAAAACAAAGTATGCAGTTGCATGAAAAGACACTTGAAACCTTTACTTCCCAATTACATCAAATGCATCTGAATGTCAGCGAAAAAATGGCCCAGGGACAATTGATGACGCAGCAATTGATCCATGATACCGTGCAAAAGCAGATGACTGATGTCCGCGAACAAATAAATCACAGTTTTAAACAGCATGCCAGCGCCCTCACTTCGCATTTACAGTTACTCACTGAAGAAATTCGTAATCATCTTCACGTGTTGACCCAACAAGTGAACAGTAAGTTAACCGAGGGATTTGAAAAAACCTCCTCCACATTTATTGATGTAGTGAAACGGTTAACTATCATTGATGAAGCGCAGAAGAAAATCACGGAATTATCCAATCACGTAGTCAGCTTGCAAGATGTGCTGGTCGATAAAAAAGCACGCGGGGCATTTGGTGAAGTACAGCTCGCTACTTTAATTAGTAACATGATTCCCCCCAATCATTTTGAAATGCAATATACTCTTAGCAATCAAAAACGCGCTGATTGCATTTTATTCTTACCTGAGCCCACTGGTAATGTGGTCATTGATGCCAAGTTTCCTCTGGAAACATACCAACGGCTTCTATGTGCTGATGCAGGTTCGGTTGAAAAGAAATCTCTTCAACAACAATTTCGTCAAGACATTCAAAAACACATTAAAGACATTGCAGAAAAATACATTATACCGAATGAAACTACAGATGGTGCCATGATGTTTATTCCTGCGGAATCCATTTTTGCAGAAATTCATGCCAATTATCCCGATCTGATCGCCCTTTCCCAGCGCTTAAAAGTATGGCTGGTTTCACCAAGTACATTAATGGCAGTGTTAACAACTGCCAAGGCTGTGCTTAAGGATGACGCCACTCGCAAACAAGTTCACATCATCCAAAAACATCTGCAAGCACTGGCAGATGATTTCCAACGTTTTGAAAAAAGGATGGACAAACTTTCAAAACATATCAATTTAGCGCATCAAGATGTAAGTGATGTGAATACGTCGGCTAAAAAAATTACTTCCCGTTTTCAAAAAATTGAATCCGTGGATATTGAATTAGATGAGTTAGAACTGATTGAAACCGATGCCTCCATTGAATGACGCGACCCTGAGTGTGCCTACTTCGGTTACTATATAGCCAGGCTGGAATAATGTTTAGAACGAGAACTGTTTATGGCTGTTTTTAAAGACAATAACTACGTGAATCAAACGTTCACTAATTTAACCCTTGAAAAAGAACATCATGATCGCCTCAACTTTGAAAATTGTAAGTTCATACAATGCAAATTTGTTGAAGCTGTATTCAGTCATACTCGATTCACAGACTGTGATTTTACATCTTGCGATCTTTCACTGGCGAAATTTCCAGGCTGTAAATTCTCAGAGGTTTCCTTCAAAAATTCAAAACTCATTGGGATAAATTGGACGGAATTAAATTGGCCATTAATCAAACTTACAAGCCCCCTATACTTTTATAGCTGCAATTTAAGCCATTCCAGTTTTTATGGATTGGAACTCTCCAATTTGCTTATTGAAGAATGCAAAGCTCACGATATTGATTTTAGAGACGCAAATTTAAGTCATGCCAGTTTTGCAGAATCCGATTTACTGAACAGCCTGTTTCTTCATACCAATTTGAACTCTGCGAATTTTACCAATGCCATCAACTACACCATTGATCCGAATGAAAACAGGATAAAACGAGCGCGTTTTTCATTTCCTGATGTTCTAACCTTGCTCAATTATTTTGATATCATTATTGAAGGCTCCCCTCTCCATGACTAATCTGTCATTGAGGGCTCAAAAACTGCTATTTATTCCTGGATACCACTTGGCTTTCTCAGGTTATATGTAACATGCCACTCTGTCGGGAATATACTCTGCCAGTTTCAATGGAGTGGACAGACGTTTTCTTAAGCGGACAACATCATTGATTCGGACCTGGCTTAAAGCGGTTAATGCCTTTGCATCATGTTTCGCACTGATACCGGCATTACATAATCCCGTATGCCGCTGAATGCTGGCACCCACTGCCATAATTTGACAATGCGTGGAACGTAGCATTGCAAATTCTCGACCAATATTACTTGTCTGGCCTTCTTTAGACCACCAGGATTCAGTACAACGTGCCCTCCAATTATAAAACTCCAAACTCCGGGGCAAATTTTCTTCATTAAATGACGGACAAGGGTTTAATGCACGATCCGTGCGACAATACTCTTGTGCTACATGGGCAGGGATAAGCAGTTGTTTCTTTCCCACCCCATTTACCCACTGCTGTTCCCGTTGTTTCCAATCCCAGAGCCTGTATCCTTTACTGAAAAAATCTATCGCTCGAATTAATGGTTGAAAATCAAAATGAGATTCTCCTTGTATGAGGATCCCCTCTAAAGTGTAATTAATACCTTTTTGCATCACTTCATCATACTGCGCCAATAATTGCTTGCGTATTTCTTCAGCAACAGTATACCCGCCCCGGATGTATGCTGCATTTTGCAAACACCGCAACATCAAATTCAACATATGGATGTCCATAGCCCATAATGCATATTGAAAAGCTGAAATACGACAAAATTCACGTCCAGAATAATCGATAACAGCAGCACGTTTGACGAGATAATGAAGATGGGAGTACGGTGTTAATTCCAATAGCTTTTTCACCATTTCTTCGCCCCCATGAGTCACATGCAAAAGCAATTTTTCCGTGATCCTTCTGGGGTTGGCTAAAGAATAAAAAAGATTGGATACCGAAACCATTTGTGAGACATGAAGCTCAGGTTGGTTTCTTCGCGCGAAAAATAGAATTTCTTCGGTTAACTCACTTATATCAAATGCCGAATAGATAACCCTGCTTTCGCTTTCCTGTACGTTTTCAACGGCTGGATAATTTGGAGTAGCTGAAGCAGCTTTCTTTTGCTTTCTTGTGCTTTCGTCAGTGACTTTGTAAAAAGCCATCTCATTTACTCCTCATAATTATCAAAGACAGTTCCTACCCGAAGCTATTCACCTGATGGCTTAACTCCAAAGTTATTCTTTTCAAAAATAAATCTGTAATTTTAAGATGAACCGAGACTATACATAAGGTATAATCGTTAATTTTTAAATCCGATTGCTTAAGCTATGCCCATAAATACTTTACTCTATAAACCGACACAGGCGAAACAAATATGGGGTCAACTCCATGGAAGCAGCTTAGCACTAGCACTTGCTGAATATTGCCAACAAACTGCGGGGATTAAGTTATTGGTTGCACAAGATAATCTCAGTGCTAATCAATTACAAGCAGAATTGAAATTTTTTCTCAACCCTGCTTCGCCGCAAGAATTATTGTTTTTTCCGGATTGGGAAACACTTCCTTATGACCAATTCTCACCTCATCAGGACATAATATCCGAACGGTTGTATACTTTAAGCCGCATACAACAAGTAACCGATGCGATTGTCATTACATCGGCAAGCACCTTGATGCATAGACTTTGTCCACCGGAGTTTTTGAACCAATATGCTTTAATGCTGAAAGAAGGGCAAAAGCTGGACTTGGCTGCATTTCGTAATCAATTACAACAATCTGGTTATCATTGTGTGAATAAGGTCCTCGAACATGGTGAATTTGCCTTGCGCGGCTCCATTATCGATGTTTATCCAATGGGATCTGGTTTGCCTTTTCGTATTGAGCTTTTTGACGACGAAATTGAAAGTTTGCGGGAGTTTGATACCGAAACCCAACGTACAATTGAAAAAATAAAAGAAATTAATGTATTGCCTGCGCGCGAATTTCCTTTAAACGAACAAAGCCAACTCCTGTTCCGACGTTCTTTCAGAGAGCTTTTTCCGGGAAATCCCAGTCAATGCCCTATTTATGAAGCGATTAGCGAGGGGCAATTCCCCTCCGGGATTGAATATTATTTGCCTTTATTTTTTGAAAAAACCGTTACTTTTTTTGATTACCTTTCGGAAAATGCCAAAATTTGCCTGATTGAAAACATCCAGAATAATGCCGAACAATTCTGGCAAGAATTGAACGAGCGTTATGAACAAAGAAGATATGATATCAGCAGGCCTATTTTACCTCCTTCAGCATGCTTTATTAATCCAACCGAATTATTAACGAAAGCCAATGAATACGAACAACTTCGACTGTTCCAAAACCATGCGGATAAAAAGGGGGCAGTGGTTAATTTTAATATTGTGGCAGGACCACAATTACCTATAGACAGGAAAACTCAAGAGCCTTTAAGCCTGCTGCGCGAATATTGCTCCGATTTATCCCGCCGGTATTTGATAGTGGTCGAAAGTGCAGGACGGCGGGAAGTGTTGCTTGATTTGCTGAAACCAAGTGGCATCACCCCCAAAATACACTTCTCATGGCATGATTTTATAAATGATACTGCTCCAATCTGCATCAGTACGGGCGACCTCATTTCTGGGTGCGAACTCCGAGAAGGTAAGATTATTATCATTGTTGAATCTCAATTATTTGGTGAACAAAGTACCCCTCAAAGACGAGGTACCCAAAAAACAGTTGATCCCGACTTGATTATCCGTGATATGGCCGAGTTACGGGTTGGTGCGCCAGTGGTCCATCTTCAATTTGGTGTGGGACGTTATCAGGGGTTACAACATATAGAATCCAATGGATTTGCCAGTGAATTTTTAGTCCTTACCTATGCCGGCGACGACAAAATTTATGTCCCGGTAACCTCTCTTCACTTAATCAGCCGCTATACCGGTGTTGATAGTGAACATGCGCCTTTGCATAAGCTTGGCTCCGATCAATGGCAAAAAGAAAAGAAAAAAGCCGCTGAGAAAATTCACGATGTTGCTATCGAATTACTTGATCTTTATGCAAAAAGAGAAGCGCAGCCTGGACATCAGTACAAATTAGACCATAGTGAATACATTAAATTTGCCAGTGCTTTTCCATTTACAGAAACTCCTGATCAACTGCAAGCCATCGAACAAATTATAAAAGATATGGAATCTACCAGGCCCATGGATCGATTAATTTGTGGGGATGTAGGTTTTGGTAAAACCGAAGTTGCCATGCGTGCCGCATTTGTGGCGGTGCAAAATAATAAACAAGTATGCATTCTGGTGCCAACAACCTTGCTTGCAGGACAGCATTTTGAATCTTTCCGTGATCGATTTGCCGACTTCCCTATCAACATTGAATTACTTTCACGCTTTCGTTCGGGTAAAGAAACTGAAGCCGTTCTGTCTGCTTTAAAAGCAGGAACCGTGGATATAGTCATTGGAACCCACAAACTATTTCAGCGTAATATAGCTTTCAACAATCTTGGTTTGCTTATTATCGATGAAGAGCATCGTTTTGGTGTAAAACAAAAAGAGCACATCAAATCCCTGCGTACCCATGTCGATATTCTATCCATGACTGCAACTCCCATTCCCCGAACGTTGAATATGGCAATGGCAGGAATCAGGGATATCTCATTGATGACCACCCCTCCCGCCAAACGTCTGGCAATCAAAACCTTCTGGCAAGAGAGAAAAGATTCCACCATCCGGGAAGCCATTCTCAGGGAGATCCTTAGAGGCGGGCAAGTATTTTTCCTGCACAATAATGTCGAAACCATTGAGCGCGTAGGTCAAGATTTGCAAACTTTAGTACCGGAGGCAAAAATCCGTACAGCCCATGGGCAAATGCGTGAGCGTGAGTTAGAACGCGTCATGTCTGATTTTTATCATCATCGTTTCAATGTACTGGTGTGTACAACAATCATTGAAACCGGCATCGACATTCCTACCGCCAATACTATAATTATCGATCGTGCGGATAAATTTGGATTAGCGCAACTGCATCAGTTACGGGGCCGCGTGGGGCGTTCCCACCATCAAGCCTATGCATACCTCCTTTCCCCCAATGAAAAATCGTTAACTCGCGATGCGGTCAAGCGTTTGGAAGCCATTGTATCCCTTGAAGATTTGGGCGCAGGTTTCACTTTAGCTACCCATGATCTGGAAATCCGTGGTGCAGGCGAGCTTTTAGGCGAAGAGCAAAGCGGGAACATGCAGGCAATCGGATTTAATTTATTTATGGAAATGCTTGACCGCGCAGTGAATGATTTAAAAGCGGGCAAAACTCCTGAGTTATCCGCACCTATGCACCAGGGGCCTGAGATTGATCTGCGAATCAGCGCAATTATTCCTGAGGAGTACATACCCGATATCCATAATCGTCTTATTATGTATAAGAGGATTGCAAATGCGAAAAATAAAGAGCAATTGCATGACTTACAAGTGGAATTAATAGATCGGTTCGGTCTCCTACCCCAACAGGTTAAGCATTTATTATTGATTACCGAATTGAAATTAAAAGCAGAAAAGATGGGTATTCAAAAAATCAGTGCGGGTGCGCAGCAGGGGAAACTGGAGTTTTCTGAAAATCCTTCCATTGACCCGGGGGTTTTAATCCATTTAATTCAAGTTCATGCCAAGAGATACCAACTGGATGGACCTCACCGTCTACGCTTTAATCTTGACAGCACCACCTCGGAAGAACGGATTTTTGAAATTGGTGCTTTGCTTAATAAATTATCGGGGAATGATGCCAAATAACTTGGGCACCAAGCTCTAAGTTGTTCATCAAAAGAACTTTTGGATAGAATTCTTCTTATTCCGACTCTATCCAAAAGCAGCACCACTTAATTGCAGAAAATATCAAGGTAATTCCTCTCAATTTTGCTGCAGCGCCATTTAGGCAAAATCAAAATGGTAAGCAACAGAAGCCACAAACTCATTTAAAAACACATGTTTTGTTGCAAATGGCGTGATAAGGCCTGAAGTTCCATTGACCGCATCGTAATAGGTTTTGTCTGTATTTAATGTGCCCGCATCAACAAATCGATAGCCCAGACCGATACTGAATTTGTTATTGAAAAAATAATCAGCACCAACACCTGCATCCCAGGCAAAGCTCGTTACTGAGTCCCCAGAAATACGCATGTCATAAGTTACTGGATTACCAAAAAATGTATGCTGCACATTTCTTAGCGTTCCTATTTGATTGTAAGCAAAACCAATCCCCCCTTTAACATAAGGGACAAAGCCCCCCCAATTTACAGTAGGCTTTAAAATGAGATCAAAGAGGAAGGTTTGGATATTAATATCATCTGCGCTAAATTGATCTTCGAGATATAAATTAGGGTCAGTAGGTACCACTCCGTAGCTGGCATGAAGAAAATAATCATAGCCACTTCGATAATCCCATGTAAACTGAACCGCTACATTCGGGTTGTATTGATAACCAATGAATGCACCACCAAAACCCCCAATGCCGAAATCAGTATTCCAGTCAGAGTTTCCGGTTGCAGCGATACGAAGAGGTATCCCCCCCCACTTGGGCGCAAATTGCGTGTCTAAAGAAATAGAGGCCCCACCTTCAGCACCAATATAAAATTTTGATGGAGAAGGAACAACACCTCCCATAGCACCAGCAACAGCTAATCCGTTAAATCCCACACAAAGGGCTGCTATAGCAATAGCCTTCAATTCCATATTATCCATGTCTCCTATTATTTTTGAACTAAATTTTTTACAAAACAAGAGATGGAACTGGCAGCCTTAATTGAATAAAGCGGCCATTCCATAATTCTAACTTTATGAACTATAACAATATATTTCATAAATATTGAAATGGGATGCTACTACTATGAATGTTAAATAGCAAACTTCTTAAGGGCAGGCAGACAAACAAGGAATCCTGTCGCCTGCGATTACTTATGAGGGATTTTAACTTGTCCCACCTACTGTCAACGCATCTATTTTTAAAGTAGGTTGACCTACGCCAACCGGAACGGATTGTCCTTCTTTACCGCAAACTCCTATTCCCCGATCCAGTCCCAAATCATTGCCAATCATGCTGATTTTTTTCATCACATCCGGTCCATTACCAATCAAAGTTGCTCCTTTGACAGGGGCAGTAATTTTTCCATTTTCAATGAGATAGGCTTCGCTGGCAGAGAATACAAATTGGCCCGAAGTAATATCAACTTGCCCTCCACCAAAATTAACCGCATATAAGCCCCGCTGCACGGAACGAATAATTTCCTCGGGATCATGCTGTCCCGCCAGCATGTAGGTATTTGTCATTCTGGGCATGGGTACATGGGCATAAGATTCTCGACGGCAATTCCCTGTAGATTGCATGCCCATTAATTTGGCATTCAGTTTATCTTGCATGTAATTCACTAAAATACCATTCTCAATCAAAGTGGTGCATTGAGAGGGAGTTCCCTCATCATCAATTGTAATAGAACCCCGTCGGTCTTTCAGAGTACCGTCGTCCACCACTGTAACCCCAGGCGCTGCGACTTGTTGACCAATACGCCCTGAAAATGCAGATAATCCCTTACGATTAAAATCCCCTTCCAAACCATGACCTACTGCCTCATGCAATAAAACACCCGGCCAACCTGGTCCCAAAACCACAGGCATTGTTCCCGCAGGTGCAGGTTGTGCTTCAAGATTTATCAAAGCTTCGCGCACTGCTTCACGTGCATAACTTAAGGCATTCTCCTTTTCGAGAAAATAGGAGTAAGGTACGCGGCCACCCCCTCCAGAGCGGGCAGATTCCCGTTTCCCATTCTTATCTTCCACAATAACGCTCACATTAATACTTACCAATGGCCTGACATCCGCAATCATTTGCCCATGCATCCCAGCCACCATAACGACTTCATAACAACCACTTAGTGAAGCATTAACCTGGATTACACGCGGATCAATACGGCGGGCTTCTTTATCAATCGCCTCTAATAAGGCAATTTTTTCTTGTTTACTCATGCCTTCAATAGGATTTAATCCTTGATAGCGGGTTATGGCAGCGCCTTTAACATGAATGGATTGAATGGGTTTGGATCCAGTTAATGCAATAGAGCGCGCCGCATCAGCCGCTCGCAACATCGAAGGTAACAAAATGTCATCACAATAGGCAAAGCCGGTTTTATCACCACTAACTGCTCGAATGCCAACACCTCTATCTAAGGAAAAACTACCGCTTTTCACTACAGAGTCTTCCAAATACCAGGATTCGTAGCTGCAACTTTGGAAATAAAGATCTGCGTCATCAATATGGTGACTCATCATGGTTCTAAATAATTTTTCTATACCCGTTTCATCTAATGCTGCAGGAGCTAGTAAGATTTTTTTTGCTGTAGTAAGGGCTTCTGTCATTTAATAATTACCTTTCAATAAAAATAAGCACTGATATTGTGGAATAAAGAGAAAACTCTATTCTTTATAAGTTTAATACATGATGATCCAAACAGGGGAAGTTTTGACGTAATTCCTTCTGATTGTGTAAATCGATATCTGCCACTACGATTCCAGGACCCTTTTCTTTTTGGGTCAATATACGTCCCCAAGGATCAATTATCATGCTGTGGCCAAAAGTAGAACGTCCGTTTTCGTGTTGCCCCCCCTGATTTGCTGCCAAAACATAACAAAGATTTTCAATCGCACGTGCGCGTAGCAATATCTCCCAATGGGCAAGACCAGTTACCGCGGTAAACGCAGAAGGAACTGTAAACAATTGCGCACCTTCGAGCATAAGCAGTTGATAAAGTTCCGGAAAACGCAAGTCATAACAAACAGTCAATCCTATTTTGCCAATTGGAGTTTCTACCAAAGCCAGGTCATGCCCCCTTTCAATGGACATTGATTCCTGATAGGCCTCTCCTGAGGAAACTTTGACGTCAAATAAATGAATTTTATCATAGCGTGCTGCACATTTACCTTGATCATCATAAACCAAGCAACTGGCGCGAACTTTTGAACCGTTACTTTTAAGAGGAATAGTACCCGCAATGACCCACAAGCGTAATTCTTTTGCTAATCGGCTGAGCCGTTCTTGTATTGGACCAACCCCATAAACTTCACTTATCGCTAATTTATCCTGCTCATGAAGTCCCATAAAGGCAAAATTTTCAGGCAACAGCACAAGATCAGCCTCATTATCACGGGCTTGTTTCAGGAGTTGTTCCGCCTGTTGCAAATTCTCAGCTGTATTTGCCGAAGAAACCATTTGTACCAATGCTGCCCGTGCCATAATCGATCCTGGATTGAGATTTAAAAACATCCAAAATATTTCGCATAAACCGAGCGTTACGCGTTCTATTTTAATTTACTCATAATACTACTATAGTACTAGGGAACCGCAAAACAAAAATACTTTGTTTTGATCTTGAAATGTAGGAAACTAACCCATAGATATGCTAGACTTAGTATAAACATAGAGGAGCTTCAAACAATGAACCGAAATAATGTTACCGTGCTCACCCAACGTGAGTCAGTACTTTCGAGCAATAAGGTACTACGCAATACTTATCTGTTATTAGGTCTGACATTTATATTTAGTGGGTTTATGGCATTTTTATCGCTTGCAAGCGGCGCACGCCCCATGAATCCTCTTCTCATGATAGTTGGCGTTTATGGTTTAATGTTTTTGACCCAAGCATTAAGAAACAGTGTATGGGGATTAGTCAGTGTTTTTGCCTTTACCGGTTTCCTGGGGTATACCTTAGGCCCAGTCCTTAATTTTTACATAAGCAACTTTTCTAATGGACCCCAATTAATAGCCACTGCCCTTGGCGGTACCGGTATCATTTTCTTTGCATTATCCGGTTATGCCTTAACCACCAAAAAAGATTTCAGCTTCCTTGGAGGATTTCTCTTTGTGGCTATGATGGTTGTTTTATTGGCGATGATTGCGGGAATTTTCATTCAAATGCCAGCTTTACAATTAGCCATCTCAGCTGCTTTTATCCTTATTTCTTCAGGTTTAATCCTCATGCAAACCAGTGCGATTATTCATGAAGGTGAAACCAATTATATTTCCGCTACAGTTGGTCTTTTTGTATCAATTTATAACTTGTTCGTCAGCTTGCTTAATATATTAAGCGCGTTTTCAGGCCGTGACTAGTTATCGTTCTCCTCTACCTGAATCCCGGTTGTTTTTTTGCCGGGATTTTTTTTATCTAAACCTCAAGTTATAGCCAAAAGTAATATATCCTCCAGGCGTCCAAATAGTTTATTTTTTACCCCCTGGTTGAGGCCTCCTGGTTGCTCGCAACCAGGATGTTGTTCTTTATGCGCTCCCTGACTGCAAGCAGCCAGGCACAATGGGATATGTCTGGGACTATTTAGAACAGGCTTTATTCGCTTGCTGTTGCACTTCAGGAAAACCTCTAGTTTTGGTGCCAGGTAGCTTTAGCTCGAAACAGCTCAGGTAAATCATTTACAGTCTTTCTTATCTCTTGGGGAAGAGCAAACAAATCCCGCTTTTTTTGATAATAAACCCCTAAAGGAACTGGATGTTCAGGAAAAGATAAAGACGCAAGACGCATTGCTTCAGTAAAACTCCCTGCATTATGTCGGTAACTCCCCTCTTCCGCAGAGACATGGACGAATTGCTCGCCTTGTAACTGTAAGGCTTTTTCTTTCTGTGCACCAAATAGCAGGGGTTGTCCTTCTTCCAATAAGACGGTGTTTTGAGCCCGATTACTTTTTAACGCAAACTCATCAAAAGCACCATGGTTAAAAATATTACAATCCTGGTAAATTTCTACAAAAGAACAGCCTTGATGTTCCTGGGCTTTCTTTAACAGAGACCCTAAATGAACGGGATCTTTGTCAACAGCGCGTGCTACAAAACCAGCGCCGGCTGCTAAAGCCAAAGTAAGTGGATTAACTGGCTCGTTAGTTACCCCCTTGGGAGATGTTTTGGTTACTTGCCCCTTTTGTGATGTGGGTGAAAATTGTCCTTTTGTTAACCCATAAACCTGGTTATTGAATAGCAAAATATTCACATTTACATTTCGGCGCAAAATATGAAGCAAATGGTTACCACCAATGCTTAAAGCATCCCCATCTCCAGTAATTACCCAAACACACAGATCCTCACGAAGGACTTTTAATCCGGTTGCAACTGCTGTAGCCCGGCCATGAATGGTGTGGAAACCATAAGTATTCATGTAATAAGGTAATCTCCCTGCACATCCTATTCCTGAAACAAAAACATGCTGTTCCGGAGGCAATCCCAAATCAGGCAGAATTTTTTGCAGGGCCATTAAAATGGCATAATCACCGCATCCAGGACACCAACGAACTTCATTTGCATTGGCAAAATCTTCACGCTTATAGTTATTGCTCATAATTGGCTTCCACTTTTATAGTTTGCACCAGATGACTGACTGTGAAAGGCTGACCATTCGACTGGCTTATTGCTCGCGCATCGACCAAATAGGTGGCACGGATAATCTGACACAGGTGGCCTGAATTTAATTCGGCAACTAATACGGTACGGTATTTTCTTAAAATATTTCCTAAATCATCCGGCAAAGGATTTAGGTGGCGTAAATGCACATAAGCTATTGCCAATCCTTGTTCCAGACATTGTGAAACTGCAGACTTCAAGCTGCCATAAGTACTTCCCCAGCCTATTAAAAGGATTGATGCATCCACGTCACCTTCAATTGCCAAAGGGGTATATTCTCGGGCAATACCTTTAATTTTCTGCTGGCGTAAATGAACCATTTTCTGATGGTTTTCCGCATCATAGCTTACTCGGCCTTCTTCACCTTGTTTTTCCAGGCCCCCCAATTGGTGGATAAACCCAGGAGTCCCTGGTTTGTTCCAGCTGCGACTTAAAAATTCATCCCGGGTGAATGGCTTGGGAAAACGATTAAATTCAATTTGAGGAAGTTTTAAAGAGTTAACCTCTGGTATTTTCCAAGGCTCTGCAGCGTTTGCCAGATAAGCATCCAGTAAAACAATTACCGGAGTCATGTATTTGATAGCAAAACAAAATGCTTCTAAAACTGTATCAAAGCAATCTGCAGCAGATTGAGCTGCCAATACGGGTAATGGCGCTTCCCCATGACGTCCGTAGAGCGCCTGCATTAAATCACTTTGACTTGTTTTAGTTGGTAGCCCGGTTGATGCTCCTGCACGTTGTACATCAAGCAAAACTAAAGGTAATTCAGCCACTACTGCCAAACCAAGGCTTTCGCTTTTTAAATCCAGGCCTGGGCCTGATGTGGTTGTTAAAGCCAGCCTTCCGCCATATGCAGCACCAATACAGGCACAAATTGCAGCAATTTCATCTTCTGCTTGCAATAATTGCACCCCATAATCCGCTAGACGCGCGCATTCATGGAGTATTGCTGAGGAAGGAGTAATCGGGTATCCCGAAACCAGCATAGGCACTTGTGTTGAAGTAGCAAGTGCGGCAAGAGCCAAGCCTACTGCTTCAACACCTGTAATTTGCCGATATTCCCCTTTATCACGATTTACTTCACCTAACATATAGTCGCGGCGCGTGAGTTCTAAAGTCATTCCATAATTGTAACCGGCCAATAAAGCCAGTTGATTAGCCTCGGCGATTACAGGGTTGGTCTTGAATTTTTTTGCAATAAATGCTTCACACGCCGTGGTTGGTAAATCAAATAACCACAGCACCAAACCCAACACATAAAAATTTTTCGTTTTGGAAGCCTGTGGCTTGGTTAATTCAAGCGCAGATACAGCTTGCAAGGTCTGGGTAATTAAAGGGAATGAAATAATTTGATAATGCTCGGCGCAATTATCAAGAAAACTCTTATCCACCCCTGCCTTTTGCCAATCTTTCTCCTGGTAACTGTCTTCATTGATGATCAGTAAACCACCTTGGTTGAGATGTTGCAGGGAATTCTTTAATGCAGCGGGATTTAAAGCAACGAGTACATCCAGTGATTCGCCTGCAGTAAAAATAGCATGCTCAGCCATAGCCAGCTGAAAACCGGAAACGCCGCCTACTGTTCCTGCCGGGGCTCGTATTTCGGCTGGAAAATCAGGTAAAGTACGCACATCACGACCCGTTAGGGCGGCACTGATAGTGAGCTGCTCCCCTACCAACTGTACACCGTCCCCTGAATCTCCAGTAATCCGTATAACAATAACGTCAGATGTTGACATAAAGTCTTGCTTCCTGCATTAGTTGACGCATGTGTCGTACTGCCTCTTTCATACCACAAAATAAAGCTCGAGCAATAATCGCATGGCCTATGTTAAGTTCATGTAGTTCTTTTATAGCAGCTATTGGTTGTACATTATGATAATTAAGACCATGGCCAGCATTAACAATCAGGTTCAAACTGGCTGCATATTCGGCGGCCGCTTTTATCCGTTCCAATTCATGCTGTTGCTGCTCAACATGGGTCGCATCAGCATAACAACCCGTATGCAATTCAATCACTGGCGCACCAATATCGGCAGCAGCTTTAATTTGTTCGCAATCAGGATCGATAAATAAAGATACTTCACTCCCCAACGCTTGCAAACGCCTTACCGCATGTTCTACCGATTTTTGGTGTGTAAGAACATCCAGACCGCCTTCTGTAGTCAGCTCTTCACGCTTTTCTGGAACCAGACAGGAATGCTCAGGGACAATTTCTTCGGCGAAATCAAGCATGGAATCGGTCACTGCCAGTTCAAGGTTCATTCGTGTTTGTAATACTTGTTTAATCAACCGCACATCGCGAGCCTGGATATGGCGTAAATCTTCTCTCATGTGCAATGTAATCCCATCAGCGCCCGCTTCTTCTGCGTCTATTGCAGCTTGTACCGGATCGGGATAACGCGTACCTCGTGCCTGGCGTACAGTAGCTATATGATCAATATTGACACCCAATAATATTGGCTTCTTCATTCTACACCTTACTTATAAAATAAAGAGTATAAGGTTCATCCTGTATTAAACTCAAGTTGCTTAAAAATATATATTCTAATGCAGGTGACAGTAAGGGAATAACTTTTAAGTATCCTGGATTCCCTAAAACAGAAAAAGCTTGTTTATTTTGCCTCTGTAAAATACAAAGCCCTTGTCTTTATTTCGCGTCCACCCAAAAGATGATCGATTGCTTGGCGCATGATTATTTTTGCTGATTTTAAATAAGTGGGCTCACTTAAGTTATCTTGGGCCAAGGCGAGAATATGGGCGCCTGAAATTCCCTTGCTATCGGCAACAAAGCCTTCGCCCCCAATAAATTGATAATATAATTCTTCAACAATCAGTTTTTCGGTTCTTGCTTCTTGCGTTAGTGAAAAAGTATAACCGCACGCATGCAGTAAGGCCCATTCAAAACGTCGTAACAACGCTTCCATAATTAATCGTTCCCTGGCCAAAGCAAGACCATTTAAAGTAAATAAATACGAATCAAATAATACAGGGTCAGAATAGTTGGGGCTTAGGGCATAATATAGAATTTCGTTGACGTACAAGCCTGAAAAAAGGGAACTGCCAGCAAGGTGGAGTGTTGGGGAGATACCTTCAACAGTTTGGGCATAAAATCGCTCATGACGTTCCGTCAGACTTACCCATAAAGGGGTAAAGGGCTGAAGGAGGGCTTGCTTTTTAGGGGTGCGCCCTCCTTTGTAAAGGCACTGAATCAATCCTAATTCACGCGTAAAAAAACTGACTTGCGCGCTCGTATCACCAGTCCATTTCTTGTGTAAAACCCAAGCTTCTATTGTCTTAGTGGTCATAGCCTAATTGTTTTAAGATTCGCTCATCATCCGACCAGCCTGATTTTACCTTGCACCAGCACTGCAGGAATACCTTTTTGCCTAACAGTTTTTCCATATCCAACCGGGCACCAGTGGCCATTTCCTTTAATTTTTGTCCTTTATCCCCAATAATCATACGCTTATGATTGTCTTTATCCACAAGAATTAATGCATGAATACGCACAAGCGACCCTTCATCCTTAAAGGATTCAATATCTACTGTAACAGCATAAGGTAATTCCTGTCCGCAAAAGCGGAAGATTTTTTCCCGCAACAATTCAGCGCATAAAAATTTGATGGAACGATCTGTCAATTGATCATCAGGGAACAAATGAGGTCCTTCAGGTAGATAATTCTGTAATTTATTTTGCAACTCATCAACCTGAACCCCTGTTTTTGCAGATATGGGAATAATCGCCGCGAATTCAAATTTTTGGCTTATTTTCTCTATCCAGGGTAACAACTGAGTCTTATCCTCTATTTTATCTACTTTATTCACTACCAAAATACAGGGCACTTTAGCTTGTTTTATCAAGCTCAAAACGTACTCGTCTTCCTCTTGCCAATGAGTTCCATCCACTAAAAAAGCAATCACATCCACATCACGCAATACACTAATCGCTGTTTTATTCATCATACGATTCATTGCTTTCTTATTCCCCTGATGAATTCCGGGGGTATCCACATAAACGAACTGATAATCCCCCTCGGTACGAATTCCCAGAATACTGTGCCGGGTTGTTTGTGGCTTTCTTGAGGTAATGCTAACTTTTTGTTGCAAAATACAATTGAGAAGTGTTGATTTACCTACATTAGGTCGACCAACCAAAGCGATATAACCACAATAACTAATCATTAAAATAGATTCCTGTTTATTTTTAAAACATTTTATCAGTGGGACTATAAAATTTCCAGTTTATAAGTCAGTCCTATTGATATTTCACTAAAAAACAAAGTATCCTGTGCAGTATGTGAACAAAGGAGGGTTCCAATGTCGGATTTTGTAACAACAAAAGGGCACACGCAAATTATCGTTCCCTTAACTATAACCCCCTTCAGTCATCAAGCACTCCCTACCATTACCGGCAGTCCATTCAGTTATGAAGCCGGCGCCGTACTGTATGGTCATTATAATATGGAATATCTCCTCCCCGGAGGCGACAGACTGCGCTTAATCGCCAACCATGATAAGAAAACAGTGCAGCTTATGTTATTTACTCATCAGGCGGATCTCATTGAACTTCTTCCGGGAGAACGGTCTTCTTCTTTGGTGGCTAACATCATCAATAAAGTTCATCGCTACCGGATACGCTCCGCAAGTTATAGCCTGCCCTTGACTCCAGCCCAGGAACAAAAGCTGCACCTTGCAAATGAATGCATCAATTCATTAAAAAAATTATTGAAAGAAGAGCGCAAGCTAAACAGCCAGGATCATGAAGGACATGAGGTACTCCGAAGGAAGGTAATTAATATAATAGGGTACTGCTCCAGTCAAAACCGGTTAATCTCAACTACTACTCCACTGGTATCGGAAGGTTTTCTGGGAGAAATCCTTTACGAATCTCATAAAGCGGCCCAACATTATTCGTTTAATCGTGTTTATTCGGTTTCCCGTCAAGATCAAATGGACTTTAGCCGTATTTTAAAAAACCATAGGGAAAAAAACCCTTGTCTTGTTTGGGATAGTGAAATCCATATCGGCGCGAACAACAAGGATTTGGATGATGCTTTAAGAGTAATTTGCGAGTATTACAAATTACCAAAGGCTGTGGGCTTAAGTGATATTCCTGCAAACAGATTTGCCCAACTAGCAGCTTTTTTTCAGAAATTATGGAGAGATGGGCAAGATTGGATTGATTATTTGGCAATGAATGCCAAGCCCCAGCATAAAACAGAGGTAGCCCAACGCTTGGATGGACTAACTATCACGCAAATAACCCCATATTACCGACTGCAAGGATTTCCTCAAAAAGGGTTTTCCGATTTAAAAACCCTGGTAACCCAACTGCTAAACAATTCCAGCGACCCCATACTTGCAGAGAGTGAGAGGAAAGCAAAAAAAATAATTACTCAAATGCCGTGTGACAGCTGGGCAATTATTGCCAGCAAGCAGCTACTCCTGATAAGACAAGAAACTAAATTGGTGCAATTACGTTATTTTATTCACGAGGGGCTTTTCTATCCATTACCAGAAGGACAAGATTTATATGTTTTAGGACAAATCAGTAAGCGTCATCTTTATTTACCCGAGCGGGTCGGCCTTAAACTTAATGCGTTTATTTCGCGTTTTCCCAGATTTTTCTCTAAATTCTATCAAAGCATGGCTCAATTTATTCATCAATTACACGAAGATTTTTTGAACCATATTCATGAGACACACCTCTCTCCAAAAACGTCCGCAGAGTTGCAGAAACAACCCAAGCATCATGCAAAAGAGAGAAAATCGCTAATTCTGGCCCTTGAAAATAGTGGCTATTTGAAAACTGGCCAAACTCTTGAGGAATTCATTAAAGAACACATCAGCAACAGTCCCTATATCATTGCACGTGCCAACCATCCGCCAAGTCCTCATGCTTATGACAACCCTTTTCATCGAACCCTGGAAATAATTCGTCATATCGCCAGTTTTTTTATTGGCGTCAGCGAAAAAAACCCGCTGATTGGTACTCTGGCGATGGCTGCATATGCCTATGGCGGCGGTGCAGTACTCGCTCCCGAATTCTTAAAGTCAATTTTAACCAAATTACACCTGAACGGTTTGATTGCAGGTATTGAGCCAACCCAAAAACTAGCACACTGGATGAGCCATGGTACAATTTCTGAAGCCATTTCAGCCTCGATAACCTATTGGCAAGGAGTTGTAGCCGGGGGTAATCTTGACAAGTTTTTTGTTGAAGCAGTAAGCGTCCTCAAGGAAGACCCAGCCGAAATTGCAATTATCGCTTCTCTGGCACTTGGTCTTGGTTACAGTTTAACTAAGGCGATCCCTTCCCTGGGACGTGAAATGGGAGAATTTCCTTACACCAATTATGCTGCCCTGGGTGGAAAAGGTGGGGCTGCTATCTATGATACGATAATGCATCCGGGCGATGATTGGTTTCTTGGCACCTGTAAATGGTTATGCAAAAATTTGGTAGTCTTGGGAAAACTCTGCATTGCGCCCTTATTTGAAGGCTACTATTACGGCCTTCATAATGGGTTAATCAGAGGGTGGAAAAAAAGCGGCAGTCTTTTTAAAATTTTCAGCAAACAAATAGTTGCAGGCAGCACGGATTTTATTTTGGCTTTGCTTACCATTCCATTGATAGAAGCAAGTGCGCTTTTTATTCACGTCCCCTTTCGTGGACTTTCGAATTTAGTCATTAACTTTTTTGCAGTCCTGGGGCATGTCAGGGATATAGGGCAATTATTTCTTTCATTTTCGGCACGGCCACCATCTGCTAACAAGTTAGCCAGCTTCAGATTCTCGCCCCTATATGGTTTTAGTTGGCCATTCGGACATTTTTCTGATAATCCATTAGCGAATCTCTGCATTAATTGTGTCCGTGGCTTATGCGTGCCCTTATTGCAATTGGCAAAAAATTTTATCCTACTGCCAATTCTTGATTTCATCTCGTTTTCTGTACGTTTAGGAATTACTGTCTTGGATCCTGTATCGCGCATTCTGAGTATTGTTTCCGGGAATATACTATGCACACTGGGTGAAGCCTGGGATAATTCTATAGGCATTTTATTCACAACGAGCGCCAAAGGAATAACTCTGACTTGCAACTGGATTGAAAACGAGGCAGGTATAATAAAACAAAACCTCTTATCCTGGATAGAAAGCCAACGCGGGCATTTATACTATTGGGCATTCGCCAAAGAAGACCAGCAATCTCACCTTATTCTAGATGATGCACAATACTATTCATCTGATCCCAGACGGTACGAGTTAATCCCCCACTCAAACAGTCATTGTTTGTTGAGAGCCCTTTTAGATGTAAGCGGGGAATCACAGGGTTTAGCAGACGAGCATAACCCTGCATCTCATTATCCAGTTATATTTGCAGTAAAAAATTCGAAAAGTATAATGGAAGTTCCTTCCCAAAACGAAGCAATTAACTATAGTATGTAGCATGCCTTGACTGGAGCAGCTAAATTTTGGTGTTTTTTTAATCAATATTATATAATTAATATATGCTGTAAGAGGAAATAGATATATGACGATTGCAAAACAAGACCTCTCAGAAGTGCTTACAGAAACTGAATATAATTCTCTAACCCAAAAATTAGACGATGCGATAGAGTCGAAAGTAACCTGGGATGATCCTAATTCTTCAATAAACCTAAGCCTTTTTGGTCTACAGGATTCCGATAGTTTAAGACGCTTCTTGTTAACACCCGCTGGAGAAACTGTAACCCATGAAATTGGTGCTGAATTGATGCTGGAACGCGCTATTGAGGAAGAGCGGCAGCTGCAACTCCAGGAAGAAATCAGAATGGAGGAGAGAAGAAGAGCCATTTTTGAGTGGCTTATGGAAGAAGATGATGCTGAAGCTCAAAAAGCGCAAAACGAAATTATTGAAATGCAAAACGAAAAGAAACGTAAGGATGAGCAAAAAGCTCAGCAAAAAACAGATGCTCCTGAATCTAAAAAGGAAACTGAAGACACTATCAAACGTTATGATGAAGCAATAAAACAACTGGAAAAAGATCAGGCAGCCCTAGAGCAGCGCTCAAAAAAATTAAAAGAGGAACGTACATTAATTACGAATAAATATGATGCAATGGAAAATAGCCTGGAGGATGCGCCTGACTTCCTGGAGAAAACGGAAGAAGAAATTGATGCTGAGATTAAAAAACTCCAGGGGGAAGCCGACAAAATTGCTGACAGTATGATGGAACCTGGCATATCCGATGAGGAAGTTTTCAAAAGAGGAGACCAGCTCAATGCCATTACCTCCAAAATCTCAAACTTAAACGATATACGTGACAGTAAAAAAACGGATGGAAAAAAATTCGTTGATGCAGAAGGAAAAACCACTACTTATCAAGAAGCTGCTTTTGTTATTCCTAAAAAACAGGAAATAGTCAAAGATAAAGATGGGAATTATTATCTTTTAAAAAATGGTCAAACAGAAAAAGATTTGCAAGATCCCAAAATAAGGAACGAAGCTCGGGAAGCCTTTAAAAGCGAGAAAAAAAATATTCAACTCGTAAAAGATGTTGTGAAAGAAACTAAAAAAGATGCATTAACCCACAATGAAACGCGTATTGCCGAAAATAAAGCCGAAACAGCAATGCTGCAAAACCAAATGAGATTAATGCAATCTGCACGTGCACAAGCACAACAAACTTTGACGAACCAAGCAACCCTTGAGCATGCATCTCCGCAGATGACCTGCCCTCAATCAAGTAAAACCCCGGGTAATATGGGTTTGGTACTCCCAATGCCGACACAATCCAATGTAACCTCTACTCCTGGGCAAAAGCCTAGCCAATTGCAAATTCAAGCGGCAGCTCAATTTGTCCAAACTGTAAATCAAAATCAACAAACAGCCAATAAATCCGGCAAGGGATATCAGTGGAACAAGTTTCTTGATGATGTTGACAAAATTGATGATCCCGCAGTCAAAGAACATGCCAAAAAATTCAGTCCTGACGGAGGAAAAACCTCACTGAAAGATAAATTGAACTTAAAAGAAACGTTAAATAAAACACCGGTACCTGATGAAATAATGAACGGATTTCTCCGGCATATGGCAAAGTTTGAGGATGCCTATAAGCCAAGTGTTACTGCTGAGCCGAGTCCTTTGGCGCAACGGGAACAAACTCAGCCTGATATTCCCTCCGCTCCTGACAGAGCGCCATCAATGTAATATTATTTTTTACAGGCGTCGAATGTAACCTGAGAGTATTCTACTCGAATACTCTGGTTACGGGTGTTAAAATTACCGCGTGCTCGTAACCATACCCACAATTTCTGCAAACAAGGATCATTATATTACTTGCTAATACCTCTTAACTCTTCTAACATTAAACTTTATGTCTTAACCCAATTGAAAGAGTTTACTAAAAAATTTACATCACTGTAGGACTCACCATGATCTTAGATAAGTTACTGGGTAATCAATCTGTAATTATATCACTGGATGTAGACAATTTTTTGTTTGAACGTTTACAACAAATCAAAGAATCGGGTTTCGATTTGGTTGAAATCAACTCAACCGATCAAAAAATATTAACCCAGGCAATTGCTCGCTATCCTTCTCTTAAAATTGGTGCCGGCAGCGTAATTGACACCCAACAACTAGAAGATTGTTATCAAGCCGGTGTCCATTTTGCCACCAGCCCTGGTTATTTACCCGCAATTGCACAAACAGCAAACGTTTATTCCATTAATTACTTACCCGGGGTGGCCACCATCTCTGAAGCAATGGCGGTGATGAGTCTCGGTTACAAGCATGTTCGCCCCTTCCCGGCGGATTTGACTTTCTGTACTTTATTAAATAAATGTCTGCCTCACCTCAAGTTATTTCCTGCCGAAATCGAATGGGAAGAAGCAGAACATTTTCTCAATTTACCCGCAGTGGCTGCTGTGAGCATTCATAATCCGGATGCAAAACAGCTCAATGCACTGACAACAGGAATTTTGGCTTAACACTCCAAAGTCAAAAAAGGGAATTACAAAAAGAGGGAGAGCGCTTCTCGAGAAGGAATATCCAATTGTTCGAGCTTGAAAAGTAAGTCGGTAAACAACTTAAATGTGTTATTCAAGCTGACAATTAATCCTGTTTATTAACCAACAAGTCCAATAAAAAAAATCCCGCACCGATGCAAATTGCACTGTCGGCAAGATTAAAGGTGGCGAAATGATGGTGCTTGTAATAAACATCTATAAAGTCTATTACATAGCCGTTAAGCGCTCTATCAAAAAGATTACCAATTGCGCCCCCTAAAATTAAACTGATGCCAGCTAAAAGCAGTTTGGCTTGACTTGCAGTACGGTATAGCCAAACTCCAAGCATAATACTCACAATGAGACTGAAACCGGCAAAAAACCACCTGTGCCAATCTCCGGCACCGCTTAAAAAACTGAAAGCTGCTCCAGAATTATAAGCCAGAGTAATATTAAACATGGGAAATACAGGCAATGGCTTATACGGAGTTAAATAAATACCTACCAGGTATTTGCTTGCTTGATCACAAACAATAACTATGAAACTGAGTACAAACCATGGCCATTTTTTCATATAAACTGCCTCATTTCCTCTTGTCCGCTAATATTGCCGACACAGCGTAAACATAACTCAGGGTGCTGAGCATCTTGACCTACATCAGGCCGTCTGTGCCAACAACGAGCACACTTTTCATATGGGCTTGCTGTCACGGCAATAGAAACCCCATAGGGAGTTGCCGCCAATCCTGTTGGAGCCGCACTCAAGGGATGGACTGTAGCTCCGGACGTTATCAATAAAAAGCGTAACTCTTCACCCAGGCGAGTCAATTTTGGCAGGACTTTATCATCTGCATATAAACTCACTTCAGCTGCTAAAGCGGAGCCAATTTCCCCTTTTTGGCGGGTTTCTTCCAACGCCCTGTTGACTTCATCACGAATTAAATGCAATTCATCCCAATCCGCCATATTCACACTGTCTATTTTTGGCCAACCATCATACCAGTGTTCCGTAAACACTGTTTCTTCGCTATAACCCGGTATGTAGCGTCCAATTTCTTCAGCCGTAAAAGACAAGATAGGTGCTAGCCAAAGAGTAAATGCCCTCACAATGTGGTACATCGCCGTTTGACAAGAACGTCTGGACTTGCTTTCTTTTGCAGTAGTGTATTGTCTGTCTTTAATCAAATCCAGGTAAAAACTTCCCATATCTACGGCGCAGAAATTATGAATTTTCTGATAAATAATATGAAATTGATAATTTTCATAAGCTTCTATAATTTCTTCTTGTAAAAGCTGGCTGCGCTTCAAAGCCCATTTATCTAACTCCAGCAGGTCTTTGTCCAGGACGCAATCGACAGCCGGGTTAAAATCAAATAAATTGGCTAACAAAAAGCGTGCTGTATTACGGATTCTTCGGTAAGCATCAGCATTGCGTTTGATGATTTCATCGGAAATACTCACTTCATGTCGATAATCTGTAGAAGCCACCCACAAACGTAAAATATCAGCACCATGTTGGTTGACAAGCTGGTCTAAAGCCACATAATTCCCTTTGGATTTAGAGAGTTTTTTACCCTCAGCATCCACAGTATAACCATGGGTCAATACTGTTTTATAAGGAGCAACACCATACATCGCCACTGAAGTCGTTAAAGAAGAGTTAAACCATCCGCGATGCTGATCAGAGCCCTCAAAATAAATATCTGCAGGGAAAGCCAATGCCTCATTTTGCTTCAAAACACAGAAATGGGTTACACCTGAATCAAACCACACATCCATAGTATCATTTATTTTGTCGTAAAATTCGGCGTCATTCCCCAGTAATTCCCTTGCATCGAGCTCAAACCAAGCATCAATACCTGATTTCTCAATAAGTAAAGCAATCTTTTCTATGAGCTCCAGGGTATCAGGGTGTAATTCCCGAGTGGTATTATGGACAAATAGAGGCATGGGGGTACCCCAAGCTCTTTGCCTTGAAATACACCAGTCCGGTCTGTTTTCAACCATATTGGCAATCCGAGCCTTACCCCAATCTGGAACCCAGGTTACTTTATCTATTTCCCTGATAATATGGTGTCTGAGCTGACTTTTATCCATGGAGATAAACCATTGTGGCGTTGCTAAAAAGATCATTGGCGATTTATGCCGCCAACAATGGGGATAGCTGTGCCTGATTGTGTCTTTAGCCAGAAGAACTCCTTTTTCAGCTAAAACATTCAAAATAGTATCATTAGACTTTAAAACATGAAGGCCAGCAAATAATTCAACATCATCAGCAAAACAACCGTTTCCTTTAACGGGATTAATTAAAGGCAGGTTATAAGCCTGTCCTACCAAATAATCGTCCGGACCATGTGCAGGTGCGGTATGTACGTTACCAGTACCAGATTCCGTAGTGACGTGTTCCCCTAAGACCACCGGTACAACCCGATTGTAAAAAGGATGATTTAATTTTAAATGTTCCAGCAACTTTCCTTTTATCGAGCCGCGGATTGTGTATTGACTCATTCCATAACGAGCCATTGCCGACTCCACCAAATCAGTGGCAAGGATTAGATACGAATCCCCAGTATCCACCAAAGAGTACTCAATCGCGGGATGCAAACAAACTGCTTCATTCGCAGGTAAAGTCCAGGGGGTAGTGGTCCAGATAGGAAGACTAACGGGTTTTATATCTGCTCTTATGTGGAATAAATTAATGAATTCCTCAGGTTGTACTGCAGAGAAAGCAACATCTATTGAAGATGAAGTCTTTTCGTCGTAATCAACCTCTGCTTCAGCTAAAGCAGAGCCACAATCGATACACCAATGCACCGGTTTAAAACCCTGTTGCAGATGACCGTTTTTGATCATTAAACCCAAGGAACGGACTATATTGGCTTCATAAAGAAAATCCATGGTCACATAGGGGTTATACCAGTCCCCAAAAACGCCTAATCGCTGAAATTCGCAGCGTTGGATATCAATTTGGCTTGCCGCATATTCACGGCATTTTTCCCGAAATACTTTCGCAGATACCTTATCCCCGACACGGCCTATCTTTTTCTCAACATTCAGTTCGATAGGTAATCCATGACAATCCCAACCCGGGATAAACGGAGCATCATATCCACTAAGCGTCTTGGATTTGATAATGATGTCTTTAAGAATTTTGTTTAATGCATGTCCACAATGCAAATGCCCATTTGCATAAGGAGGACCATCATGCAAAATAAAACGCTTATTTCCAGTCCGTGCTTTTCGAATTTTTTCATATACCTTTTTGGCCTGCCAATCAGCCAAAAACTCAGGCTCTCGAATAGCTAGGCTTGCCTTCATCGGAAATGAAGTGTTAGGAAGATTTAATGTATCTTTGTATTCTGCCATATGTTCACTCTGTGAAATCGTTAAATTTTAGCGGTTATTCCCCCCGCATCAGGAAATAGCCGTCTTCAGTGCATCTTGAATGAAAAAGATTTCGAAACCTGTTTGTTTGTTCGATTCCATCAAAATATTTTTCATTCAACTTGCATTTAAATCAAAACCCGGATTTTGATATTGAAGTGTTTCATAATTCCCAAGGAATTCTTTTGCTGCTTCAATATCATTATAAATCTGCGCAATTAAAGCATCCACTGAAGTGAATTTAACCTCATCCCGCAGTTTGTGCAAGAAAAACACCTGCAATAATTCACCATACAGTGAACGATCGAAATCGAATAGATGCACTTCCAAAATATTCTTGCTGCCCCCTACCGTAGGACGACTCCCGACATTGGCTACCCCATACACTTTTTGAGAAGCAATTTTCACCTGCACTACAAATACACCCTGTAGAGGCAGTGAAGTACGATGCAGGGCAAGATTTGCCGTTGGAATTCCCCATTGGCGCCCACGGCCATCCCCATGCAATACACGTCCACACATGCTGTAAGGCCGGCCTAAAAATTCCGCCGCGCTACACAGATCTCCATGCTGCAAAGCCATTCTAATTCGGGTTGAACTGATTCGATCTTCATTAATACAAAAATTTGAATATATACTGACATCACAAGCCTGTTCTGAACCAAGCTTCATTAATAAACTAACATCCCCCTCCCTGTTTTTGCCAAAGCGGAAATCTTCTCCTACCAGCAGATGTTTCACATTTAATACAGAAAATAAATAGGAAAGGGCAAAATCAGTTGCGGATGTTTGCGCCAGGACCTTGTCAAATTTTATACAATAAACGTAGTCAATCTGACATGAGCGCAACACCTCTAATTTTTCTCTTAAGCTGGAAAGTCGTGCGGGCGCTTTTTCCTGTTGAAAATATTCTCTAGGCTGTGGTTCGAATAATATGAGGACTAAAGGCAAATTCAAATGATTTGCTTTATCTTTTAGAGCCTTGAGAAGATTTTGATGCCCTAAATGGACTCCATCAAAATTACCAATAGTAGCTACCACGCCTTTATCAAAAGCAGAAAAATGTTGGAAGCCGCGCAACAATTTCATATGTCGTTCAATCGTGTAACTAGAAACCCAATAGTATACTTGTTTTCTGTTCCATTGAGAAATAGTAAAAGAAGTTCATTTTAGATAAAGGGTGTCTGCAGGGATGCTTGATCAGATTTTTTAAATAAACCCGGATTACCAATGCAATCCGGGCTAAAATGCATGCAGGGGCTCAGCCTTCTTCTGCATTTATATTAATTTCAGTACTTATGTATGCTTTTCTTTAGGATGTTTTTCTGAAGGGATAGAACGGACAATTAAAACATCGCAATCTGCGCCATGCAAAATGGAATTTGCTGTTGAACCCAACAATAGGGATAGGCCATGTTTTCCATGACTGCCTGTAACAATTAAGTCAATGTGGCGCTCTTGAGCGACTCTTAAAATTTCATTTTTTGTAGAGCCAAATTCAATAAACCGGTGTTTCGCATCAACCCCCAACTTTTCACCCAATTCATTCAGCTCTTTTTCAGCTTGCTCGCGGATGGACAATTCAACTTCAGCAAATCCGGCAAAACCAGGATAAGCATAAGCAGGAATAGGTTCTACGACATGAACTAATATCAAGTCAGCACCATTCTCATCAGCAATTTTTTTTGCCTTATGCGCTGCTATAATACCAACTTCGTCAAAGTCAGTAGCAAACAATACCCTCTTATACATCATTTTCTCCTTAAAATTCTTATGCCTATCTATAGACTAGCAGATTTTAAATTAATTGCATTACAAAAAGTATATCTGTCCTTATCATATAAATTCCAAATGATTCCCTCTTTTATAGAATTCCAATAAAAAAAAGAAAACAATTTGATTAACTTCAGACCTTAATAAAACCTTAATGTTTTTATATTAAACTTTGAGGCTCGTGTTTAAGCAAAGCCAGTTATTATTAGGAGTTTTTTATGCCTAAAGCATTTACACACTTGTGCAAAAAAGTAAATCTTAGTTTATATGATAATACTTTAACTGTTTATCCTAAAACAAACCTACTTGAAAATTTTCCACCCGTAAAAGACCAATTAACCCAAATTTTTCTAATGTTGTTTATACAGATGGATTGTGTTAATGCTGAGGTCGACCAGTTTTTTATAGAAAGGTCAAATGAATTGGGTGTTTATCGCTTTGTGCATCGTGACGATCCTGATCATTATTTATATCATCAGGATAACTTTAAAATGGATGATAACCATTATCATGCACAATTTCAGATTACTATTGATGAACATAAGTTAGACAGTATTTTAACCACATTGCAGAAATATTCGATTATCACAGACACAGAGCATGCCAGTTTTGTTAAAGCTTATCATGCTGCGAATACTCTTCCTGAAGTACAAGAGCTTTCCAAGCAGGTGGATGCTAAAGTAGATCCTGAAGTTGCAAAGCTAAGTAAAACTGAAAATAATGAATCTACTGCACCCCAGGATGTCAGTGAAAAGCCTGCCCGAACCACTACTTCCGACAGTAAAACTACTTTCGCGGGCCTCAAAAGAGGGTTTTTCAATCAAAAACCATCGACAAATGTCAGTCATGACACTGCCAAATTTACAATGGGGTACTAAATTTTTATCCAATCAAAGTGTCCAGGCGATCTGGCACTTTGATTGAATTTCAGTTCCACCCTTCATCCTGCCCTTAGATTTTTCTTTCAATTCATTTTCTGCTTTTTTTGTTTGATACGAGCTTCTGCTTTGGCGATTGCTTTTCGAATAGCTTGAGCCTCTTCTGATTGCTCGGGGGCCAATTTTAATAAACGCTGCCAATAATCTATTGCTTTTTCATAGGACTGACTTACGAAAGCATCCATAGCAAGCATCGCCAATGCATCGGGTTGATGGGGATTATTTTTTAATAGTCTTCGGAATATTTGGATGATTTGCTCCGTAAACTGCTGATTATTGAGTATCCATAAGCTATGAGCATAGTTCACTGCATATTGTTCATCATCCGGATTAAAATGATAGGCTTTGGCGAACGCATTCACTGCATTTTCCTTTTCGTTTTGGCTACTGTATAGACGTCCAAGCAGATACCAGCCTTTAGCACTTTTGGGATTATCATCCAATTTTGCTTTTAATTTATCGATTAACTCTTGCGGGCTTTTAACCGACTCCAGCATTTTTTTAGCTTGCTCCTGGGATTTAATATGATGAACATATTCTTGCCATCCGTTAAAACTTCCCCAATAAAAATACCCCCCAAATGCCAACAAAAAAATGGCAGGAAACAATAACAAACTGGCAATAAATCGTCGCTTGAATGGGTAAATCATAAAGCAACAGGCTATTCCTGCGAGTCCTGCCAATAAGCCCAATAACCACCATTCATTCATAAAAAACTCACTAATTCAAATATAAAAGGGTTTAAATCCAAGAGTCATCAATCATTAATCGGATTTAGCTTTCTTGCGCGACCACCAAAACAGGTACGCCAGAAAATAACAAAACCCAGGAATAAAAATACAATAGGTCCAAACCACAATAAAAATGTTACTGCCTTAACAGGAGGATTAAACAAGATGAAATCCCCATAACGGGCCGTCAAATAATCACTGATTTCAGTATCACTCTTCCCTTCTTTAACCATCTGATAAACCTGATTGCGCAAATCTTTCGCTAATTCTGCGTTCGAATCCGCCAGATCCTGGTTTTGACAAACTAAACAACGTAAATCTTTAAGTAAATGCTGAAACTGAGCTTCTTTTTGGGGTGAATCCAAAGGATAAGTACTGTTTGCCCAAATGGAGGAGGATAGAAAAAACAGAAAAGTAAGGATAAGGAAAGGTACTCGGCTGTTCATGACATCTCCTCCAGCTGCTTTATTAAAGGAGCAATTTCTTTTAGCCATACTTGTTTAGTCATGACGCCTACATGGCGATAGCGGATGGTTCCTTTCTTATCAATTACAAAAGTTTCTGGGGCTCCATAAACTCCTAAATCGATTGCAACCTTCCCATCCCGATCTTCAAACACGAGTTTATAAGGATTTCCCCACTGTTCCAGCCAGCGAAGTGCATCATCAGGCTTATCTTTGTAGTTTAATCCATAAAGGGGTACCCCTTCGCGCGCTAAGTGCAACATAAACACTTGTTCATCTATACAAGCGGCACACCAACTGGCCCAAACATTTAATAAAACGACTTGCCCCTTTAATTGGGTGGAATTAAAAAAAGTATTGGGCTCCTGCAATTGAGGCAGGCTAAATTGTGGTAATGGCTTTCCCAATTGTACGGAAGGCAACTCATGTGGATTTAAAGATAAACCGCGCCAGAGAAAGATACAAAGCAGCAAAAAAAATGCGATTGGCACAACTTTCCATCCAATTTTTCTCATGCCTCTAACTCCTGGGTCCTAACCGCCGAATATCTTTTTTGATAATAGCGCCTATCTGTCAAAGCGAAAAAACCACCTGCCAAAATCATAAATCCGCCACTCCAAATCCAGCGTATTAACGGTTTGTAATATAATCTTACAGACCATGAATTGGTAGATAATAGCTCTCCCAGCGCAATGTAGATATCTCTAAAAGGGGTTACATCGATTGCCGATTCGGTCATTGCCATTTGCCCTATCGTATACAGTCTTTTTTCAGGATAAATCAGCTTGCTTTTTCCCTTATAACTAATCTTGAACTGAGCTTTTGTTCCTTTATAATTGGGACCAGATAAAGGCTCTTGAGACATAAATTCTACTGAATAATCCAACAAAGCCACTTTTTCCCCAGGCTCCATTTGCACATCATCTTGCACGCCATAGGCTGTAGAAACTGCAATCCCGATTACCGTAGTTGCTACCCCTAAATGAGCCAGAATCATTCCCCAATAAGCTTGCCCCATTTGATGCAAACCCCGATCATAAATCCGTCTGTATGCCGCCTGCAGAGTACTTAGGATCACCCAAAAAGCCAGGATTAATCCTATGTAAGCAGATAGATTAAATTGCCTGGAAGTAGCAACTAACAAAAGTAACGGGAGTAAAAGACTAAGCAAGGCCATCTTCCAAAGTTTTTTTAATACAACCCGCCCTCGATCGCTATTCCATCTTAAATGTATGCCAATTCCCATTAACACCATTAAGGGAACCATTAAAGGGACAAATACGGAATTGAAATAAGGAGCTCCTACAGACAGTTTCCCCAGGCCTAGCCCCTCAACTATCAATGGGTATATTGTTCCCATCAGCACCGTGAGCATGATAACTACTAAAAAAACATTATTTAATAATAAAGCACTCTCTCTGGAAATGGGGCTGGGATTATTTCCTGAATGCAAGGTCTGCGCCCGGAATAGAAATAATAATAAGGAGCCGCCAATAACAAATAATAAAAACCCTAAAATATATAATCCGCGTTGGGGATCTACTGCAAATGCATGCACTGAGGTTAAAACGCCGGAACGTACAAGGAAAGTTCCAATCAAGCTTAAAGAAAAAGCAGCAATAGCAAGCAACATGGTCCAAGCTTTAAATTGTTGACGCTGCTCAGTTACTGCCAAAGAATGTAATAAAGCGGTTCCTACTAACCAGGGCATGAATGAGGCATTTTCCACGGGATCCCAAAACCACCATCCACCCCATCCCAGCTCACGATAAGCCCACCAGCTTCCCAAAGTAATACCTGCAGTTAAACAACACCATGCAGCCAATGTCCAGGGTCTGGTCCATTTCGACCAGCTTGCTTCTACTTTTCCAGCCCAAAGTGCGGCAAGCGCAAAAGCAAAGGCAACAGAAAAACCGACATATCCCATATAGAGCATAGGGGGATGGAATAAAAACCCCGGATCCTGCAATAAAGGATTCAAATCACGTCCGGAAGAATCCAAAACTTGGAATTGCCGTAAAAAAGGATTGGACGTACTGAGTAAAAAAAGGATAAATCCTATGCTTAACCAACCAAGGACAACTAAAACCCGTGTACGCATTTCCTTATCCAAACCCGAACTGCAAAAAGCCACAAGCAACGTCCAAAAGCTAAGAATGGAAACCCATAACAACATGGACCCTTCATGTCCTCCCCAAACTGCACACAGTTTATAAAACCAGGGTAAGGATATGCTCGAGTTACTCAGGACATAAATCACGGAAAAATCATCATTTAAAAAACAAAGAGTAAGGAAAAGATAGGCCAAGGCAATAAACAAAAATTGGCAAATTACATACGTAATTGCAGAATCCATCAACTTTGCTCTTTTTAACTGCAATCCGGCGAGAGGAATTACCGCAAGCATCATGGATGAGATCAATGCCAAAATTAAAGAAAAAAGTCCTAATTCTGCAATCATGAGTTTACCTTTTTGGATAAAGCAGCTTTTACTTCTGGTGGCATATAATTGGCATCATGCTTCGCCAATACTTGTGAAGCTTGAAAATGTCGGTTGTTAAGCAATTTTCCTTCTGCAACAACTCCCTGCTCCTCTCTGAATAAATCAGGAAGAATCCCTGTATAGGTCACAGTAAGCGTTTTATTAAAATCAGTAATTTTAAATTCGACCTCCAAACTTTTTTGTGAACGAACAATAGAGCCTTTCTCTACCATTCCTCCTACACGGATATTATGATTTTGTGGAGCTTCACCCATAACAGCCTGACTTGGAGTGTAAAATAAGCTGATGTTTTGTCTTAGTGCATATAAAACCAGCGCTGCAGCCAAAAATAAAACAGACATCGAAAATACTAGAATTGTTATCTTGCGTTTGCGTGCTGGAGTCATTTTATCATTTAAACCATTGTTGTAATTTTTGACGAGTCTGTTTTCCTTTCCGCTTCATGCTTAATATATTCATCAATAAAACTGCACAAACCAAACCATAAGCGGGCCAAACATATTTGGAGTATCCTCCCATCGCCACCCATTCTAAAAATTGATTCATTTAAATTCCCCTTCAAATTGAACCTTAACCCAGGATTGTCTTTTTTCTCTAAGCAATAATTCCTGGCGGGCTTTTTCTAAAATAATCCACAAACAATATAAAAAAAATCCGGCTATGGTCAGCAATAAAGGATACAACATGCTGGTATCAATTTTGGGTTTTGCAAAAACAGATAAAGTCGACCCCTGATGCAAGGTATTCCACCAATAAACGGAATAATGAATAATAGGTAAATCAATCACTCCGACCAAGGTTAAGATAGCAATGATTTTATCTCCATCCTCTTTATTTTTGAGAGCATAGTGGGTTGCTAAAATAGCTGCATAAAGCAATAAAAGAATTAATTCAGAAGTCAACCGGGCATCCCAAACCCACCAGGCTCCCCACATGGGTTTACCCCAAATGCTTCCAGTAACCAAAGCAAGAAATGCCATACTCAGGCCGATTTGCGCCACGATACTGATTAAGAGGCCTGCGATTTTAATACGCCACACCAAAAGCAATACTGCTAAAAAACCCATCCATGCATAGAGCATCATGGACAAAAAAGCACTGGGAACATGCACATAGATAATTCGGAAAGCCTCACCTTGTTGATAATCCGGTGGGGTAAATGCCAAGCCCCAAATGATACCCGCTATGAGAGCAATGAAAGCCCCAACCGCCAGACCTGGAGTAAGCCGCCCTGCAAATGAATAAAAAAATTTAGGTGATGCCAATTGATATAATAATTTCCACATAGGAATAATTGAAATCAAAAAAAGCGGATTTTAACATGCATCCCCCCATTCGCAAAATCCATTACACAAAATAAGCAGATTATCGAGGACTTTACTGAAGTATGTAACTTTACTGAGGGATGTCGCTTTACTGAGGCCGTAACAAATGACAGGTCAGGTGACATCTCACCTATCATCTACGTGCCGCGGCTTGTCAGCGGTATCCATGCGTTGGTTTTAAGAGAGGAATCTGAAGTTGTGGGACAGAGACAGTGATTATCAAGAGCACTCCAAGCTATTTCGCGGCATTTCTTGGATAATTAATTTCATGTGATAACTTATGATATGATACACGTATTGTTCGCATTTTAATCGAATGCCCCAATAGGGATCAAATTCACTAATAATTACAAAACCAGGATTGCGAATCAATATATGCCAGTCAATACCAATATTGGGCATTTAGGATTGGTTTTAATTCCATTTATGAAACTTATTAAAACAGAATCAATTAATGCTTATAGAACAAGGGTTTTGACCTATTGCTCATGAAAGAGCCTAGGTTATTTTTGAATGGTCATGAATTACTGATATAAATTAAAACTAATATTCATTTCGCACGATGATATAACCTTCATCTGTTTGACAATATCTTACTGCAGCCAGATCATTGATTATGGCTTGTAACGATTCTTTTTCAATTGGCTTTATCAGATAGCCCGCGGCGCCTAATGAGGCTGACTTTTCTCTGTCTTTACGATAATCTGAACCAGTGCACATAATCACAGGAATTTTATTGAGTATTTTATCAGCTTGAATTTGTTTCAATATTTCAAACCCATCCATTCCAGGCAAATTGATATCAAGAAATATCAGGTCAATTGGGTTATTTCGAGCAAATTGGTCATGTAACAAATTAAGGGCTTCTTTTCCGCTTTGCGCTATAAATAAATTAAAGTGTATATGCGCCCGCTCCAGGATGATTTTAGTAAATTCCATATCCTCCTTGAGATCATCGACAAATAAAATATTAGCTAATGAAGTTTGACTGGGCATATTCACTTGACTCACTGAGGTTTCTTTTATTTTTCCCTGCTTATTTACCTTAAAAGCAATTGGGAGAGTAAAAGAAAATATTGTGCCTCCTTCAATTCTGGATTTACATTCTATTGTTCCGCCATGTAATTCTAAAATTTTGGCGCATATTGCTAACCCTAAACCCGAACCCTTGCTTGTCCGGCTAGCCCGTTTAAATGGCAGAAATATGGTTTCATTGTTTTTGCTATCAAGTCCTAAACCATTATCGGATACATGAAATTCTACCCATTGTTTATTTGGATTTGCGGAAATCGATATTTCAGGAATATTTTCATTGTAATAAATGGCATTGCTGATTAAGTTTTGCATTAATTGAATCATTTGAGTTCTGTTGGCTTTCACATGGGGTAACGTCTCGGCAATGATGCGAGCATTTTTTTCCCGAATCAGATAATCAAGGTTTTTTGAAACCTCTAAGATTATCTCATTCATATCACATTCTTCTTTAATTTCTTCCTCAAATTCATCAAGTTGCATGTAATGAAACACAGTATCAATGAGCGTTAGCATGCGTTTACTGGCATTATAAATGTGTTGAAAATAGTCAACTACTCTTCCAGAAAACTGATGTTTTTCTTGATTGATGACATCGACGAAGGAACTCATGGTTCGTACAGGTTCTCTAAGATCGTGAGCCAGGGCACGGGTAAAAATTTCCAATCTATCTCGTTGGGTTCGTACATGCGCTTCTCGCTCTCGGATGGTCTCAATATGGGCTTTTAAGTCAATATAAAGGTGTGCATTTTTCAGTGCAACCGATGTCGTATCTGCAAGTGCTTGTAATATACTGAGCTCTTCTTGTGTTGGCAGGCGTTTTTTGGCCCAGTAATTGCCAATAGCACCTATAGGATCTTCTCTACGTATTGGTACCATCGCCAAACTCTTAACAAATGTGGGCCGATAAGTATCTTGTGGTATGCGGGGGTCACGATAGATATCTTCAATGACTGCTGATTGTTTATGCGAAATCACCCAACCACTGATACATGTTTTCATGGGAAAACGCTTGCCTTTCCATAATGGAGCGATTGCATTTTCCTCTACATAGTAACAAAAATCACCTTCCTTCAGTACAAAGGTCGCACCATCTGCTCCTGTGAGTTCTCGCGCTGCAAAGCGCACAATTTCGGTAATCGTTTGAATATCATTTGCTTGCGATAAATCTTGCACGACCTTAACCAAGTGTTCCATTGCTGAAACATACCAAGAAGAACATTCTTTGATGTTAGAAGTCAATTTGGCATTTTGCATAAAAACAACTCATTAAGTAAATTAATTTAATTATAGCACTGAGTTAATAGTAAAATTTTTCATCATTTCCATCCTCATTTCCTTTAACAATTAAAAGTAAATTAAATCTTATCGAAAAAATTAATCACCTTGACATCGAACCTGGCGCAATGTAGAAATTAAAACAATAAAGGATATACAAGGAGATGTTATGGATGAAAAACTTGAGCTCCATCGACAGGAAATAAACAAAATAACCCAGCCAATTTTGGCCCGTCTTGAACATTATCGCAAAGCCATGTTTGAAATAAGGAAATTATTAAAAGGGTATTTTTTTAATGAGGGGCGAACCCAAAAACTCACCGAAGTTGCAAAAGGAGAAGAGCAAGTTTTTAGTTTCAATATGGTTCGTGATGCCATGGAGAAATGTCTGGTTGATGAAAATACCTTAGTAAAGGGTGCCGCAGCAATTATGGATTCAACAGAAAATCCACGACTTGTAGCAGCCTTTGATAGCAATGTGTTAGCAAGTGGTTTACCATTAGAGTTCCACAAACAAGATGGAACATATCTCTTTAAACCTGAAAAAACCTACACCCCCGAAGCACAGGCTTTTATGAGACAATTTGCTTATGCCTTAGGAGCTTACCGAGTATGTTTGGGGATTTGCGAGATCTATTTTGCCATCTATCGGCACCAAGGAATACAAACAGAACAACTTGAAAACTACATCGACTTGACGCGCCATTTCAAACAACAACTTAATGAAGACATCGATTTAATTTTTTTACGCAAACAAGTCAAAACAGTAAAAAAAGAAATCACCAGTTTATTGCGAGCGGAAAAGGTACAGGAAGGCTTAAATCAATTTGAACAGGATATTGATTTGCTGAGTCTAAAACTGGTTGAATTACTGGAGTCTGGGGCCGTTCATTTACAGAATTGCTATAAAGAATTTCCTAACAATCCCATATTGTGGATGCTGCATGATCGTAGTTGGCATGCGTTGCTTAAAACTCTTTCCGGACTGCTTTATGCAGAACAATATACCTACTCTACTTTATATGGCACATTAGAGATTAAAAAAGAATTTATTGGTCTTATTAAAACTGAAATAGATCAGTTCGCAACCACTAACTTAGCGCAAATACCCTTGCTTAAAATCGAACTATTAAAAAAAGCAGCAAAGGTAATTGCTGAAACAAAAATTGATATAGCTGCAAAGCTTGCTGAAAAAGGAATTGTGTTGAATGAGGCACCTGAAACAGGCATGTTTTCCTCCCCTTACTCGGGCGGTATTTATGGACTCATGATGGCCTACCATCAAAGGCAATTGACAGGCCTCAATGCAGCTCAAGAAGAATTCGAACAAGATGACGAATTCAATCAAGACCTAAAATCATTAAAAAACTATCCATAAACATCATAATTATTGTGATCAAAGGAGGCTCTCACTGAGTCTCCCGTGATTTTCTTCGCTTGGCAATAAACCGCTTTCAGAAATAAGCCAATTATTCGATATACTGGATGCTACGGGCAAACCGCGGCACGTAGGCAGCAGGTGAAATGACAACGGATCCTAGCCCGTTAGAACCTGTTATTTATTCAACATGACTTATACGTATGATACCCGCAATAGCATAGGGTAAAAATCCCACTGCAACCACAGAAATAGCCGACAATAAAGCCAAATAGGCACTGACTGGCAGACCTTGCATCGCAATGTGTACTGTTCCGCTTCCAAAAATGAGTACAGGCAAGGTTAATGGCAACAATATTAAAGCCATTAAAAGCCCCTTCTGGTTGATTCCCACCCCAAATGCAGCAGCAAGGGCACAAAGGAACAACAATGACGGCGTACCACAGATAATAGCAAGCGCAAGAACTACTGTTTCCCAGACACTCAATGAAAAAAACAGGGACACTAAAGGACATAAAACGAGTATAGGCAGCAAATTAAACAACCAGTGAGCAATTACCTTTGCGCCTACAAGCAGAGGTAAAGACTGACCTGAAACAAGCCATTGTTCGAGGACCCCGTGCTCATAGTCCTGTTGAAATAAACGTTCGGTTGAAAGCAGCAAAGAAAACAATATTGCCATCCACACCAAACCCGGGGCAATGTTCCTCAGGAGCATGATTTCCGGTTTAATAGTCAAGGGAAACATAAAAAGGAAAATGATAAAAAACAGGCAAGAGTTCACCAAAAAGCGGATTTGACGTACCTGAATAAGTAGTTCACGTGTGCATTGTTTGGCAAATAAAGAAATAGAGGAACTCACAAACAATACTCCTCATACCCTGAGGAATCCAAGGGTAATTGCTGGTGTGAGGTCAATAAAACTGCTCCCCCTTGGTTTCGATGGAGCGCGATGACATCCATGATTTGTTTCATGGCATGCTCATCTAAAGCAACAAGGGGTTCATCAAGAAGCCATAATCGGGAGTTGGAAAACCATAAACGGAGTAACCCTGCTTGCCTACGCTGTCCTGAGGATAATAAACCACACGGAACATCAAGATGGTGTTCCAGTTTAAAAATTGAAGCCAATTCTTCTATTTTATCAATCCGCTCATTTCTGATCTCTGAAACTGGAGAAACATAATGAAGATCAAAATAACAGTTTTCCCTTAAGCTTAAATTAGGGTTAATACCGGCTTTATGACCTACAAAACACAGATGGCGTTGATATTCTGACGGCTCTTTAGCTATATTCTGCCCAAAAAATCGAATCTCACCTTGAAGTGGCTGAAATAAACCGGCAATCAGTTTCAATAAAGTCGTCTTGCCAGCACCATTTCTTCCTCGTAGATGTAGCAATCCCCCCTCGGGTAAATGAAAAGCAACATTATTCAGCAAGGGTTTTTCCTGGTAGTCAAAAGCAAGGTTAATTACATCAAGCATAGGTCACGATACACTGTAGGTTGCGTTTTAGGTAATCAGGATGCACTTTCAATTAAGAAATAGTACTCGAACTAAAAAACAAAACAAAGCGATTTAATTTATCCTAAAAACTCTTTTCTAGTCTAAATGCTTATCGGCTCTTGCGAACTCTCTTATTGATCGCCATAATTTGTTTTATTTTTTACAGGGTTCGTAATGGAATTTTTAAGTCAATATGGTTTATTTCTTTTAAAATCAATAACTGTTGTTATTGCTTTCCTCATAGTATTCGCGGGTTTCTTCTCTATGAGCCGCAAACCTAAACCAAAACTGGAAATCACATCTTTGAACAAACATTATGATCATATCATATCCATAATGAGCAAAGAAGTTCTTGGCAAAAAACCTCCCAAGAAGAAAAAAACTAAAGACGGCCAGCCCACCCTTTATGTAATTGATTTTCATGGGGATATCAGGGCATCACAGGTAGAGCAGCTCCGGGATGAAGTAACTGCTATTCTTTGTGTTGCAAAGCCTGGGGATGAAGTTTTAGTTCGTCTGGACAGCCCTGGCGGGATAGTTAATACTTATGGGTTAGCTGCTTCCCAACTCCAACGCATTCGCGATAAAAACATTCCTTTAACTGTAAGTATCGATAAAATGGCTGCCAGCGGAGGTTATTTGATGGCCTGTGTCGCGAATCGAATCATCGCAGCGCCTTTTGCCATTATTGGTTCTATTGGTGTTGTAGCCCAAATACCCAATTTTCATCGTTGGCTAAAAAATCACGATATTGATGTGGAATTATTGACTGCAGGAGAATACAAAAGAACCCTGACCCTTTTTGGCGAAAATACTGAAAAAGGCAGGAAAAAAGCTCAGGATGATCTGGAGAAAATCCATAGTGCTTTTAGAAATTATGTAGCCAGTAACCGCGAGCAATTGAATATAGATGAAGTCTCAACAGGAGAGCATTGGTTAGCCAAGGATGCTTTTGATCTGAAACTTGTGGACGAATTATGCACAAGTGATGATTACCTCATGGAAAAAATTGCTGACTATAGAGCATTCAAATTAACCGTTCCTCCCAAAGCATCTCTGGCTAATAAATTACTTAAGCCAGCAATGCGCTTGATTCACCCCTGGGGTTAAGAATAAATACCATTTTATCCTGGAAAAGCCTTAATATTCAAAATACTGAATAAACTGCTGAATTCAGGATAATGGTATATAATTAATTAAGAATACAATATGGAGTGAGCTATGAGTGACTTTAAATCAAAACTACCTGATCTTAAAGAGTTAGCTTCAATGACAAACAAGTTATTTACAGATATTAAAAAAAGTGTTGGGGAAATAGTCCATAACTATAAGGAAACGAGAGCTCAGCAGGAAGGAGCTGAACCAACAAATGTAACTGTAACCCCTGAAGCCAAGACTAAAACAACTGTTGAAGAAACTAAAGTAGTACACGAATCAACGAAAACTTCTGAGCCTGTTGAGACTGTTGAGTCCGTGGAGGTCGTCGAAACCATTGAAGTGGTTGAACCTCCAAAAGAATCAAAAACTGATAAAACCAAGGAATAGGACTAACTGATAATATGAGTACCGGGGTGGCCACAACTGCCCCGGCATGCTTTTCTCGTGTTTAATTTCCAGCTAATGCATTGAATTAAACCCGCTCAGGACGGGTCAGCCCATATTTACGCATTTTTTCAACCAAGGTAGTCCGTCTCATATTTAAATAACTTGCAGCATGAGCAACTACCCAATCAGCTTCGTTTAAAGCCTGGCTAATCAGAGCTAACTCGGTTTTCACCAGATGTTCTTTCAAATCGATGCCTTCGGTACTGGCAGCAATCTGCTCCTGATGCATTACTTCCATTAACGCTTCTCGCTCAGAATGGGTTGTATCGGATTCAGTATACAAAGTTTTATATTCTCCCCTTACTTTTTGGGGTAAATCTTCTTTACTCAAGATCCCTTTAGGATAAAGAATAGTTAAACGTTCTACCAAATTAGCCAATTCCCTGATATTACCGGGCCAATTGTATTCACATAAAGCATTCATCGCATCGGGCATCAAGCGCACGCTAGGTCTGTTTTCACTCTCAATGCGTGAAATCAATTCGTTAAATAATAAGGGAATATCCTCTGCCCTTTCCCTTAAAGGCGGCATTTCAATGGGAAATACGTTCAGTCTGTAAAATAAATCTTCTCTGAATTTGCCTTCCTTAATCGCTTCTTCCAAGTTTCTGTGAGTTGCCGCTATAATCCTGACATTCACATCAATGCTTTTATTGGAACCCACCCTCTCAAAGCAGCGCTCTTGTAACACACGCAATAATTTAACTTGCATAGGCAACGGCATATCACCTATCTCATCCAGGAATAAGGTACCGCCATTTGCTAACTCAAATCGACCTTGCCGGGATGTAATTGCACCTGTAAACGCCCCCTTTTCGTGGCCAAATAATTCACTCTCGAGCAACTCCCCGGGTATAGCACCACAGTTAATGGGTATAAACGGCTTGCTGGCTCTTGATGATAGGGTATGTATATTACGAGCCACTACTTCTTTGCCCGTTCCTGACTCTCCCAGAACCAACACACTTGCTTCGGTGTCTGAGACTTGCTCAATCAATCTGCGGACATTACGAATACCAGAGCTATTTCCCACAAGACTACGGAGCAATGGATTTTTTGGATTGCTGACAATTACAGAATTGACTGCCTCTTGCGCCAATTGGCACTGGTGCAAGGATTCCATGATTTGCGCGTAGGTAAAGGGGAACGGTAAACAGCTAACCACATTACGTAAAAGACATTGGGTATTATTTAATTTTTGCCCTATGACAATAATAGGAGTTTTGACAAATTTGTTTACCAATGAATCCAGTTCATTTATAGTCTCGTGAACAGATTCACTTGCACCAAGAAGAATTATACCTGGATCTATATCATCAACTTGCCAGCTTCCATATTCACTGACTTCGGTAGGTTCACCGATAAAATCCAGTATCGTACGCAACTTGTCGCGACGACATTCATTATTATCAATGATAAAAACCTTGTCATTAATACTCATAAACTTATCCTTAAGTTTTATACTCGCACCATCATTTTCTTTCTCCCATAATTGCGAGAAAAGATTTTATTAATTATCGGTAACACACAATCAATTTAAAAGAATTGCACTGATTACCGAAACATAATTCCTGGCTACCTATTGTTCTGGTAGCACTTACTTGAGTTTCTTTCACAAAATATTTGGCTTGCAGAAACCCCATACGACTGCAAAAAGAATTGGCCGCCCGAGAACCACAACCTTGTTTTTGCTCATAACACCAATCCACACGATAATCATTATATCGGGGATCAGCGAATTGTTTTTCACGATAATGATAAGGTTTTGGAGGGGTATGTGATAAATTTGTAGCGCAAGCAATGGTCATAAATCCATTGCAACGCCAGCCTTTGCAACTCTCTCCGGTTGCCAGATAATGTGTTAACCCTATATTGTAAGCAATTTCATTATCGCTGGAATAATCGTAGCCTAACATTTGGCAATAACGGTCTGCTACAACTTTACCGCATTCCTTACCATCAGCGGTACAATAATCCAAACGTTCCCCAAGAAATGTGGGATGCCAAAAATTGCGAAAAGCCTTATTGTGCTTTTCATTGGAATTTGAATGGCTCGAAAAGGAGCTAAATAAAAAAACTAAAAACATAAAGTAACGAAAATTGATCATTAAAACAATCCTTTAGCGACTATCAAATCATGTTAGCTTATGAAACCTATTGGAACAAGAGCGCATGAAGGTTAATCACTATTGATTTATTAAATGTAGCACATTTCATTTCACAAATGGATTAACAAGGATCATTTTGACAAAAAATTTTGCCATGAAACTGATATGTAGAGGGTATGTTTTAGACGATTTTTAAGGCTGGTGAAACAGGGTGAATCTGGTTCCCACAACACCAGAAAACCCACACCCGGATTAAATTGGGTTATTACTATCGATAAACAAGTGTTCCAACTCAAATTGAAAAGCCAGATGATTCCCTAAAGCCTGAATCCCATAACGTTCTGTTGCGTGGTGGCCACAAGAGTAATAATGAATACCTAATTCTTTTGCCTGGTAGTAAGTTCTTTCGGATATTTCCCCGCTTATGTAAGCATCTACACCCAAACGGTACGCATCCTCGATAAAATCCTGGGCTCCCCCACTACACCATGCAATATGGGTCACCGGTTTTTTACTGCCGGCAATAAATAAAGGCGTACGCTTTAATTTTTTTTCCAAATAATCGGCAAATTCGGTTGAACTCATGGTTTGAACCAATTTTCCCGACCAGAGTAGATTATCCGTATTTCCTGCCCGGTGCATATGGATCAAATCTACTTCAAACAACTTTGCGAGGCAGGCATTATTTCCAAGTTCAGGATGACAGTCCAGTGGAAGATGATAGGCAAACAGATTGAGCTCATTACATAATAGTTTATAAATCCGCTGACGTTTCATTCCCACAACGATTGGCGGTTCACCACGCCAAAAATAACCATGATGAACCAATAAGGCATCAGCGCCCCATGCAATAGCCTCGGAAATTGCATCCTCAGAAGCGGTAACTGCAGTGCAAATTCGTTTAATCTGTTCTTTGCCTTCAACCTGCATTCCATTTGGTGCATAATCATTGAAGCGTTCACATGCCAACAGTTGCTGCAGATATAATGAAAGCTCTTCTTTAGTAATCACCGGTCAGAAACCCGCTTAATGTCCGCACCTAATAAAGATAATTTTTCTTCTATGCGTTCATACCCTCTATCTACATGATAGATTCGCTCTACTGATGTTTCACCTTCTGCAACTAATCCCGCCAAAATCAAGCTGGCTGATGCCCGTAAATCAGTTGCCATCACAGGCGCACCAGTTAATTTTTCAACACCATTAATTATTGCAGTGTTGCCATTGAGTTGAATCTGGGCACCCATGCGTTGCAACTCTTGGACATGCATAAAACGATTTTCAAATATAGTCTCTACTATAGTTGACGTCCCATCCGCCACTGAGTTCATGGCCATAAATTGCGCCTGCATGTCTGTTGCGAAAGCAGGATAAGGTGCAGTAGAAATATTGACTGCTTGAGGACGTTGATTGTGCATGTTAAGGCTTACCCAATCCTCTCCGATAGTTAACTCCGCACCTGCTTCTTCAAACTTGCACAATTGGGATAATAAAGTATCTGGGCGTACCCGTTTTACAGTAACATGCCCCCGTGTTAAAGCACCAGCAGCTAAATAGGTACCTGCTTCAATTCGGTCAGACATGACAGAATAAGTACCTCCTGAGAGGGCTTCAACTCCTTCAACCTCAATTATTGAAGTTCCGGCTCCAGAAATTTTTGCACCCATTTGAATGAGGAAATTAGCCAAATCAACAACTTCCGGTTCGCGGGCTGCATTTTTGATAATGGTTGTTCCTTCAGCAAGGGTTGCTGCCATAAGTACATTTTCAGTACCGGTCACCGTAACGGTATCAAACATCAAACGTTTGCCTTGCAGACGACCTCGTCGGCAACGAGCATTGATATATCCATTTTTGACTGTTATATCAGCTCCCATGGTTTTCAACGCTTTTAAATGCAAATCCACAGGCCTTGTGCCAATAGCACATCCACCTGGTAAAGAGACGTCCGCCTTTCCAAAGCGAGCAAGCAAGGGGCCCAATACTAAAATTGAAGCGCGCATTGTTTTAACCAGATCATAAGGAGCAACAAACTCATTCACCTGTCCGGCATCAACCTGGACATTCATTTTTTCATCGACGATTAGATGCGCACCTAACTGGCCTAATAACTCCATCATGGTCGTGATGTCTTTGAGATGAGGGACATTGGAAATAGTAACGTGATCTCTTGCGAGTAAACTTGCCGCCATAATAGGCAGGGCTGCATTTTTTGCTCCTGAAATAACTACTTCTCCATTCAATGCCTTACCGCCATTGATTAATAATTTATCCATGTTGCTTTCCCCATTCTTCTTTTGTCCACGTCTTCATGCTAATCGCGTGAAGCTTGCCGGAAGTAATTAAATCTTTCAGTTGTGCATAAACCCACTGCTGTCTAGCTATCTTAGGCTTATCTACAAAGACGTCACTTACTATAGTTATCTGATATTGATAACCATCCCCCTCCACTTTGATGTAAGAAACATCATCAATGGCTTTGAATTTTTGTTCGATTTCTTCGTTACTTATCATTAAAATTAGCTCACAAATTGAAATAAATACAACTTTTGGCAACAAATTTAACGGGAGGAGATCACAATCTCCATCCCGATTCTGTTATCCAGATAAAAAAGAAAACCCGGGCTACAGTTCGCACCTTCACCCAGGCTACAGTCTAAAAGTAACCATTTTCCAAAAATTGGGTATTCCTACTGTATAAAAATTTATTTGGACTCCAAAATACCCCTTACCCCACAAAACTCTGCCAGGGATTGTGTCTCAGCAGGAACTCCAATAATTTCAAAGGTTTTATTATTTTTTTTACATAATTTTCGGGCTTCAATTAGTAATGCCAAACCCGCACTGTCACAATGTCTGACATCACTTAAATCCAGACCAAATTTGCCACTTTTGTCTTCTCTCAAAGCCTGGTAAAGCTTTGACCTCATTGCAACGACAGATTTAAAGGAAAGATCTGCGCCTGGTTTAAAATAAACTGTATTCACAATCAGGAGGCCCTTTTAAGTTGCTTTTGTTCCATTAGTTTGATGACATCATCAATGCTTGAATTTTGTAATGCAGATGCAAACTGGGAGCGGAAGCTTTGCAGCAGGCTTACCCCTTCAACACTGATATCATAAATTTTCCATTGCCCATTTTTATCCACAAGGCTGTAAGATAAGGGAATATTTTGCCCCTCGGCACGGATAATAATACTGTTAACCCGCAAAAAACGAGAGTTCAGCGAACCCCTTAAAGGCAGGAATTGTACACTTTCATCGGTATATTGTGCCAATGGACTGGAATAAGTGCGAATTACCAAACGTGTAAATGCTTTCGAGAACTGGCTTTTTTGCGTATCTGTTGCCTTACTCCAGGCTTGTCTTCCCAAAACCGAACGAGACATACCTGCAACATCAACGATTGGAAGCAAGTTCGATTCTACCGCATTGTAAATAATATTTGGATTATTTTTTAAGCTGGACTTATGTTCCTTAAGTGTAGCGATGATATTATTGGCCGTTTGCTCCAGCATAGGTATTGGAGAATTTTGGGCATTCAATACAGGGGATAAAATCACACTGACAACTAATAAAAATGTTTTTATTATTCTCATGTCTTTGACCTTATTTTTTAATGTTAAAGAGTAGTTGACCAATTAAATTTTCAAGAATAATGGCTTCTTGAGTTTTCCCAATTACATCTCCGTTTTTCAAATAGGGATGATCTTTATTTTCCTCATCCTCAAAACCGGGAACAATGCTTATGTAGTTTGAACCAAGTAAACCCTCAGTCAAAATGCGCGCTGAAGCATCATCATAAGGAATTTTTTTATCGCTTCGTAAACGCATAGTCACTTTAGCGTTGAGTTCCCCCGGTTGTAACTCAATACGGGTTACTTCTCCAATTCTAACTCCGGCCACAGTCACAGGCGCACGTACTTTTAACCCCCCAATATCTGTAAAATCAGCAGTTACATCATAACTATCATGAGACCCAAAACTTGAAAGGTTGCTCACTTTCATCGTCATGACCAATAAAGCCAATATACCAAGCAACATAAATAGGCCAACACTAAAATCTACATAACGTTGCTTACTCATTTACCAATCTCCAATCATCATTGCGGTCAACAAAAAATCGAGCCCTAACACAGCAAGCGAAGAGTAAACCACTGTTTTAGTCGTCGCCTGGCTAATACCTTCTGCAGTAGGAACACATTCAAATCCCTGGAATACAGAAATCCAGGTTACAACAAAAGCAAATACTAAACTTTTAATGATACCACTGAGTACATCAATACGAAAATCCACTGCAGCTTGCATATTGGACCAAAAACTTCCCGCATCTACACCCAGCCAGTGCACCCCGATAAAATAACCGCCGAAAATGGCCACAGCGGAAAAAATTAATGCCAGCAGCGGCAAGGTAATAAACCCAGCAATAAAACGAGGATAAATAACCCTGCCTAAAGGGTCAACTCCCATCATGTCCATACTGGACAATTGTTCTGTTGCCTTCATTAAGCCAATTTCAGCAGTTAAAGCAGAGCCAGCCCGCCCTGCAAACAGCAAGGCACTAATGACGGGTCCAAGTTCCCTTGAAATACTTAAAGCCAATAATTGGCCCAGTTGGCTTGAGGCACCAAATTTCTGCAAAGTATTATAGCCTTGTAAACCCACAACCATACCGATAAATAATGCGGATACAACGATAATCAAACAGGACAAAACGCCCACAAAATGAATTTGATAGCGCAGCAAAGGCCAAAGTTTTGAAATCCCAGGCCTCCTGAACAGCATTAAAAACAGAAATAAGCCGGAACTTCCCAAGTCTTGCAAAAGGCGGGAACTACGATTACCCATACGTATGATGAACTCAAGCATCCAATAGCTCCTCTATATACGGTCTGGCAGGATAATGAAAAGGAACGACCCCATCCGCTTCACCATGCATAAATTGTTTAATTTGAGGCTCAGATGATTGAATAAGTTCATCAGGAGCTCCATGTCCAATGATCTTTCCACCGGAAATAAGATAAATATAATCTGCTATGGAACAGGTTTCTTCAACATCATGTGAAACAATAATGGTAGTGGTATGTAACAATTCGTTGAGCCGCTTAATCAAACGGACTAAAACACCAAGAGAAATGGGATCTTGACCTGTAAAAGGTTCATCATACATCATAAGCTCGGGATCCAAAGCTATAGTACGGGCTAAAGCAACCCGGCGCGCCATTCCGCCTGATAATTGGGCAGGCATCAAATTTGCAGCCCCTCTCAAACCCACTGCTTCAAGTTTCATCAAAACTATATCACGGAGCATTGATTCGTTTAAAAGCGTATGCTCGCGCAAAGGGAAGGCCACATTATCGAATACAGAAAGATGGGTGAATAACGCAGAACTTTGAAAAAGCAAGCCCATGTTGCGCCTCGCTTCGTATAAAGCCTTGCGCGACAATTGATGCATATTTTGGCCATTCACCTGGATCAAACCACTGTCTGGTTTCAGTTGGGCGCCAATGAGCTGTAATAAAGTTGTTTTCCCAGAACCGCTTGGCCCCATGATTGCAGTAATCTTGCCGCGTTTAACTACCATATCAATATCATTGAAAATGCAACGGTTCTCGCGAGTGAAGATTAAGTTTTTGATTTCGACCCAATTTTCAGGCATTCTCATTTTTCCGGTTATAGCCAAAAGTAGAAGTATACCCAAGATACTTCAAAATGCTAGGTTTTAGAGGACCTGATTTTATCCTTTCCTAAAGCGGCAGGCTATAGGCCACCATTTGAAGTATCGTCCAAATCTCTTATGAACAGGAAAATTGAAATTTTGGTTCTATTTATTCAACTGATTTTTTGTTAGAATGAAAAATAAACAAAAAACCTCGAATAGCCTATGAATTTTTGTACACTTGGACTTGCTGTCATTGAAACTGAAGCACAAGCTGTCTTTGAATTGTCTCAAAGAATCGATAGCCGGTTTGAAAAAGCATGTGAACTGTTGCTTGCTTGTAAGGGACGGATTGTAGTAACAGGTATGGGCAAGTCAGGTCATATTGGAAACAAAATCGCTGCGACCTTATCCAGTACTGGCAGTCCTTCGTTTTTCATGCATCCAGGTGAAGCAAGCCATGGGGATCTTGGCATGATAACCCGGCAAGACACAGTAATCGCCATTTCTCACTCAGGCAATACCCTGGAGTTAGTTACCTTGCTTCCTTTATTAAAAAGGCTGGAGGTTCCATTGATTGCCCTAACCGGCAATCCAGAATCCACTCTGGCAAAAGCAGCGGATGTGAACCTCGATGTCAGCATCAAACAGGAAGCCTGCCCTCTTGGTCTTGCCCCTACAACCAGTACCACTGTTGCCTTGGTTATGGGCGATGCACTGGCAATTGCCCTCTTACAGGCCAGGGGATTTAGTGAAGAAGATTTTGCATTATCGCATCCCGGAGGCTCTCTTGGGAAACGACTTTTATTGCGTATAGACGAACTCTGCCATCAGGGAGACCAGCTGCCCGTCATTCATGAAAATGCTACCGTGAGCGAAGCTTTAATTGAGGTCACCAATAAAAAATTGGGTATGACCTGCGTTACTGACAGTAAGGGGTACCTTGTTGGAATCTATACCGATGGGGATGTGCGACGCACTTTGACCCGCCAATATGATATTAACACTACTCCAATCAAAGAGGTCATGACGCGTAATGCACGGACAATCTCTCAGGGAATGCTTGCCGCCGAGGCATTGTCGGTTATGCAAAAACACAGTATTACTTCCTTAATCGTTACAGACGACGACAATCGGCCTACTGCTGTTCTCCACCTCCATGATTTATTAAAAGCAGGTGTATTTTAAAATGAATAATTTAATTGAACGTGCCAAAAATATTAAATGTCTAATTTGTGATTTGGATGGCGTTCTTACTGATGGACTGTTGTATATTGATAATCATTTTAATGAATCGAAAACATTCCACATTCGTGATGGTGTTGGCTTAAAATTACTTATGGCCGCTGGAATCGAGGTAGCTGTTATAACAGGCTCCCGCAATGCTGTAGTGGATCATAGAATGCAGCAGTTAGGTATTGTTCATTACTATAAAGATCAATTGGATAAGCAAGAAACATATAAACAATTAAAAACCAAATTAAGCCTTCAGGATGAACAATTTGCATATATTGGCGATGATCTTCCCGATGCGCCTATAATGCAACAAGTTGGTCTTAGCGTCGCCGTTGCCAATGCAGTTCATCAAATTAAAGAAATTGCCATGTGGCAAACCGCTCTGCCTGGAGGTCATGGAGCAGTACGGGAGTTATGCGATCTCATTCTTAGTGCACAAAACAAAATGGATTTGGCTATAGCAGGTTATCTAAAATAATGAATGCAGCAAAACAACTCATGTGGCTTTTTTTTACTTTGGTTATCCTTGCCTGTTCGGGATGGTATTATGGCCATTCGACAGCGATAACCCGCCTTGATCGAGAAACCTTGACCAATTCGGTGGATTCTACGATTTCCAATGTTACAGTCCGGCAGTTCAATCAACAAGGTACAGTTGCGAACGTGCTCACAGCCCCTTTGATGCAGCACATTCCCAAAGGCAATGTCTACTTGTTGCAAAGCCCGCATATCCTGGTAAGCCAGGAAGAACAACCACCGTGGAATATTAGTTCCATTAAAGCGGAATCATTGGAGGGCGGTAAACAAATTACCTTTATAGGTAATGTGATTGTACGTCAGCAACAAGCAAATAAATCAGGGGAAAGTGTTCTCAGAACAGAAAAAGTAACCTATTTTCCAAAAGAAAAGAAAGCAAGTTCTGATGTACTCGTAACCTATGAACAACCCGGTAACATCATCCAATCTACCGGAATGAATGCATACCTTGATGAAAAAAGGGTTGAACTACTCCACAAGGCAAGAGGAAGTTATGTTCCAGCGAATGGTTAAGTGCAGTCTGATTCTTCTTTTAATGGGCATCTCTTCTGTATATGCATTGACAGAGGATAAAGAAAAAGTAATGCATGTCATGGCAGATTCAGCAGATCTGAATCAACAACAACATAAAGGGATTTATACGGGTAACGTTGAACTGGTACAAGGCACGACAAACCTACAAGCGGGTAAAGCCGTGACTATAGGGAACGAAAAAAATCAACTGATTGTAGCAATAGCCAGCGGAACAGCAGGAAAACAGGCTCATTATTGGACTATAACGGATCCCAAGAAACCTCCGGTACATGCCTATGCTGATACAATTCGATATTATCCGCTTCGTCACTTAATTGAATTAATAGGAAATGCACGGGTAGAACAAGGAACTGACTCATTTTCTGCAGCTAAAATAAGTTACGACACCGTGAAACAGCATGTGCTGTCCCAGGGCAGTAAAAATAAAAGAATAACCATTATTTATCACCCAGAAAAGAAATCATCATGAGCATCTTGGAAGCGCGAAACCTAAAAAAATCTTTTAAATCGCGAACCGTGGTTAATGGCATCAGCATTGATATAAAAAAAGGCGAATGCGTAGGTTTGTTAGGTCCTAATGGGGCAGGTAAAACCACGTGCTTTTATATGATCGTTGGTTTGCAATCATGTGATGAAGGTCAAATTTTCCTGTCTGACCAGGATATCACTACCAGTGCCATGCATCAAAGAGCCCGTTTGGGGATCAGTTATCTTCCTCAGGAAGCTTCCGTTTTCCGTAAACTTACTGTTGCAGAAAACATTATGTCCATTTTGGAGCTCAGACCTGATTTAAATGAACAAGCTCGTGAAGAAAAGCTGGATTTGCTGCTTCAGGAATTTCATATCACCCATCTGGAAAAAAGTATGGGTATGGCATTATCTGGAGGAGAACGAAGACGTGTAGAAATTGCCAGAGCCCTGGCTATAGAACCTTCTTTTATACTTCTTGATGAACCGTTCGCCGGAGTCGACCCTATTTCGGTCATTGATATTAAAAAAATCATCAAGCATTTATGTAATAAAGGGATTGGGGTTTTAATCACGGATCATAATGTGAGGGAAACCCTCGACATTTGTGAACGCGCCTATATTGTCAGCCAGGGAAAAATCTTGTGCGAAGGTACCCCGGAGATTATACTGGCCAACCAACAAGTCCGCGCTGTTTATTTAGGTGAAGAGTTTACTCTATAAGCAGATGACTATTCGGAGCTTTTACATGTAAGTCGGGATGGCACCACCATTCCAGCTGGGATACTTTGATTAACTTTTTGATTTGCCATGCTACTCATTATCGACAATTATGACTCATTTACTTACAACCTGGTTCAATATTTTCAATGTCTTAAACAGGAAGTAGTAGTTTATACCCATGATCAAATCAGCATAAACGGCATAAAAGAAATTGCTCCGGATTATTTAGTTATCTCCCCAGGCCCCAAAGCCCCTAAGGATGCCGGAATATCGATGGAAGCGATCCACACATTTTATCGAACTATACCAATATTAGGCATCTGTCTTGGACACCAGAGTATTGCTCAGGCTTTCGGCGGCCAGATTATTCCTGCACCAGAAATTATGCATGGAAGAACCTCAATCATCGAACATAACCAGCAAGGAATTTTTAAAAATATACCCAACCTTTTCAAAGCAACACGCTATCATTCATTGGCAGTAGACGAAGACAGTCTTCCTGGGTGTCTTAAAATTGATGCATGGACAAATAACACCATTATGGCAATTTCACATCGTCAATATCCTGTTTTTGGTCTACAATTCCATCCAGAAGCAATATTAAGTCAATATGGGCTGCAATTATTAGAGAATTTCTTACATTATGAAACCCAATCTTTTGTTTGAACATTTAATCGCCAAAAAAAATCTTAGTCCGGAACAAATGCATACAGTCATAAATTCCTGCATGTCAGGCGAATATAATGACGTGCAAATTGCGACCTTCCTGGCTCTCATGAGGATGAAAGGAGAAACTACAGAAGAACTCATTGCAGCAGCTGAAGTCATGCAGCAATTGGCTCAGCCCATAGATCTTGGCACCAATCTGATTGATATAGTTGGGACAGGCGGAGATGGAAAAAATACATTTAATGTATCTACAGCCTGCAGTTTTGTAGTAGCAGCGGCGGGTTTCCCCGTCGCCAAACATGGCAATCGTTCTGTTTCGAGCCGTAGCGGCAGCGCTGATCTTTTAGAGCAGGCAGGATTTATTTTAAGCCTTTCCGATCAGCAAATTAAAACCTGTATTCAACAATGTGGTTTGGCATTTCTATTTGCCCCCCATTATCATCCGGCCATGCACTATGCCCGAACAGCCCGTCAACAACTGGGTATCAGGACTTTGTTTAATTTACTGGGTCCTTTAATCAACCCAGCGCGCGTCAAGAAACAAGTTGTAGGGGTGTTTTCAACTCATTGGCAAAAACCTTTAGCCGCAGTTCTTGCTCATTTGGGAAGCGAACGCGCTTTGGTGATAAGTTCGCATGACGGTTTGGATGAAATCAGCATTGCAGCACCCACAGAGGTACTTGAGTATCGAGCAGGTATTTTCAATCATTGGGCAATTAAACCGGAAGACTATGGCATCAAATATCATTCCTTAGATGAGGTGATTGTGGATTCACCCCGCCAAAGTTTAGAAATCATCAGAGAAGTATTTTCTGGAAAACCTGGAGCCGCGCGTGATATGGTTTTATTAAATTCCGCGGCCGCAATTTACTGTGCCCAGGAAAATGCTACTTTTGCAGAGGCATTGGAGCAGGCTAAAATCGCCCTAGATAGTGGTAAAGCCTCCGAATGCTTTACGCAACTTGGCAACTTAACTCAAATTTTGAATAAAGAAGTGAATCATGAATAGTGTGTTACAACGTATTGCCCAACGTAAGCAAGAAGAAATTGCGCTTGCCAAGCAAAATAGATCTATAAATTATCTCCAGCAACAACCCGTTATGGAGCGACGGGATTTCGTTGCTGCCTTGACCGTTGATGAATCCCCGGCAATTATTGCAGAAATCAAACGGGCTTCCCCAAGTAAAGGATTAATCAGGGAAGACTTTAATGTATCAGAAATCGCAACAACCTATGCACAGCATGGCGCACGTTGTCTCTCAGTACTTACTGACGTGGATTTTTTTCAGGGTCATCCTGATTATTTAGCCCAGGCAAAAGCTCAGTGTAAACTTCCTATACTGCGTAAAGATTTTATTATTGATCCTTATCAGATCTATGAAAGTCTGGCTCTGGGTGCTGATTGTATTTTATTAATTGTGGCTTTACTTGATGAGGTTCAATTAAAAGATTATTGCCAGTTGGCACATGAACTGCAAATGGCAGTACTTGTAGAAAGCCACAGTAGGGAAGAATTGGAAAAGGCCTTGCGTTTACCTACTCCTTTAATTGGCATTAATAATCGCAGCCTCCATACATTTAAGACTGATATTCAACTGAGCATCCAATTGAAACAATATATTCCCGAAAACAAAATTATCATTACTGAAAGCGGGATAAATACCCGTACGGATGTCGTTATGATGCAATCTCATGGAATTAATACCTTCCTGATTGGTGAAAGTTTAATGAGGGCAAAAGATATAGGAAAAGCCTTGGATCAGCTGATGATTGGGGATTAAGAAAGCTTGAATATCCAGTAGAAATCCCTATTCCAGATCAGGTTCAGAAGGTTGTGAAGGCTCAGGCTCGGGAGACCCAGGAACGTCGGGTTCATAAGGTTGTGGTTCAAATGGATATTCATCTGGTTCCTCTGGGAACTCATTAGGATTTGGTATTTCGCCGCCGTTTTTCAAAATAATCCCTTATCTTTGGTGGTATTATAAGAACATTATAGCAAAAGGAAAAAAAATGAAAGTAGCTGTAATCACCGGAGCTGCAAATGGCATTGGCCTGGCATTAAGCCAAGTCAATTTGCAAGGCGGCTATACCGTAGTTATGGTGGATAAAGATGATATTAAACTCCAGCAAGAAGCAAAAAATTTATTAGCCTTGTACCCGGACAAGGTTCTGCCAATTGCTTGCGATGTAACCCAACCTGCCGAGGTAGCCCAGATGGTGCTAGAGATTGAAAATCAACTGGGACGGGTGGACTGGATTTATAATAATGCAGGTATTATTGGTCAATTGGCACCTTTTTGGGAGTTAGATCTGCACCAGGTACAAAAAGTTATGGATGTTAATCTGTATGGGATGATTCATATCATCCAAGCATTTACCCCCATTTTATTCCGCCAAACGTTTTCTTCACACATTATCAACATAGCAAGTTTGTATGCATTGTGTACCGGATCACAAACCGCATCCTATTCTATGTCAAAACATGCAGTCCTTGCCTTGTCCGAGTCATTGCATTTTGATTTGGTACGTATGAAAAAACCAGTGGATGTGTCTGTAGTTTTTCCCTCGTTTACAGATACAGCCCTCTTATCACATACAACCAATGCAAATTCTTCTTTTCAGGACGCTTTAAAAGGACTTTTGTCCCATTCACGTTCTGCTATTGAAATCGCGGAACATATAGTCCATGAAGCAGGACAAAAAAAGTTCTATATTTTTCCAGATAAAGAAGTTAAAGGCTATTGTGACGAACGAACCAAGGCAATAATTCATCAAGAAAATCCACATGTAACCAATATTGAAAAATTAATGTGTGCACTCATTAAACGGCAGGAATCAAGGAATTAAATTTACCTCATTGAAGAGGCGCAACCGAATTTAGGCAAATCCTGGGTTAGCTTACATCTAACCCAGGGCTACATGACTCACTTATGCTTCGAGCATATCCAGTAACTCTCGTCGGAACTTGTGATAATCCACTTCCACAGCATGGCGAGTATGCGATTTAAATCGATAGTGAGGCTTATTCATTTCCTGAAGTGTTTTTTCATGTAAATGATCAGGCCGTTTCAACGTGCCCATAATGATGCGTGCAACTATTTTTGACTGATAATCTGCAAGCGGCCAAATACACCCTTGAGGCTGACACAAACCTATGAAATACAAATTATCAAAATCTGGATGCATCATTTTACGATAAAGCGGTATTTTGGTTGAGTTACTAAAATCAGCAATTTCTTTATCAATGAACGGAAAGCTAATTTTATAACCCGTGGCAAAAATTACTGTATCAAACTCTTCGTAAGCACCATCAGTAAAATAAACTCTGTTCCCTTCAAAATGGGTAATACCCGGACGAGGAAATATTTCCCCATGCCTAATGAAATAAAGTAATTCTGAATTAATGGTGGGATGGATTTCTAAAGGACCACAATCCGGCTTCATCAGTTTATATTTGGCATATCGCCCCTGGAGAATGCGGATAAAAAAACTCAACACTTTCTGCCTCAACCAGGAAGGCATCCATCTGATTTTGGCCACTGCATCATCAGTTGGTTTACCAAAAACGAATTTGGGGAAAATATTATAACCTCGACGCATGCTAATGCAGGTTTTGGGAGAATTGCGTGCTATCTCGACCGCTATATCACAAGCAGAATTTCCACCGCCTACAACTAAAACACGTTGATCCTTAAAAGCAGAAGCTTTTTTGTATTGATGTGAATGAATTAGTTGCCCAGAAAATTTACCGGGGTATTCGGGCATGTAGGGGTCCCAGTGATGTCCATTCGCCACCAGCAAATAATCAAAATACTTCTCATGAGTACCTTCATTATTTTCAAAAATAACTTTCCATTGCCGGTGTTTGGTATGCTCTACTTTTATAACAGTGCTGTTAAAGCGAATGTATTGGGTCAAATTAAAATGCTGCGCATAGCTTTTAAAATAGTCTAAAACCAAAGTATGCGATGGATAATCGGGATAGTGAGCTGGCATAGGAAAATCTTCAAACTCTGACCAGCGTTTCGAGCTGATAATATGGGTGGTTTCATAAACACTGGAGTGCTCATCATTTTCGTCATATACCCAGTTTCCACCGATTTGAGCATTTTTTTCAAATACGGTGATATTGGTTACTCCCTGTTCTTGCAAATTTTTAATTGCAGCGAGCCCACTGGGGCCTGCTCCAATAACGCAGACCCGGGGACAATCTTTTTTATCCATTTGCTCTATTTGCATTACTTAACACCTTTTTTACTTCTTCCATTATCATAGCTTGTACAACCGGATCTTTATCGATTGTGAAATGGTTCACTTGAACGCCTTTTAACGCACCCACATTAATATTGTCAATACGAGTTTGTTCAGGATTTACTGCTCGGAGCTTTAAGCCGCTGAACATGGGCACAAATCCAGGTTTGTAAAAATTCATTGCATGTTTCACATTAGGAGGCACGATCGTTTGTGATACTGCATCAACAGTAACTAATAAATCCACAGGAATGCCTGCTTTTTCCAAATTGCGCGCTACTTTGATTTGTTCGTTAGCACCCAAAGAATGTCCCACAAGAATAATAGGCCTATGCATCTGATGCTTGCGATAATAAGATACAATGGAACGTGTCACATCACCCGCGTTGTACCACATGTTACTTGGGGCCGGAACATTAAATTCCTCAACTACAGAACCGCTCAAAGTTCTCATTCCTGTGCTGAAAAGACCAAGGCCACCCAGCATGGTATGCACTTCCCCATGATAGGTTTGTGACGTGCTTACTTTCACACTTTTTTCTGATTTCGCTTTATTATGAGAGGCAGGTTCATGGATCAAAGATTGGGCAGTTTTGGGGATTGGCCTTTTCTCAGAGGCCCTGCCTCCTGATAAGTCAACACAACCAGCCAAACTCATTGCCAGGAGCAAAAACAAAAATGAGTTAAAAAAACCTGATTTTCTAATTTGGACGAAGTTCATTTTATTTTTATTTCTTATTTTTAAGAAGAAAGATCATAGCTTATTCTAGGAAGGTTTGCCAAGATGGCTCATGCAGGAAGTTGGGTTTATGGCTGTTAGCCGATGATAAATTTTGGTAATCTGCATGTTTGACAGGCAACTCCTTTAGTATTAAAGACCATGGCATATTGCTCCCTCTTGTAAGATACACAGCAATCAGAGGCGCATAGGCGATCAACCTATGCAAATACCCCGGGGTAGGCCCACATTTAGAGTAATTTTTAAATTTAGAGGATAATCTTCAACATATGATGGAAAAACCAAACATCCTTACTGTCACTCAACTTAACCGGCAAGTTAAAAGCTATCTCGAAAATGAACTGGGAATTGTATACGTTGAAGGGGAGCTCTCTAATTTGAGTAAACCCACATCGGGTCATTTTTATTTCACTTTAAAAGACCACAGCGCCCAAATCCGTTGTGTGTATTTTAAAAATCGTCACCTCAGTACACTGACGAATAAACTGGGAGATGGACAGCATATCGTTGCTAAAGGACGGTTAAGCCTGTATGAAGCGCGAGGTGATTATCAGCTGATAGTGGAAGAAATTACCGAAGCTGGCCTTGGTGCGCTTTATCAGCGTTTTGAGGAATTGAAAAACAAGCTTGCAGCAGAAGGTTTATTTGATACAACCAGGAAAAGACCGATTCCTGTCATGCCACGTGTCGTTGGAGTAATTACTTCAACTACAGGGGCAGCAATTCGCGATATCTTATCTACCCTGGCCCGACGTTTTCCATTAGCAAAAGTATTGATTTATCCCAGTGAAGTCCAGGGGGCTGGAGCAGCCCAACAACTGATCAAAGCCTTGCAACATGCCAATAAGGAAAAAAGGTGTGAGGTTCTGCTTCTTGCTCGCGGAGGAGGAAGTATTGAGGATCTTTGGGCCTTCAATGATGAACAATTGGCACGCCATATTGCAAAAAGCACAATTCCTGTGGTGTCTGGCGTAGGCCATGAAACAGATTTTACAATTGCTGACTTTGTTGCAGATTACAGAGCGGAAACCCCTACCGCAGCCGCAACAGCAGTCACGCCAGATTGTAATGATTTATTTAAGTTACTGAATCACTCCATTTCACGCATGCATGATGCAATGCAGCGATTTTTACAAAAATACCAGGTCAGGTTGCACCATCTAACCGATAAAATATCCTCACCGCAGAAAGCGATTGCCAGTTATTGGCAGACAGCCGATTATTTGGAGCGACAACTAATCGCCCAAATGGTCGCTATTATGAAGCAAAGAACACATCAACTGCATCTGTGCATGAATCGTTTGCATGCTCAAAATCCCAAAACCCAAATCCGGCAAACTCGGATATTACTCGAAAAAATCACCTTACAATTAATCCAGCTCATGCAAAATAAAATGAACCAACTTAAATATCAATTAAGAACCCAATTATCCACCTTGCATGCGGTCAGTCCCTTGGCTACACTGGATAGAGGATATGCCATTGCCAAGAAAGAAAATAAAGTATTATTCTCAAGCCAACAAGTGGCTCTTGGCGACTCCATTGAGGTAGTGTTGGCAAAAGGAAATTTAACCTGTGAAATCACTCACATAAACGAGTAGCGCATGCTTGAAGAATTAAGCAACAGTGTGGACTTCATTATAAACCAGACTAATAATAACATTCCTACATTGGAAATTATTTTGCTTATCCCCTGGCTTTTCTTTTTTGTAAGTCTGGTTTTTAAAGGGATTTTATTACTGGGAATTATCCCAAGACATGTGCGGGGATTGCCCGGTATTCTATTTGCGCCGCTTCTGCATGCAAATTTTAACCATATTTTCTTTAATTCGATCCCTTTGGTAGTTTTAAGTAATTTTATTTTAATTAATGGGCTTACCTATTATATCGTTGTTACGGTACTGATTACTGTTTTAAGCGGTATTGCTGTGTGGCTCTTTGCCAAACCTGGTTTACACATTGGCGCTAGTGGTCTGATCACCGGTTATTGGGGCTTTTTAGTGAGTAATATTTATCAAACCGCAACATTAACCACCATAATTTTGGGAGTTATCAGTATCTACTATTTTGCCGGTATTTTTTTTGGAATTTTTCCCAAAGAAAAAGGGATATCCTGGGAATCTCATTTGTTTGGTCTGCTAGCTGGTTTAGGCGTCAGTTATTTATTGGGACTTTATCCTGATTTCCTGCAGATGCTGCAAGTCCCCCCAAGTCCTCCAGTTAATTATTATTAGCCAATATCTTGTTTTGGAAAGCCCTAAGAGCTACGGAAAAATAAGGCAAGTTGCCTAATACAGTAGAAATTGAAATAGCCCCTATGCTATTCTAATCAGATAAAAAAGAAAAATAACTCGAGAAATCAAGATGCAATCACTTAAAACTTTTTTTTACGCAAGTATCTTAAGTATTCTGATCTCACCCGCGTTTGCCCAATCCCAATATATATCTGGTTGCTGCAGTAACATGGGCGGAGTTAGTTATTGTGACTCATCAGCAGGACGACTTGTATGTAAAAATGGTTTTTACTCCACTTGCTATTGCACACCGCACGCGGTCATGGATTTACAATTGTTTCGAGGCTGTTGTTTATGGAAAGGTGGCGTTGTTGATACCTACAATATGACTGGGCTCGTTGTATGTAATGATGGTTCTGTATCTGAGGAATGTTCCTTACGCCCCGAAGAGAAAATTGCAGCCTGGTAACTTTCTGAATATACTTCGCGACTTTATCTCTATTTCGCGAAGTATAACATTTCAGGAACATCCATGCTCGAGCAAATACAATCCACTATCTCTCTGTTAAAGAAACAAAAACCCCTGATACTTTGCCTTACTAATTATGTCACCATGGATTTTATGGCAAATAGCCTCTTGGCCCTGGGTGCTGCCCCTCTCATGTCGGAATCTCGAGATGAAATCGAAGAATTAACCCAACTGAGTCAGGCGGTCTATATCAATATTGGTACTTTAAATGATGTCTTTATGGATAAAGCCCAACTCGCTGCTCAATTTGCACATTCTATAGGTAAGCCCCTAATTCTTGATCCTGTTGGTGCAGGTGCAAGTAAACTCCGTACTGCTGCAGCAATGAAATTACTCCCTTATGCTCAAGCCATCAGAGGCAATGCCAGTGAAATTATTTCCTTATCAGGAGCAAATGGGGGTACAAAGGGAGTAGAAAGCACAGACCCGGTAATGACCGCAATCAAAAGTGCAGCCTTGGTGGCGCAGTCGCAAAAAACAGTTGTAATCAGTGGACCTGAAGATTTTATAACCAATGGAGTGGAGCAAAAATTACTGCCGTTCGGCTCGAGTTATATGCCTTTAATTACCGGAATGGGTTGTACAATGACTGCGGTAATTAGCGCATTTATTGCCTGTCATAGCCATCATTTTCAAGCAGCGCTTGAGGCAACAGCGTATTTTGGTTTATGCGGGCAATTAGCCCATGAGCAAGCCAAAGGACCCGCTTCCTTCAAACAGGTATTTGTAGATAATTTATACAATCCAGACTGGACTTCCATGTCGCAAATAATTGAGAGAGTATCATAGATGCAATATAAAGCTTTATCTATAGCAGGATTTGATGGCTCCGGTGGTGCAGGAATTCAAGCTGATCTAAAGACTTTTTCAGCTTTGGGAGCTTACGGAATGACTGTTCTTACCGCTTTGCCAATACAAAACACCTGCGGTGTGAAACACTGCTACACTATTCCACTGCAAGCCATAGAGGATCAACTCAATGCCATTTTTGAAGATATAAAGCCCGACAGTATAAAAATCGGTATGCTTTTTAATAGCGAAATCATTGAAACAATCGCCTCATTCCTCGAAAAAAATGCTCGCGATATTCCAATTATTATCGATCCCGTAACTGTTGCAAAAAGTGGGGATCCTCTATTACTACCCGAAGCAATAAACTCATTGGTAACCCAATTGATGCCGCTTGCTACCCTAATCACACCCAATCTTCCAGAGGCCGCTACATTTTGCGGGATGAATGCAACAAATGAAGCAGAAATGCTGGAGGTGGGAAAAAAATTACTGGAGTTTGGTTCCAAATATGTTTTGCTTAAAGGCGGACATATGGTATCTCATGAGGCAAATGATTTGTTAATCGGGACAGATGGGGATACCCACTGGTTTACAGGCCCCAGAGTTCACTCAAGGAATACGCATGGTACTGGATGTACCCTTTCCGCAGCAATAACTGCTTGTTTGGCACAGAAAATGGATTTACATACCTCCTGTCGCATTGCAAAAAATTATTTACATCAAGCGATACATGCTGCAAAAGATGAAAGTGTTGGTCTGGGTAATGGCCCAGTCAATCACTTTTATCATTTTTGGCCAGTGCAGTTAGAAGATATCTAGAACACTGTGGAGAATAAACACCGACTGAAATTCATTCATGATTTGCTCAGGAGGTGTTCATCCTGGTGCTTAAAATCAATTAGGATGGTTAAGAATTCGCGTTCATTTCATAGTTATTATTTATCAGTTTTTTATGCGCTACAGGTCTTCCATTTTTTTCAAGTAATTCCCCGATACACAAAGCACTGAAAAGAGTTAATAAATAACCTATTGTGGAATAGCAAAATACAGTGTCTGAGAATGATATAATGCTAAATGAAACCAGCATCCCCAGGAGAAATGGTTTCATTTCATTAAGTTGGAACGCGGTGATAAACAAGGCTCCTAAAAAAGCAATAAAAAGTATTATCCCGATTACTCCTTGCTCTGCAAGGAGTAGCCAATATTGGCTATGAGGATCATTCAGCTTAGTTCCCCAGGTAGGAACCGGTTGATCTTTAGAAAAACTATACTGGAAGCTTCCTGTCCCCAGGCCTGTAACAGGATTTTTTTCAAATAAAGATTGAGCATACTGGTGAAACTGTAGTCTGAATCCCAATGAAGTATCGGCTTGATTTTGTTGTAACAGTTTAATATCGTTTATCATCATTTGCGTATTCATTTGCATCACAGGGCTCAGAATATAAGTCAATCCAAGTGCAGCCAGAAACGTGGTAATCCCTATTAATGCTTTCCGGGGAGGATATTTTTGAATGATCAATAACAACATCAATATTCCATAGGCAACGTAACCTGACCTTCCAGTATTAACAAAAAACGTTTGATAACTTCCTAATACCACCATAAATATATAAACAAATCGCAATGTTCTGCTTATGTTTTTCCGAGACATTAGAATTCCCGCGAAATAAACCCCCAGAGCAATCATAAATCCAGTAACAATGTGATTGTAAAAAACTTCGCCAGGATCAGAAGTATTAATTGCTAAAAAACTTTTCGCTTTCAGAATAGAAAGAAAACAGGTAACAAGCATGGCAACAATATAACTGTTTAATACCCAAAACCGGGTTCGTGGTTTAATGAAACCTACAGCAAGAATAGGCAACAAAATTAACTTGCTGTATTTATCAATAACACTATATTGCATTGAAAAAGGGGCTTGTGACCAGAAACAGGAAACAAAAATATCGAGAAACAAAATGAGAGCAGCCCGTGCCCAAAAAGTATTAAAAGCAACAGGTAAATACTCGCGATAAAATGGTGCAGTAAGCAACGACAAGATGGTTAATACCATTAAAATGGATTTGATAGTAGAGCTTATAGGAATAAAAAAAATTAATAAAACAAGAAAAACGGGCACTAATAAATTAATTTCTTCTTTAAAAAAAATCCGTTTCAAATTAATTCCTCTGTACTTTTTGTCAAGGATGGTAATTGGTCCATGTTACTGTCTTGATACAATTGCTTGATGCCACGATAGAAGGTTCCCTGGGCATTAAACACTGCAAACAAGAAGCCTATTCTTCCATCTAAAAATCCACGTTGCAAGATATAGCATCGAAAAAACATCCATGAGGTACTTGCCATAGTCTTAATAAAACTGGGTTTTCTTTTTTTGAGGATATAGGTTTTTGCACTATAGGATGAGTATTTGTTCATTTTATAAAGAACGTGACTTACATCTTTAAACGAATGATGCATGATAGAATTTTTAATTTTACCTATACGAATCCCTTCCGGAAGCACAATTTTTTCATGCACAATATCATCGCTAAAATAGGCATTTGCACGCTTGAAAAGACGGATGTGACGCGTAGGACTGGAAGAATATCTCAGGGGTTTATTGTAGAAATACATTTGAATTGCAACTCGAAAAGCATCCGCTGAATCAGATGCCATAGCGTCAATAATCTCGCGTTGTAATTGTTCACTAACCGATTCATCCGCATCGAGATTCAACACCCAGTCGCCGTGAGCTTTGGATAAGGCTCTTTGTTTTTGCGCTCCATACCCGGGCCAGTCCGTAATGAAAACATGTTCGGTATATTCTTTAGCAATGCTCACTGTATTATCGGTGCTTCCTGAATCCAGAACAATTACTTCATCAGCAAATTGAACGGATTCAAGGCACCTTCTAATATTTTTTTCTTCATTTTTGGTTATTATTATTACAGACAACGTCATTTAAAAAACGCCCTCTCTATGATCATGACTATCAAAATGCAATTTCCCATCTTTAACTTTTAAGGTTACATGACCGCCATGTACTAACTTACCGAATAAAAGTTCATCAGCGAGTGGTTTTTTGACATTTTCTTGAATCAGCCTTGCCATTGGACGAGCGCCCATGACTTTGTCGTAGCCATGCTCAATAAGCCATTCACGAGCCATCTTATCAACATTAAAAGTGACTCCTTTATGACTCAACTGCTCATCCAGTTCCATAATGAATTTATCCACTACCAAACCGATCGTCACTGAATCTAATGGAGCAAAGTTAATGATTGCATCGAGCCTGTTTCTAAACTCAGGGCTAAATTGTTTTTTAATTACTTCAAGACCATCATTGCTGTTGTCTTGTTGGGAGAAACCTATTGAATTGCGTACCAACTCTCCGGCACCGGCATTAGAAGTCATGACCAGAATGATGTGTCTAAAGTCTGCCTGACGGCCGTTAGTATCGGTTAAAGTCCCATGATCCATAATTTGCAACAGCAAATTAAATACATCGGGATGTGCTTTTTCTATCTCATCAAGCAACAGCACGGCATGAGGATTTTTAGTCACGGCTTCGGTCAACAACCCTCCTTGATCATAACCAACATATCCTGGAGGCGCTCCGATTAGACGTGAAACAGTATGTTTCTCCATGTATTCCGACATATCAAAACGCAGTAGTTCTATGCCTAAAACATTAGCCAATTGGCGGGTTACTTCTGTTTTTCCAACGCCTGTTGGTCCAGCAAACAGGAAACATCCCACTGGTTTTTGCGGATCTCTAAGGCCAGAGCGACCCAGCTTGATTGCAGAGGCTAATGCAGTAATTGCCTGGTCTTGTCCATAGACTAAAAGTTTCAGATCACGTTCCAGATTACGTAAGGTATCTTTGTCACGAGCAGAAACTTTCTTGATAGGTATGCGGGCAATTTTTGCCACAACGCTTTCAATTTCAGTGACACTGATTATTTTTTTACGTTTGCTGGCAGTTAATAAATTTTGATATGCACCTGCTTCATCCACAACATCAATTGCTTTATCAGGCAAGAATCGATCATTAATGTATTTTGCAGACAACTCAGCAGCAGCTTTTAGTGCAGGTATGGTAAATTTCACGCCATGATGCTCTTCCAACCGACCTTTTAAACCTTTCAGGATTTCAAACGTTTCATCAACTGTTGGCTCTGGAATGTCTATCTTTTGGAATCGTCTTGCTAATGCACGGTCTTTTTCAAATATTCCTCGATACTCTTGATAAGTTGTAGAGCCGATACATTTTAACTCACCGTTTGCAAGCAAGGGTTTAATCAGATTTGATGCATCCATAACACCACCTGATGCTGCACCAGCACCTATGATAGTATGAATTTCATCAATAAAGAGAACGGCCCCTTCTTGTTGCCCGAGTTGCTTTAACACTGCTTTTAAGCGTTTTTCAAAATCACCTCGGTATTTGGTACCTGCAAGCAACGCACCCAAATCGAGTGAATAAACGATACAATCGCGGATTGCATCGGGTATTTCCCCATCCACAATGCGTCGGGCAAGTCCCTCAGCAATTGCTGTTTTACCAACCCCTGCTTCGCCAACCAGTAATGGATTATTTTTTCTGCGACGGCACAATACTTGAATAGTACGTTGTATCTCTTCATGACGTCCGATTAGAGGATCAATTTTTCCTTGTTTCGCCCGTCTGTTTAGGTTTGTACAATAACTTTCCAAAGGTGATTCATTGCCTTCAGATGAACTCATTTCATCTTCCATAGAGTTCATGTTTTCATGCATGTCATTATTTTGATACTTGGAAACACCATGCGAAATATAATTGATTACATCTAGACGAGTGATATTTTCACGACGTAGAAAATACACTGCCTGGCTTTCTTGTTCACTAAAAATAGCTGCCAGGACATTAGCACCTGTCACCTCAGTCTTTCCTGCGGATTGAACATGAAAGACGGCGCGTTGTAAGACGCGTTGAAAACCCAAAGTTGGTTGAGTTTCTCTATCTAATTCATCCTCAGGTATTCTAGGAGTAGTTTCATCAATAAATTCAATTAAGTCGCGACGTAATGCTTCAATATTGGCATCACATGCTTGAAGTACACTCCCAGCCGCTGGGTTATCAAGTAATGACAACAACAAATGCTCAACGGTCATAAATTCATGACGTTTCTCTTTGGCTTCCTTGAAAGCTAAATTCAAGGTGAATTCAAGTTCTTTATTTAACATTGTCGTTGCTCCTCTTCAGCCCACAGCAGATTCACTCGGGTTCCATGCTGGATAGCAATGGGTGCTGATTCATTCTGGCGTATTCGTTTACCAGAGCTACTTTGGTTTCTGCTATATCTCGCGTAAATACCCCACATACGCCTTTTCCTTGAATATGAACCTGTAACATCACCTGTATAGCAAGTTCTTCATTAAGATGAAAAAAATGCTTCAGTACATCAACTACAAAATCCATAGGTGTATAATCATCATTGAGCAGTACCACCTTGTATTTTCTCGGCAGTTTGTTTTCCGTGCTTTGCTCTGGCTCAGCAACCTTACGCCTTACAATTTCCTCTAGGTTTTGCCCACTCATAATATACAACCTCTATATTATTTTTATAGACTCACTATGCACTTTTGGCCAGTAAAATCAGTTATTTTTAATGAAAAAAATCGCCTTTGAAATAATCAAAAACATATTGGTTAGATAGCATTCATCAGGTATAAAACTGCAAAAAGCTATAATTTGCAGGCCAGAGAAAGCAAAGTGAGTTAGAAACACTGTTTCGTTCCCCAAATCACCCTGCCCTGTACTGACCCCATGAAAACTATATAAAGATTACATATGTTTAATTATTTCATCTCCAAAACCAGAGCTGCTCACTAAAGTAGCACCGCTCATGCCCCGCTCAAAATCATAAGTTACGGTTTTAGCTGCTATAGCGCCTTGCATGCCCTTAATCACTAAATCAGCGGCCTCATTCCATCCCATATGACGTAACATCATTTCAGCAGAAAGAATGATAGAACCGGGGTTTACTTTATTTTTGCCTGCGTATTTAGGAGCTGTTCCATGAGTTGCTTCAAATACAGCAACCTTGTCGCTGATATTTGCGCCGGGAGCAATACCGATGCCGCCTACCTGGGCTGCCAACGCATCAGAAATATAATCGCCATTCAAATTAAGTGTAGCAATTACACTGTAATCTTCCGGTCGTAACAGAATTTGCTGGAGAAACGCGTCAGCAATTACATCATTGATAATGATTTGCTTACCGGTTTTAGGATTCTTGAACTCCATCCAGGGACCACCTTCATATTCCTTGGCGCCAAAAACATCACGTGCTACTTGATAACCCCAATCTTTAAATGCACCTTCGGTAAATTTCATAATATTACCTTTATGCACCAAAGTTATCGTATGGCGGTCATTATCGATAGCATATTGGATTGCGGCTCTTACCAAACGAGTAGTTCCCTCTTTAGAAACAGGCTTAATTCCTATACCGCAATGCTCGGGAAAGCGGATTTTTTTAACACCCATATCCTTCATCAAAAACTCGATTACTTTTTTTACCTCAGGAGTATCGGCTTGCCATTCAATACCTGCGTAAATGTCTTCTGAATTTTCCCTGAAAATAACCATGTCTGTTTTTTCTGGTTCTTTAAGCGGACTTGGGACACCTTCAAAATAGCGAATGGGACGTAAACAGGTATAAAGGTCAAGATCCTGACGAATTGCCACATTTAACGAACGAATTCCGCCGCCTACTGGAGTAGTCAAAGGACCTTTAATAGAAACAACGTATTTTTTAAGCGCATCCAGAGTTTCTTTAGGCAGCCACTGATCAGAACCATAAACTTTAGTGGCTTTTTCACCAGCATAAACTTCCATCCAGGCAATTTTTTTCTTATCGCCGTATGCCTTTGCAATTGCAGCATCAACCACTTGAATCATAGGAGGTGTTACATCAACACCAATACCATCTCCCTCAATAAAGGGGATAATAGGATTATTAGGTACACGAAGTGACAGATCTTCAGCAACAGTAATAGCTTCACCCTGTGAAGGCACTTTGATTTTATCGTATGTCATTGACAACTCCGTAAAATTAGAGAGAAGGCAATGATAACATGTGATAACTTGGAATCCCAAGTACCATTTTCTATTTAATTAGGTCAACTGGAAGCTTACTAAGCATGTTGCAACATTTTAATTTGCTCAATCAGTTGATCATACCCTGCCTCAACGTTGATATAGTCATTTTTTGCCAGATAGATTGATAACGAGCCATCATCCGTAGCGGAAGGTTTTTGCAGTACTCCATTATATCCTTTGCTTTTTAAGCGAAGAAAATCATTGATTTTGGTGACTAAATAAAAATTGCGAAAATAGTTCTCAGGGATCATATGAATTGCCTGAGCATCGCTTTCCAATGATTGTCCCGGTAAGTAATCTTTAAGTGAATAAGAGGAATTATTATGAACAGCAACAACTTTTCCCTTGGGTAATAGCTGTTTAATCTTACTCGCCAGTTTATTTACCTCATGATGGGCCTGGGGATTATATTGGCCAAACTGCAATAAGGTTTTTTTAATTCCGTTATCTGTAAAAATCCGGTTGGGGTCAAATTCATAACGCTGATTATTCAAATGGAATACTATATTACGGCCTCCTGAGTGTACTAAAGCAATCAGGCTTCCCCCTTCCTTTTGGATGACTGCCTGCGCCGCCTTCAAAGCCGTCTGTTCATTATGGTGCAAATGAACATAGGTTTTTCCTCTACCCAGGATATGCTTAATTTCAACTTTTTCATCACCAACCATAATAAAATGGCTCATTGCAAAGGTAAAATGACAAAAAAAGAACGAAAGCAATAGTGTATATCTCATCAACCTCATGGATTATATCCGCTTTTTTCCAGACAGCCATTGTATAAGAATTAACCTACAAACACAATCAATTAGGGAGGAAGAATTGCTCATACAGGAGAAAACACCTACTATAGGCGGAAATTAACCTCTTTTTTGCAGCCACTAATGCCAGAAATTATTCTCTTCAATAAGCCTTATGGGGTCGTCAGCCAATTCTCCGGGGATGAGCCTGAGCACACTTTAGCTTCTTTTATTAATAAGCCTGATTTTTATGCAGCCGGAAGACTCGATAAAAACAGTGAGGGATTGTTACTGCTCAGCAATAATGGCTCTTTGCAACATCGTTTAACTCATCCCAAATTTAATAAAAGGAAATATTATTGGGTGCAAGTGGAAGGTATCCCCTCAGAAGCTGATTTGGAACCTCTTGAAAAAGGCTTGGTGCTTAAAGATTATGCCTTTTTACCTGCTGAGGTCAGGTTCATTGATGAGCCAAAAATATGGCCACGTACCCCTCCAATCCGCTTCAGAAAAAATATCCCTACCTGTTGGCTTGAGATAGTATTAAAGGAAGGTAAAAATCATCAAGTTCGAAAGATGACCGCAGCCATTGGCTACCCCACCTTAAGATTGATTCGTCATCGAATTAGTGATTGGAAATTGGGGAATTTACAACCAGGAGAATACAGGATAATTCATCACCCTTTCAACCCACGATAAAACAGTTATTTATCCATGTATAATCAGGTTGTTTGTACCTGGGGGGAATTTGAAACTTAATTTGCGACGCTTAGGGTGCTATTTCAACGATAAACCAACCGCTTCAACAAAGTGTCTTCACCAAGTAAACGGATCCATGGCCAGACAAACATGCCCACCAAAGCACTTGCTACAGGGGTAAATAAACTGTAATTGAAACCGAGCAAAGCAGTAATCAGTGAAATAATCAACTGGTATAAAAGGCAAAAAAATCCTATTAAAAAAATCTGTTGCATCATAGAAAAAAATTGGAAGCGTCTCGATTTGCTCGAAGCAATCCAGGTGACGAGTAACAATGCAAACGAATGTTCCCCGATTACTGTGGCAAGCAGGACGTCCAATAACAAACCCACAAATAACAAAGTAGTTAATCTAAAATTAACCGGCAAAAAATATTCAATATAAAGGACAAGCAATAAAACCCACGGGGGCCGAAAAGCGGAGACTAATTCCGGCATGGGTAATATGGACAAAAGCAGGGTAACAGTAAATCCTAGACACAAACGTATACGCAGGTTTCTCATTACTGAGTCTCCTTGGCATTCAAACGTTCATTAATTTGCTCGTTTAACTCTTCCTGTTCTGCATCAGGCCATATCAACAATACGAGTCGGTTACGATTAAGCAGAGCTACGGGTTTTACTTTCACTTTGACAAAATCCTCCCCTGGGACACTATTTACCTCTTCGACAAGTCCTACTGGATAGCCTTCCGGGTAATGCCTATCCAAACCCGAGGTAACTAATACATCACCAGGATGAATTGATGATGTTTTGGGCAGATTAATGAGGAATAACTTCTCTATGTCATTTGTTCCGACAAGAATTGCGCGTTCGCCGGTACGATTGTTGCGTACAGGAACCGCGCTTTTGGAATCTGAAATAAGCAAGACAGTGCTGGTTATAGGTCCCACATCAACAATTTGTCCCATAACTCCCTTTGCATCCAAAACAGGCTGCCCCACATAAGCGCCATCACGCTTGCCTTTATTTAAAACAACAATTTGCCGGGAATTACTGGTATCTACAGCAAGAATTTGGGCAGCCATTGCTCTCATATCAGCCTTGGAGGAAGTAAGGAGCAATTCTTTCAACTGGGAATTTTCTTTTTGGATAATAATTAATTTTTGTAACTCAGCTTCCAGCATGGTTTGCTGATACCGTAATTCCATATTTTCGGCTATCAACGCTTTTTTGGCGCTAACAAGTGACTGCACCCAGCCAATTACCCGTACAGGATAATCCACTGCGTATTGTAAAGGAGCAACGACAAAGGAAAAACCACTACGAACACTATCCAAATAACGATAATGGTAATCAGAGAACATTAAAAAAACAGAAAAGACAAGAGCGAGCACAAATCCTATAGAACTGTACCCGCTCCTGCTAAATAATCTGTTACGTGTATTATTCTGTTGAGAGGAAATCACCGCCACGCAAGTCCATGGTTTCTAAAGCTTTACCACCCCCACGTGCTACACAGGTCAGCGGATCTTCAGCAATTAATACAGGTAAGCCAGTTTCTTCCATCAGTAGAGTATCGATGTTTTTCAACAAAGCCCCACCTCCAGTCAGAACCATACCACGCTCAGCAATATCTGCCGCCAATTCAGGTGGAGCCAATTCCAATGCCGCTCTCACAGCACCAACAATACCAGATAAAGGTTCCTGGAGCGCTTCCAGAATTTCCGCACTGGTGAGGATAAAGCTACGAGGAACACCTTCAGCAAGATTTCTGCCGCGAACTTCTATTTCAAACAAATCACGGCTTGGGAAAGCTGAACCAATTTCATGTTTAATACGTTCTGCGGTAGTTTCACCAATCAGGGTACCGTAGTTACGGCGTACATAAGATACAATAGCATCATCAAACTTATCGCCACCTATTCGTACTGATTGATGGTAAACAATGCCACTTAGAGAGATAATAGCGACTTCTGTGGTGCCACCGCCTATATCTACAACCATCGAACCACTCGCTTCCTCAACTGGCATTCCGGATCCCAGGGCAGCCGCCATAGGTTCTTCGATAAGGAATACTTCTCGAGCTCCTGCACCCATTGCAGACTCCCGAATTGCGCGACGTTCTACCTGGGTAGAGCCACAAGGAACACAAACCAGAACACGAGGACTTGGTCTTAAGAATTTATTTTCATGAACTTTATGAATAAAATGCTGCAACATTTTTTCGGTAACAAAAAAGTCGGCAATTACACCATCTTTCATAGGTCTAATCGCATTAATGTTACCAGGAGTTCTTCCTAACATTCGCTTCGCTTCAAGTCCAACCGCTGCAACCCGTTTTTGTCCTGATTCATTACGCAAAGCTACTACTGAAGGTTCGTTTAGAACAATTCCTTTATCTCTTACATAAATCAATGTATTAGCTGTTCCTAGATCTATCGATAAATCATTGGAAAACACGCCCCTTAATTTTCTGAACATAAGCCGCAATATCCTGTTCTTTTTTTTGTGCGCTACTTTATCCTAAATTTGGATAAAAATCGACAGTTCTTACACAACAATTTAAAATTAAGAGTGTATTTTTATACATAAATGTACTTTTTGAATTTCTAAACCAAGGGGCAATCAAGGAGACATTTTTTGCTCCAAGCTGGCCTGGTATAATTTTTTAAGTAGTAATTTATTGGTTCGTCACTGCTGTAATAACAAATAATTACAACAGTGACCTAAAGAATTTTGCTATATCCTGTTCATTATTCTATCTTACTCAGCGTAAAAACCTGATTTAATTTATCCCGATTCACAGCCATAAATCGTTGTCCCAGCCCCTTTACTTCAGCAAGCTCTTCCAGGGATTTAAAGCCATGATGACTTTTTCTGTATGCAATGATTGCTTCAGCCCGCTTTTTCCCTATCCCTTTAATTGAACCAGTAAGCATCGATATATCTGCCGTATTAAGATCGATTTTATGTAAGACAATGGGGGGCTTCTTTTTGATTGAAGCTTCTTTAGGGAGGGCTGCGTAAGCAGAAAGGGTTGTTACAGACAATGACAAAGCAATAGCAATAAATTTTGCTTTCATAATTTTCTCCTAATTGTTGGACTATATGGCTCGTTCCAGAGCCAAAAAAAGTATCCCAAGATTCGAGCTTGCTGTCGAGAAATTTTTTACATTTTTTATCTGGATAGGAGCAAAAATGGAATTTGGAGAAATTGAGAACGTTTAATGTTCAAAAATGAATTCATTATCCCTCAGTAAACCGCTCTGCAAGGCAACCTCTCTTTTATTTTTGCAGCATAGAAAATTCATGCTCATAATGAAGTGCGAGAAGCCATGACAGTGTGTCTAAGATGGATTCCCGCTTATTTAATCATTAATTGGTGCTGGCATGATGAAGTACATAGGCCACACATGCAGTTAATTTCTTTACCATATCCAGATGTAGAAATTCATTAGGTCCATGTGCATTCGATTGAGGCCCTAAAACTCCGGTAATCATAAATTGGGCTTCAGGAAATTTTTTCCCCAGCATTCCCATGAAAGGTATAGTCCCACCCTCTCCGAAATAGGCAGCCTCTTTTCCGTAATAAGTCATCGATGCTTCATCAGCGGCTTTTTCCAGCCAGGGAGCAAGTTCAGGGGCATTCCAACCCTGGGATCCATCACCTATTTTAAAACTCACCTTAGCTGAATAGGGGGGGGTTGTAGTCAAAGCTTCATGTATTACTTTTGCGGCAACCTCAGGATCAACCAAAGGCGGCAAGCGCATAGACAATTTTAAAGCAGTTTGAGGACGCATAACATTGCCCGCATCCGCTATAGCAGGAAAACCATTAGCTCCGGTAACTGTCAGAGCAGGTTTCCAGGTCCGGTTCAGAATTAATTGTTTCCTGTCCTTTAATAAAGGTTCAACCCCCGGGTATAAGGGAAAATCAGCATAAACAGAATCTCCTAAAACCTGCGCACACTGTTCTGCCTGACGTGTTCTTTCTTCAGGGATGTCGCAAAACAATTCAGGTAATTTTATTTCTCCTGAAACCTCATCTTCAAGACGACTTATCAGTTGCCGAGCAACTCTGAAACTGTCGGCAATAATGCCGCTTGCCGCACCCGAATGAACCCCCTCACGAATCAATTCAATGGATAACTCACCTACCAGGTTTCCCCGTAATGAAGTAGTCATCCACAGCTGTTCATAGTTACCTGCCCCAGAATCAAGACAAATAACCAACTTTGGTTTACCAATCCGTTCATTGAGCAGTTCAATATAATAAGGCAGATCATAACTACCACTCTCTTCACATGCCTCAATTATTAAAACACAACGCGGAATAGGTAATCCTTGCTTCTGCAATGCATTGATCGCAGTTAAAGAGGCGTATGCAGAATAGCCATCGTCTGCAGCACCTCGACCATAGAGGCGCCCCTCTTTTAGTACGGGTTTCCATGGGTGCAAATCCTCTTTCCACCCTGACATTTCAGGTTGTTTATCCAGGTGGCCATACAACAATACAGTTTCATCAATCTGTCCCGGAACCTCGATAAAAATCAGGGGGGTACGTCCTTCCAATCTCATTATTTCGAGCATCATTCCTTCGGGGGCATGAGCCTTACACCAGGAAGCAATATGAATCACTGCTTGCTCCATTAATCCATGCTCCTGCCATTTAGGATCAAAATGGGGGGATTTATTGGGGATTTTTATGTAATCACATAAGCTTGGAATTATTTCCTTTTCCCATTGGAGACATACAAAATCATACAGTGCTTGCGGATTGAACATGAACTTGCTCCTCAATAATAGCGACAATTCTGTCTGTAGCAGATCTTATACCCAGTGCATTAATTTTATTAATAATATCCTTTTTATTCCTCTCCAGTTCATGTAAAGCGTGTACTAAAGTTTCCGGGGTTAAAGCCCTGTCTTCAATGACGCAACTAATACCCAATTCCTTAAAATATCGGGCATTTTGAATTTGATCACCTCGACTGACCTCAGCGGGTAAAGGAATGAGTATATGGGGTTTGCCAAGGGCCAATATTTCATAAAGAGAATTGGCACCTGCCCTTGAGATAACTATTGAGGCTGCTGCAAACAAATCAGCAAGCTCTTCGTTAACGTATTCAAATTGTTCGTATCCTTCCCGCTCTTTTAAGGAATTTTCCAATTTCCCTTTGCCACAGATATGAATGATTTGATATTCCTTTGTTAACTGATCCAGGGCATCACGGATACACCGATTGATTGAGCCGGCGCCCAAGCTACCCCCGATTGCCAGAAGACATGGTTTGGGAGTCTTAAAACCACATAGTTCAAGGGCGCGATCCGCATTACCAGAAAAGAGCTGCTCCCGAATGGGGGTTCCGGTTACTTCGATTTTATCCTGCCTTTTAAAATGTTTTTTTCCTGCCTCAAAAGTCAAACAAATTTTATTCACAAAAGGAAAGCATAATCGATTAGCAAGTCCGGGACTCATATCAGACTCATGGGCAACAACAGGAATCCGGTTTAACCACGCACCTACTACAACTGGGAAGGCAACGAAACCACCCTTTGAAAAAACCACATCCGGTTTAAGCTTGTTGAGCAAGAAAAACGATTGCATGATGCCGAACAGGATCTTAAATGGATCCATTAAATTTTTTAAACTCAAGTATCGACGTAATTTCCCACTGCTTATGCTGTAAAAAGGGATTTTAAGCGGTTCGATCATCTGCTTTTCAATACCTTGTGCAGAACCAATATAGGCAATATCCCAACCTTTTTGACTAAATTCATTTATCAAAGCGACATTAGGCGCCACATGTCCTGCTGTACCTCCTCCTGTAAAAACGATCATTGGCATCATAAAATTTTCCTAATAAGTAAACTCAAGTCTATAGCCTGAATTGATTTGGTAATCGCACCAACAGAAATAAAATCAACACCCAATTGACCTATCGCTGCGATATTTTCCAGGGTAATCCCTCCCGATACCTCTAAAGTACACCGTTTTGGCTGGTTCATTTTCACTGCTTTTTCCAGCATCTCTTCACTAAAATTATCGAGCATTATCCGATCAGGCTGAGCAGCGAGTGCTTCGTGTAATTCTTCCAGAGTTTCAACTTCCACCTCAACCAGAATATTTTTATGGTTCTGCCTAGCCAAAGCAACCGCTTTGCCTACCGATCCACATGCGGCAATATGATTTTCTTTAATTAAAACAGCATCATAAAGCCCCATACGGTGATTAAGACCTCCTCCACAGGTTACTGCATATTTTTGCGCAGCTCTTAATCCGGGAATCGTTTTACGTGTATCCAGTATTCGGGTCTGTGTGCCCCGTAACTTTTGGACATAGTGATAGGTTTGGCTTGCAGTGGCTGAAAGTGTTTGTAAGAAATTTAATGCAGTACGCTCCCCTGTTAAAATGCTTCGTCCCGGTCCATGTAAAGTGCAAAGCACAGACGGTTTATCCAGCCAAACTCCTTCTGCAACACCCCACTCCAGTTTGATTTGGTCATCCAGTTGCTTGAACACTTCATTTACCCAGGCTTGACCGCATACTAACATGGGTTCCCGCGAAATAATTTCTGCCCTAACTTGCAAGTTGGGAGGCAACAATTCTGCAGTAACGTCACCAGTACCTACATCTTCAAGCAAGGCACGCTTTACATCAGCGTCAATCTGTATGGAAATTTTATTCATGTACGGGTTTCCTATCCTTCATTGTATAGCGAATTTTTAATAATAAAGGGGCAATAAAGGTAGTAATCATAACCATTAAAACAATAGCAGAAAATAAGTCATCGGATATAACACCCAGGGTTCGTCCAATAGATGCAAATACCAAACCCACTTCACCCCGCGGCAACATTCCGATGCCTATGAGCAATCGATCATCGGAAGGACGTGCCCCATAGCCGCTAATTAATTTACCTGCCACAGCTGCAAGAATTAACCCACTTGCCAAAATAAGTACATTCCAATGATAAAAACACTCCAATTTTACCTGAATGCCAATCACGATAAAAAACATAGGAGACAATATGGATTCCAATGGCGATAATAAATGGTAAATGCTACGACGATCCTTCGTACTTAAAGACTTTTTATCAAAATAGTCATCATGAAGAATAATCCCCGCTGTAAATGCACCAATAATTGTCGCCAGCTGCAGCACTGATGCCAACCAGGAGAGAGCCATTATAAATATGAAGGAGATGAACAATTTTGCTTCCCAAGGTTCAAGGAAACGAAAAAAATAAATGGCCTTGCGTAAAATAATTGGCCCAAAGAATAAAGACCCGGTAAAAAACAATGCTGCACTGATAATAATGCGCAATAAAACCAGCATATCAACTTCGCCGCTAATTACCAAGGAACTGACCACCGCCAATATGATTAAGCCCAACACATCATCCAGCATGGCAGCACCCAAAATAATCTTGGCCTCCCGGGTACGTAATTTTTTCATTTCAGTAAGTACGCGGGCTGTAATCCCTATACTTGTGGCACTTAGGGTAGCCGCAATAAATAAATCCGTTTGATAGGAGCCATTCGGCATCAACATATAAGCGACAGCAAACCCAAGAAGCATAGGTGCAACCACACCAAGTAAGGCGACAAAAAATGAATCTCGACCTGTATGTTTCATTTCCTCTATCGAGCTTTCCAGTCCCACCATAAAGAGAAGAAAAATAACCCCATACCGTGAAAAAATATCTACAACATAGGTGATTTTCAGGAAATCGGCACCATGTGGGCCATTTAAAGCTTCAACTACTTGTCGAGCATAATTGGGTTCAGGAATAATCGATGCAACCGCTTGATTGATTGGCACTCCCTGGAGTATTTGCTTCATAATATCAAAAATTGCAGAACCTTCACGCAATAAAACCGCCAAGGGAAATCCATAATGATAAAATAAATTGCCAATGAAAATTCCTATCAGCAACTCTCCAAGCACACTGGGCTGGTGTAAGCGTCTTGCGGTATAGCGGCCAATAATTGCAAAGAAAAAAATTGTAGTCACCCCAAGCAATACAAAGGCAACCGGATCAATGTGATCTGGAGAAGCAGAGGCAAAAGCCGCCGCAGGAAATATTCCTATAAAAAGAAGCCACCCTTTTAAACGTTGCATTATTATCACATACCTTTATGGTTTTTAATCAGGCCATAGAGCACCAGGAAATTTTTCTTCAGAGAACTTTCAAGCCAGTCTGGTTAAACAAATTTGATTCAGGCCGCAAGGAACAGAATATCTTCCAGTTACCGCGCATAGCGCGGTATGTAGAGAACTGTGGAATTTATTGCTTTGCCAAAAACAAACATGTTTCCAGTACGGAGTCAGGATTAAGCGATACACTCTCTATTCCTTCTTTCATTAACCATTGGGCAAAATCCTGATGATCTGAAGGTCCTTGCCCGCAAATACCTATGTATTTATTAGCTTTTTTACAGGCGGAAATTGCCATATGTAATAAAGCCTTGACCGCTTCATTACGTTCGTCAAACTGAGCTGCAATTAATGCTGAGTCCCTATCTAAACCCAAGGTCAATTGAGTTAAATCATTTGACCCTATTGAAAAACCATCAAAATATTCCAGGAATTCCTTTGCTAACAAAGCATTGGAAGGTACTTCACACATCATAATTACCCGTAACCCGTGTTTGCCGCGTTCCAGACCTTGTTGTTTCAAGACCTCAATCACATTGCTTGCCTCGGAGACAGTCCTTACAAAAGGGATCATCACTTCTACATTGGTTAATCCCATCTCTTCGCGAACGCGCCGTACCGCTTTACATTCCAACGCAAAACACTCAGCAAAGGATTTCGAAACGTAGCGTGATGCACCTCTAAAACCTAACATGGGGTTTTCTTCGTGAGGCTCATATAAATGTCCACCGACAAGATTTGCATACTCATTAGATTTAAAATCTGATAATCGTACAATTACGGGTTTGGGATAGAATGCAGCAGCAATTGTAGCGATACCCTCTTTTAATCGTTCAATGTAATACTCAACCGGAGAAGCATAAGCTGCTGTCTTTTCTATGATATAGTTTTTTAATTCTTTATCCTTGAGGCTATCAAAGTCCAGTAATGCACGCGGATGAATCCCAATTGTATTGGAAATTAAAAACTCCAGGCGAGCAAGTCCCACTCCTGAGTTGGGAATAGACTGGAATGTAAAGGCTCTTTCGGGGTTACCCACATTTAACATGATTTTCATCGGTAACTCTGGCATCGTCTCAACGTCAAGACGCTCTTGTTCAAAGGGCAGTAAACCCGCATAAACATAGCCGTTATCACCCTCGGCACAACTGACGGTCACCTCATCCCCATCACGTATGGTTTTCGTAGCATCACCACACCCTACCACAGCGGGGATACCCAGTTCCCGTGCAATAATAGCAGCATGGCAGGTTCTGCCCCCACGGTTAGTCACAATAGCGGAAGCACGTTTCATTACTGGTTCCCAATCAGGATCTGTCATATCCGAAACCAATACATCGCCAGGCTGTACACGATCCATTTCACTGACATCTTTAATGATTCGTGCCTTACCTTGACCTATACGTTGTCCAATACTTCGTCCTTCTGCTAATATTTCACTTTTCTTCTTTAATGTATAACGTTCCAATATTTGTTTATTATCACGGCTTTTAACTGTTTCAGGACGAGCCTGTAAAATATACAATTGTCCATTTAATCCATCTTTTGCCCACTCTATATCCATTGGGCGACCGTAGTGTTTTTCGATAATCATGGCTTGACGAGCCAGACTTTCAACCTCGGCAGAAGTTAGTGAAAATAATATGCGGTCTTTCGCATCAACTTCTACCGTTTTAACCCGTTGTTTGCTATTTGGATCATCACCATAAACCATTTTTAATGCTTTACTGCCCAGATTTTTACGGATCACTGCAGGCCTACCAGCCTGAATTCCAGGTTTATGCACATAATACTCATCAGGGTTAACCGCACCCTGGACCACCATCTCGCCTAATCCATAGGAGGAAGTTATGAATACCACCTGATCAAACCCAGACTCTGTATCCATAGTAAACATCACCCCGCTGACTGCCAAATCGCTACGGATCATCTGTTGGATACCTGCTGACAAAGCTACTTCATGGTGTTCAAACTGATGATGTGTTCGATAAGTAATTGCCCTGTCGTTGAATAAGGATGCAAAAACATGTTTTATGGAAATTAGAACTTGATCGATTCCCTTTACATTAAGAAACGTTTCTTGTTGGCCTGCGAAAGAAGCATCAGGCAAATCCTCTGCGGTGGCTGATGAACGAACTGCGACGCTAAAGTCGTCATGACCTATGGATTTCGCCAGCTGTTTGTAAGCGACTCGCACTGAATGTTCAAACTCAGGAGTAAATGGCGTGCTCACGATCATCTCTCTGATTTCTTTTCCTACAGAGGCTAATTGATGCACATTCTCCGGATCCAGATTCGCTAATTTTGCATAGATTTTTTTATCCAGATTATCCTGGGACAAGAATTCTCTGAAAGAGTCTGCAGTCGTTGCAAATCCACCAGGGACAGCAACCCCTGCTGAGGATAAATGACTGATCATCTCTCCAAGAGAAGCATTTTTTCCACCAACCTGCTCCAGGTCGTGCATGCCAAGATGTGCTAAATCAATTATATGTGTTTTGACCGTCATAAGAGCCCCAAGTCCATAAAAATTGAGAGTCATTTTACTGAAAATGTACGGCTATGGGAATGAGAAACTTCCTTGACAGAAAAGTTTCGTACTCATACCCCTCGCATTAAAGAAAAAATTTTTTCTAAATTCAGGGTATGAGTACTTGCAGGGAAAGAACATTAAGCATTGCATGCCACTAAAGCTTGTGAAAAATCTTTATGGAAGTTCATGTCTCCAAGGAGTCTGATAATACCCCCTTTACGGAGTTTTTCTTCTACCTTTGGATTAGCACCGCTTAAAATCACCCTCACTTTTCGTTTTTGCAAATCTTCAATGATTTCTTCCAAGGTTTGTAATCCTGTAACATCCATAAAAGGAACCCAACGCATTCTTATAATTAATGTCTTGGGGTCTGTATGGGTAACTGCCAATGCGTGTTGAAATGCTTCGGTGGCAGCAAAGAAAAAAGGACCTTCTACCGCATAAACCAAAACACCTTCAGGCAAAGTTTCCATATTGTGTCGTGCCAGTTCATGAGCGAGTTCCTCCTGGGTCATTTGTTGTACTTCAACACTGGATGCCATACGTCGAATAAAATGCAACACCGCAATGATCACACCTATGTTTACTGCAACCACCAAATCAACAAACACAGTGAGGAAAAAAGTGACTAACAAAATTACTACATCGGCCTTTGGAGCAGAACGTATTAACTTAATAAAATGTTTTACCTCGCTCATATTCCAGGCTACGACAAACAAGATTGCAGCCAAAACCGTAAGTGGTATATTTACTGCCAATGGAGCCAGAAAAAGAATAATTAAAACTAAAGTGAGCGCATGAATAATCCCTGCTAAAGGGCTGTTTCCTCCATTACGGATGTTTGTTGCAGTACGTGCAATAGCTCCGGTTGCCGCAAACCCTCCAAACAAGGGGGCAAAAATGTTAGCTATCCCCTGCCCAATGAGCTCCCGATTGGAATTATGTTTTGTTCCGGCCATACCGTCGGCGACTACTGCAGATAAAAGAGACTCTATAGCTCCAAGCATAGCAATAGTAAACGCAGGTCCTATCAATTCTATAATTCGATCTACGGTCATGCTGGGAATTTTAAATTCCGGCAACCCCTGTGGTATTCCGCCAAATAGTGAGCCAATGGTAGCCACCCCGGAAAAATGATAAACGGATTGTATAATTGTTACAGTTAACAAAGCTACGAGTGGACCTGGTACACGTTTTAATCCCGGAACCCTGTTGGAAAAAATAACCAGGAATAATGAAAAAAATCCCAAGAGTGTTGTAGGCAAATTAAGTTGGGGAAAAGATTGGATTAAATATGCTAATTTCTCATGAAAATGCCCTGTTCCTCCTGAAGGGAGGCCAAAAAAGTAGTGCCATTGCCCAACCCAAATAACTACACCAATTCCTGCAGTAAAACCGATAATCACCGGGGCAGGAATAAATTTTATGATACCTCCCAAACGGGCAAGACCAAAAAATAAGAGGATGAATCCGGCAATCAGGGTGGAAATTTGCAAACCGGATACCCCGTATTTTGCGGTGATACCGGAAAGCACTACAATAAAAGCTCCCGTAGGACCTGCAATTTGCAATCGGCTTCCGCCCATAACTGAAACGATGATCCCCGCGATAATTGCGGTATAAATCCCTTGTTCTGGCCTGACTCCAGAAGCAATAGCAAATGCCATTGCCAAAGGCAAAGCGACAACTCCTACAATGATTCCTGAAATAATATTTTGTAACCAATATTTTTTTTGGAACAGACCTTCTTGATAGGATTCAATGATGGTTTTCATAAAAATACAGTATCTTCATTCAAAAATGTGATCATTATACACAAGCGTATTAAAAAAATATCAATTTTCAGATAAAATTACCTACTTTAATTCACATCTTGCCGCGCATCTAATATTATATGTGCTTTATCATTAGGGCTAGCTACTTATGACTCTTACAGCTTTGAATGCGATTTCTCCAATCGACGGACGTTACTTCAACAAAACACGGGCTTTGAGTCCATATTTTAGTGAATTTGCCTTAATTTATTACCGACTGATGGTAGAAATTCGCTGGCTTGAGTCTTTGGCTGCCAATACTGCGATTTCCGAGGTCCCTCCGCTCGATCAAAAAGCGAAAGATTTCCTCAGTGAACTTATTGCCAATTTTGATGAAGCTGAAGCAATTAAAATTAAAGAATTTGAAAAACAAACCAATCACGATGTTAAAGCAATAGAATACTATTTGAAGGATAAATTCCAGCAAAACAGCAGTCTGAAAGCCATTACTGCATTTATTCACTTTGCATGTACTTCAGAAGACATCAACAATCTGGCTTATGCTTTGATGGTAAAGCAGGCAATTGCCCAGGTAATTCAACCTACCCTCGCAGAAATCATGGGCGGTATCACCCTGCTTGGCAAACAGCACGCCGATGTTTCCATGTTATCCAGAACCCATGGCCAACCGGCCACCCCCACAACGATGGGAAAAGAATTAGTCAACTTTGTTGCCCGTCTCAAAAGACCGCAACAACAATTATGTGAAGTATTGATCCCTGGGAAATTCAATGGCGCAGTAGGGAACTACAATGCTCATGTTGTGGCCTATCCAGAGGTAGACTGGCGTAAACACTGCTCTAATTTCGTGACCTCCCTGGGTTTATCCTTTAATGCCTATACTACTCAAATTGAACCCCACGATGGTTTGGCAGAAGTTTCGCAAATCATGGTGCGCATCAATAACATTTTACTGGATTACACCCAAGACATTTGGAGCTATATTTCCCTTGGTTATTTTAAACAGAAAACAGTCGCCGAAGAAGTTGGCTCTTCAACTATGCCCCACAAAGTAAATCCAATTGATTTTGAAAATGCAGAAGGAAATCTGGGGATGGCTAATGCCCTGTTCATTCATTTTGCCAATAAACTCACTCAATCAAGGCTGCAACGCGATTTATCTGACTCTACTGTTTTACGTAATATAGGTATGGGATTTTCTTACAGCTTAATCGCTTACCTCTCCCTGGCTAAAGGTAATGATAAACTACAAATTAATAAACGTGCCTTGCAAGAAGATTTAAAATCAAACTGGGAAGTACTGGCCGAAGCTGTACAGACAATGATGCGCCGATATAATGTTCCCAATGCCTACGAACAATTAAAATCGCTAACGCGGGGACATGGAATTGATGAGAAAAGTCTCAAGAACTTCATTGAGGAACTGTCTATTCCCGACGAAGCCAAAGAGCAACTGCTAAAGCTCACCCCTGAGAACTATACCGGTCTGGCCACTCAGTTGGTAAAGGCCTTTCTATGAGTGATCAATTATCGCAACAAGGACAAACCTTTGAGTTTGATGTCCTTGTTATCGGTACAGGACTGGCAGGATTGCAATATTGTTTGCAGCTCATTAGTCTGCAACCCCGTTTGAAAATTGCATTGGTCAGCAAGGCAGAGGCGATTGAATGCAACAGCCGATATGCCCAGGGTGGGATTGCTGCTGTTTTTTCAGCAGAAGACTCATTGGAATCCCATATTTCCGATACCCTGATTGCTGGTGATGGATTATGCTATTTGCCTGCTGTTGAGTTCATTATTCGCCAGGGACCCGAAATAATAAATCAACTGCGCCAGTATAATGTTCATTTCAAAAAGGACAGTAAAGGGAACTTTCATTTAGCACAAGAAGGCGGACATTCTCACCGCCGCATTTTTAATTGCGGCGACCAGACGGGGCTCTCCATCACCCAGATAATGAATCAGCTCGCACAACAACAGAAACAAATTCATTTTTTTGAGCATCATGTCGCTGTGAATCTGATTTCTTATTACCATCCCCACCGCACTGATATTCAAGGCGAAGTATTAGGCGCATATATTTTAGATTGCGCTGCCAATCGCATTCATACTTTTTTGGCCAACTGTGTTGTTCTGGCTACAGGCGGCGCGGGTAAAACATATCGCTACACGACCAATCCCATGGTTGCCACCGGAGATGGCGTGGCGATGGCTTATCGTGCGGGGGCACGGATTGGTAATATGGAGTTCTACCAATTTCACCCTACCCTCCTGCATCATCATTCTTTGAATAATTTCCTCATTTCAGAGGCGGTGCGTGGTGAGGGAGCTTTACTTAAAAATGCAGAAACAGGGGAACGGTTCATGACACATTACGCCCCTGAGCAAATGGAGTTAGCCACCCGGGATGTGGTTGCACGTGCTATTTTTAGTGAGATTGAACGCAGTCAAGCAGGATATGTTTATCTAGATATTACTCATCAATCGAAAGAATTCCTGAAAAAACGTTTCCCTCAAATTTATACGACCCTGTTATCCATTGGTATTGATATGAGTCAAGACATGATTCCTGTCGTTCCAGCAGCTCATTACCAGTGTGGCGGAATCCTTACGGATATTGACGGCCGCACCGACTTAAAACGTCTCTATGCCATTGGGGAAGTTGCCTTTACCGGCCTGCATGGAGCCAATCGCCTTGCAAGTAATTCCTTACTCGAAGCATTAGTCATGGGCTCCAATGCCGCTCGCTGTACTTTGAAAGATATTTCTGCCCCGTGGAAGTACACCGATCATATCCCGAACTGGAGTGCCCCAAGTGAAGTCAATACCCGACGTGCCAGCCAAATTAATGCCCAATGGCGGGGTTTAAGAGGAGAAATGACTTCTTATGCTGGTATAGTCCGGACTGAAGCAGGACTCGAAGATCTACTACAATTAATAATAAAAAGAAAAAAAATTATTGAAGAGTATTACTGGAGGCATAGCATTACTCGCGATTTTATTGAGCTGAGGAATATCATTCTCAACGCTGAATTAATTGTAAGAGCTGCTCTGGAAAGACGAGAATCGCGTGGCGGTCATTATCGTGAAGATTACCCTAATAAAAAAACCAGGGCTCAAGAAAGTATTGCCAAGCTGGGACTCATGGACAGCTCACCTGAATAATAAGAACTAGTAGTCTGGGAAAAGTAAGGCGGAGCCTGCATCGTAGTTCATTGATGGATTTTCTACTTTACCAGCTAACTGTAAAATGATTTGAGGCAAAACCAATGTTTAAAAACTCTACCCTTTACACCCCTGAAACTACATTAATGCATATCCGAAATGATATGAGCATTTGCCAAAGCGATTATCCTATCGACTGGTATCAAGAAGATTTTATCCCTTATGCCCAGGAATACCAGGCATTGCCTGACCGCAAACTCACAACCGTTTTGGCGTGGATGACACCTTATCTCAAAAAAGCACAGGCTCATTTTGGAGATCGTTTACTCCTTTTGGCCCATTATTACATGGGAGGTGACATTGTCCGCTTGGTTGAACAATTTGGGGGACTCATTGGTGACTCCTATCAGTTGGCATTGATGGCAGCCGAGCATCCGGAAAAATCCGTTATCATTGAGTCTGCTGTGCATTTTATGGCTGAATCAATCAGTATCCTGGCTAATAAGAATCAACAAGTTTACATTACCAATCCCAAGTCTGGTTGCACCATGGAGATGCTCGCAAAAGATTTCATGGTTGAACCTGCTTTTCTTGATTTAAATGAGCGTTATGGCTCTGAAAATATTTTGCCTGTTTGTTATATGAATACTTCCGGCCGAGTCAAGGCACTTACTGGTGCCCAAGGCGGGGCTGTGTGTACCAGTTCAAATGTTAAAAAAATATTTCAATGGGCACTAAAACAAAATAAAAAAATTCTCTTCATCCCGGATCAACACATGGGAGAGAACGTAGCTTATTGGTTAGGCATAAAAAACCTTGCTTATTGGCCTGGGGGAACCGCAGGAGCACAATATTCACTTGCCAGTCAAGACTCGAAAACTCTGAAGCAATTTGATGATTCCCAACTTATTCTGTTTTCCAGCCAGTGTGCTGTCCATACCCATTATCAACCAGAAATGTGTGAGTATTGGCATACCCAGGGATACACCACTATTGTCCATCCTGAATGCCGCAACTCAGTAATCAAAGTAGCACAACACTCAGGTTCTACGGCCTTCATCTGGGATTATGTGGTTCATGACCGGGCGAAAACGAAACGTTATGCTGTGGGAACTGAAAATCATATGGTAGAAAATCTGAAACAGCATTGTAGGGGTTTAAATATAGAAGTAGTCAATTTGGCTGAAGCACCAAAAAAAGAAAATGAAAAAGGGATAGGCTGTGGTTGCGCGACCATGTCCCGCAATGATCCCCCTCACCTTGTCGCGCTGGTCGATTTATTACGCCAAGGAAAAAACATGTCTTATAATGAGGTTAACGCCGGAGATATGGTCAATGAATTTACCGGGAGCAGACATAGACTACCGGAAAATGATCAGCAATGGGTAATAGATAATGCTAAAAAATCCCTACAAATGATGATCGATATCACTGAAGACCGTATATAAACCCAATGTCGTGATGGGGGTAGCGGAACCGGCGTTTTTCCGATTCAATTTTCTGGTTCCGCTATCTGAGTTAATTACTAAACAAATGATTAATGACAAGTACAGCTTGGTGATTGAGTGCCGTCTTTACATGTCAGAAAACCAGTAGAGGCATTGCATTGACCTACCCCGCCATGCTTTGAACAGCATCCTTTATTTGTATCATGAGTCGTAACGCTTTTTGTAGTTGTAGTTGTTTTGGGTTTAGTGGTAGTTGATTTTACTCCCCACCCACTGCTTTTAGATTTGGTTGTAGTAGTACTTGTTGTGGGAGTGGTAGTTGTCGTTGTTTTTTTGATAGTAGTTGTTGTACTCTTTTCTTTTTTGCATTTACACGTAGGCGAAGCCGTGCCATCCTTACACATTTGATAGCCTGTGGTTTTGTTACAAGAGGCAACACCCCCATGTCCCGAACAACAAGCTGCATAGGCGCCAGCTATTGAACTACTCAATAAAAAAAGAATAGCGATAAATTGATTTACTCGGTTAAAAGCCCAACGATTTTTCATTTGAAACTCCATTTTCGTATATGACATTAGATAATATAGACCATAATAATGAAAGCAGCTTAAGAAGAATACTCTCCTATAAAGCGCTTGAATTATTGGCATTCAATCTAATTACCTTCTTTAAATCCAAAAAATCCTTTAATTTTCGCATAAAAGCCTTCAGCCTCTAGTTCGAGCTCTCGTAGAGTACTTATTTTCTGAACAATACCCATTTCTTCTTCATTAAGCTCAACACCTATTTTGCTTAAAGCTTGTTGAGGATCTGTCTTTAACTCATTAAAAAATTCAGGATCATTTTTTATAGCTTCAATTACCGCGATTATTTTGGGGCTTTGGTTAGTAAATGCATTCATGTCCATGAACATCACTCCTTTTTGTTTAAAAACCAGAGAAATTTATAGTAATTTTAGTACATTAATTAACCAATTGAATTTTCTAAGAGCTGCAACTTGTTTTCGCTTAACTCAAGCGGTGTGAAATTGGCATTGCTCTAATCCCTGGCTACAAACAAATCCATTCAATGTCTCAATCCAATTGTAATCAAGACGAGATGGAATTTTAGTAGGAACCTGCCACCAGATTGAATATTCCCCCCCTGAATTCCTGTAAGTACAAACCACCCCCTGCCCATAACCTGCAACTAATATATTTGCCCGCACAAAAAGCGTATTTTTATCTCCTTGAGGTCGATTGGGTGAGTAAGGATTCACAGTCCAGGGAGCTGGAGGCACACCCCATTTTAAGGAAGTAGTTTGGGGATCGGGACAATTGGTTGCATAAGCTGTTACCGTAAATTGTGCATAAATAGCACTAAAAATAATCCAACGATGAGTTCTCATAAAATTCTCTTTTATAATTAGCTATTTTTTAAATAATAATATACTCAAACCCATTGTGAGAATTTATTTCTTTGTTATAATGGCCGCTCAAATGCCTGGGTGGCGGAATTGGTAGACGCGCCGGATTCAAAATCCGGTGGTGGTGACACCGTGTGGGTTCGAGTCCCACCCTAGGTACCAAATTTCATTTTTTATTTTTTTTCTTTACAATTCATCAACTCTTCCACGCAGACTCGCTCAATTAAAATCATCCTGAAATAAACCAGTTTTTAAACTAAAAGATAAAATCCGCCTATACTATAGAAAGGCACAATAGAACTCCATAACTCAAGGAGTAATGATGTCATCTAAGTGGATTAAAAGTCATCTGACTTTGATAGCTGGACTAAGCTTACCTCTCCTACTCATTCTTGTTTTTGTGATCGCAAATCTCCCATTTTTTAAAACAGATCCTCCCCGCTATAATCTCCTCTTCTCCATTTTGGATTCATCCTCCTCACCCTTTCCCGTTCAAGTTAACTTTTTTGTTAAAAATGGTAGACTGGTAGCACAATATTCCAAAAATCAAAATAATTATTGGGGAATAAAAAAGCTTTATTTGTTTGATGCCAAAACTCAAAAGGTACGAGAGCTTCCTTTAGATTTTTCAGTCTTGAATAATAATGCCAATTTCAAAGAAGAAGTAGTCCAGGCAACCAAACAATTCAAATTGGATACGTCACTGGAATCCCCTGACGGTTATACACTATATACCGACAATGATAATTTAAATACAGGACTCCTCTCGGATCTGTTCCTGGGAAGTAATTATAGAAATAATTCAATATGTCTCAAAAAAAATTCAACCTGCATTAAACTGCCCAACCTGGGAACCGGACGTTATTTTAACGCAAGTAATGTTCAATTTATCGGTTGGGTTAAACCATGAATAAAGAAGAAGCGTTACAAAAAATTATTGAGCTCGCTAAAAACCATCAAATTGATATTCGGGAAATTTCTCAGGCCTTGAGGCCAACAGAAGCTGTGCCGCCCCTTGAAGATTCGAGCTGGGTAAATAAATTATACAGCTATATAGGAGGGATACTCATCTTTGCCGGAATTTGTGCATTAATTGTCATGAAATGGCAAGACTTTAATCTTTATGAACGAGTTACTTTAACGCTTGGATTTGGTTTTTCCTCCTTTTTATTGGCCTTTGCATGTTTAAAATACTCCAGTTATCAAAAAGCCTCTACACCTCTTTTATTGATTGCTCTTTTTCTTGAACCAACAGGACTTATCATTTTATTACAAGAATATAATTTAATGCTGCCAATAGGATGGATATTAATCATCGCAATCATCTACTTTGCCCATCAACGACTTGCAATTACATCAGATAAACCGTTAATCCTTGCAATTTCTACTATTGTGTTTGCATGGATTCTATTTGCTTATACCAGTGGCAACAGCCGCATTATTTTAAATTTGGGTTTTGGGTTTATCATTTTCCTTTTAGGTCTTTATCATCAGGGAAAGCAACATAAACTTACTACTCCTTTATTCCTTGTTGCCGCGCTTCTTGAAGCAGGGGGACTACTGACTCTTTTCTCTCTTTATACTTCAATTCTAATGCCAACCTGGGGAGTACTCTTAACCAGCCTTATTCTTTTTATCCAATTTGGAATTGCCTTTATTTCCACCCGAATGACTGTATTGGCATTCATCACTTTAATATTTCTTTACTCATTTTTTCTTGCAGATTTCGAATTGGCGGGAGTGCCTGAACGTTTAAAATGGTTTATTCTCAGCAGCTCTCTACTTGCTATCAGCTCGTATATAAACCATTCAAAATATAAAAGTATCGCCGGCCTTCTTTTTTTCATTTCTTCACTAGCACTGCTTTTAGTATTCTTTGATATGGTGAGAAACAAACCTTATGAATTACTTTATTTGGTAGTAGGATGTAGTCTGGTTTTCATGGCGATTATTGAAAGCAGCCGGATTTTACTCATCAACGCAAGCATCGCCACTTTGTGTTTTATCCTATATTACTCAAGCCAGCATTTCCCCCACACTGTGGGTTGGCCAATAACCTTGATTATCATTGGATTACTTCTGGTGGGGGTCAGTGGAATTGTCATCAAATTAAATAAAAAATATATGTAGCTTATTGCCTTATAGGATTGAGCTCACCCTCTTTTTCTATTTCATGACTTTCTGGTTGATGTTCTTTCGTTTGCTCTTTGATCATCATTAAAAAGGGAATGAAGGCCAAAGCAAACAAAATTGACAGCTCATACAAACCTACCCAGCCTATTGCTGTTTGAATCATTGCCGCAACCGGCCCTGAGAGAATGCGAGGCAAGGTGGAAAGAGCCACAAGCATCGAAAATTGAGTTCCAGTAAACTGTTTGTCGACCAGGCGCATAAATAAAGCAACCAATGCTGTAGATCCCATTCCTGCGGCAAAATTATCAAAAAATACTGCGACAGCCAATAAGATAATATTTTTTCCTGCCATTGCTAAAATGACAAAGAGAATATTGGTTAAAGCTTGTAGTAAACCAAATAAAAGTAAGGAGCGATACAACGAATAGTGCATCAATAAAAATCCTGCGCACACCCCCCCAAGCAAAATGGATCCGACTCCAAGCATTTTATTGATGTAACCAATGGTTTCCAAAGAAAAACCAAGCCCTTGAATTAAAAAAGGCATGACAATACCACTGGTTGTCGTCGTAAATGCCTCCCCTAATTTATAACAAAAAATAAACAGTAAGAGTGGAACAATTCCTCGGCGAAATAATAATTCCTTAATCGGGGCGATAAACGATAAAGCAAAATTGCTTTTGTCTTTGATTTCGATACTCGGCTCTTCGCTAAAGAAAACAGCAAACATGCCTGTAATCATCATGAGTCCCATAAAACGATAGGTAAAGGCCCAACCTAATTTTTGTGCCATAACCAGAGCCAAACCGCCTGACAACAATAAGGCGATACGGTACCCCAGTACAGCTAATGAAGCTCCCAGTGCATGCTCACTAATTGGTAAGTACTCTGCCCTATGGGCATCAATTGCTATATCTTGAGTGGCAGAAAAACACGCCAAAATTAATGCTAATAACGCCATGAGTTTTGGATATTGCTCAGGAGTAAACCAGGCCATCAGGTTAAATCCCAGCAGCAATAGACATTGCATGCTCAATATCCAACTACGTCTTTTACCCAGACTAAAAAGTGAATAGCGATCCAGGATGGGGCCCCAAAAAATACGATATGCATAGGGCAGGCTAATTAAACTTAAAGTTCCGGTAGCAATAATCGACATTCCGCTGGATGCAAACCATGCCTGCAAGGTACTACTGATTAATGCCATGGGCAAACCAGAAGCAAACCCTAAAATGAAAACAATAAATAGACGTTTATTCATTTTCGGAGCTCTCAAAGGCGGGGTTCGTAAACGAATACCTCACTCCAGCTGGGAGTGAGGTATATGAAGGAGGGAGTTTCCCTTCTCATTGATTAGGCTGAGGCTTTTTTCACGGAAATCAAATGAATTTTGAAAATCAAAGTTTCATTTGGACCGATAGGACCACCTACGCTACGGGGACCATATGCCAGGTTTGAAGGCACATAAATTTCCCAGGTAGAACCAGCAGGCATTAATTGTAAAGCTTCAGTCCAACCAGGAATCACTTGAGATACCTGGAAAGTAGCAGGTTTACCTGCTTTCTCAGTGCTATCAAATACAGTTCCATCAATTAAAGTACCTGTATATTCTACAGTTACTGTGTCAGATTTACCTGGCTTAGCGCCTGAACCTGCTTCGATGACTTTGTATTGCAAGCCACTTGGCAGTACAACCACACCAGATTTTGATTTGTTACTTGATAAGAACGCTTCGCCTTTTGCTTTATTCTCTTCAGCTTTCTTGTTGAATTCAGCACTACGTTTTGCCATCAAATCTTTCTGGAATTTATTCAGAACATCTTTCATTTGTTGTTCAGTCAAAATCAATTGGGCACCAGACATTCCATCTTGCATCCCTTTAGCTAATGCTTCCGGATTAATATCAATACCTTGATTTTTGAAGTTTTTTCCTAAATCAGCACCAATACTGTAAGATAATTTATCTTTATCCGTAACAAGCGATGTAGCATCAGTAGCAGCCATTGCAGTAGACATTGCCAGCCCCATAATGGCTGCAGTGACCAATTTCATCTTCATAAAGAATCCCCTTGTAGTCTTTCTGTTGTGCATATCTTTCTTATTGCTTCAGAAAGATATTGTATTCTAAAAAGCAACCTAATTCTGCCTAAATTCACATGAAATTACCAGCATTTAAACAGGATAAATTGTAATAATCTTATAAAGTTATTTCCATTAGGGATCTGCTTAAATGCAGCGTATATAATGAGGGAGTAACAATATGACGCTGGGTGCCGAATAAAAAGTCAATATGTTCACTATAATTAAAATAGACAAATAAATAAGATCCCTCTACACTTTGCACTAATTGTAACTAGAGATTAACCCACATGAACATCAGTGTATTTGATTTATTTTCTATTGGAATCGGGCCTTCCAGCTCACATACCGTAGGTCCCATGCTCGCTGCAAACTCTTTTTTAAATTTACTTGAGGAAAAGCAACTCATAAATCAGGTACAACGAGTTAAAACCGAGCTCTATGGTTCACTTGCCTTAACAGGTAAAGGTCATGGGACAGATAAAGCAATTTTAAATGGCCTTGAAAACAAGGCTCCTGAGACTGTAGCACCTGAGTCCATGGTACCGCGCATGCACGAAATCCTTTCTTCGCATACCTTGAATTTGGCAGGCAAGAAAACGATTAACTTTAATGAATCGACCGATTTCCTTTTTTTACAAAAGGAACTTTTACCGCTGCATTCCAATGGAATGCGTTTTTCTGCTTTTGATAATCAGGACAATTTATTAATTGCACAAGTTTATTATTCCATTGGTGGTGGTTTTATTACTACTGAAGAAGATTTTTCAAAAACTGCTGAAGAATCAAACCCGCCTCCATTTCCTTTTTCAACAGCAACCCAACTTCTGGAGTTATGCGAAGAAAATAACTTTAGTATCGCAGAATTAATGCTCATTAATGAAAAAACCTGGCGCAGTACAGAAGAAATCCATCATGGGATTTTAGCCATTGCCAAAGTGATGGATGAATGTATTACTAATGGATGCAAGCATGACGGTATTTTACCCGGCGGCCTTAATTTAAAAAGACGCGCTCCTGATTTATATAAAAAATTAATGAATGAAAAAGGCGTAAAAAGCATTTTCGAGCAATCCGATATCATGAACTGGTTAAATCTCTATGCGATGGCAGTCAATGAAGAAAATGCCGCAGGGGGACGTATTGTTACTGCACCCACTAATGGGGCTGCCGGCATAATTCCTGCTGTACTTAAATATTGCCAACATGCACATGATAAAATGAGTAATGAAGATATATATACTTATTTTCTTACTGCTGCGGCTATTGGCATCCTTTATAAAAAAGGCGCCTCTATTTCGGGTGCCGAAGTAGGATGCCAGGGGGAAGTTGGTGTTGCCTCCTCCATGGCGGCAGCAGGACTTACAGCCGTTCTTGGCGGTACTGTAGCGCAAGTAGAAAATGCGGCAGAAATTGCGATGGAACATCATTTGGGTATGACGTGCGACCCAGTTTTGGGATTAGTGCAAATTCCCTGTATTGAACGTAATGCCATGGGTGCAGTAAAAGCTGTCAATGCAACACGGATGGCTCTAATTGGCGATGGCCAACATCAAATTTCTCTGGATAAAGTGATTAAAACGATGAAGCAAACCGGGATGGACATGCAAAGCATCTATAAAGAAACATCTATGGGTGGACTGGCAGTTAATTTACCCGAGTGCTAGAGGGTGGTTGGAACCTGGATTATTAATTTTGAGTTTTTCATAATCAAGTTTTCCAGACTGAATTAACGATGAATGTGTACTGCTTTATAAAAGGATTGGATATCTTCCCCTCTACTAGAGGAAGATATCTCACTTCCAATCCACTTCAACTTCTCCGGTTGTTTATTCACTCTAACATTTCTATACTGAACGAAATCCGTTTTATTCGAGACAGAGAATAATCTCTTTTTAATTGATTGCCATGCAGTTTCACACCCATACTTACACTCTTATGTTTTGACAGCTCTGCATCACGGAGTTTTTTCAGCTCAGGAATAAAATGTTTTTGCCTAGGGGGCTGACCGGTAAAGAACTGGCTGCAGTATAAAATCATATATTGCATCAAGTTCCTCCCCCCTGGTAACAAGAGAGCAAAGATTGCTAATTTGTCCATAAGATCAACGATTTCCTCTTTTTTATCTTCTGTAGGCGAGCGTCTAATAAGTCGGAGAGTATTTCTCCTTATTTAATAACATGGACAGAATATTCGGTTATAAAATAGGCACATCTACGCTTTTAAGTTGCACTGTATCTGTAAGTATATTTTTCCGATTTTCGTTTAAGACAAGCAATAATTTAATGTTGGAAGAGTTTTCATAAATTGAATTAAAATCTGTTTCTATTAATTTAAATAAGAGTAAAAAATAAAACAAATTTTAATTGAGAAAACAAAATATATTTTTTATCTTCAATTTGAATAAATCTTGAATTTTTTGTTCCTTCATGTACTATTGCGTTTTTTTAAAAACCAGAGGTATAAGAATAATGAAAATAAAAGGCCAACAATGGATGAATGAAGAAGGAGAGCTTAATCTTGTTTCAAAAACTCAAAAAGAGTTAGCAAAAAACTCTGAGTCAATAAAAGTGTTATTGCAATTTCACTTATTCAAACAGAATGGCTTAACCCAAAATGCACAGCAGATTAGAAAAAATGTAAATCTTGCCATGGATATTGCCTATGAGCGCGATGCTGGAATCGCTCAAAACGAGCGATGGGATACTCCATCCAATTTTGGAATATAATAAATTCATCAATGATGCAACACAGAGATAAATAAGTTCTGAGTGAATCCCCTCTCCTGTTAACAGGAGAGGTTGCCACCAAACACTTCATGCACGCAGCATATAAAATTTCAAGCAAAGTTAATGAAATCCCAGGTATCATTGGCTTCTTGAGAAAAAAATAAATCACTCATTGCATAACCTGCAACCGCTGCAAGAGTATCATCAAAGTAAATCAAGGGAGTTTGCTCTCTTATCCAGGGAGGAATCCCCCACTCCTGGAATAATTTTTTTAATTGTTTTGTTTGTCCACGCCACACAATTTTTTCACCCCCTACCCGGAAACGGACATATATTTTTGTGCCGGGGGGAATGAGCAAACCTGGATTATGTTTTTTTGCCTGTAAATGAATTCCTGCATCAATAATGATTAAAGGGGAAGGAAATGCACCCCATTCGAGGCTAGGGGGTAACTTATTTTTATTTTTTCTCACTAAATATAAATGATCCTGGTAACGACGTACGGTTACATCTCCCCAACTCACTTGCGGAATTGCGTCCGAGCGTGCAAAGATCATTTCATCGATTAAGCGTTCAAAAGTAACGGTAGAAGGCAATTGCACCCGATTATTTTTCAACCACATCCTGAGCACATTCGCCATACGATCACGATTGAGCTCTTTTAAGGGCGTTATTAATAAAGAGTTCTGGGTCAGGGAATTTGGATTTTCTGGTGCTAGCGCATCTTGTGCCGCCAATACATCCAGATTTCTTTTGGCCTGCTGACAGTGAAGTGCAGTTCTTGCTATATTCCCTGCTACTCCGGTCCATTTTCTTTTCAACAAAGGGATAATTTGGTGGCGCAGGTAATTACGGGAATAATTGACGTCCTGATTGCTTTCATCTTCAATCCAACTTATTTGATGCTGTACCGCATAGTGTTCCAATTGCTCACGAGAGTGGCTTAAAAATGGCCGGGCAATTTCCCCTGGGCCGAATGCACTCAATTCAGACATGGCAGCTAACCCATCAACGCCGGCACCCCGAAATAGTTGTAAAAGAACTGTTTCTGCCTGATCATCCATGTGGTGTCCTAAAAGCAAGCAATCTTGTTCCTTCATCAAAGAAGAAAAAAAATCATAGCGGGCAATACGCGCCCCCTCTTCAATGTTGGCTGACCGCTCAAATTCTACCGAGTGGGCAATTAAAGGAATATTTAACAGGTCGCAAACTTGTTGGCAGTGTTGTTGCCAAAGAGATGCACGGGCACTAATTCCATGATTCACATGCACAGCAACTATTTTTGCGAACAAGGCGGGATGGCAAGCAAGAACATGCAAAAGCACAGTTGAATCAAGCCCACCACTAAACCCCACAAATAATTTACTAAAATGACTTAGGCGAGAAAACCACTCAGTACTCAATAAAGGTTTAATCGGTTGCTCCCATAGCCATGAATTTCCCATATCTGTTTTCGACAAGTTGTTCTAAAGGTAATTTCTTTAAAGTGCGTAATTCACTAACCAGAATATCCTTTAACCGGGCAGCCATTTCATCGACGTTACGATGCGCTCCACCCAATGGTTCGGGTACTACCATGTCGATTAGTTTATTTTCCAATATCTTATCTGCAGTAATTCTCATTGCCCGGGCAGCTTCACTTGCTTTGGATGCATCCTTCCATAAAATGGACGCACAACCTTCTGGGGAAATTACTGAATAAATTCCAAATTGCAGCATCAACACCCGATCACCAACACCGATTGCCAATGCCCCTCCAGAACCTGCTTCCCCAGTTACAACACAGATAATTGGAGTTTTAAGGCGTGACATCACAAAAAGGTTACGGGCAATTGCTTCAGATTGATTGCGTTCTTCAGCACCAATCCCGGGATATGCACCCGCGGTATCAATAAAAGTGAATACAGGTAATTTAAATTTTTCCGCCATATTCATCAATCGTAAGGCTTTTCGATACTCTTCCGGTCGGGCCATTCCAAAATTACGGTAAACTTTTTCTTTGGTACGTTTACCTTTTTGATGGCCAAGAACCATAACGGGCTCGCCATTTAGACGTGCCAGACCACCAATAATTGCAGGAGCTGAAGAGCAGCTTCTGTCTCCATGCAATTCTTGGAAATCAGTAAAAATACGCTCAATGTAATCGGTAGTTTGCGGCCTTAATGGATGCCTTGCCATTTGGGCTATTTGCCAGGGCTCCAAATTTGAAAAAACTTGTGCGGTTAAATCGGAGCACTTAGCTTGCAGTCGTGCTATTTCATCACTTAAGTTCACTTCGTTATCATGTCCTAACATGCGAAGTGCTTCAATTTTTTGATTCAACTCTTCAATTGGTTGCTCAAAATCCAAAAATTGTCGGCTCATTGAATACTCTTTGGTGAATTAAAAATCATGGTATATGATAACCTTAACAGACAATTGATGCCAGATTCAAAATAAGCATATGATCATTACCGGATTTAACCCTTTAAATACACAAAACTGCATCTTAAATGAAGCTCGAATTGATCTTTGGCAATTTTCTTTAGCGCATGAATTAAAAAATGCCTATGACTTATTAAATTCAGAAGAACAAGCACGTGCGGAACGATTCTATTTCAGTAAACACAAGCGTCGTTTTTCAACTGCCAGAGCCACTTTGAGAATTATATTATCCAATTACCTGAATACTCCTCCCGAGCAGCTGGAATTTACTTATAATGCTCATGGGAAACCAGAGGTCATCAACGCAGCAAAATTGCAATTTAATATAAGCCACACCGGTGATTTAGCTTTGCTCGCCGTTGGCAAAGGCTTTCCTTTAGGTGTGGATATTGAAAAATTTTCTGCTCGACCCTATGCAGGTATTGCTGAAAATTTATTTTCCGAAAAAGAGTATGAAGAATTTATGAAAGTACCACCGGCTTTAAAACCTGCGGTTTTTTTCCATGTTTGGGCACAAAAAGAAGCTTTTATTAAAGCCTGTGGCTTGGGGCTTTCTTACCCTACCAAGCTTTTTAGTGTCCCAATCTCTATACCTACGAAACTGCTGGTGAATGATCCTTTACATAATATGACCTGGCAATTGCGCTCATTTATGCCCCAAGTAGCCTGCAGCGGCGCTTTATGCCATCATCCCATGATAAGAGAAATCAGACATGGATTTATTCATTTGCAGCAAAATGCCAGCTTAATTTTTTAGGTTTTGATAACGATGTCTTTTACTCCCTCACAACTTGCATTATTAAAATTGCTGGGTGATGGTAATTGCCATAGTGGTTCTGAATTGGGGGCAGCTCTTGGGATTACCCGCTCAGCGATCTGGAAACAAATTAATCATTTAATTGAGTCTGGAATTCCTATAAAGCGTATAAGCCACCAAGGTTACCAACTTCCTAATCCTTTAGTTTTATTGGATAAAGAAAAAATTATTGGGAATCTGGGATTAGCACAAAGATTGAATCCATTCAACCTGCATCTATTTACCACCATTGATTCAACGAATCGTTATCTTAAAGAGCTACCGCTCTCAAATTCTGTTGAGATTTGCTGTGCTGAAATTCAAACTCAAGGGAGGGGTAGATTTGGAAGACACTGGCACTCGCCTTTTGGTGAAAATATATATTGCTCGAGCCGCTGGACCCTCAACTATGATCTCACCAAACTTTCCGGATTAAGTTTGGTGACCAGTTTGGCCATTTTAACCACCCTGAATGAATTTAATATATCGTCTAATATAAAAATCAAATGGCCAAATGACATTTTATGGAATGATAAAAAATTATGCGGCAGTTTGATAGAAATATTGGCTGAATCTAATGGCACCATTCAAATTATTATAGGGATTGGTTTAAACGTAAACACTGACACGCGCAATACCCCTCTTCCGGATAAACCCTGGTGTTCTTTATATGAAATAACCCAACACCACTTTGATCGTAATTTACTTATAGCAAAACTGATTGTTAATTTAGAACGTTATTTAACCCGCTTTATTGACCATGAATTAAACTGTTTTATGGAGGAATGGAACCAGTATGATTATTTATTTGGGAAAAAAATTAGTGTAACCCAATCTGCAAATACGCTTTCCGGAATTGCTTGTGGAATTAATGCATCAGGACAATTAATATTGCAGGATGAGTCAGGGAGAAAACATTTTCTCTCGTCTGGAGATACTTCACTTCAGGAAAAATTATAAAAAATTTACAAATAATACGGGATTAGATAATGGAAGTTCGTCCCGAGCATTGTTAAGTGCTCGGAACTGGATGAGCTGCGAGGAAATCGATTTATACTGCTTCTTCAGATTCGTCTGATTGTTTTTCTTGTTGAATGCGTAAATAAATTTCTTCACGATGGACAGAAACATCTTTGGGTGCATTAATGCCGAGACGGACTTGGTTACCCTTCACGCCTAACACGGTAATATTAACATCATCACCAATAATTAAAGTTTCACCAATACGTCGAGTTAAAATTAACATAAAAAATCTCCCTAACAAAAGCAGCTATCTCTTTCCTCCACAGAACGCTTCCATGGTATTCTTGATAGCCAAAAAACGACTATAACCTAATTATATTTGTTATTCGAATTTAATTTTACACTGTGATTATTAACGGAGTATTAAGAAAATAGTTAAATGTTCTCTTTTTGTGAGAAAAAAACTATTTTTTCATAAAATTAAACTGACATTGACTTGGGATACATTGGAAATTTTTTTTCTATCAAATAATAAATGACCAACATAAGACCGATTTGAATCCATAAAACTCCAAAGGTAATATTTTGTTCCTGAATTAATAATACCAATATCAAAAAGAACAGATTCAGAACTATTTGTCCCAATAAAATCATGGTAACCCCAGTTCCGGATTTTCTCAAGCGTTGATAAGCATGTTTTCTATGAGGTGCGGACCAGTTTTCTTTATTAATCATTCTGCGGACTAAAGTAATGGTGGAATCAAAAAGAAATAAACCGTTCAACATAAACCAGTAAAAAATAGGAATTTGGAATTTTTGTTGGGCTATTAAAGCGATACAAAAAGAAATTAACCCTAAACTTGCACTTCCCACATCCCCCATGAACAATTTGGCGGGAGGGAAATTAAAAAATAAAAATCCTAACAGGCTAAAAATAAGGATAAAACAAAAGCTTTGATAAAATGGCGCATTCATTATGCCGAAAAGAAGTGCATAAGCACTAAATAAAAAAATGGATTGGGCTGCACAAAAACCATCAATACCGTCCATAAAATTAAAATGGTTAATAGCCCAAATGACCGCAAAAAATATAAAAGGAATAATAAGAAAAGCATAATTAATTGTAACGATTCCAAAATCCAATTGTTCCGGTCGCATTACAAGAGCAATTAATAAAGCAATACCACTTTGGGTAAAAAATCTCGGTTTGACAGACAAGTTATATAAATCATCAAGAAAACTGACTGATGCAAGAAAGAAAATGCAAAGAATAAAAACCAACTGCCCCCAAATTGACGTATCGGTCATATAGCAAAGAAGGGGTAACCCCAGCAAAGCCAATCCAATAAATACAACCCCACCGCCTCGGATGGTTGGTGTGGAATGCATTGAGCGATCATTCGGTTTATCCATAAGACGGGTATCCTGAGCAAGAATACAGAATACTTTAGTCAGTATGACTGAACATGTTAAAAAAAGGAAACTAAGAGTTAAATTCACTTTGATACCACTCAACAGTTTTTTTCAATCCTTCATCCGAACTATAAGGAGGAATCCAGCCTAATTCTGATTTTATCTTCCTGTTATTTATTTCTAATGATGAGAGTAATCTATTACTGAAGTTTCTCATACCCAAAAGTTGAAAAACTTTCTCCATTAACCGCGCAGGCACAGGAATTAAACGAACCTTAATATTCATTTTCTGCGCAATCAGACGCATTAATGAAGGCAAGGAAAATGCATCATCATCGGCAATCAAATATGTTTGATTTACAGCTGAAGGATGGGTAACCAACAGACACAATGCCGAGACCAAATTGTCAATAAAAATAAAATGACGCTTGTTCTGTATACTGGCGAAGGGTAAAGGAACTTGCTTTTTAACTAAATGTAACATTTTTAAAAAGTTAGCTTTTACTTCGGGTCCATAAACTAATGGGGGTCTAAGAATAACAACTTCCATGGAGGAATTTTGACTTATTGATTGTAAATATTGCTCAGCATACAGCTTGCTGCGTCCATAAGGATCCTCGGGCTGAGCTTGATTTTCCTCGGAAAAAGCGAATCCTTGTACTGTAAATTCCCCATTTACTTTAATTGAACTTAAAAAGATAAAGCGTTTAACCCCATGTTTTACGGCTTGCTCAGCAAAATTTTTTGTTGCCTCACTATTCACTCTATAATATTCATTGGTGTCTGCTTCATTTTTTTCCTTCATTACATGAACTCTTGCTGCCAGATGAATAATTACATCGATTCCCTCAAGTGCTTCACTCCAATCAGTCTCTGGTTCTATTTTACCTATCTTAACTTGGTCGGTATTGAGCCAATCAGCTTTTTGAGATACGGCACATCGAACTTCATGACCTGCAGTAATAAGGGCTGGTACTAATTTTCTTCCAATGAATCCGGTGGCACCAGTAACTAATATCTTAGACATAATAATTCCTGACGAATCAAACGCATTTGCATCATTATCCAATGTGGCGAACACTATATACTACTACATTAAAAGTTGACAATAAAATGGGTAAGAAAATATTTCCTTTGTCAACAGTCGCAAATTTCGTTAATTTAAGGATATACTTACCAAACCTTATTAAACCGGAATTTTTGCATGTCCTTAAAGGCCATGTACAACGACATCGCTGAAAATTATGCAACGGCCAATCGTTTTGGAGCGATTAGCCAAAGCCACCAAGTAGCCATCGAACAAATGAAGCGCTTTTATTTAGGCATGAAACCTCATTATAAAGTTCTTGATTTGGGGGTTGGTGATGGTGCATTTTTGAAAAAATTACAGCAAATAATGCCACAAGCAGAATTTACCGGGATTGATGTTTCTTCTGAGATGTTAAAGCGCGCTCGCGAAACCCTGCCAGTAATTACCATTGAAGGCAGTGCGGCACAAGCAAGTAAATTTTTACCCCCCCATAGTCAGGATTTAATTCTGGCTCATTTTATTAATGCATATATTCCCATTAAAGTATTATTTCATGAGGCTAAATTGCTGACCCGGGCGAATGGCCATTTTTCAATGATCACCACCACATATGATTCGTTTCCAGTAGCCCAACAGCGCCTTGCTGAATTTATTACCGGGGATTCCATCTTAAGCAGTGTTGTGGGGCATTATTATAAATCCATTGTAAAAAATACCACAGTGGCTGCTAATAACAATGAATTGATGCAGGCATTTCAGGATCATCAATTTGAAGTTATTGCGCATCAACGCTTGGAAATACCCATTACCCTAAATACAATTGATGAACTGGCTCTGTTTGGCATTGAAGGCACTTGGTTTCTTAATACTTTATCCATTAGGATGCTCCCCAAAATATTTTTAATTCAAAGACTTAAAAGACTTTTTGGAAAAATATTCACTTTTCCTTATCATGATACTCACATAATAGATGTCGTTCTTGCCAGAAAGTGATAATCTGATAATTATCTTTCGATGATGAGGTAAGAACAATGATTTCTCAAGAAGTGAAAAATTATTTACCTGAATTGGCGCTAAGACAAAAACAAGCCAGTAACATCATATATATTACCTTCTGGAGTCAATTTTCCGTATACGCACTTAATACGATAATGGTTTTATTTTTGACTCGCCCTGTATGGTCGCAAGGTTTAGGATACAGCCAAGCAAAAGCCTATGCATTTATTGGGGTCGCGCATGCAACAGGGTATCTCATGCCGATGCTCGGTGGCTTTATGGCAGATACGGTCGTTGGCATCAGGCGGGCAATCCTACTAGGCAGTGTCATGTTGGCCATGGCCTATTTGCTCATAATGATCAGTGGATATACGGTAAACACGTTGGGAGATACTTTTTTTATTGCTGCCTATGCATTAATTCCCGCTACCAACTCACTATTAATGGGTACCTCTTCGAGTATGGTATCGCATATTTATTCCGATGATGCAGTGAAAGCGAAATCGGCCATGACTTACTACTACATCGCTATTAATGTGGGAGCATTATTGGCTACTTTGATAGCACCCTTACTTCTTGAAAGCCGTTATGGACCCCTTTCTATTTTAACTTTGGCTTTTGTGGGCAAGTCTATTGCTGCTTTAAATTTTGCAAGGCGCTATTCGATTTATGAAAATGTTATTTGGGGTAAAGATCTCTCCTCTTTTTCCAAACCAGGTATTTTTCGGTTAATCGGCTACATCATACTTATTTATACCCTGACATTATTTGCTTATTCATATGTCTATATTGCAAGCACAATTATAGCCTCAGGTTGTGGGATAGGGATCGCCTGGTTTTTGAAAAAAACTCTCGCCCTTAAAGGAATCACGCGAGAAAAACAAATGATTGCTTTGCTACTCATCATTGAAGCAGTCGTGTTTTTTGTAATTTATAACCAGATGAACAGCACATTAATTTTATTTGCCGAAAATAATTCTGATCATAATTTATTTGGTTTGACTGTTTCCCCCGCCCACTATCAAATACTCAATCCATTACTTATCCTGGCTATTGGGAGTCAACTGCCGCGTTTTTACAAATTTTTTCCTCACTTCACCATCCCCTATCAATTTGCCGCAGGTACCGCACTTGCAGGAGTAGCCCTTCTGGTCATGGCATTTGCTGCATCGACTACTGATACTGGAATAATTAATGGCAATTATATTGCTTTAACCTATATACTCATTTCAATTGCGGAACTATGGGTTAGCGCCATTGGCCTTAGTATGGTCGGCCTGTATTGTGATAAAAACTCCATCGCTTTTGCTATGGGAGTATGGTATCTGGCCAGTTCCCTAGCCCACGCCATTTCAGGGAGAATAGCTGGCTGGGTTGCCATTCCCAACACAATTCATTCGGCCATAGACAGTCTCCCCTACTATGAAGATTATTATTTAGTCCTGGGTATTACCGCAATGATACTAGGGATCATCATGTATTTTTTCGCTTATATTTTGCAAAAAACAATGAGAAAAAGGGGCGTTATTTTAGGCTGATCGATTAATTTTCTTATTACAAGAATAATTATTACGCGCATAATAGTGTACCCTTCTCCGAGCTTTAAAAAATAGTGCTTGATTGAGCTTTCTATAATTCGTACTATGTTTTTTTTTGTTCACTATGCATGATTATATGAAAATATTCTTTAAAAATATTACAATCCAGGGTAACCCTTTAGTTTGGAAATTGGATGAAAAAACCAATCAAGCCACTTGCTTGATGTACTGTGTAAAGACAGATCACTCCCGAGTGGAACCGCATATAACTCCGGAGATGTTTAAGGATTTTCCTGACATTATTTTTGAGGATGGAAAATTTATTATTAAAGATGTCCGCAACTTTAATAGTCCCTACCAAAGCATTGAGCACCTTGAGGAAATTAGGAAAAAAATTGCTCAACCGGGAAGTGCAATGCTTAGGCAACAGAGCTCTTTTTTTCAAAATAGAAAAGATAAAGCCTATGAGGGCACTACTTCCACTTCAAATCGAGATGTGGGTCGTAGACGCAGTGTATCCAGCACCAGCCTTCCCCTTTACTCCCGCATCATTTTGGATGAATTAATCAAAAATGATCCCTCAAGCTCAAGTCTATGGGGGGACACCGTTGCCTATGAAAGTTATTTTGAGCAAAAAACAAGTAAAGATGCAAAATCACGCAGAGCAATTTTTTTAAAGTCTGTATTTTCTTTCAATGTCATGGTGCAGTATGAAAAAAATCTTCACCTCTATCCTTTAAAATCAAAGCTCATTAAACAAATCAGAGAATTGTTGGATTTACTTGATCCAATTTATATGAATTGGTGTAACCAAAATATGGATTCCAGCAGAGAGGCGGTTTATCGCTATTTCCAAAATGCAGTTTTAGAAGCCATGCTGAATGGTAAATTCAATAACAAAGCAACTGAATTTGAAACACCCGAGTTAGCAAAATTTAATCCTTCCCTCAAAAAATATGCAATAGAAAAAGCACGAGCTCTCCGCGCAGAGTTAATGTTAATGAAATTTAATATATTAATTTCTGACGAATTGCCCCTGGAACTTGCTCTTGATGAAAAAGAAGTAAAAAATGCCCATTCTGAAATGACTTCATTTCGTACTCTTGTCCTTAAACAGCCAGCAGAAACAGTTGAACATATTAAGCAAGTGCTAAAGAAAATGGCTGATCTGATTATTGAGTCTGGAATCCGGGAAGAGTCTAACCAACAACTGACTACCCAGCTTAATAATGAATTAAGGAGCCAAGCATCTGTAATCATGGATTTCCACTCCTTTCAAGCCCTGTTAACCGTTCAATTGGCAAAGCAATTAAGTGACAATAAAAAAGAGCTTCTCCCGGATATTGTCGCCAAAGTTGCGAAAGAAGTCATAATTAAAATAAACAGAACATTTAAAATGGAGCATGGCCAATATATTGCACCTTTGTCTGATATAGTGGATAAGGATTTTTATTTATGCAAAGAATGGGCGGAAGAATTAGCTGTTAAGTTAGCAGAAATCAAATTAAAACATCCTAAAGAAGAGAAGAAAGTACTTGCCTATGCTGATGCAGTAGCCGATAAAGTAGTGAGCTACATCCAGAACCAGTTAAATGACCTCGTTCCCACTCACGGTAGAGCTCGAGCTGTTGATTCAGGTCCTTTGTCTCTTATGTAGAACCTGCACGTTCCCGGGAAAAGGAATTCCCGGGTTTATTGCCTGGCAGGGAATGTTAATTATCTAATCCCAAATTGTCTTGTTTAAAAATACGGTCAGCACGGTAACTGGAACGGACCAAAGGCCCGGAAGCTACTTCAAAAAAACCTTTCTTCAACCCAATCCTTCTTAACTTCGCAAAGGTTTCAGGGGTCACATAACGGGCGATAGGTAAATGGTTTTTTGTGGGTTGTAAATATTGTCCCAAAGTAAGAATATCTACATTATGGGCTCGCAAATCATCCATTGTTTGAATAATTTCTTCATCTGTTTCACCCAAACCCAACATCAGACTGGTTTTTGTCAATACATCGGGTCTGTAACGTTTAGCAAATGCGAGTACATTTAGGGTCTGCGCATATCCTGCTCGATTATCCCGTACGGGATGGGTCAAACGCTCCACAGTCTCTACATTTTGTGCAAACACGTCAACTCCACTATCTAGTAAAATTGCAACATCCCTTTCTACACCTTGAAAATCAGGGGTTAGTGCTTCCACTTTAGTTTTTGGGGAACGTTGTTTAATTGCACGTATTGTGCGTGCATAATGGTTTGCACCACCATCAGGTAAGTCATCCCGGTTAACTGAGGTTAAAACCACATAGTCCAGATTCATCAATGCTACCGTATTTGCTGTATTCTCTGGCTCTTGGGCATCTAACCACCCATGCGGGTTACCCGTATCTACAGAGCAAAAACGACATGCACGCGTGCAAACTGCCCCCATTAACATAATTGTTGCCGTACCATGAGACCAACACTCGGATATATTAGGACATTTAGCCTCTTCGCATACTGTAGACAGGCGGTGTTTCTGTACTTGCTCTTTTACGTGGTGGTATTCGGGAGTGGTATGATTTACCACACGCAGCCATTTAGGCTTAGGTAAACGCTCATAAGCATCTTCTGTTGCTTTAACACCATCCTTTATTGCTGTTATGCCATGAGATGTTTTATATTTTTTTCCGCTCTCTACAACAACGGGAATATTAATGAGCTTACTCATGTTACCACCTAAAAACCAAGAAGAGATGATAATCCCAAATCATCAAAACAAGATCAAGTCAATTTTAAAAAGTAACCGCAAACCATCAGTATAAATAAAGTTACCATGGATAGACCGAGGTATGACAATACAAATGGATAAGCGATCAAACTTCCAGCAATCGCAATAAGAAACAACAATCCCATATTGGCAAATTTTGGCTTTAAGGCAGCAAAACGCTTTGTTTTTAACAAAGCAAAATAAACCAATAAAATCAGGATTAAAGGAAGAATATACACTCCCTGATAAAGTAATTGATACATACTTGCTTGCCCATTGTTTAAATGCTGGTCAGTTAACCATTGCTGGAACACAGTTGACCAGTTCATCACACAAGTTTGCTGATAGATGGTGACAAGCAAACCTAAGAAAAATGCAAGGGAAAAATATAAAGCCTGAGAAAAACGGTTTTTAAAATATTGAATTACAAAATAAAGAGTTATTAAACCTGATAAGGCAGCGGGAATACGTAACCAAGGCAGCAATTCAAAAAATGCATTGGGATAAGCTTGTTGAAAGTAATGGATTATTGCCACTGAAAAAATAAACAGCGACCCTGCAATAATTTGATTTTTCTTCTGGGTTTCAATAAAAAGAAAAGCTAAAAATCCTGCCAGGCAAAAGAATGCACAAGGACTAAAGGAGTCCATAAAAGCTATAGTCGTTGTAAAATACAAGCGGGATGGCTTCTCTACCAAGCCGGTAATAAATTGATTTGCATTGGCCAAATGCCTCAATGTTTCCTCAGTTGCCTGGGTTAATTTGCCATTTTTTTCAATCTGCTGTTTGCAATAATTCAGGGCATTTAATAAGTCTTTACCCGTCGTTTCTGCTGAAGAAAAGCCCACCCAACGCGAATTACAGAAATAGATTGAGGGAACACCAAAATCATCCATTTGTTGTTCGTTTAATATTTGATAGAAACGGGTCAATGCATTTTTATCCTGATTAATATAAAAACGTTGCACATGAAAATCAGGATGTTTGGACTCTAGATCATGAAAAAAAGCATCTGCTTTTTGACAATGGGTGCATGTAGATGACAAAAACATTTCAATATTGATAATGATCCTGTTATCTGTACCTTTGGAATACCATCTGGGAGATAGCTCCGTAGCCCACCCAAAGTTATGGCATATTAAAAAAATTAAAAGCAATCGGAAGATTGTTTTCATATCAGGATATCGATGCATTAAAAATGATACTATATCACTCTAAAAAATGTTCTGCTAATAAGTATGGATGTAATTTTCTAATTGCTCAATAACTCTTGCCTTGTCTTCCAGTAGATGATAAAGCACGTCACCTATTGATAAAATGGCAATAAGGTCATCATTTTCATCACGAACCAGCACATGTCTTCTTTTTGTTGCGGTCATAGCCTGCATCGCTTTTTCTACAACATCATTGGAGTAGAGGATCGTTACGTCCTTATTAACCACATCACCAACTTTTGCTGTTTCCAGATCAATGCATTTGTGTAAGCAGGAGCGAACTATATCTCGCTCACTCACTATACCTACCAACTGGTTTTCATTGTCCATTACAACCAATGCACCGATATCATATTCCGTCATCATATCGATACTTTTTTTTACAGGATCATCTGGACGGATAGAGATAATATTACGTCTTGGCATTGGCAGAGCATTATGAATAAGGTCAGCCATTTTATTCTCCATTTGAACATACTTAACCTATTCTATAAATATAGTACAAATGGAGAACATGTAAGCTAGGGGCGGATAATTATATTGTTTTCTACTGCGCGCACCCCTGGAACCTGGCGGGCAATTTGTTCTGCAACATCACTTTGACGAATTTTCTTAACATATCCTGTAAGAATTACCACATCTTGTCTGGTCTGAACATGTACGTTGGCAATGACTGGATCGTCATTACGCATTAAAGCTTCTTGTACTGTTTGTGATAAATTTGCGCTTGGAGCCATGGAGGGAGTAAAGGGTGCAAATAACGTGGAGGTAGCCTGATTAGACTGACAACCCGTTAATGAAAAAAGAAAGAAAACAACCAGGGTATTAAGTAAGTACTTTTGCATAAAGGTCTCCAATATCGATTCAAATCAAAACAGCATACTTGGTGTAATTATTTCTTTCATGCTGCAGCTCTGGGCCAAGATAGACCTGGAGCATGGCAAAACACACAAGTTAAAATGAATAGTATGTACTTTAACTGATTAATATACAAATAAATATCCAAGAGGCTATACTATTTTATAAGAATAATGGCTGATAAAATTAAATCACTATCAAACTGGCGATGTGAATTCAAAGAAAATAAGTCATCAGATACAAGCAAAGTAAAAATGTGCCCCAAAAAGGCCTTACCCATTAGGAATTTAACCGATATATAGATAATTCTCTTTGCATCAATTTTGCAAGATGACCCGAAAGATCTTTAAACAGAGTATAAAAACATGGACAAAAACTACTACAAAATTATGGGAGTTAATGAGGATGCCTCTGAAAAAGACATCAAGATGGCTTATCGAAAGTTGGCTCGAAAATACCATCCGGATATAAGTAAAGAACCTGATGCTGAAGAACGCTTTAAAGAAATGGGCGAAGCTTATGAGGTATTAAGAGATCCAGCCAAAAGAGCAGAATATGATGCGTATCGAAAAAACAAGGATTTTCATCAGCAAAAGGCGCAATCGCATTGGCATCATGAGGGTGCTGAGCATGTCTATGGCGCACCATTCAATGAAGATTTATTCGAAACCTTGTTTGGACATTCCCGTTATCGCCAACAACCTATGGCTGGACAGGATTTCCATGGGAAAATCCGTATCAGCCTGGAAGAAGCTTTCGCCGGCACGGTTAAAAACATTCAAATTCCCATTGGACTTGATGCGCAAGTGCAAACCTTAAAAGTAAAAATCCCGGCAGGTATACGATCTGGTCAGCAAATTCGTCTGGCAGGGCAAGGAGCGCCAGGCATCCAGGGAGGACCTAGGGGTGATGTGTATTTAACAATGGAGGTTGAAAAGAGTCCTCTATATGAAGTAATGGATGGAGATATCTATCTCACTTTACCGATTACCCCATGGGAAGCAGCTCTGGGAACAACAATAGTAGTCCCTACTCTGGGCGGAAAAATCGATTTGAAAATTCCTCCAGGATCTCAGGGGGGCCAAAAATTAAGGTTGAAAAACCGTGGCTTACCCGGCACTACCCCTGGCCATCAATATGTACTTCTAAAAATCATTACTCCGCCTCCCCAAACTGAGGAAGCAAAGGAGCTTTATAAAAAAATGGCTCAAGTAATGCCTTTTAATCCACGTGACAAGATGGGAGTATGAGCATGAAGCAGGACAATACAATAATTGGCGTGCTTATTGAAGAAACAACGAGTATTTCATTCAAGGAGGTATGTCAAAAATACCATATCCCCAAAGAATTATTAATAGAAATGGTCGAATACGGGCTATTTTCCACGTCAACAACAAAAACAGAACAGCTTAAATTAACTCAAAAGGACTTACGGAAAATTGAATCAGCCTTTCGCCTCCATCGGGATTTGGGAATTAATTTACCCGGAGTGGCCCTTGCATTGGATCTATTGGAAAAGATTGACCAATTAAATGATGAGCTCAATATTTTAAGGAAACATTTTTAACGACGTAACTTCAGCCTGAATCATGCACAGCGAGCTGCACCCAGGTTTTAACTTAAAGCTCAGTTTCCGCTCGCTGATTTAACAGGCAGGAAAATACTACAAAAATACGCAAGCAGATATTGCTACACATTGCGATATAGTAATACAATGGTTTAAGGATATTCTTTTAATCAAGCAAAATCTATGCGCCCTTTGTTTATTATTTTGATTGTTTCCTTGGTTGTTTTACAACATAAGCTTTGGCTGGGCGATGGAAATTTGATTCAATTGAATAATCTTGAAAAAAAATTAATGGCTCATGAACAGGAAAATAATAAGCTCGCCGCTCGCAATCGGGCCCTGGAAGCAGACATTAGCGAGTTAAAACGGGGGGATCAAGCCCTGGAAGAACAGGCGCGCTACGAACTCGGCATGATAAAAGCTAATGAAATATATTACCAATTCGTAGATTAGTATATCCTATTAAGCACGCAACAATTCCAAAGACTCGGGTGGTTGCCTGTCCCAAAGACTTAATACAAATCCCCCGCCGCCGGATCCTGTTGGTTTTACTGCGAGAGCCCCTTCTGCAGTCAAACGATTCATGTGTTGCTGCAAGCTTTCGCTAACCAGGTTCCATTGATAAAAACAATGAGCAGCCTTGTTTATTGCTCGAGCCAGAATAATTATTGCCTCTGCCCCCCCCTCTTCCAAAGCGTGTTTCGCTTCTTCAACTGCCTCAATCATTTGCAGGTCAATTTGCTGAGCAAGTTCAGGGTTATCCGTCCATAAGGTTTGTACCTGCTGAATACAATGCGAGGTAATCCCAATTTGTTTGCATGAAGACAAATAAAACTGAGGAGAAATTTTTTGCTGTAAAGGTGAAATAGTTCCAGCCTTGAAATAAACCCCTTTTTCCGTAGCAACCCCAGCGACATCTAGCCCGCTGCTCTTGCCATGGAATAAATGTTCCAATTCTTTAGCAAAATCATTACATTGATTCAGGTCGATCATATTCTGCGCACAAAACCATCGGCTCATCGCTACACAAAGAGCAGCAGAAGCTCCCATTCCTGCACCTACAGGAATAGTACTATCCAAATGAAAATAACCCACAATTTGATTTAAAGAGCGCCCTAATAATTGCATTCCATGCTCCAGAACACTCCAGAACAGAAGTTGCATGTCGGCACCACTGCTCCCCGTATAATCAGCACCTAAAGAAGAGCCCGCAGCAGAATAGCGCAAGGTTAATTTTTTTTCTCTAATGGGAAACACCAATGCCGGATGTCCCCGTACAACTGCATGTTCTCCTGCTAAAATCCATTTGCCAAAGGTTGTTGTTTCAAAATCAAAGGACATCATAATTGCCTACTAAATAATCACATTTAAATTCCCGTGCTAACTCTGCCTGGTCGTGACGATACAATAAATGAATGTTTGGTCCAGCATCCATGGTCACTATAGGACCATCACCCTTTTTGTTCCAGAAGCTCTCGAGTATGTGCAACAAATCAACACAATTTTCGGTCATGTAGGAAAATGGTTGTTCACAAGTACTAAACAAACGGTGCATATCCTGGAATTCCCGCCAGCATACATTGAAGGCGGCAGTCCAATCTTTAGCCATAAATGCATCTAAAAGTAGTTTCAGGTTTTCTCTGGCTCTTTGACTACGTGTCTCATAAAAAGGACTGCTTTTTACCCGTTGATGTGCTTCACTGGAAGGCACATCTTTCTTTTTGTTACTGATCACAATTCCTTGGTAAATTAATTCGTGATAAGGCAGATCTACGGCCTTGACTCCGCTTTCATCCCATAAAGCCCAGGGAGAATAGAACGATCGACAAGATGATCCAGAGCCCAAACGGCTTAACTGTGCCTGCTCATCAACAGTCAATAATGGCTTGTTCGTTAATTCACTCAAAGCAACCACTGCACAACGGGTAAGGGCCGCAAAACTTGATGCCGAACTTGCCATTCCACTGCTGTGAGGAAAATTATTGCAGGATTGCACTAAAAAACCGCCTTCATAACCAAAATAGGCTTTTATGCGTGCCAAATGATTAAGAAATCTTTTTTGCCCTTCTGCAGAGAGCACAAAGTTTTCTATCCCTCCAGGAATAATCAAGGGTTCCCAAACGTCTTTTTTTGAGCTAGATGTTTCAAGTCTAACCGTGCTGATGAGATTATTTAAGGTATAGGATAACGAAGGGTTATCAGGACTATTCGCATTTTCATCCTTTTTTCCCATATATTTAATCAAAGCTATATTAGCCGGGGCATGGGCTAGCCAATTCATAATTATTCTCCTTGGAATCCATAAATTCTTTAACTACAGTTGGGGTAAGTGTGTAACCCCGGAAATTATAAGCAAGAGCCCGGGTCTTGATGTGCTTTCCCCTGGCTTAACTTTTACTATATTGGAGTTACGTATAACAATTCATTTATCATATCGTACGTAATTTTGAATTGGCCAATTGAGCAGTAGGCGTACCTGGATAAGCTCGGACAACTTGTTGCAGGTATTTCTGCGCTTCTTGTTTATTACCTTGTTCAGCATAGGCATAACCCGTCTTGAGCATGCTTGCAGCAGATTTACTTGAGGTGGGAAATTGTTGTAAGACCACATTAAAATGTTCTATAGCTCTGGGGTAATCTTTTTTAGCCAGATACAGTTCGCCAAGCCAATATTGAGCATTAGCAGAATAGCCGCCTTTAGGATATTTTTGCACAAAAACATTCATTGCACTTATGGCATCATCAAATCGTTTATTTTTTACTAATTCATATGCTGCCAAATAGCTGATTTGTTCGTCAGCCGGGTTCGCTCTTGAAGCAGAAGCAGCAGCAGGTAACGAAACTGGCATCGGGGCTGATTTACCAGCCTGGACGTTAGATGCAGTCACAGCAGATTTAGGCAAAGACTCTTTGGAACCTACAGACAAGTCCAATGCAGGCTTATTGGATGGAGTTTTACTTGCTGAAACTTTTCCAGAACTGCTTCCACCACTCAATCGCGAATCCAAATCTTTATAAAAAGCGATTTGTTGTTGCTGCAGTAATTTTAAATCATGCGCTTGTACTTCTAATTGACCACGGAGTTCCTGGATTTCCTGTTGTAAATTTTGGATTTTATCAATCAGCTTGGCGTTATTCGCAATATTATTATTCAAATCATTGGTTTGATCATCCTTGGCAAGCGCGGGTTCATCATCCGTTTGGGGAGTATCTAAAGCGTAATTCTCGTTTCGTGCCACCTCAAATTGTCCACGTTCAATCTGTGGGTCACTATACTTTGAGCCAACAGGCGCTTCATACGCCTGTTGTTCCTCACTAATTGCAAAATTATCACTATCATCGACAACAGGCGCCTCTGACCAACAAGCCAAAGGAAGTACTAACATAAAGCCAGCAGCGATAATGTGTTTTTTGCAATTAATCATCTTGTTGCCTCATAAGTAAATTCAACACGTCGGTTTTGTGCGTGTGATGCTTCATCATGTCCTAAATTAATTGGACGCTCTTTACCGTAACTTACAACACGGATTTGTTGTCTGTTAACACCGGCCATACGTAAAATATCAGCTACGGTATTTGCACGGCGCTCGCCAAGAGCTACGTTATATTCACGGCTGCCACGCTCATCCGTATGTCCTGCCACTAATACACGGGCACCTGGATGGGTCTTTAAGTATTCTGCCTGAGCATTTACGGATGGTAAATATTTTGGAGCCAAATTACTGTCATCGTAGGAGAACAAATATAATTGATTATGAGGTGCCTGAGTGGTGTAAGATTCACCTGGCTCCTGTCCAGCAAAATGAGTAAATTGACCCAGACCTTGAGCAGAGGCTTCGGCATCAGACACACCTACTCCCCCAGCACTACCTGGTGTCTTGGAACAAGCAGCAACTAAAACAGCACTCGCTACAAGCAGACCTAACTTACATAATGATCCGGCTTTCATCCTCAATCTCCTTCGTTCTTTTTATTATTAATAAATTGCAAAATCCCATATAGGGTTCATGGGGGCACATTGTACAATTCTTTTTATTTTTTGGCTACAATAACCAATCATCCTATTAAGCAGTGTAATCACAGCTAAAACCCGTGGGAAACCCGGCAAAATTCAACGTAATTTTTCATTTAATGTTTTATGTGAGATACAACAAAATGAGCCAGGTTCTCAGTAAACTTTTGGGTTGCTTTATTGGCTGCGATGACACCCCCGTATGGGGTATCACTGGGACATGGAACCTGTAGGTTGACTATTCTGGAAGCGAGAACCTTATTATCACTCACATGAGTCAACACCATTTTCACCGAAAACTCTATCACGCTTGGTTTTTTCAGGAAGTTTTGTTCCAGCCTGAGTAGCTGAGTATCCACTCGATAATCTACTCCAAGGGTATATGCATTAGATGTAACTGCTGCAAAGAGATTGGTCCGTTGCAAACTTTGTAACATTAAGGGATAAAGCATGTCGGAGGGTGGGTTTACCCATGCATTTTTTGCAAAAGGCTCGAGTTCATATGGTTTTTTAATATAAAGCATTTGTTCTGTTTGATATCCCGCAGCAGCCTCCGGGGCGGTAACCAGTAAGGTAATAGGCATAGGGTCTTTAGCCAACTGTTTGCTACTGTAGGCACTCAATTGATATTGATTTTTTACAGAAATCTTTACTGGGGAGCAGGCACTGACCAGTACTGCGCCTACACACACAAAAAACCCAATTAATTTGTTTACCATTTTATTCTCCAGGCCCTGGTTTTGGTGGTTTGCTTCCACGGATTACCACGGCAGGGTTCTGACGCATTTCACTACTCACCTTTTCCAAATTTGCAGAAATTGCATTCAATCTTCGCAGTAATACAACGGCTGGAGGAAGAGCTTCCTGGGAAATTTTATCCAGTGTACTTCTCCCTGAACCCATGGTTTTTGATACGCTATTACCGGCCTTGCTTAAACTTTCTGCCATAGTATTAAACTGGGCTATTCCTACTCTCAGCTCGTCCAGCATGTGGGGAAAATCCTTACTGGTTTTAGCGAGATTTTTAGAAAAATTGTCGAAATTAGCCAATATATGCTTTATATGCTTTGCATTTTCCTCATTAAAAATACGCTGGGCTTCGGTAGTTACAATACCGACATCTTCAGATACTCTTTTTAAAATACTATCTAACTGATTAAAAACAGAAGGTTTTGAAGGAATAACGGGGTAAGGTTCATCGGGCATTTTTTCAAGCGGGGTTAGATTAGAAGTGCTTGCACTCAACCCAATGTAAGTAACTCCGGTAATTCCCTGTGAATTTAATGTCGCATAGGTACTTGTAGTAACCGGCGTCCCTTCCTCAATATCCAATAAAATTTCGACTTGTCTTGGATCATTTTGATTGAGTCTTATTTCTTTTACATAACCCACCTGTACGCCGTTGTATTTTACGGGCGCATCCTGAGTCAGCCCTGCAGCTGCCTCATGCATATAAACAGTATAGGTAGTATATTTCTTTTGATTGAAACCAACAGACAACCACAACATGGTGGTCACCAGTCCCACTAGCAATATGAGTACGACTACACCTACTATGGTGTAATTGGTTTTAGATTCCAACTATTCTGTCTCCAGTCATGTCTAGATTACATTTTACTAAAATAACCAGCAATTATTTTATTTTTATTTTTCATTAAATCATCAATTGGCTCAACACTTAAGATTTTCCCTTCCCCAATAAAAGCGACGCGATCTGTAGTCCTTTTCAAGGATTCTATATCATGGCTTACCATCACTATTGTGAGTTTTAAAGAGTCTCTTAAAAAAACAATTAATTCATCAAAAAGTCTTGCACTCAATGGATCCAACCCTGTAGTGGGCTCATCCAAAAATAACAACTCGGGATCCATGGCAATTGCACGTGCCGCCGCAGCCCTTCTTTGCATTCCACCGCTTAACTCTGAAGGAAGCTTACCTGCAGCTTCTTTAGGCAGTCCTACCAAGGCAATCTTCAGTAACGCCAATTCATACATGAATTCATAATCGAGATTAGTAAATTCCTGCATCGGAAACATGACATTTTCTAACACGTTCATGGATGAAAATAAAGCACTATGTTGGAAAAGCATTCCCCAACGTCTACGAATCGAGAATGACTGTTGCACGTCAAGATGGCTAATATCCTGGCCAAATATTTTAATGTCGCCTGCTGTGGGCTTCATTAACATCAGCAAGCTGCGCAATATCGTTGTTTTCCCACTTCCGGAGCCCCCTATAATCGCAAGAATTTCACCTCTTTCCACGGTCAAATTCACATCGGAATGTACCCATTGGCCTCCGAGATAATTCTTTAATCCTTTAATTTCAATAATGGGTTCACTCATCTACAGATGCATCCGGCTATAGATTATTGAATAAATTGCATCCGCAATAATAATCAGAAATAATGCCTGCACTACACTTTTGGTAGTTTGGCTTCCAATATTTTTTTCCGTTCCGGCCTCGACTCTGAATCCCTGAAAACAACCAACCAGAGCAATTAACAATGCAAATGCGGGTGCTTTATAGAGGCCCAAATTCAACTGCGAAAGCCCCACCGAATCCTTTAATCGCTGTAAAAAATCAATAAAACTTATCCCCAGTTGATTTTTGGACATGATCATTGCACCTAAAATACTAAAAATATCAGACCAAAAAATCAATAAAGGAAATGCAATCAATAATCCCAAAACTTTAGGAAGTACCAGTAATTCAGTGGGTGAAAGCCCCATTGTTAACAAGGCATCCACTTCTTCGTTAAGCTTCATGCTACCAATTTGAGCAGTAAATGCAGAACTCGTTCTTCCTGCAACAATAATTGCTGTAATCAAAGGTGCAAACTCACGAAAAACGGCCATACCTGATAAATAGGCAATGAAAATATTGGCCCCATAGGTTTGCAATTGTAATCCCATCTGGTAGGCCAATACCACACCAATTAAAAAAGAAAGCAAAGCAAGAATAGGTAATGCAGTGACGCCAGTGGTATGAATATTGGAAATAATGCTTGGTAATTGGAATCGACGCCAATTGCCGAAAGCTTCAATAATTTTAGTAGTTAAATCCCCAACTAAAATGAGAAGACCATCCACTTGACGAAATTTATTTTCTGACTCTTTTCCAAGTTGATAAAAAAAATTCTCTTTAGGGTGAGAGGGAATTTGATAATCTAATGTATCCTTTTTAGATTCAATCAAATCCAGCAGTTGCTGTTGAGCTTCCGTAAAATCTATCAGTTCTATTTGATTTTGCTGTTTTTCAAGTAAGTCAAGACACTTAATCAGAGCCAGGGCCCCTGCACTATCAAAATGACTGATCCCTTTCCCACTGATAATTACTTTTTGTTTTTTTGGTAGATCAGCCGTATTAAATCTTTTCACTAAACCGTCAATTTTCAAAACAGACCAAGCACCTGTACAGTTAAATCTGGCAAGTTCCTTATCAAAAGTGATTTGCGCGCTGCTTTGGGCCATAGACATTTTTTGAAAAATAACCTCAAGAATAATATGAATGAGCTGGAAGAGCAAAACAATAAGGTATCCTAACACACTAACACGTTATTCGGGTAGGGCTAACATCAAGCCTGGAGTTTACAAAGCAAAATCCAGGCTTCTTCTTTAGACACCAGTCAATCAGTTATATTGCAGGGACAGAGCTAATCGCCTGGGTTAGTTCAGCAACTTTCTTGCCTCCATCTGCTGCCGGTTTAAACATGGATAATTCATGAATGCGAATTGAAGAGCCAATACGGGCAAGTCCTGTATTAATGAGTTCTACAAAACTATCGAGAAACTCCTCCCACCATCCGCGATGTTTCTTTAAAGTTTTTACCTGTTCGCTCTCTTCATCAAGAATTCTAGTGCTGTTAAGTTGAAACAAGGCCAAATTCCCATCAAGGATGTATTGCTGGGCAAGTCCGTCTATTTGTTTATAAATGCTTCCTGCAGCACTTGCCGCTTCTGAATACTGGGCTTCCTTGTTATGATCCCCTCGCAAATGATATTTTTTTGCTTTTTCTTCATATTTTAATTGTTTAAAACGGATGGTTCGTAGTTTTAAAAAAACCTCCATCAGATCGCTCGTCCTTTTTCTTATAGCTTGCAAAGCATCTTCATCTTCACCGGGAGAGGAACGCCTATGATTGTCAGCGCTCTCATTCTCTTCCTGTCGAGGGTTCAGATACTCTTCAGTAGAAGATTTTGTCGAACTGTCCATGCTTTCATTCAGAAGAGGCTTTTTACCTCCTTCTCTCCTTGGTGGCAAGTGTATGCTTTTTTGATCTTCGTTATTCCCCTGGGTGTGAGTTCCCACCTCTTTTTTTTCATCATCAATTGTGTGGATGACTTGGGTTAAAACTTCCTTATTCTCCTGGATACTGCTTTGCAAACCTCCAGAGGCTTCGACGGGATCTTTCGGCCGGAAGCGTTCATTTAAATTCTGAATTAATCCTTTAATTTGAAGGTCCAAGTCATCAATATTTTGCTTATGGAAATTCGTTAAGGTAACTGAAGAAGTTTGTTTTCTTTTATTATCCTCATAAGCTTTTAAATAATTGCTCATCTCTGCCTCAGACTTACACTTATTTAATCGTCCTATGAGCGTTTCTCTTATCCTTTTGGCATTCTCATAAGCTTTCTTTTCCTTTGCTTCTTTTCCCATAATTTCTCCTTTAACACTATACTAGTGGGCTTAATTTACACTCCATGACAAAAAAATACCAGAAAAAATCAATTAAAAAACAATATAATGTGAATGCTGAGTCATGATTTTAAATTGAGAAGTGAGCGCCTGGATGAATTAGCATCATTTTGTTTGGCAAGAGAACCTATGCTACTAAAACAAATTTGTATGCCCCTATGATTTTCGGGTAGTTTGCTATCCAGTTTTATGATAAAATTGCATTCATTTTTTTAAAGACAGTAAAATCAGGTATGCAAGAAAACTACAGCCAATTTGAACAACGCAAACAAGGCATTAAAACTTGCGTTAATACCGGCTACTCCAAGGAGAAAGCATGCCTTTAACTTCTAATACTGATGAACTCTTTCGTGGATTTTCCAAATTATCACGGGAAGAACGGTTCAAACGTCTGCTGGCCCTTGGAGCAATAACCCCTGAAGATATTGCCTTTCTTAAAAATGGCGGTATCAAGGATTTGAATCTGGCTGACAAACTGATTGAGAATGTTATTGGTTATTTTCAGCTTCCCCTAGGCGTAGCTACCAATTTCAACATTAATGGACAAGATTATGTAATTCCTATGGCTGTGGAAGAAACATCAATCATCGCGGCTTTATCCAAATCCGCCAAATGGATTAGACAATCTGGCGAGATAAAAACATGGGTTCATGGTGAGTGTATTTTGGGACAAATCCAATTGAGTAAAGTTAAAGATTTTGCCAAATTCTCCCAGATTTTTCATGAAAACCGTACATACCTTATTAATAAAGCGAATAAAGATGTAGCTGAAAACATGGTCAAACGTGGCGGCGGCGTCATGGATCTTCAATTACGTCACCTTAAAAGAGAAGATCAGCAGGACATGGCAGTAATTCATTTAACCATGAATAGTTGTGACGCTATGGGAGCTAACATCATTAATCAGGTTCTCGAATACCTGAAAACCCCTATAGAGCAATTAACTGGTGAAGAAGTCACCATGTGCATTCTGTCTAATTTAAATGATCAAAAGCTCACAACCGCGCAAGTGACTATCCATTCCATTGAACCTGAACTTGGCCAAAAACTTCAGGAAGCCTCACTTTTTGCTGAAATGGACCCCTACCGTGCAGCCACTCATAACAAAGGTGTAATGAATGGCATCGATCCTGTTTTAATTGCTACCGGAAATGATTGGCGCGCTGTTGAGGCAGGAGTTCACGCCTATGCTGCGCGCGAAGGCCAATATAAGGCAATTACTCGTTGGCGCTATCAGGATGGGACACTTATAGGGCAACTTACTGCACCAATTATTGTAGGGACCATTGGAGGCGTCACGTCCTTGCATCCCACCGCAAAAATGTGTTTGCGCATGATGAATATTTCTTCAGCGAATGAATTATCTCAAGTAATTGCGGCAGTAGGTCTTGTGCAAAATCTGGGAGCAATCAAAGCGTTATGCACTGAAGGCATAATCCAGGGCCACATGAAATTACATATTGATAACCTGCTCTTGGCCGCAGGAGCCAATGAAAGCGAGATGCCTGTGCTTAAAGAACACTTGCAAAAATGGCTGGATTTACATAAAAGAATTAGCCTGAATAATGCGCACGACTTGTTGGCTAAAATCAGACAAACACCCATTGCTGTATGAAATGGTTAATCCCCGCCAAGACCTTTTTATTAGGCGAATATGCTGCTGTGGCAGAAGCTTCCGCGCTTCTTCTAACAACTACCCCCTGTTTTGAGCTGACTCTGACATCCCAGAGAGGACTGTCAGGAATCCATCCTGAATCTCCAGCTGGACTTTGGTGGTTGAAACAAAATCCAGAGCAAGGAGTTTCATGGACTGATCCTTATGCAGGCCGAGGCGGCTTGGGCGCTTCCAGCGCACAATTTTTGGCAAGCTATTTGGCGAGCTGTTTTTTAAAGAACACTGCAGCTGATTTAAACCATATGCTTGCTGCTTACTATGAGTCTTCATGGACTGGAAAAGGTTTGAGACCGAGCGGATATGATGTAATCGCACAATCGCAACATGGGTGTGTTTACATCAACAAACAAAAAAAACAAATAAAATCCTTTGACTGGCCCTTTTCTGATGTGTCTTTTTTTCTCCTCCATACAGGGGTGAAGCTCCCTACTCATCATCATTTACAAGAAGTGTGCCTACCTGATGAAATTGATTATTTATCCTTTTTAGTAGATGAAACCAAACAAGCATTTGAACAAGTAGATTCTGCAAAGTTAATTAAGAGTATAAATAATTACCATCAAAAATTATCTGAATTAAACCTGGTAGCCGAGCATAGTTTAAAATTTATAAATGAATTTAAACAATTCCCGGAAATACTGGCGATTAAGGGTTGCGGTGCTTTAGGGGCTGATGTTTTATTACTTGTAACCTCGACTGATAGAGCCCCTGTTCTTACTGAGCGATTAAAAAGGCATCACTGGACCATACTGGCTACAGAAAAAAACATTCATTTTCAATCGCAACTCATAAATAATTCTTATTTTTGATTTATCAATTTGGTCCCAATTTGAATTTATGCCTCATTAAAGTAATAAAAATATGAGAAAAGCTTATAAAAAGACTTGAAATTCTGTGTTAATCCGGTATTATTCCAGCCTCTTTAGGGCCGTTAGCTCAGGTGGTAGAGCAGGAGGCTTTTAACCTCTGTGTCATAGGTTCGAATCCTATACGGCCCACCAGTTTTAGAGTACAGTTAAATTTTTTTGCCTTAAGGGCCGTTAGCTCAGGTGGTAGAGCAGGAGGCTTTTAACCTCTGTGTCATAGGTTCGAATCCTATACGGCCCACCAGTTTTAGAGTACAGTTAAATTTTTTTGCCTTAAGGGCCGTTAGCTCAGGTGGTAGAGCAGGAGGCTTTTAACCTCTGTGTCATAGGTTCGAATCCTATACGGCCCACCACTTCTGGTCATCATCACTATGCCAGCCAGAAGTATGACAATTGCATTAAATCACATTACCCATTGCGCTCGTAGCTCAGCTGGATAGAGTACTTGGCTTCGAACCAAGGTGTCGGGGGTTCGAGTCCCTCCGAGC